>NZ_JBDPJM010000004.1:0-323677 GCF_039871805.1 Rheinheimera fenheensis
GATTGTTAGCTCAGCTGGGAGAGCACCGCCCTTACAAGGCGGGGGTCACTGGTTCGAACCCAGTACAATCCACCAATTGGGGTTAATCATGAGAAGCACAGCCCGCTCTTCATGACAAAACGGTTGTAACTGGTTCAAACTTAGTGCAATCCACTAAAAACTTGATATTCCCATGGATTGTTAGCTCAGCTGGGAGAGCACCGCCCTTACAAGGCGGGGGTCACTGGTTCGAACCCAGTACAATCCACCACTTCTCTGATTATCAAATAAAAGCACCGCCCACTCTTTGCTACGACTCGGTTGCCACTGCTTCAACCCAGTACAATCCACCATATCCCTGATTACCATAAGAAAGCATCGCCCACTCTTTACGACGAGACGGTTGTCATTGGCGCTAACCTAGTACAATCCACCAAATCTCTTTCCCCCTTACTTGTTGCGATAAAGTTGCTATAGTAAAACCAGACTTTGCTTGCCGGTTTGCTTTGCTATTATGGATCCCGCTGTTAAACGTGATGAACGTATTCTAATTATTGATGATCAAAGCCTGAGCCAAAGCTATTTGCGCTATGCGCTGGAGCAGCTAAATTATCAGAATATCAGCTATGCTGACCGTGCTCAGACCGCATTAAACCTGTGTAAACAAAACTATTTTGACTTAATCATCTGTGCCTATAACCTGCCGCAGGGTAAAGACGGTTATCAGTTATTTGCCGAGCTTAAAAGTACCGGCCTGCAAAAGCTCAGCTGCGGGTTAATTTTTATCAGCGCCGATACCGACCCAGCTTTGGTGCACAGTGTCTTGGAGCTACAACCGGATGAATTTTTAGCCAAGCCGTTCGTGATCCGTGATTTACAACAACGTATTGAACGGGTGCTTAGCCGCAAACAACACTTAAGGCCAGTTTACGACTTACTGGAACTACAACATTACGACAAAGCGCTACAACTGCTGGATCAACAACTGGCACAGCCAGAGCTACATAAGCTTTATCCAATGCTACTGAAGGTAAAAGGCGATATTTTGCTGCAGCAACAAGACTACAACGCCAGCCTGACCTTCTTTCGCGCTATGCTGCATATTCAGCCATTTGGCTGGGCGCGGATTGGTAAGGTACGTTGTTTACTGGCGCTGCAGCAAGAGCAGGACGCCTTTAGTGAACTGGAGCAGATGTTAGCGCGCAGCGAAACGCGCTTATTTGCGCTGGACTGCTTAACTGATCTGGAATTTCGTCAGCAGCATTATCAACAGGCTCAGCAGCACATTCTAACCGCGGCCAACATAGCGCCACGCAATTTGCTGCGGCAACAAAAGCTGCTGCAGCTATCGCGGTTAAACCACGATTACGAAACCCAGTACCGTGCAGCCCGTGACATGGTGAAATTTGCCCGCCACTCTATTTATGAGCAAAGCGATCTCTACCTGAACCTGGCCCGTGCCAGTATCGACTTTGCGCTAAGTAGCGAAGATAACGAGCAGCAGATCCGCTTAAACCGTCAGGCAACCTTGTCACTTAATACTGCCCAGCGCCAATTCTCGCCATCGGTGTCAGAGCAGGCACTGCAGGTACTACAGGCCAGATTATTGTATTTACAGGATCAACGGGAAAAGGCCCGGCAGTTGCTGGCCGAACTTAGCGGTGATGACGATATTCACTCTTTAGAAGATGCGCTGGATAAAGCCAAAGCGCTACACGAAGTGGGGCTAACCGAGGCGTCAAAAACCCTGTTTAGCCGGATCAGCAGCTATTGCGCTGCCCAACACCCCGAGCCGATGCTGGCGCAATACTTACAACAGGAGCAGCAAGAACGCGCAGCGATGGTGCATGGGCCACGTGAGTTAAATAACAACGCCGTACATCTATACCAGCATGGTAACTGGCAGGAAGCTTTCTCTGCTTTTATGCTGGCATGGCAAGTCATGCCAAAAAATGCCGGTATAGCGCTTAACCTGTGGCAAACGCTGCTCACCTCACCCAGGCCACTGTGTCCGGCAGCGCAGCAGCAACAGCTGTTAGACAAATGCCGACAGCTGATTGAGAACAGCAAACTAAAAACAGAACAACTACAACGCTACCAGCAGCTAAAGCAAAAGTACCTAACTAAGCTAGCTTAAGGGTTACTGTCAGGCCATTCAGCAAACACCTGGCGTAAGGTGCGCGAGCGTAGCAACCACAGCAAACTTACCAGTAACAATAAGGGCGTAATAATTCGCCAGGGCGCATCCAGCATCACATCGGGCGGCAGGTGGCTAAGTGTGATGACTAAATCAGCTGCAGTAACCAAAAACAACAGCGGCAGCGCAAGACGCCAGATATAACGCCAGGGTTGGTAGCCCTTGGGTTTGCGCTGGCTAAGCGCTGCCAGGAGCAGCAAGAGCGGTGCAGCCACCAAACAGGCCAGAATAAAATCAGCCTGTTTTGGATAAAACAACGCCAGCAGATCCTGCTTGCCCTGTGGCATCGTCAGCACTAACACCCAACAAATATAAGGTCTTAGCAATAACAGCAATAACCAGTACAAACGCAGCGGTACCTTGTGCAGGCCGTAGTCATCCAGCACCGGCCACAATGGCGGACGGCTCATAACTGGCGCTTACGCTGTGCCAAAAGTGCAAGAGCAATAAAAATAGCCAGCGTGATCCAGGGCAGCCACAGGTTGGTTAGCTTTGCCAGCTGTGCCGCGACCAGCGGCGTTAAGAAAATGGTTAATGCACCATAACCAAAAGCACACAGCAGGATAAATATCAGCGTGCGCCAGAAAAAATGCAGCGTCAGCGTCTGGCGGCGTACAAAGGCGTTAATGTTATCGCCAAACACCACCAACGCTGTAGCGACCAGCGCCAGCGCAATATCACGCACATAAGGGCGAAACAACGCGCCCCAGTCCAATAACAGCTGATAAAGAAAATCTGGCATTTAGCGCACTCCATACTGCGTAAACAGATCCAGCATGTGCTGCTCACTCCACACCGGCACATTAAGCTCAGTGGCTTTAGCCAGCTTAGAGCCGGCATTATCTCCGGCAATCACCGCATGGGTTTTCGCTGACACTGAGCCAGACACTTTGGCGCCCAGCCGCTGTAGGCCGGCTTTAGCCTCATCGCGCCCCATGCTGGTTAAGGTGCCGGTAAGCACCAGTGTTTGCCCGGCCAGTGGCTGCTCCGTCTCCGCTTGTTTTACAATGTCAGGCCAGTGAATACCGGCGCCCAGCAGCGCGCTGATCACATCTTGATTATGCGCTTCGGCAAAAAAGCCGCTAACATGCTCTGCCACCACAGCGCCAACGTCGGCAACGTCCAACAGTTGCTCCAGTGTTGCCAGCTGTAATGCCTCTAATGACGCAAAATGATTAGCCAGGTTGAGCGCGGTAGCCTCGCCCACTTCACGAATACCGAGCGCATAAATAAAGCGTGCCAATGTGGTGTTTTTTGACTGTACAATAGCGTTAAGAAGCTTTAGTGCTGACTTCTCTGCCATGCGCTCCAGCCCCACCAATGCCGCCATATCCAGCTGATAAATGTCAGCCGGATTTTTTACCAGTTGCTGCTCAACCAGCTGCTCTACCAGCTTGTCGCCAAGGCCTTCTATATCCATGGCTTTGCGCGAAACAAAGTGTTTTATCGACTCTTTTAGCTGGGCAGCGCAGAACAAGCCCCCGCTACAACGGGCCACGGCCTCACCTGTTACCCGCTCAACCGCCGAGCCACACACCGGGCACTGTGACGGAAACACAATATCACGCGCGCTATCTGGGCGCGGCTCTACTACCACTGAGACAATCTGCGGGATCACATCACCGGCGCGGCGCACGATAACGCTGTCACCTATTTTAATGCCCAGCCGGTCTATCTCATCCTGGTTATGCAAGGTGGCGTTACTCACCGTTACCCCGCCCACGACCACCGGCTCAAGCCTTGCAACCGGCGTAATAGCACCGGTACGGCCCACCTGAAACTCGACATCTAACAGGGTAGTTAACATTTCCTGCGCCGGAAATTTAAAGGCGATCGCCCAACGCGGCGCCCGCGCGACAAAGCCCAATGCCTGCTGCTGGGCTAAATCCGACACCTTTATCACCACACCGTCAATTTCATAGGCCAGTTGGCTACGGCGTTTAAGAATGTCCTGATAGTAATCCAGTGCTGCCTGTACACCTTCCACCAAACGAATTTCCGGACATACCGGCAGCCCCCAGGTTTTTAACTGCATTAGCCGCTGATAATGGCTACGGCTATCCAGTAAGTTGGCAGGGTCTTCAACTGCGCCCACTGCATAGGCATAAAACATCAGCGGGCGCTGGGCAGTAATTTTCGGATCCAGCTGACGCAAGCTGCCGGCCGCGGCATTACGCGGGTTGGCAAACACTTTTTCACCGGCGGCCCGCGCTTTGTCGTTCATGGCATTAAAACCGGCCAGCGGCATAAATACCTCACCGCGCACTTCAAGTACCACAGGCAGCGCATCACCTTTTAATTTTAACGGCACGGCGCGAATGGTTTTAATATTGCTGGTTATGTCTTCACCGGTATAACCATCGCCACGGGTGGCGGCCTGCACCAGCACACCATTTTCATAGCGGATACTGACCGCCAGGCCATCTAATTTAGGTTCACAGCAAAAACTGAACTGCTGGCTACTATCGAGCCGGTCGGCCATACGTTTGCAAAAAGCGGCAAACTCGGCATCATCAAAAGCGTTATCCAGTGACAGCATAGGTATGCTGTGGCTTACCTGGCCAAATTTTGTCAGCGGCGCTGCCCCTACCCGCTGCGTCGGCGAGTCCGGGCTTATCAGTTCAGGGTGCAACTGTTCAAGCTGTTGTAATTCGCGATAAAGCCGGTCGTACTCGGCGTCGGGTACTGTGGGGTTATCCAGCACATAATACTGATAACTGTAATCTTCCAACTGCTGACGCAGCTGCTGCACTTGTTGCATTAAAACCTGATCCATAGCACCTAAGCCTGTAGCAAAATAACGCCTGAGTTTGCCATAACAAAAACGGCAGGACTACTGCCTGCCGTTGTGTCTGCCGAGAATTTCGCCGTTAACCGTGGATCAGCTGCTGGCGCTGAAACTCGCGGATCTTATCCACGTAATGGCGCACGGTTTGCACTGTTAATACACTACGTTGGCCATCCAATACCTGACCACCAAACTCTTCTGCCAGCTTTTTCGCCGCATTGTGCATTAAGTTAAAGTTTTGCAGCGGCTCACCCGGCCCTGGCAGCGTCATAAACAGGCTGACACCTCGGGTGCTTAGCTTGTCGATGTTTTCCAGATCAAAGGTGCCGGGGTTAAACATATTGGCCAGGCTAAACAGCACCGCGCCTGAGCCGGCACTGTCCTGGTGGCGGTGGAAAATATCCATATCACCATACTTAAAGCCCAATGTGAGTAGCGCTGATAACAGCTCCGGCCCTTTCATTTCTTTGTTTTCAGCCAGCAGCACGTACAGGATCAGTACTTCTGTAGGCTCAGGCGTCGTTGCGGCTTCGTTGTCTGTTTCATAGCTGTCATGTGCTGAAGACTCTGCTACGGGCTCTGCAGAGGGTTCAGCAAAAGCATCTTGCTGCAGCTCATCATCGCTTAAGGCACTAAAATTCAACTGCGGCTCTTTTGGCTCGTCAAACGGCAGCTCGTTTTGTACTTCGGCAACAGGCTTGGGGCTTACAGCAGGCTTTGCCTGAGTATTGTATTTAAACTGTGGCTTCTTCGGCTGCAGTGGCGAGGCAGGTTTCTCAGCCGTGCTGCTGTCGCTACCGGCCTTTTTAACCACCCGCACCGGCCCAACACCCAGCTCGTCAAAGCCCTCGGCTTTTTCTTCTGTGCTATCGTTAGTGTCGTCCAGGTAACGGTGGCGCGGCTGCCCGGCATTTTTACGCACTGTCCACAGGCCATGCAACAACAGGCCACCTAACACCAGTGCACCTAAAATAATTAATACCAAACGTAATTCATCTACCATAAGGCTACCCTAAATTAAGAGGCTGCTGCCATTTTAACAGCATCGTCTACATCGACAGCGACGACCCGTGACACACCCGGTTCCTGCATGGTCACACCCATCAGCTGTGCGGCCATTTCCATGGCTATCTTATTATGACTGATATATATAAATTGCACCGTTTCTGACATTTCCCGTACCAGATTACAAAAACGCCCGACGTTAGCATCATCCAGCGGTGCATCCACTTCATCCAACATACAAAACGGCGCTGGATTCAAGCGGAATATCGAAAACACCAATGATAAGGCCGTCAGCGCTTTTTCACCACCCGATAATAAATGTATTGTGCTGTTTTTTTTGCCCGGCGGTCTGGCCATGATGGTGACGCCGGTTTCCAGCAAATCATCCTCAGTCAGATCCAAATAAGCACTACCGCCACCAAACACTTTCGGAAACAGGGTTTTTAAGCCATCGTTTACCTGCTCAAAGGTGTCTTTAAATTTCTGCCGGGTTTCTTTATCAATTTTACGAATGGCGGTTTCCAGAGTGTCCATCGCCGCCATTAAATCATCATTCTGTGCGTCTAAGTACAGCTTGCGCTCAGCTTGCTGCTCGTATTCTTCAATCGCCGCCAGGTTAATCGGCCCAAGCCGGGCTATAGCCTCGGTGGTTTTATCCAGTTGCTGCTGCCATATTGTCTCGTCGGCATCGGCCGGCAAGCTCTCAAGTAACTCTTTCATGCTGGCTTGCTGTTCACGCAGCAGCTCCAGCATATTGTTCGCACGCACTCGGTACCCTTCAGCATCTAATCGCAGCTCTGACAACTCATTACGCTTTTTGTTCAGCAGCTGCATAATACCCTGTTGGCCTTGCTCTAACTGACGGATCTGCTGCTCCAGATTAGCCAGCAGGTCTTGCTGGCTAATTAACGCCTGCTCAGCCTCTTCGCGTTGTAATAAACTGTCCTGCAACTGCTCTTGCAATAGCAGCTCGGGCTCGTCATCTTGCTGCAGCTTGCTTTGTAACTGGCTGACCTGCTCTTGCAACTGCTGCTGTTGCTGACGGCTGCGGCTAAGGTTTTGACTCAGCGTTTGCAGCTGCTGCTGCGCCATTTTATGCTGCATAATTAAATGCTGCTGGCTGCTTCGCTGCTGCTCGAAACGCTGTTTAACCTGCTGTAACTGCTGCTGCGCGGCGCTGTTATAGCTGGTTAAATCCTGCTGTGTCGCTTCATGGTTAAGTAGCTGCTCAACACTTTGCTCTAAGGCTAGTTGCAACTGCTCGATACGCTCCTGGCGCTGCGCTTGCTGTAGGGCTTTTTCATCAAGCTCGGCCTGTAATTTTTGCAGCAGTTTTTGCGCCTGCTGCAGCTCTTGCTCTGACAACAGCTTAGCCGTTTGAGCCTGCTGCTGTTGCTGCTGCAGCTGCTGTAAAACCGCTTGCTGCTCGCGTTGTTGCTGTTGCAATGCCTCAAGTTGCTGTTGCTGCGTCTGACAGACGCTATCAAGTTCTGCCAGATGTTGGCGGGCGCTTTCAAGCTCGGTTGCCAATGCCTGTAAGCGTTCAGCGCGCAGTAAATAGCTGTCGGCGCTGCTACTACCTGCCAGCACCGCCCAGTTGCTACCAAGCCAGTAGCCGTCAGGGGTAATAACCGATTGGCCGACACTCAGGTTGCTGCATCGCTCACGCGCATCCGCCACGCTTTGCGCACATAAAATCTGATTAAAATAATCCGGATAAAGCCCATCTGCAATTTGCTCCGCCAGGCTACCAGGCTGACGCGGCTGCGGCCTGGCAAATACTTCGCTGGTCGCGGTATTACTTAGGGTGCTATTCACGCTGGCATGCTGCAACTGGCCCAGCACCAGGGCAACACTGGTTGCCCAGCCCGGCTTAACCCGTAATTGGTGTAATAATTGTTGCTGCTCGGTGGCTTGCTGCTGTTGCTGCCGCGCTAACTGCGTCTGCTCGCGCTCAAGTAATTGCAGCTCGGTACTGGCCTGCTGCGATTGGCTCAATGCTGCCTTTGTCTGCTGCTCTTGCGCTGTCAGTTGCTGCTGCAGCTCTGCCAAGAATTGCTGCTGCGTATCTACCTTAGCACTGCACTGTGCTAATTCGGCCGTTAAATGCTGCAGCTTTTGCCCCAGCGGCTGAAGCGCCAGCTGGTCGACTTCCTGCTGTAACTGCACAAACGCGGCCTGCTGCTGCACGTCTTGCTGCTGCTCATGCTGCAACTGCAACTGATATTGCTGTTGTTGCTGCTGCAGGCGGAACTGCTGCTGTTGCCACTGCATCAGTGCCTGCTGCTGTTGCTGCTGCTCGTCTTCCAGTTGCTGTAAGGTAAAGGCCAGCTCATCAACCTGCTGCTGCATAATCTCAAGCCTTGGCTCATCTTCGGCCAGCTGTTGCTCAAGCTCTTGCTGCTGCGCCTGCTCGGCAGCAATATAGTCCTGCGCCTGACTCAAGCTTTGCTCTGCCTGTGCCAATTGCGCGCTCAGTGTGTGCTGCTGTTGCCGTTGATGCAGTATTTGTTGCTCCAACCGGCTGATGGTGGCGCCTAGCTGATAAAACCGGCTTTGCGCTTGCTCTAACTGCGCGCGGGTCTCCTGAGCCTGCTGCTTAAGCTCTAACAACACCCGCTGATCGCCCAGCTCCTGCGATTGGTATTTTTCCAGCTCAGTCTGTTGTTTGCTCAGCTGCTGCTCCAGCTCAGTGTAGCGGCTGTTAAACTGCAGCCATTTAATGGCAGTAACTTCGGCTTTAAGTTTGCGCTCCTGGGCTTTTAATTCTTTATAACGCTGCGCCGCGCTGGCCTGACGTTTAAGTTTATCAATGTTTTTACCCAACTCTTCGCGCACGTCGGCCAATCGGTCTAGGTTTTCACGCGTGTGCTTAATGCGGTTTTCTGTTTCACGCCGCCGCTCTTTATATTTGGAAATACCGGCCGCTTCTTCGATAAAAACCCTAAGCTCCTGCGGCTTAGACTCTATCAGGCGCGAAATCATGCCCTGCTCAATAATGGCATAGCTGCGCGGACCAAGGCCGGTACCGAGGAAAATATCGGTGATGTCACGACGGCGGCATTTACTGCCATTTAAAAAATATAATGACTGGGCGTCACGGGTGACGATACGTTTAATCGAAATTTCACTGCGATCGGCCAAACCGCCGGCCAAACGGCCCTCGGTGTTTTCAAACACAAGCTCAACCGAGGCTTGCGATACCGGCTTGCGCTGCGCCGAGCCGTTAAAAATAACGTCGGTCATCGCATCGCCACGCAGGTTTTTTGCCGAGCTTTCACCCAGCACCCAGCGTACTGCATCAATCACATTAGATTTACCGCAGCCATTGGGGCCCACCACTGCCGTCATTTGCTGTGGAAAAGGTACGCTGGTACTGTCGACAAAAGATTTAAAGCCCGACAGTTTGATCTGTTTTAAGCGCATTTAAGCAATACAGTTCTTATAGTTATCATGGCGTTGTGCGCAATGTAGCAGCAGGCTAAAAGGCTGTCACGGAAAAATCAGTCCACCTTGGCACTGATACCGGTTTTACTGCGCCAGCGCAGCGCTTTCTCGGTAACGCTGTTTTTTCTGATCTGTCTACTTTTCTTTGGAAACACCACCACCGGGCGCGAAATAAGCAGGTTGTTCGGGTACACCACCTGCTCGTTATCTTTGGTGCGCAGCACGGTACTAAACAGGTTTATTTCCACAATGCGCCCCTCAAGATAATTACCGCCGTCTATCACCCGCACTTCCATGCCCTCGGCAAAGGCTTTTTGCCCCAGCAGAATAAAAAAGGCAGTAATGTTACTCAGCAAGCTCCAGGCCGCAAACAAGGCAACACCGACCACAGCTATCATTGACGATGCCAGCACCAACAGGCCGCGGATATCCACGCCCCAGACAATGCTTAGCACCACAATAAGTAGCAGCACCAGTAAAATATGAAACACCGCCGCTGCGCGTTTGTTCATTTCGGCTTTTAACCGGCTGTGGGCAATAACCTGATACAGCAGCGGCATCACCCGACGGCTGATAATAAAATACAGCAGCACCGCGCAGACGCTGATAATCAGCTGCACCGCCACCGGGCTTAAATGCGTAAGCAGTTGTTGGCTATAATCGAACCAGGACAAGATGGTGTTCCTACAAATTAATCCAGATCATTTAACGGCCAGCGCACAATAAAGTCTTCAAAGTCATCCATATTTACGTCTAACTCTGAGATGGTTTTATTGCGTACCGACATTTGTTTTTTGTGCATCAGGCTTTTTTTGCCGTCATTTAATAGCGGGTGCCAATGTGGCAAGCCACGGCCCTCATGCAACCGGCGGTATGCGCAGCTGGTGGGCATAAAAAAGATGTCTTTTAAGTTGTCTTTGGTTAGCGCAATACAATCAGGCACTAACACAGTGCGCTGGCTGTACTGCGTGCATTCACACTTATGGCTGTTCAAATAACGACAGGCGATATTGGTGTAGTGCACTTGCTCGTCGTTATGCAGCACCGCCGTCGGGCCTTCTTCTTCATCGTCGTCAATAAACTTGTTCAGGCAGCATTTGGCGCAGCCGTCGCAGAGCGCCTCCCACTCTTCCCTGTTCATCTGATCCAGGCTTTTGTGCTCCCAGAACCGCTCGGTTAGCGCCATAACTAATTTACCTTAGTGCTGAGGCGAAGCTGGTCCGCCAGTTGTAACTCCAGCGCATCACCGCTGTGCAGCGGGCCCACACCGGCTGGTGTACCGGTTAGCACCACATCGCCTGGCAACAGGGTAAAATGCTGACTCATTTCACTGATCAGCTGGTGAATACCGCGGATCATATTGGCGGTATTACCATCCTGGCGCAGCTGACCATTCACTGTTAAGCGAAACTCCAGTTGCTGCGGATGCTGCACTTGCTCTTTGCTGATAAAAGGCCCCACCGGACAGGCGCCATCAAAGCCTTTGGCAATCTCCCACGGCCGGCCGAGTTTTTTCAGTTCGGCCTGCACATCGCGCAAAGTGAGATCCAGCGCCAGGCTGTAACCCCAAATGGCGTCATGCACCTGAGAATAATCAGCTTGCTTTAGCGGCTTGCCAATGAGTACCGCCAGCTCAGTTTCGTTATGCACCTCACCTTGCTGCGCCGGAATGCTAAAGCCGGGCGTCAGCGAACACAAAGCGGTAGATGGCTTAATAAAAAACAGAGCCTGCGGCGCCGTTTTGCTTTGCATCTCGGCGATGTGGTCCTGATAGTTCTGGCCAATACACACCACTTTGCCAACCGGAAAAGCGATAGTACTGCCATCTTGTGCGAGGTGCTGATAAGGCGTCATGACTGCTCTGCTACAATAAGGTCGGCTAAATAGCCCACGCTGGTGACAAAATAATAAGACCGGTTCCAGTGCATCAGCACCTTGTAGTTATCATAGGCTAAAAAGGCCCGTCCGCCTTCGCCGTCGGGCAGTACCAGGGCGGCATTAATATCCCGTGCCGGTAAGGCAGTATTATTCAGCCGTTGTACGCCCAGTTTATTCCACTGCGCTAAGCTGCGCTCAGACTGCGCCCAGCGGCCCAGCCATTCACTGCGCTGTAAGCTGCCGCGGGCAATAGCGTGGCTGGCATCAAAACCCGGCGGCAGCTTAACTTCACGGCCCCAGGTTTTGCTGTTATCCCAGCCCTGCTGTTTTAAATAATTGGCAATAGAGGCGAACACATCCAACTGATTGGTCCAGATATCTTTTTTACCGTCGCCATCACCGTCTTGTGCATAGGCCATAAAAGAGCTGGGCATAAACTGGCTTTGCCCCATAGCGCCGGCCCAGGAGCCTTTCATGTCATCCAGGCTAATATGGCCTTGCGCCAGTATGTCCAGCGCATGAAAAAACTCTTGTTTAAAAAAGCTTTCGCGCCGGCCATCATACGCCAGTGTCACTAAGGCAGAGGGTACAGAATAAGTCCCCATAAAGCGGCCAAAGCTACTTTCCAGCCCCCACAGCGCAACAATAAAGCGCGGCTGCACACCGTATTTCTGGCCAATTTTAGCCAGCTCCGGCAAGTGCTGCTGATAACGCTCACGCGCCATTTTTATCCGTGTTTCGCTAACGCGTTTTGGCAGATACGTATTTAAGGTTTCAACAAACTCGGGCTGGCTTTTATCGGCCGACACCACCCGCTCATGGTATTCAAGTGAGCTAAACACCGTATCAAGCAGCTCGGCGTTATAGCCTTTGCTTTGCGCCTCTTGTTTTAACGCAGCGATGTAATCAGCAAAGGCAGGCTTAGCTTGCTCGGCCATCGCATAAGGGCTAACAGCACATAAGCTGACACTAAGAAACAGACGACTACAGGTGGCGCGAAATATTGCTCTAATCATAATTAAAAAGGCCTGTAAATTATTAAGACGACAGCCCCTGCTGGCTGGCTTTATGCTGTGCAAGCAGGTTCTCTTCTGGCGGTGGCAGTTGCAGGTAATACCCCTGAGCAGTTAACTGCTGCCGCACCTTATTGATGTCGGCTTGCGCCAGATGTTCCCGGTTGGCTAAATTTATCAGGGTAACCAGCACAGGTGTGCCAAAGGCGGCCAGCAGCGGCTCAGGCACGGCAGAAAAATCATCCCGGCGTTCAATAAACAAATAGGTACTGTCTTTTTTCAGACTTTTATACACGGCACATAACATCGAAGAAAACCACGCCCCAACCTTGCTTAACTAAGGGCTAAACTATAACATGACCGCCAGGTGTTGCGTACCGTCAACAAGGTAGCAACGCAAATAAATCGCAGCGCCGGCGCCTGATGGCAGCCAGGCTGTAACAAACCATAACAGTGCGCACCTTACCCTTATGTCAGATCAGTCTCTGGAATTAAAAGGCAGTTTATTTCCTTTATCGGTGCTGTCGTGCACCGACCTCAGCCTTGCGGTACTTAAATCACAACTTGAACACAAGCTGGCGCAAGCTCCGGCGTTTTTTTATCAAGCGCCGATCGTGCTTAATATGAGCGACAGCCAGCAAACACCGGATTTTAGCGCCATTAAGCAGTTATTTACCCAGCTTAACCTGGTGTTGGTGGGCGTGTGTGGCGCCAGCAGCGAACACAAACAACTGGCGCAGCAGGCAGGCCTGGCGGTATTACAACTGGGGAAAACCGCTAAAACCAGCCAAAACGCTGAGCCGGCAGCAGCGCCTTCACGACAAACCTCGGTCGTGACTAATAATGTGCCGGTGCCGATGGACAGCAAAATTGTTGAACAAACGGTACGCTCAGGCCAGCAAATTTATGCCAAAGGCGCCGACTTAGTGATTAAAGGCACCGTAGGTGCCGGTGCTGAAGTGATTGCCGATGGCAACATTCACATTTATGGTACCTTAAGAGGCAAAGCCATCGCCGGCGCAGCGGGCGATAGCAGCAAACGGATTTTTTGTTACAACCTGCAGGCCGAACTGGTATCAATAGCTGGTAATTACTGGCTAAGTGAGAGCCTACAGGGCAATTTTTGGGGCAAACCTGCCAGTGTCAGGTTGCAGGACGATCAATTGGTGTTAGCGGATTTAGTATAAGGAATTTTTGATGGCAAAAATTATTGTTGTCACCTCAGGTAAAGGCGGCGTAGGCAAAACCACCTCCAGCGCCGCCATTGGCACCGGCCTGGCATTAAAAGGCCACAAAACGGTGATTATCGACTTCGACATTGGCCTGCGTAACCTGGATTTAATTATGGGCTGCGAGCGCCGGGTGGTATATGACTTTGTTAATGTGATAAACGGCGAAGCCAACTTAAAGCAAACGCTGATCAAAGATAAGCGCATCGACAACCTGTTTATTCTGCCTGCGTCACAAACCCGCGACAAAGACGCCCTGACCAAAGACGGCGTAGAACGCGTACTGAACGAGCTGAGCAAAGATTTCGATTTTATTATCTGTGACTCACCCGCTGGTATTGAAAGCGGCGCCATGATGGCCCTGTATTTTGCTGATGAAGCTGTGGTGGTAACTAACCCGGAAGTGTCATCGGTACGCGACTCAGACCGTATTCTGGGCATGTTATCCAGCAAGTCACGCCGCGCCGAACAAGGTATGGATTCGATTAAAGAACACCTGCTACTGACCCGCTATAACCCGGAGCGGGTCGAAAAAGGCGAGATGTTAAGCGTAGAAGATGTAAAAGAAATTCTGTCTATCGATTTAATTGGTGTAATTCCTGAGTCACAAGCCGTACTCAACGCCTCTAACTCAGGCCAGCCGGTGATTCTGGATAAAGACAGCGACGCTGGGCAAGCCTACCTGGACACGGTAGACCGCCTGCTGGGCGAGAAGGTGCCTTTCCGCTTTTTAACTGTGGAGAAAAAAGGCCTGTTAAAACGGATTTTTGGAGGTTAACGCATGTCGTTACTGGATTATTTTCGCTCAAGTAAGAAAAACACGGCCAGCACCGCTAAAGAGCGGTTGCAGATCATCGTGGCGCACGAGCGCAGAAAGCGCAACAGCCCAGATTACCTGCCGCAGTTAGAGCGCGATATTTTAGAAGTGATCCGCAAGTACGTGGACATTTCACCCGAGCAAATTGCGGTCTCGCTGGAAAAGCGCGACGATGAGCTCTCGGTACTCGAGCTTAACGTCACCTTCCC
Source organism: Rheinheimera fenheensis (assembly GCF_039871805.1). Classification (NCBI taxonomy): domain Bacteria; kingdom Pseudomonadati; phylum Pseudomonadota; class Gammaproteobacteria; order Chromatiales; family Chromatiaceae; genus Rheinheimera; species Rheinheimera fenheensis. Next base: position 14,563 of record NZ_JBDPJM010000004.1, read on the forward strand.
GGATGATAAGCGTTAAGCTAAGCCAACAAACCCGCTGCAGCGGGTTTGTTATTCTTGGCCCCAGATAACGACCTTAAATTCAACTCTATGCCTCAATTCATATTTTCAACGCTCTATAGTGTTGGCATTTTAGTCGTGGTGATACTGGCCACGGCGGTGTCGACCAAACTGGCTTCTTTTACTTTAGCAACACCATTTGGCTACCTTGTTGGCGCATTTTTATCTGTACTGTTTAGCTACTGGCAATACAGCAATTGGGGCTTGCGCCGGTTCCAACACTTTAACATAATGCGGCTGCACAAATGGGTGCAACGGTTAGCTGGACTCATAGCGATTGTTTTCGGCACCCTCGCCTTGCTAACTGTCATTCTGATGTACCGGGCTTCTACTTACACTGCTGAAAAAATCTTAGAGGCGGTTTATCCGTTTCTGTTGTTTATGGTAATGGGCACAGCCATCGTTAGTGCCGGCCGATTAAGGCGGTGACTCTATGGAATCAGCGGGTCATTGACTTTGAACCTGTAGATTTAAAAATAACCAACCCTGTCAAATTCAGCCATAAAAATTATTCAATTTTCTTAACTAAGATAAATTTAAAAAGCATAATAAAAAACAAAACAAACAAACATAAATAGAACAAAAAATCTTGGATAACTGACGAGTTGACATCAGACGCAGAATCAATTAAAAATTTTTCATTTAAAGCGAAAGAACGGTCATTACCGAAGTAAAAAACATGCTTCTTTTCAAAGAAAATAAAACCCCTCAGAGTAAAGTAGCAAACAAGATTAACCTCATGATTGGGCTTGAACTCCCCATCAACAAATAGACTATATTTCTCACCTACATTTCTGTTTATTGCATTAGATTCAAACTCCAAATTATAGTCAATTAGTCTAAACCTAACACTTCCGCTTCTAGGAGACATATTTCTGACTATATAACCTTGATCACATTGTTCTTCACCGGGATCTGCAGTGTAATAATCAAGGTTGAAATGAAACTCTACTAACAAAAGCGCTACGGCAAAAAGCAAGTAAATCCAGCGATTAAGATTCAATGAAATCACAACAACACCCACAAAAAACTAAAAAATTAATAGTTATACCGATAGCTACATATTTCAGAGCCTTCCCAACCATAATTCACTTCCGGCGCCTTAGGCACAATGGAAAGTGAAATTCTTTCTTTACGTCTACAAGAAATAATATTAACCATGCTACTTTGACTTAGAACTACATGAATATCATCAAACACAAGTAACTGCCCAGATCGGACTGAGTTATACGTACCATATTTCTGCAAATAGACTGCGTTCAACCAACAGTACTGCTCGGCAGAAGAACATTTTTCATCATCATTAAAAGACCTCCATTTTCTGGAATTTTCAACTAGTGAAGTTTTTCGTTCTGCCTCATTATTACCAACTAAAGCCATACCCTTGCAATCCGCTTCACAGTGCGGAAGCAACAGCTTTTGTTCGCCATCGCTATCGATGTCAATTTATTGCTGAACACTTTTTTCAAGCCAATTTCGTGTTTTGGACTGGCGGCAGGAAAGTAACAAAAACATTAATAAATAACAAAGTTTTTTATTTTAGACTGCAAAAAACAAAGCCTGCGAAATGCGGGCTTTGTCTTAGCGATTAACTTGCTACTCAGTTGCCGCTTGTTGTATTGGTGCAGTTAAATGTTGCCTTAAAAAACTATCCATCGCCTGAAATGTTTCCAGCCGGTGGCTGTTGGTGCTGAGGTAATGATCGCCGTCTTCGAGTTCAATATACTGCACGTCTTTATCATGCTTGCGTAACGCTTTGTACAGATCACGACTTTGATTGACCCGCACACTACGATCATCCGTGCCATGAATTAACAACACCGGCAGGTTAAATTGGCGGGCAAAGGTTAATGGCGAGCGCTGCTCTAACACGTCAAAATCATCGCCTATTTGTTTTTTTACAATTTCATAGTTGGTAAAGCCACGTTGGGCTTTCACTAAGGCTTCCAGATCGCTGACTCCGGCAAAGCTTACAGCACACTGGTATAGCTCTGGCGTTTTTATTGCGCCCATCAGCGCGGCATAGCCACCATAACTGGCACCGACAATACAAATACGTTTAGCATCGGCAATACCTTTACTGATTAGCCAACGGGTGCCATCTTCGACGTCATCCTGCATTTGTGCGCCCCAGCCCTGTAAGCCCATTTGCATAAAATCGAAACCATAACCGTATGAGCCGCGAAAGTTCATTTGCAACACGGCGTAACCACGATTGGCAAAAAACTGCGTCCAGTAATCAAAACCATCATCGTCAAATGAAATAGGGCCGCCGTGCGGGAAAATAATTGTTGGCAGCGGGCCTTGCGTGTACCCGAGCGGCGTGGTTAAAAAGCCCTCGATCGTCAGGCCATCGCGGGCTTGATAGCTGATAGTCTGTTTAGCTACCATCTGCTCAGGCGGTAACTGGGCAAACTTGGCGGTTAAGTATTCCAGGCTTTTGGCTTTGCGATCGCCGAGCAAGTAAATGCCGGCATTGGTTTGGCTGCTGCTTAACACGATATAGCGGTTTTGATCTTGGCTCATGCTGATTATGCTGTTTTCAGCGTCTGGTAATGCCTTATCCAAAGCGCGCTGAAAGGCGCGATACTTTTCGTCAATATACTCATCGGCAATAGCGATGATCTTGTTATCTTGCCAGGAGTAGCTGATGTCAGCCGGCACGTCATAATTGGCATCAGCCTTGACTAATTGTAACGCTAAGTCGGTACTACTCAGGTCAACTTTAAAAATAGCTTTGCGACCATCATGGTAGGCAGAAACATAAAGCATATTCGGATCGGTATCAAAACCAATCGGCCAGATAGCCTGCTCGGAAAATACTTCGAACTGCCACAGCAGCCGAAACTCATTACTTTCAGCCAGCCGTTGCTTGATTTGAAACTGTTTGTCTTCTCGAAATACCGCGATGCGTGGGGTATGGCTGCGGTCCGCCACCCAATCAATCAGGTTTTCCCGGCTATGCGCAACGACTTCAGCAATTTCACCGGCCAGGTTAATTTTCACCACACTGGTGCCCATGCCATAATTCAACCCGTCCAGCGCCAGCAAAAAATGCTCTTCATCTTCAGGCATTAAAGCAACAATTTCGGATTGAAACTGAGGCGTGCGCACTAACTTGCGTTGTAACTGACCTCTTACAGCATTATAGTTTTTGCCGGTGTTAACATCGACCACCACCAGCCTTGTTTCCGTAACCGGAGTGCCATAGCGGTGTGATGCATAAGCCGCTTTAACCAACAGCTGGCGGTTATTAGCCCATACAACCGAGAAAATATTCAGTTCACGGGTATCGGCTTTCATCAAAAACTTCTGTTCGCCGCTTTCAAGATCAACCAGTTTTAGCAACACCAGCTGCTCTTTGTCGGTTTCCAGCCGTTGGATCATCGACAGTTTATTGCCATCAGGAGACAGTTTAAGCATGTCAATGGCGGGTGCACTGGCAAAAGCTTCGACCGGCAACTGTCCAGCGTAAACAGTGCTACTTAACAAGGCGCCAATTAATAACGCCCGCACAAAAAGTGAGTTCAAAGTTAACGTTCCTGTTATAAGTATTTTCACCGCAGCAAGGTAGCAAAATGCTTGCATACTGGCAAAATATTTCACAGCTGTTAACAGTAAAAACAAAGCCCGCACGAGGCGGGCTTTAACATAACAGGACCTTCTGTTATTTAGCTTTGCGGCTGGACAAAATCGTCCATTAAAATTAAGCCAACATCAGCTGTAAGGCCTTCGCCATCACGCGCTATCGCAGTGTAAATGCTGTTGGCTTCCAGTGTTAGTGTTACCGGGCCAATGGCGGCAGTTTTGCTACCTGCAGGAGTTACCGTTACTACATAATCACCGGCAGCTAATGATACATAACCGGTCTCAGCTTTAAACGGTACATCGGCAAAAGCTGGTGTAGCTTCGCTGATGTCCTCGGTTGCTGTGACGTAGATGTCTACGTTACCGGCCAGCGTAGAGCCGTGCACGATACGCACCTGTGCTTCGGTGGCAATGCGGCGTGGCATATCAGCTAACACCAGCGGCTCGACGGTATCTTCACCTAACGAACCCACGGCCAACACGCTGTAGAAGGCACCGGCTTCCAGTGTTAAGTCGGCATCTATTACTACTACGCTGTTATCAGCGTCAGCTGCAACTTTAACGTTGTAAGTGTCTGGAGCCACTTCAGCGTAATCGGTAAAGTCTGGGAAAGCCAACGCATCTACCAGTGTAATGGCATCGTTAACAATCACATCGACCGCTGGCGCGTCTGACACGTTATGTACTACACGCACTGACGAAGTAGCATTAACATCCAGAATGTTCAGCTCACTGCCATCCTGCCCTACTGCTAGCAAATAAATTGGCGACTCGCCCGAGTAACGGGTATCTACTGCCGCAACGACTAAATCAGTACCGGCGGTTGACAGGTCAAGTGTACCACTATCAAACACCACAGTATCTGTACCTGGCAGGGCTACCCTTACCTGATATTCACCCGGGTCGACTTCAACGTACTCTGTTGAGTCTTTATACATCAGCGTTGCCAATGGCGTGCCGAGCTCTGCGTCAGGCGCTGTGACGTGAATATCCACTTCCGGTGCAGTCGAGGCAGCATGTACTACCTGCAAGCGGATTTTACCTTCTGCCACATCATCAACAGTACCTGTTACTACGATTGGCTCTAAGGTTTCTTCAGCTACTTTACCCACGGCAAATACCGTGTAGCGAACCGCTTCTTCCAGCGTTAAATCTAATGGGCCTATTACAGTGGCAGTTTCGTCAGCAGGCAGTATGGCGTCAACCGCTACACTGTAGGTAGCAGGCGGCAGTGACAGTACATCAGACGCCTCACCAAATGGCAGGCCTTCAATGACCGCTTCGCCGTTAGCTAATACGTTTACGTCAGGTGCGTCAAGAGAGGTATGCACCACTTGCACGCTGGCATTCACTACCGTTGGTGGCGGAGGTGGCGGTGGTGGTGACGGCAATGGATCTGAGTCATCATCCAAAAAACAGCCGGCCAATGACAGCGACAGTACTGCAGGTAAAGCAAAGATTTTTATTCCTTTCATTGTTGAAACCCTTCAGTTTGTGGATTGCTGAAGTGTTACGACAATGAAATTATGCCGGATCAGGAAAATAACTTGCTAAAAAGTGGAGAAATTACTGCAAAAATTAGACTGATCCATATTGCACAGACTGACGTTTATGCAAAGTTTAACTAACAACATGTGCCGGTTTAGGTAAAAAGGGCAATAATAACGACGCGCGCCAGCCTTGCATAAACTCTGGCACCGGCAGCAGGGCACGCTGCTGGTCAGACACCCGCCAACACCAGTTTAAGTATTCATTTAGCTGTCTTTTCACCGCCATAAACTCGGCCGGGATCTGCTGCGCCGCTGCCGCCGTTTTAATGGCTTTGCTTAGCTGCTCTGTGGTTTCCTTATAGCCGGCAAAGTCGTGCTGATGATAAAAGCGCTGTGGACATTGCTCTATCGGTAAGGCCTTGGCCTCACTGATAAGCTCTACCAGGGTTTTGGCATGCCGGCGGATTTCCCGTGGCGGTAAGCCAGGCACATTTAATAAACTTTCGGCCGTTGCCGGGCGGCGTTTTGCCAGCTCAACCAGCTGGATGTCTTTTAATATCAGCCCCAGCGCTAAGTCTTTCTCTACCGCGTAGTTATAGCGCCAGGCGGTTAATTCTCTCAGCACTGCCAGCTCGCGCGGGCTAAGCTGCCAGCTGTTTTTAATTTCCAGATATTTAAATGCCAGTGGTAGTTGCTGGCTTCGACGACTAATCAGCTGCTCACCTTCTTGCAGCAGCAACACCTGATGCTCTGCTGGCAGCAACTGGCACAGTTTGTCATACAACGGGTACAAAAAGTGTACGTCGTTGGCCGCATAGCGTAATTGGGTTTCGCTCAGTGGCCGCGCCAACCAGTCCGTGCGCGACTCACTTTTATCCAGCACTTCACCACTTAACTGCTCTACCAGCCTTGCGTAGCCCACACTGGCGCCCCAGCCCAATAGCTCTGCGGCGAGCTGGGTGTCAAACAACGGGCTGATCTGATTAATGCCAATAGTGGCCAGGGCATCTAAATCTTCACTGCAAGAATGTAATAATTTCACTACCGCCGTATTGGCACACAACTTCTGTAATGGCTGCCAGTCGGTGATCATAATTGGATCAACTAATGCCAGTGTCTTACCATCAAACAATTGAATTAAGCCAAGCTTTGGCAAAAAGGTGCTTTGGCGAATAAACTCAGTGTCCAGCGCCAACAGTTTACTGCCTACCACTTGTTGGCAATATGCCGCCAGTGCCTGATTATCTGTGATTAACGAAGTCATGCCTTACCTGTAATACCCTGGCTGAAATAAAAAAACCGGCATTAAAGCCGGTTTTCGTCTTACTCAGCGTTAGCCGCGTAGCTCTCGGCGTAAAATCTTACCCACATTGGTTTTGGGTAATTCTGTGCGGAATTCTACCAGTTTAGGCACTTTATAGCCCGTTAAATGTTGCCGGCAATGCTGGATCACTTCCTGCTCGGTCAGGCTGGCGTCCTTCTTCACCACAAATACTTTCACGGCCTCGCCGGTAGCCTCGTTTGGCACACCCACGGCTGCCACTTCCAGTACTTTGTCGCTCATGGCCACGACTTCTTCTATTTCGTTCGGATAGACATTAAAACCCGACACTAAAATCATGTCTTTTTTCCGGTCTACAATATAGAAAAAGCCTTCCTCGTCCATACGGGCAATATCGCCAGTGTATAGCCAGCCATCTTTTAGCACCTTGTCGGTTTCTTCCGGCCGGTTTAAGTAGCCCAACATCACTTGTGGGCCCTTTACCAGCATTTCGCCGGGTTCACCTGCGGGCACATCATTGCCCTCTTCATCAACCAGACGAATATCAGTTGACGGTGCAGGTAAGCCAATGCTGCCGTTAAAGCTATCCAAATCATAGGGGCTTACCGTAACCAGTGGGCAGCACTCAGTTAAGCCGTAACCTTCAACCAATCTGGTGCCAGTCACTTTTTGCCAGCGCTCGGCAACCGGCCGTTGTACTGCCATACCACCGCCTAAGGATAACTTTAGCGTACTAAAGTTCAATTCGCTAAAGCCTGGGGTATTCAGTAAGCCGTTAAACAGCGTATTAACACCGGTAATGGCAGTAAACGGGAATTTCGCCAGCTCTTTAACAAAACCGGGCATATCGCGCGGATTAGTAATCAGCAGGTTGGTACCGCCGTATTTAAAGAAGGTAAAGAAGTTCGCTGTTAAGGCGAAGATATGATACAGCGGCAGCGCGGTGACCACATACTCACAGCCTTTGACAAAAAAGCTGTCTAAACAGCCCGTAACTTGCTCCAGGTTACCCACCATATTGCGGTGCGTTAACATGGCGCCCTTCGACACCCCGGTCGTGCCGCCGGTATATTGTAAAAAGGCGATATCACTGCCCTGCAGCTGTGGCTTAGTGTAAGACTGGCCTGCGCCCTGCTTTACTGCGTCATTAAAGCGAACAAACTTACGCAATGTATAAGCCGGTACCAGCTTCTTAACGTGCCGTACCACCAAATTGACAATGCTGCCTTTAACAAAGCCCAGCCTGTCGCCCATGGTGGTTAAGATAACATGCTCAAGCTTCACTTTACTTTCAATAGCCTGCAAAGTGTGCGCGAAGTTTTCCACAATAACAATAGCTTTGGCTTTAGAGTCATTAAGCTGATGTTCCAGCTCACGCGGCGTATATAGCGGGTTCACATTCACCACCACACAGCCGGCACGCAGCACCCCCATTAATGCGATAGGGTATTGCAGCAGGTTTGGCATCATAATGGCAACTGCATCGCCTTTTTTCAGCCCCAGTGTGCTTTGCAGGTAAGCGGCAAAAGCGGTACTTTGCTGGTCCAGTTCGCGGTAGCTGATACTTTTACCCATATTGATAAAAGCGGTTTTATCCGGATACTGCGCAATGCTTTGTTCAAAAATATCTAATAATGACGGGTAATGATCGGCATTTATTTCTGCAGGTACGCCTGACGGGTAACGTTTTAACCAAACTCTATCCACCGTCCTCTCCTCTTGTCTAAGGTTATTATTTTATAGATATAAAACCATGCCGGCGCAATCTGCTGCTGCGCTTATATTTTACAGCGGGTTCTATTTGAGTTATTACTCTAACGGCTAATCATCCCACAATTGCTTTGTTAACACAATTGCGCTCAATGCTGCTGCGGTTTGATAAACTTCAGCGTCATTCTGTCGCTCTCACCGATAGACAGATACTTCTGACGATCCTCTTGCCCCATCGCCAATGTTGGCGGCAGTGCATAAACGCCTTTGGGATAATCTTTTGTGTCTTTCGGGTTGGCGTTTATCTCACTGCTTTGTAGCAGTTGAAATCCCGCGCGTTCTGCCGCTGCAATAACATAGGCTTCATCCAGATAGCCTTCTACGGCAGAGCTGGAGATATCAGACAACCTGGCAGCTCTGTGCTCCACCATGCCCAGAACGCCACCAGGTTTTAACGCCTGAAACAGGCTTTGCAGCGTGGCAAATAAATGGCCGCTTTCATTCCATATATGGGCATTACGAAAAGTCAGTACCATATCAAACTGCTCTGTCACGGCCGGTGAAAATAAAGGCGGTTCAAGTTCTATAAGTGCAGGGGAACCAAAATAGTCACTGTTATCGGCCAGCCGCTGCGCCAAACGTTCACTGACTCTTGCCCAAAAAATACTGCGTTCATCTTTTAAGGTACCATCATTATGACGAAACTGTGCCAGTGTTAACTGGCCCTGGTCCTTTAAATAGGGGGCGAGTATTTCAGTGTACCAGCCGTGAGCAGGCCACACTTCCAGTACAGACATCTGTGGGGTGATACCAAAAAACTGTAAGGTCGCAACCGGATTACGGTAAACATTACGTGCTCTGTTCTGAGTACTACGTTGCTCGCTGTCAGCCAGTTGTTGCAAAAGCATAGTATCCGGCTCTGCTGCTACGCTCACGCCACTTAGGCAGAAGCATGTTAATAAAATGGCTGAGATAACTGTCTTTGTTTTCGTTATTAGTGACATAAAATACACCTTACTGATTACTTACGATTGTCTTGCGCTTGCCGGTACGCTGACAGCGGCAATTTTTTCATCCTTATTCCGACCTTTTCGATTGTTCAGATTTCATTCAGTTCCATGTGCCGCGGTTAAATAAACGACTTCTGGTGATATTAAGCCTGAGAATTTAGTTTTCCATCGACAGCGGTTTGTTTAGTTCAGGCTATAAAGTACACTAGCTCACCAGAACATCAAGCAAATTTGAGGTAAGGCTTTATGCGCCGTCATTTGTTATCCCTGTCATTATTTATCGCCCCGGCTTTAGCGCTGGCTGCACCGAAAAATATTATTTATATGATTGGCGATGGCATGGGCCCGTCTTACCTGTCGGCCTACCGTTATTACAGTGATGACAAAACCACAACCGAAGTAGAAAACTCCATTTTCGACCAGCTTTGGCTGGGTATGGCGACAACATACCCGGATGACGATACTTATGTAACCGACTCTGCCGCAGGCGCTACGGCGCTGGCAACCGGAGTAAAAAGCTATAACGGTGCTATTGCTGTAAACCGCCAACATGTACCCATTGGCACCATGATGCAACTGGCCAAAACGCTGGGCAAAGCTAATGGCATTGTCGCCAGCTCACAAATAAACCACGCTACGCCAGCGTCGTTTTTGGCGCATAACAAAAGCCGGCGTAACTACGATGCCATTGCCGATATGTATCTGGATTATCGCATTAATGGCAAACCAGTAGCCGACGTGATGATTGGCGGCGGCACTAAGTATTTTGTCCGTGAAGACAGAAACCTGGTTAACGAGTTTAGGCAATTAGGGTATCAGTACACCGACGACTATACCCAGCTTGACACTATTACCAAAGCACCGGCCATGATGTTACTGGCTGAAACCGCGTTACCGGCTAAATTGAACAGCGGCTTTGATGCCATGCTGGCCCCGCTGACTGAAAAAGCTTTGGCGCTGTTATCGCCTGCCAAGAAAGGCTTTGTATTAATGGTAGAAGGCAGCCAGATTGACTGGTGCGGCCACGATAACGATATCGCCTGCGCTATGGCAGAAATGGACGACTTCGCTAAAGCCATAGCCGTCGCCAAAGCTTATGTCGATACACATCCTGACACTTTACTGGTCATTACCGCCGACCACGAAACCGGCGGCTTATCCTTAGGCGCCGCAGGTGAATACCAATGGTTACCCGACGTAGTACGCAAAGTAAAAGCCACCGGCAGAAGTATTGCCAAACAACTTAAACAAGCTGAATCAGATAACGCGGCATTAGCGCTGTGGACAGAACTCACTTCCATCAGTCTGACCGAAGAAGAGCAAGCCAGCCTACTGGCCACCCGTCAGCAAGACGAAACGGCACTGCGCAAGCTGTCTAATCAGTTAGTGGCAAAATATTCCTACACCGGCTGGACCACCGGCGGCCACACTGCTGCTGATGTAGCAGTACTGGCATACGGTAAAGGGGCTAAAGATTTTGCTGGCTTTCAGGACAATACCCAGATCGCGAAAAAGCTGATGCAGATGATTCAGCAAACCAAATAACGCTTTAATGTAAGAGGTTTGACTATGCGCCTGATTTGCTGCGTTTTGATGCTACTGACGCTGGTGGGTTGTAACCGCAATGAAGTAGGTGATGTGTCGTTAGGCGTTTTTACCACCAAAGACATTAAAATTGATGCCTTTAGCGATCCTATTGTTACCGGCGTGACGTGCCATGTATCCAGTGTTGAGGCCAACCTCGACCTGGCCGATCCGTCAGACAGCTCCATTGCTTGCCGGCAAACCGGCCCTATTACCGCTGAGATGATTGCGCAAATCGATAAGAGCAAAAATGGTGAAGTGTTGTTTACCAAGTCCAAAAGCATCTTCTTTAAAAGCATGAAGATACGCCGCATTTATGATGCACAAAACCAGACGCTGATGTATTTGTCTTACGCTACCAAAGAAACCTCCGGCAGCTTTAAACACAGCCTGTCTACCGTGCCGCTATGGGGAACAGAGGCGTACAGCGTAGCAAAAGCACAAGATAATTAGCATATAACGCTGGCTACTAAAGCTACTGCTCTGTGATAGAAAAGAAAAAGGGCTAGCCTTACGGCTAGCCCTTTTTATAGTGTCAAACCGCTTAGCGATATGCTTCCGGGCTTGGGCAGGAACAGATTAGGTTACGGTCGCCGTATACATCATCAATACGGGTTACCGTTGGCCAGAACTTGTTTTCTGCCACAAATTTTGCTGGGAAAGCCGCGTACTGACGCTCGTAGGCGCGATCCCACGCCGGATCGAAAATATCTTCCATCGTGTGTGGAGCATAGGCCAGTGGGTTGTTGTCCACTGTCCACTCGCCAGCTTCTACCTTAGCAATTTCAGCGCGGATGGTGCTCATTGCTTCGATAAACTTGTCCAGCTCGGCTTTGCTTTCAGATTCTGTTGGCTCAATCATTAGCGTGCCGGCTACCGGGAAGCTCATCGTGGGCGAGTGGTAACCAAAGTCCATTAAACGCTTGGCAATGTCCATCTCGGTAATGCCGCTGGCTTCTTTTAGCGGGCGAATGTCGATAATACATTCGTGTGCTACCCGGCCGTTGGTGCCGCGGTACAGTACCGGGAATAACGGGTCGAGTTTTTTCGCCATATAGTTCGCATTCAAAATGGCATACTCGGTAGCTTGCTTTAAGCCTTCACCACCCATCATGGCAATATACATCCAGCTGATAGGCAGTATACCCGCGCTGCCAAAGGGTGCTGCGGCTACCGCACCGTTAGTACGGCCAGTGCCTTCAATACCCACCACCGCATGGTTTGGCAGGAATGGCGCTAAATGGCTTTTCACGCCAATTGGGCCCATGCCCGGGCCGCCGCCACCGTGTGGAATACAGAAGGTTTTGTGCAGGTTTAAGTGCGATACGTCTGAGCCGATAAAGCCTGGCGAGGTTAACCCCACCTGAGCGTTCATGTTGGCACCGTCCATATACACCTGGCCGCCGTAGCTGTGAATAATGTCACACAGCTCCTGGATGCTCTCTTCAAATACGCCGTGCGTCGACGGGTAAGTGACCATGATGGCCGCTAAGCGATCGCCTACTTCAGCTGCTTTGGCTTTTAAGTCGGCCATGTCGATATTGCCCGACTTGTCACAGTCTACCAATACCACGTCGTAGCTGGTCATAGCAGCCGTGGCCGGGTTAGTACCGTGCGCCGATACCGGAATTAAACAGATGTTACGATGGCCTTCGCCACGGCTTTCGTGGTACTTACGAATGGCAACCATACCAGCGTATTCGCCCTGTGCGCCCGAGTTAGGCTGCATAGAGATATTGTCATAGCCGGTGATGTTAATTAGCCAGTCGCCCAGCTCGTTAATCATTTCGTAGTAACCATCGGCCTGATCGCGTGGTACAAAGGGGTGCAATGACGCAAATTCCGGCCAGGTGATCGGGATCATCTCAGCCGTCGCGTTTAGCTTCATGGTGCACGAGCCTAATGAGATCATCGAATGGTTAAGTGCTAAGTCTTTGTTTTCCAGCTTTTTGATATAACGCAGCATCTCAGTCTCGCTGTGATACTGGTTAAACACCGGGTGGCCCAGCACGCTGTCGGTACGGGCTAAATCGGCTGGAATAGACTGGCTGCCTTCGCTGACGATAACACTGTCCAGTGCATCAACGGTTAAACCGTGGCCAGCGCCAAGCACAATATCAAACAGCTCAGCGATATCGGCTTTGCTGGTCGCTTCATGGAAACTTACCGCCAACACTTCAGCCATGTCGGTACGCAGGTTAACACCGGCCGCTAAGGCACGGTTTATCACCTCAGCGCGGTTAGTCACTTTAAAAGTAATGGTATCGAACCAGTGGCTGTTCACTACAGCGACATTTTTGGCTTTTAAGCCGGCAGCAAAAATATCAGCATTGCGGTGAATGCGCTCGGCGATATTCTTCAGACCCTGCGGGCCGTGGTAAACGGCGTAGAACGAGGCGATATTGGCCAGCAGTACCTGGGCGGTACAAATGTTTGAGTTGGCTTTCTCGCGGCGGATATGCTGCTCGCGGGTTTGCATCGCCATACGCAGCGCGCTATTGCCACGGCGGTCTTTCGACACACCAATAATGCGACCCGGCATAGAGCGTTTGTAAGCATCGCGGGTAGCAAAGAATGCCGCGTGTGGGCCACCGTAGGCCATAGGCACACCAAAACGCTGGGCGCTGCCCAACACTACGTCGGCACCTAACTGGCCAGGCGCTTTTAACAGCATCAGCGCCATAGGATCAGTGGCTACGGCAACTATGGCTTTTTTCGCCTGCAACGCGGCAATTAAGGCGCTGTCGTTACGAATATCGCCATTAGTTGACGGGTATTGCAATAAGGCACCAAACACATCGTGCGTGTCAGCTTCTGCCGCTTTGCCCACTACAATGTCAAAACCAAACATTTCGGCGCGGGTTTTTACCACGTCGATGGTTTGCGGATGTACATCGTCGCTGATGAAATACAGATTAGACTTGCTCTTGGTGACCCGTTTTGCCAATGCCATGGCTTCAGCAGCTGCTGTTGCTTCATCCAGTAATGACGCGCTGGCCAGCTCCATACCGGTTAAATCCAGCGTTAACTGCTGAAAGTTTAACAGCGATTCTAACCGGCCCTGAGCAATTTCCGGCTGGTATGGCGTGTAAGCCGTGTACCAACCCGGGTTTTCCAGCACATTACGCAGGATCACATTCGGCGTTAACGTCGGGTGATAACCCATACCAATGTAAGATTTAAACATCTTATTTTTGCTGGCCACGCGCTTTAACTTAGCCAGCGCATCGGCTTCCGTCATCGCCGGGCCAGTGGCCAAAGGCTTAGGTAAACGAATGCCAGCCGGCACTGTTTGTGCAATCAGCGTTTCCATGCTGTCTACGCCCAGCTCGCTTAACATAGCGGCAGTTTCGGCTGCATCCGGGCCGATGTGGCGCTGAATAAATTCTTCGTGGTTCGCAAGTTGCGACAGGGTTTTCACAGCGGAGTTGGTCATGCCTTGAATGTCCTGGTAATGTTTGGTTGCTACTAACGTTAAGCCCCGTGATTTAGTTGGCACGGGGCTTACACAGCGGGTGACTATTTATTACTCGTCGATAGAGTTTTTGTAGCCTTCGGCGTCTAACAGCGCTGACAGCTCGGCTTCATCAGCAATTTTAATTTTAAACATCCAGCCATCTTCGTATGGGCTGTTATTTACCAGCTCTGGCGAATCAACCAGCGCCTCGTTAACTTCAACAATTTCGCCCGACAATGGTGCATAAATATCTGAAGCGGCTTTAACTGACTCTGCAACCGCACAGTCATCGCCCTGATTCACACTGTCACCAACTTCCGGCAGTTCAACAAACACCATGTCACCCAATAAACCCTGGGCGTGTTCGGTAATACCAACGGTATAAACACCGTTACCCTCATCACGGGCCCACTCGTGGCTGCTGGCGTATTTTAAATTGTTAGGAATTGAGCTCATTGTTTAATCCTTAGCTGGCGTGTTCTTGTTAGTTTAGTTGTACGTTAATTAATCAGTTTAGATGACTTTTTTGCCCATGCGCACAAAGGCAGGCTTAACCACCTTTACCGGCACCATCTTACCGCGAATATCTACCTCGGCGCTGTCGCCGGTGCTGGCGGGCACCCGTGCCATGGCAATGCTAAAGCCCAGTGTGGGCGAGAACGTGCCAGAGGTAATAACCCCCTCACCACCTTCAACCACGACGCGCTGGCCATGGCGCAGTACGCCCTTGGCCTCCATTACCAGGCCGACCAGTTTGTCAGTACCTGCCACTTTTTGCTGCTCCAGCGCGCTGCGGCCAATAAAATTACGGTCTTCCGGTGCCCAGGCAATAGTCCAGCCCATATTTGCCGCCAGCGGTGATACGGTTTCGTCCATATCCTGACCATACAGGTTCATACCTGCTTCTAAACGCAGCGTATCCCGCGCACCTAAACCGGCCGGCGCTACGCCAGCATCTAATAATTTTTGCCAGAAAGCGGCGGCTTGCTCGTTTGGCAAGGCAATTTCATAACCATCTTCACCGGTGTAACCTGTGGTAGCGATAAACAGTTCACCGGCTTGCACACCAAAGAACGGCTTCATACCGGCAACGGCGGCTTGCTGCTCTGCCGTTAATAAGGTCGCCACTTTGGCTTTGGCATTGGGGCCTTGCACCGCAATCATGGCAAACTCAGGCCGCTCAGCGACAGTAACGTTAAAGGCTGCAGCTTCTTTGCTGATATGGGCTAAATCTTTTTCACGGGTGGCCGAGTTAACCACCAGACGGAAGAAGTCTTCCTGCAGAAAATAAACAATCAAGTCGTCAATCACACCGCCAGCTTCATTCAACATGCCACTGTACAGCGCCTTGCCCGGCACAGTCAGTTTAGCAACATCGTTAGCCAGCAAATAACGCAAAAAGGCGCGGGTATTGGCGCCTTTTAAATCTACAATCGTCATGTGAGAAACGTCGAACATGCCGGCGTCGCGGCGTACCGCGTGATGTTCTTCAATTTGAGAGCCGTAATTGATAGGCATATCCCAGCCGAAGAAGTCGACCATTTTGGCACCGGCTTCCAGGTGTTTGCCATGTAACGCAGTTTGATTAGCCATTGTTATGTCCTGCTTAATGTAAGGCCCGCTTGCGCTGTAAAGCGTTACTGCTGAACATTCTGAATATCCATACAGTTAAAGCGGATAAAAAGGCAACCGGATTATAACGCAAGGCTGTGCTGGCAAACAGCCCCTGATTAATTAGTTTTTGTAATGCGACAACGTCTATTACTAAAAAAACTAACCTAAGCTAAACGGGCGCTTTTACCAGCCGGCCGGGCTATTTTCGGCAGGTCACCACTGTTCCCAAGGGCTGCAGCGATGATTTTACTTTTTAACCAGGGTAATTCGTTAACACCACTCATGCCGACAGCTCGTACCAGTTTCAGCAGCGGCTGGGCATTACTGAAACCACGTTTAAAAGCTTCCATTGTCACGATCAGTGTTTGCGCCTCAGCTTTGCGCCAGCGCTCGTAACGCCTAAGCAGCCGCGGCTCGGCTATGTCGTGGCCCTGCGCCAACGCCTCTGAGATTAGTTCTGCTAATGCAGCAACATCCATCAGGCCTAAATTCATCCCCTGCCCGGCCAGCGGATGTATGCTGTGCGCCGCATCCGCCACCAGTACAATACGACCACGCAGCCAGCTTGTGGCATAGCGCATACGAAGTGCAAAGGCATTGGGGGTGTTATCAAGTTTAAGCAGCCCCAGCACACTGTTGCTGGCCGCAGTGAGCGCCTGGCTAAAGGCGCCCGCGTCCAATGCTAATAGCTCAGTGGCGCGTTCTGGCGTGCAGCTCCAGACAATAGAGCATTTATGCTGCCCCGGCAGTGGTAGCAGTGCTAACGGACCTGTAGGTAAAAACACCTGGCGGGCACAATTGTTATGCGCATGCTCTGTGGTAATAGTGGTCACTATAGCTTGCTGCTCGTAATCCCAGTGCGTAAGTGGTAACTGGGCATCACGACGCACTCGCGAGTTTACGCCATCTGCACCGACCAAAAGGCGGCTTAAAATCAGTTGCTGCTGGTTTATATTTACCAGCACATCGCGCTCGCTTTGCACCAGGCTGTTAATGGTGCAATTAAACACACAGTGTACATTGCTATGCGTCTTAAGCTGCTGATAAAGCGCATGACGAATTTGCTCGTTATCACAAATAAAACCCAGCTGCGCCTGAAGCTCGGTGGCGGCATCAAACTCAATGCGGGCAAAGCTGTCAGCATCCCAAACGTGCATCGCATCGTAAGGCTGGGCACTTTGCGCAAGGGCCGGCCAGGCACCCAGGGTTTGCAGTAGCCGCACCGAGGCTAAATTAAGCGCACTTACCCGCTGATAGTCTGCGCTGCGCGGCTCCGGTGCTGCACCTTGCTCCAGCAGCATAATGTTAAGGCCGCTAGGCGCCAGCAAGAGTGCCAGAGTTAAACCGGCACTGCCAGCACCCACTATAGTAATATCTACATTGTGCATTTAGCTGCGAAACCCCATTGCCTGCTCGGCCAAGGGCCGTTTTAATTCATCACATAATGTCATGGCCAGAAGGCCCAGGTTCCGCCCCAATGCGACTGCACGTGAACGGTTAGAAAACAGCCGCACCAGGGCATCGGTACCGGTGCTCACCCGCTTAATGTCCTGTTGCCTGGCTTGCTGATAACCGCGCAGCATAGCATAGCCACCAATATCCTCTGGATAGTGCTGAACCTGCCGCAATAACTCTGCAATATCCCTAAGCGCCAGGTTAAAGCCCTGGCCTGCGATAGGGTGTAGGTTATGCAGACTATTACCCAGTAGCGCCACCCGATGACGCACTATATCGCCGGTTAAACGTAAACTCAGCGGATAACAGGCGCGCTTACCCACAGCGCTGAACACACCGGCACGATAGCCAAAAGCCTGCTGGACGTGTTGTAAAAACGCGGCATCGTCCAGCTGCATTAAGCGGTCGACATCGGCATCCTCTGCGGTATACACCAACGAATAGCGCTGTTTCGGCAGTGGTAGCAAAGCTATTGGGCCATGCTCGGTAAAGCGCTCGTACGCGGTGTGCTGATGCGCTCCTTCAAGTGCCAGGTTGGCAATAATGGCATGCTGGCCGTACATCTGCTGCGTTACGCTAAAACCGGCTAGCTGGCGGCTGGGTGACAAACCACCCTCGGCAATCACCAGCAGATGGGTACTCAACGTGCGGCCGTCACTTAATTGCAATTGCTGCTGGTGCAAGCCCGGCGTAATAGCACTAATGGAGGCAGGCGCGAAATAACTGATATTTTTCAGCGCACTAAGCTTGTTAGCTAGCAGCGCGCCTAAATGTTCCACCTCAACCACATAGCCCAGTGCCGGTTGCTGATACTCGTCGGCACTTAAGTGGGTTTTCCCAAAATGGCCGCGGTCTGACACCTTAATCTGCCCGATAGCGCAGCTATGTGCGCTAAGCTCACGCCACAGCCCCCAACTATTTAGCAACTCAGCGCTACCGGCAGCCAATGCTATGCTGCGGCTATCAAAGCTAACCGGGCTAATCGTATTGGCTTGCTGCTCGATAATGGCTAGTTTCAATGTGGGCATCGTCTGACTCAAGGCATATGCCAGGGTGCTACCGGCCATACCACCGCCGGTGATAACAATATCGAATAGCGCTGAGTCGAACAGCTCAGCGTCGGTTGAAGGGCTTGCAGCTAGTGTCATCAATGCAGTGTCTTATTACTGACCGGACGGGCACTGAATTTCTGCCCCACCTCGGTGTAACAGGCCAGTACCATCATACGAATGTGCTCCAGCACCAAAAAGTAGGCTTCATCATTTTCTTCTGCACTGCCATCGTCGGTGGTATGAATATCAATACGCGTGACTTCGGTTAGCTGATCAAGTGCTTCGCGCACGTCTGCCGACACCAGCGACAAATCGGTTTGCTGCACAGCAAAACCCACCAAAAATGCCTGCGTCCACTCCACCATCGCATCTAAGCGCTCTGGCAAGCTGTCATCGTCACTGGGTAGCAACAAGGAAAAACTAAAATCATTTTTCGCCAGCGCCGCTGCGGTACTGTCAATCAGACTGGTGACCTGTTGCTTTAATTCGACAGGCAGGGCCTGGCCATCATTGAGAAAATCATGCAATACCGGCAGTAGCTGCTGTGCGTCTGGTTCGACACCAGCACTTAACAGCCCGGCAATCAGGCCGTGCACCTCTGCAGCAGAGGCCATCACATAGGCCTGATCCAGTTTGTACATCCACTCATCGTAGCTCAGTAAAAAAGGGCTGCTCATATAACCATTCGTGCTGTGTTTAACTGGCTTTATGCTACCACCGCAGCGAAAAAGCGCCAACTTTAGCCGCAGAAAAACTGCGCCAGCGCAAAGCGTAAACAAAAGTTGCTGCAAAACCATGCAACTAGCAAAGCTTGCGGCAAAAGCAGTGCCGCCAGCCCTATACAGCGCCGCACGCAGTGTTATACTTAGTGCCGTTCTCTGAGTTGTTGGTGATCAGGTGGATGTCCCTGAGCCGATACTTGTTTTAAAAAAGGGTTTCTTCTGCGCTGCCAGTGTGCAAGCCCGGCCCGTACCGGGAAGCCTTAGGCAGCCATCTGACTCCCGCCTTGAACCTATGGTTCAAGGGCTAACACCAGACACGGCAATTTGGAGAACCTCTTTTATTTACCCGTCAATGCGGCATACTGTGGCCTGTTTCCGGTTAACAGCACCAGCTTATGACTTTATCGCTTAATAATCGTCAGCAACTACGGGTGCTGATACGCCAACGGCGCAAACAATTAACGCCAAATCAGCAGCAACTCGCAGCAACACAATTAGTGCAGCAGGTATTGGCATTGCCACAGTTGCAGCACAAACAACACATAGCGCTGTATTTAGCCAACGACGGTGAGCTAGATCCCTACCCGCTGATGCAAGCGTTGTGGCAGCAGGGAAAACAGTTGTACTTGCCGGTATTGCACCCCTTTACTGCCGGTTATCTGCTATTTATACACTACACGCCAGACACCCTGCTTTACCCCAACCGCTTTGGTATACCCGAGCCCTTGCCAGAATGTCACCGCATACTTCCGCTAAATCAACTTGAGCTTATTTTTACCCCGCTGGTGGCCTTTGATAAAGCCGGCAACCGGTTGGGTATGGGCGGCGGCTTTTATGACCGAACCCTGGCGCAACTGCCCCAAAATAGCCCATGTGAGGTGATTGGTTTGGCACATAGTTGCCAACAGGTGGAGGCGGTGCCCACCGAAGCCTGGGATATACCGCTAAAGCAAATTATTACACCCGAGCAGCGGTTCTCATTCTTTTGATGCTACCTGCCTGATGCGCAAAAGCAGGCCAGAAACGCAATCTGGTCGTCACAGAGTGTCTGAGCCCTGCCGTAGGCACAAGGGCGAGTTGCTGTGACGAGCCAGAGGGCGTATTGTGGCCGGCAATTTCACCGCCGAGCATTCGTGCAACTGTTTTCACCTTTTTCTGCTTTTGCCCTTTTGTCGGCAACCCCTTTCGATATAATATCCATCTGTATGGCTAAACCGATTTGGATCAGTAATGACACAAGATGAAATGAAAAAAAATGCCGCCTGGGCAGCTTTGCAGTATGTACCGCGTAATACCGTAGTAGGCGTTGGTACCGGCTCAACGGTAAATCATTTTATCGATGCCCTGGCCAGCATTAAGCATGAAATTAAAGGCGCAGTATCCAGCTCGGTGCAATCTACCGAGAAGCTTAAAGCTTTGGGTATTGATGTACTGGATCTCAACAGCATCGACAGCTTTAGTGTTTACGTAGACGGTGCTGACGAAATTAATGGCCAAAAGCACATGATCAAAGGCGGTGGCGCTGCCCTTACCCGCGAGAAAATTGTTGCTGCTGTTGCCGACCGGTTTATTTGTATTGTCGATCAGAGCAAACAGGTGGAGGTGCTGGGCAAGTTTGCTCTGCCGGTTGAAGTTATCCCGATGGCGTCAGCATATGTATCACGTGAGCTAACAAAATTAGGCGGCAGGCCGGTGCTGCGCCAGGGCGTGACTACCGACAACGGCAACGTAATTTTAGATGTGCACGATTTGGCCATTACCGAGCCACTTAAGCTGGAGCAGCAGATCAACAATATCGTTGGTGTGGTGTGTAACGGCATTTTTGCGCATCGCGGCGCCGATATGGTGCTGGTAGGCAGCGTTGAAGGCACCAAAGTCATTGAATAAAGTCGGATAACCGCAAAACGTGAAGCAGTAACAGCAGGGCCCACGAAAATACAACAAGAATAATAAAACCTAACTGAATTTATTTTTAATTTAATGAAGAGAGTGACATGGAAAAATTTTCGCTGGCCAAAGACAAAATAAAAATATTGCTGCTGGAAGGCCTGCACCAAAGTGCAGTACAAAGCTTTAAAAACCAGGGCTACAGCAATATCGAGTATTTAAAAACCTCACTGCCAGAAGACGAACTAATCGAGCGCATTAAAGATGTGCACTTTATCGGTATTCGTTCACGCACCCAATTAACCGAAAAAGTGTTGGATGCCGCCGGCAAATTAGTAGCTATTGGCTGTTTTTGTATCGGCACTAATCAGGTCGACTTAGACGCTGCGTTAAAACGGGCGATACCGGTGTTTAATGCGCCGTTTTCTAACACCCGCTCGGTAGCCGAGCTGGTATTGGGCGAAATTATTATGCTGCTGCGCGGTATTCCGCAGCGCTCTGCCGCCGCACATCGTGGCGAGTGGCAAAAAACCGCCAATAACTCGTTTGAAGCGCGCGGTAAAACCCTGGGTATTATCGGTTATGGTCATATCGGCACCCAGCTTAGCATCATGGCCGAAAACATTGGCATGCGTGTGCAGTTTTACGATATTGAAGACAAGCTGGTGCTGGGTAACGCCACCCAGGTCGACTTTGGCACCCTACTCAAAACGTCTGATGTCATCACCTTGCATGTGCCGGAAACGCCACAAACCAAAAATATGATTGGCGAGGCCGAACTTGAGCTGATGAAGCCCGGCAGCATTTTAATTAATGCCTCGCGCGGCACCGTGGTCGATATCGATGCGTTAACCGAAGCACTGCGCAGTAAAAAGCTGGCCGGTGCGGCGATAGACGTGTTCCCGGTTGAGCCTAAAGGTAACGATGAAGAATTTATCTCGCCACTGCGTGAGTTCGACAATGTGATCTTAACGCCACACATTGGCGGCTCAACCCAGGAAGCACAGGAAAATATCGGCTTTGAAGTGGCCGGCAAGCTGGTAAAATACAGCGACAACGGCTCTACCCTGTCGGCGGTTAACTTCCCGGAAGTGTCTCTGCCAGAGCATAAAGGCCGCTCACGCTTGCTGCATATTCATAAAAACCAGCCGGGTGTGCTGACCAAGATTAACGAAGCCTTTGCCAAGCACAATATCAACATCGCCGGTCAGTACCTGCAAACCAATGCCGATATTGGTTATGTGGTGATTGATATCGACTCAGACGATGTAGAGCAGGCGCTTAACGAGTTAAAAGCCATTCCGGGTACATTGCGCGCCCGCGTACTGCACTAAGCTATTACCACTAAAGTAAAAGCCCGCAACTGCGGGCTTTTTTATTCACTTAGTCAGGACACCGGCTGCGAATCGCTTTGCCCTAAGCCAACCGTTGCAGACCAGGATGGTCGAATCGAGCCCCCAGGGATGGGTTTACGGCGTGTTGGTGTGGGTAAATCGATTGCAAGCTGCCGGTTTGCTACTTACTCATCATCCTGCATTTCGCTAAGCAGCGTCTCAGCCAGCTCATCAGGCAGCACCACTACGCCCGGGCCGTCAGTATCCGGCAGCACCGCAATGGCCAACTCGTCACCATTTAAGCCCGATGTCCACTTATCCAGCCAGGTATCTACATCTACCGCCTGCGCAGTACAGTGCGACCACTCACCTTCAATCCACTGCTCGGCCAGCTCAGCATGTGGCCACACCGGAATACAACGTTCATCTTCGGCGCTCACCAGCACAAAACCATCGTCATCAACTAAAATCCAGATCTTCTCCAGATCAGCGACTGCCTGAATAAAGTAAGCGTAACGCTGTTCAGCATCCAGCGCAGTAATACGGTTAAGTTCGTCGGCAGTTAATTGGTATTCCATAATCAGGTTCCTAAAGTGGCAGCAAGAATGGCGCTAATGATGACGGATCTGAGGCTGTTTTACCAATAAAATTACGTAAACCAGACACTGCCTGCGGCCAGCAGCAAGGCATAACGTGTCGCTTTGCCAAGCAGCACTAACAGCAGAAACACGCTAAAACGCACTTTAAGCACACCTGCCACTAGCGTAAGCGGATCACCCACCACCGGCAGCCAGGCCAGTAACAGGCTCCAGCTACCGTAGCGCTGAAACTGCTGCTGTGCACGGCGAAGTGCAGCTGGCGACACCGGAAACCAGCGCTTGTGCTGAAAATCCAGCAAACGCCAGCCCAGATACCAGTTAACACACGAGCCCAGCGTATTGCCGGCTGTGGCGGCGATAAACAACCAGATAAGATTGTATCCCTGCGCCTGCAAGGCCAGCAGCAATACCTCGCTAGACGCGGGGAACAAAGTAGCAGCAACAAAGCCGCTAAAAAATAAACTGAAGTACGCCATCAACAGCAAATAACGGGCTCAGAACTCTCTGACCCCATTTTTTTGGGGGTTAGCTAAACAGCACTTGCCAGGCCAAGCGCAGCCAAATCGCCCATAGCACCGCACAACCCAGCAAAAACACATTAAAGCGGCTACGCACATGGTTAGTACCAATATGAATAACGGTATGCACAATACGCAGCAAAACAAAGGCCGCGCCTAAGGCAGCATAGGCTGCGTCCGCCAGGCCCAATTGCAGCACAAACAGCACGCTGAATAAGTACAGCATCGGCATTTGAAACTGGTTATCAAAGTTACGGCTGGTGGCAATCACCTGCTCATTCGCGCCGGTCAGGTTCATGGTTTTAAACGCCGCCACACTGATTTCTTTGTTTTTTGCCGCCCTAATGCGTCGCCGCCCCATTAAAATCATCACTACGCTGGTCAGCAATACCTGCACAAATACCGGTATTAACACTAATTTTTCCATGTTGTTCTCCTTAAAAAGTTGTGCAGAGCTTAATGCAGCGCATCAAAAGAAGCCAGCGTCTTAAAACTGACATCTTCAGCCTTTATATTTTGCTTAAAGATAGGGTTATACTGCGTCGTCTTTTTGGTTAGGTGACGCTATGGCGCAATTATATTTTTACTACTCGGCAATGAACGCCGGTAAGTCGACCTCTTTACTGCAAAGTGCTTATAACTATCAGGAAAGAGGTATGACAGTGGCTATTTACACCGCGGCGCTGGATAACCGCTTCGGTCTGGGCAAGGTCAGCTCACGGATTGGTCTGGCAATGGATGCGTATATTTTTGACGGCGAGTTTGATTTTGTCGCGCATGTACAGCAGTTAAAGCAGCAAGGCCGGTTAGATTGCGTGCTGATAGACGAGGCACAGTTTTTATCTAAAGCTCAGGTGCGCCAGCTGACCGATGTGGTAGATACACTGAACATACCGGTGCTGGCCTTTGGCCTGCGTACCGACTTTTTAGGTGAAACCTTTGCCGGCAGCGAAGCGCTACTGGCCTGGGCCGATAAACTGATCGAGCTGAAAACCATTTGTCACTGTGGCCGTAAAGCCAACTTTGTGGTGCGGCTGGACGAACACGGCAACGCCGCTACCGCCGGCTCGCAGGTTCAAATTGGCGGTAACGAAAGCTATGTATCAATGTGCCGGGCGCACTTTAAAGCCCTGGTATGGCAAGACAAACAAACGGAGTAACAGATGAAAATTCTCTATGGCGTGCAGGCAACCGGTAATGGTCATATCAGCAGAGCCCGCGCCATGGAGCCTTATCTGACAAAGGCCGGCGCACAGGTAGATTATCTGTTCTCTGGCCGCGAGCCGTCGCAGTTTTTTGATATGCAGCAGTTTGGCCACTACAGCGTCAAACGCGGCCTCACCTTTATCACCCAAGCCGGGCGGGTAAATTACTGGCAAAGTATTAAGCAGGCCTCGCTGCGCCAACTATGGCAAGACATTACCCAGCTGGACGTCAGCAGTTACGATCTGATCATTACCGACTTTGAGCCCATCACCGCCCATGCTGCGTGTCGCGCCGGCAAACACAGTATCGCGCTTGGCCATCAATATGCGTTTTTACACAAAATCCCCATGCAGCATGCCAATATGATGACGCAACGGGTGTTTAAACACTTTGCCCCGGCGCAAACCCAGCTGGGGCTGCACTGGCATCATTTTAACCAGCCGATATTGCCGCCGATTATTGACGATGCACCACACAGCGCCGAGGTTACAGAGAACAAAGTGCTGGTGTATCTGCCGTTTGAGCAGCAACAGCAGGTTATAAGCATGCTAACACCGCTGACAGACTATCAGTTTTACCTGTACGGCCCGGGGTTAACAGCAGAAAGTCTCGGCCATATTCACACCCATCCACCGGCGCTGCAACCGTTTAAACACGACTTAGCCAGCTGCCGTTTTGTACTCAGTAACGCTGGCTTCGAGTTAATAAGCGAAGCACTGCAGCTGAATAAGCGCATTATGGTAAAACCGCTTAACGGCCAGATGGAGCAGCACTCTAATGCGCTGGCGTTAAAGCAGCTTAATCTAGCCGCCACCGCTGATAGCTTAAACAGCCAGCACATCGCCAACTGGTTAAGCAGCCGCCAGCATTACAACAAGGTGCACTACCCTAATGTCGCCAAAGCAATCAGCGAATGGCTGTTGCAGGGTGCAACAAGCCCTGTTGCCCACCTAAGCCAACAACTCTGGGGTTAGTGGGGGCAATTTTGGCCAAAATAGCCAAATCCGTTATAGTAAAAGCTGATTGTTTATTGAGCATACTATGGCAGCTACCTCTGATGCTTTACCGCATTTCTGGCCGGTGCTAGACGCCATCCCCACCCCTTTGCTGTACAAAGAGCACAGTCATAGTCGTATTTGGGCGAACCAGGCTGCGCTGACACTGCTACAGCGCGACCCCGGGCAGAAAGAACTGTCACTGGCAGATATTCAGCAGTTACCGCTGTATAACGCCGACAATAGTAAACGTTATGATTTACTGCACAACCCGCTACTACTGGCACTTAGCGGCACTGAACTGCAACTTAATCTGTTAGTCGGTAACAGTGTCAATCCCGACAGCCGCCGCTGCTATCAGCTACACAGTAAATTGGTTGCACTGTCTTTTATTCTGCACAGCAGCGTGCTAATCAGCCTGCTGCCGACGGCAGACCATTCACACGTAATAAGCAGTCAGTTACCCGCTACTGATATCGCCGAGCTGGAAGAAGCGCTGGCGTTTGACAAGCTTATTTCGCTTATTTCCACAGAACTGATTAATGTACAGGATCAACAGCTAGACCAGCATATTCAGGATGCACTGGCCGCGCTGGGTGAGTTTTGCCACAGTGACCGCAGCTATGTGTTTCAATTTACCGCAGACTGCAGCGAAATGAGCAACACCCACGAATGGGTGCGACAGGGCATTAGCAGCCACCAGACCCAGTTACAGCAGGTTCCACAGGCCGCTTTACCTTATTTTTTTGAAAAAATGCAGCAAGATTATGTATTTGCGGTAAGTGATGTCAGTAAGATGCCAGCAGAGGCCGCTGCAGAGCAGCAAGAATTCGTCGCTGAAGACATACAGTCGGTACTGTGCTGCGCCATGCGCTCTGACGAGCAATTGCTGGGTTTCGTCGGCTGCGACATGGTGTCACGCCGCCGCGACTGGACAAATACCGATCTGCGCCGGATGAAACTGGTTGGCGATATGCTGGCCAAAACGTTGCAAAATGTGCGCTATCGTCAATCGCTACAACAGATGCAACAACAACTGCTGGCTGCCAACAACGAGCTCACCCAGCTGGCCAATCAGGATGGCCTGACCGGTATCGCCAACCGCCGTCAGTTTGACCAATGCCTTGCCAGCGAGCTAAAACGTTGTAGCCGCAGTAAACAACCGCTGGGGCTTATTCTGTTAGATATAGACCACTTTAAGCGCTATAACGATCATTATGGTCATCAGGCCGGCGACGCAGCACTTAAACAGCTGGCGACGGTATTACAACAGCAGGTAAAACGCGAGGGCGAGTTGGCAGCCCGCTACGGTGGCGAAGAGTTTGCCATTATTTTGCCGGGTAGCAACCTTTCTGCCTGCCAGCAGGTGGCAAACAATATCCGGCAACAACTGGCCCAGCTTGCTATCAGCCACCAGCATAGTGACATTAAACCCTACCTGACGGTTAGCCTGGGCTATTGTAGCAGTGTACCAACAAAACAGTGCGATGCCCTGCAACTACTAAAACGGGTCGACGCTGCCTTATACCTGGCGAAAAAATCCGGCCGCGATCAAGCCTGCCCGGCACAATAAGTAGCAATAAAAAAGGCAGCCATAGCTGCCTTTTCAAAGACATGATTAATCGTAGAACGGTGAACGCTGCTCAGTTGCATCGATTAACGTGGCGGGGCGGTTGAGTGGTTGTCCGCCGTCTCTTGCAATTGGGATCCAAGGTAACCGACCTCGACCCTTTGATGGTCTCAAAGAGAATAAATCAAATGGAATAGACAGATAAAAACCTTTGGTAAAGCTCCCCTCGCCGTACTCCTCCGCAGAAACATTGGTAATGGCTGCATAAGCACCCACCACTATGCCACTGTCAAACCGTTTAGCAAAATCAATATTAACGCCTTTGTCTTTAGCCAAAAACTGGCCAATGTTAAACGTAAGCTGAGTATCAGGTAAAAATTCCGGTTTCCAGTACACGTTCACATGGCCGGTCAAGGTCTTGTAATCGAAAAAGTCAAAGTCGTTTTCGTACGAGCGCTGCTGCACATAGTTGATATCAAAACCTATGGCAAAGTTCGAGTCAACAGGCCGGTATAAAACCTCTCCCCCTACACCGCCAAACATAGTTTCCAGATAGCCGCCATAAGCCTGAGCAAACACATCGGGTACTATCTGATCCTGCCACTGAAAATATAGGTTTTCCATCGAAAGCGCATCGCCCGATACATACTCGCGCACAAAGGTCCTTACACGAGGTAAGGCGGTTTGCTGGTTATCTACTTTAAAATTAAACTTATCGAAGTTTTCTAGCAGTGTAATTTTGGCTGTGCTATTTAACATTAAATTATTACTCAAGCGGTACCCGGCATTGGCAAAAATACCGCCTTGATACATATAAAACTCTTCCGGGCTGCCAAAAGTCTGAATAAAAAAGGTTTCTGAACCAGCAAAAAAGCCTTTTTGTGATGGTTGCGTTTTGTAACCTAACGTTTTAGCTTCTGGCTGTTGCCGCACGTAGGTTGATTTAATGTCACTATAAAGCGACTCGTAACGCGCCGCTGCTATAAAATCATCAGCCTTTATTACCGTTTCAACCGCTGCCAGGTTGCCAGCATAGTTAACAATGCGATAGCGCTTGATATGTGATGGCACTTCGTTCGCCAGTATACGACCAATACGCTCTACCGCCTCATCATGATCGCGATAAGCTAATTGCTCACCATAAATAATAAACTCATCATCGATGATATGGGCAGTTCTTAAAGCAAAACCAGCCTCCTGTAATAAGGCTTTGGGCAACGCATCACGGTCGGTAATTTCAGAACGGTTTAACTGCTCTGGCAGCGGCCTCAGCGCTGGCTTTACTTTGTACTGGCGAACATCGTGCAGGTTCAGCGCGTAATGAACACCAAAGCCCAGCGTATTACCACGCTGATAGTTCAGGTCGAAATTAAAATTCCCCCAGCGGTATACCGCACCTATATTCCAGCTCGAATCCTGTATCAGATCACCAGCAAAGTCCTGCTGGTAATTATTACCCTCATACTCCAATTTCAAACGCAACGGTTGCCAGGGCGTTTGGTATTCAATACCACCAAACAGTGAGGCAGTACCTTTAAAGAATTGATCGTAATCTATTTTGCCACCTTGCCCACCAAATTCACCGGGACGCTGACAAAAACTGTCTTTAATCTCGCAAAATGGATTACTCACATTACTGCCATTACCTAAATAGCCCCAGCCCATGCCCAAATGGAAATCTACGTTATGCCATTTTTTGCTTAGTACCAGGTATTCGCTTTCAAATAAACCTGTACCACCAAAATCACGTATGCCTAATGACACCTGCGGTAAGTAACTACTCTCCTGCAGCAACCGGAACTTAACATCAATACCTTTGTCTTTGTATGTCTGGTCGCCACTAAAGTTAGGGTCATCACTATACAAACGAGTGCGCACATCAGTATAACGAATGGTGGATTCCATCCAATCAAACAGCTGAATACTCACCGACCACAAACGGTATTCTTCATTGTCGGTATAATTCATGCTCAAATCACCAGCAGGCGCCATCCTCGCGGTCGGGGTCTGAATAAGGCCAACTCCACCATGTGCCATTTGAGACACACCGGCAGCTTGCAGCTGCCAGCTTTTATTTTCAGCTGCAGCCGTCACTAACGGAGCTAACACCAGTGTAATAAGAGATAACGAAAAAGGAACACGAGACAGCGTCATGGGAAAATCCTGTGTACAGCCAGTTGTTGCAGCAAGTTGTTAAGTGTCGCAAATCGTTTATCCAGCAACGGTTCTGCAAACAATACCAGCAGCTGAGCACCCGGCATAGCCTCAACATGCTCACTATTCCAGCTCTCAGTTCCAGCGATAATAACACGTCCATCCGGCTGCACGACGGCAACACGGCTGCGGTCAGCACCATGGCTAAACTGCTCTTCCTGCAAATATACTTTCACGTGACTTGCACTATTATGCGGCACACTAACGCTGCGACTAACAGCGCCGGCAATATGAACCATCGTCGGTCGACGTTTTAACATTACGCTATAGCTGCCAGCATCAAAAAGCGGATTAAGTGATACCTGTACTGATGCAGCATCGTAATCCAGTGGAATAAAAATGCGCTCTGCCAGTTGCCACTGGTTCACCTGTAAAAGTAATAGCTTCAAAGCATCTTGCAGGGCAGTATCATCAGTTTGTTGCAAAATCTCTTCACCAAGCACAACCAGATCACGCCGTATATGTTCGGCACGCTGGCTATCAATACGATACAGTGCTGCTGCAGGCCAGTACCAACGTTGCTGTAATGCATAAGGTTGCAGTACCTCGGTAAGACGTGGTCGCTCTTCGTAATTGTGCTGCTCGCCATTTACTTTAACGGTTACTTTAGCGTGGCTTATGCTGCTTAAAACCAGCATAGTAACGCTGACAATCCAGTTTCTATTCACCTGAACCTCCTGGCAACGTCGCGAGGCTTTCTGCTGGCATCAGCCGAGCAATGCGGCTGATATAAGTCATTTCAAGGCGCTCAGTAAAAGGTGACAGCTGCTGCAAACTCTTTATCAGAGTGCCACTGTTAGCTTCATACCAAAACATATTCTGCCAGCTGTCATCAGGTCGGAAAAAGTTAGCCGGGCTAGTGTAACTTACGTTCTCAGTGATACGAATAGTGTTAAAACTTCGACCAAAAAACTCTAATGTTTCATCTGTTGGTAGACTGAACCGTGATCGAATTGCATACCCATATTCACCACTTTGCCAATCAGCCAGGCGTAACCAATCTGTAGCAGGGTTAATTCTGCGTATATCACGTATCTGATCGGATTGAATATTTGTTAAGTAGAGCAAGTCATTGCTGAAGCCAACTGTTCTCACAATACGGCCATGCTCAATGATCAGCAAAGCATTATCGGCAGACACCCACTTATGCTGACCGCCTTCTAAACGTAATAATGCCATTGCAGCCAAACTTCGTTCACCATGGCGCACATACATCAAATCAGAGCGAGCTTCCCTTACCTGCTGCAATGTCAAATTGACATCTTCAGGCGTATTAAAAGCCAGTTTAAGAGAATCAAGGTAAGAATTATACGTGCCGGAGCAAGCGCTTAGCGCAAGCAAAACAGTGGCAGCTAAAAGCTGTTTTATCGCTGTGTTCACAAATTCAGGCTCACGTTATATCAGATAACTAATTTCTAGCACCGGCTGCACTCTTAACAGCGCTGAGAAAGCATGCAGCAATAAAAAAGCCGCCAGTAGGCGGCTTAATTTCAACCTAATACTTAGTTAGCAGTTGGAGCATAAGTAAAGGTGGTAGTAGAGGTCATGGTGCCAGTGCCAGTAACAGTAGTACCAGTACAAACGCCATTAACAGGCGAACCGTCACCTTCGTTACAAGTTGGGGTTGGCTGTGGGCCAGGGCCAGGAATAACAGATGAACCACGGTTATTAGAAATAACAGCAGCAGCAACAGCTACACCCACAACACCAGCAGCAACAGTAGTCGTCGCAACACCACCAATAGTACCTGCGCCACCTTCTTTCTCTTGTGCATTAACACCAACAGATACAGCGAATGCTAATGCAGCAATAACTAACTTTTTCATAACAATTCCCTCAATTAAAAACTTAGGTTTCCAAGTAGTCGAAGATTAAACTAAAGCAAAGCCTTACTCAACCTATAAATCGCGTTTTTACCATTTTTTTTACGTAACATCTTGCAGTCAGGGCTGGCACATCTTTGCATTAACAGTATTTCTGCCCGGCAGCTTTTGCCACTACCGCCTCGGGCGCCACAGCGCTTTGTGCCGCTAAGGCGCCATCATTCGAGCCCACCACATTCAATATTACCGCACCGGGCACGCCCAGTTCTGCATCACAGCCGGCTTTAACCACCAAATCACTGCTGGCACAGCTGTAATTAAAGCCGGTTGGCGCACAGCGCATTGCATCAATAATACTCTCTACATTAAAGCTGTCACACAGGCTATCTAATTGCAGCAGCAGGCTATGCATCTCCGGCCAGGTTAATCGCACTTCGTCAGCAGCCATAATACGCGGGTGGGCAGTTTCCCGCACGTTCTCACCAATTAACAGCTCTTCGTACAGCTTTTCACCCGGGCGCAGGCCAGTAAACTTAATTTCTATATCACCATTGGGGTGAATTTCATCTTTCACCTCAAGCCCCATCAAGTGGATCATGCGCTTGGCTAAATCGGCAATTTTTACCGGCTCGCCCATATCCAGTACATACACATCACCACCTTTACCCATGGCACCAGCCTGCAACACCAGCTGCGCCGCCTCAGGTATGGTCATAAAGTAACGGATAATGTCTTTATGGGTTACCGTTATCGGGCCGCCTTTGCGTATCTGCTCCCGAAATAGCGGCACCACTGAGCCGCTAGAACCGAGCACATTGCCAAAACGCACCATACAAAAACGGGTAGTGCTTTGGCGCTGTGCTAACGCCTGCAGTACCAATTCGGCTAAGCGTTTAGAGGCGCCCATGACATTGGTTGGTCTTACGGCTTTATCGGTAGATATCAGCACAAAGGTTTCCACACCGGCACTTATCGCCGCTTCCGCGGCATACCAGGTGCCAAACACATTATTGCGCACACCTTCAACTACGTTGTATTCCACCAATGGCACATGCTTGTAGGCCGCGGCATGATACACCGTTTGTACGTTAAAGGCTTTCATCACCGTTTCCAAACGGCTACGGCGCTGCACTGTGCCCATTACGGGGATCAATTTAATATCAAGCTCTTGCTGCTTTATCAGGCTGCTTAATTCATGCTCTATGCTGTAAAGGCCAAATTCCGACAGTTCAAACAGGACCAGCACTTTCGGTTCGCAGTGCAGTATTTGCCGGCAAAGCTCAGAGCCAATAGAGCCGCCGGCACCGGTCACCATTACCACTTTGCCTTTAATATTCGCCTGCATCAACTTGGCTTTGGGCGCTACTGGGTCGCGCCCTAGCAAGTCTTCAATTTTCACGTCCTGCAACTCATCTATGCGCATAGAGCCATCGACCAGGTCGCTCATGCCGGGTATCGACTGTACAGGAATTGGCAGCTCTTCTAAAGCGTCTAACACCTCACGCCGCCGGGCGCGGCTTACAGAAGGCAACGCAAGCAAAATACGGCTAATGTTGTGTGACTTTATCAGGCTGGTAATCTGTGCTGGCGCCCCCACAGGCACCCCTAGAATAGTCGAGCGATGCAAGGTTGTATCATCGTCAACAAACACCACCGGGTGATATTGCTCACCGTTAATCAATGCCTGCGCTAACTGACGGCCAGATGAACCGGCACCATAAATAAGTACGCGCTCTTTATGGCCGTTATTGCGCTGCACCAAAAACATTCTGGCTAGTAAGCGTAAACCGCCCGAGGTCACCAGCGCTAAAATGGCATACACAAAAATCAGGTTGCCTTTATCATGTACCTGTAATAAGCCAAACAACAGCGCCAAAATAAAGGCACTGCTGACAATACCGCTTAATACCGCACCCAGTGCATGTTGGCCAATATAGCGAATAACGGCGCGGTATAAGCCCAACTTTGTAAAAATAAACAAGGTTACCGGCAAAGTAATAGCAAAGGCTAACGCTATCTGCGGTATATCAACGCTCTGGCTTTGTTGTGTTAAAAAATATGCCGCAAACAGCGAGCTGATCAAAAAGAACATATCAGCCGTTACCGAAATTAATCGCTTAACTGCACGGGGCAAGCCCAGCAACCATGCCAGCATCTGCAACTCCACTTATTAAAACCGCCTCAGCGGTATCACGCTTACACAAAATTGGCGCAAGTATAGCACTTTTAGCAACAGTTTTTTAGTTAGTTTTACGCAGCAGCTGTTCAAGCCACCGCTTGAACGCGGGGCCCAATTGTTTATCGCGCAGGCCGTACTCGACAAAAGCCTGCATATAGCCTTGTTTATTGCCGCAATCATGGCTTCTGCCCACTATCTGGTAAGCATTAACAGGCTCTTGCTCCATTAGTAAAGCAATAGCATCGGTCAGCTGCACTTCATCTCCGGCACCAACAGGCGTTCGTTTCAGTTGGCGCCAAATATGCGCACTAAAGACATAACGTCCCACCACTGCCAGATTAGACGGTGCATGCGCCACATCGGGCTTTTCTACAATTGCTGTCATTTTACAGCTATCACCTGCTTTAAGCGTCGAGCCTTTTAAATCAGCGACACCATAACTACTCACTATTTCCATAGGCACAGGCTCTACCATCACCTGGCTGGTGCCGGTTTGCTGATACAAATTCACCATAGCCGCCAGGTTATCCTTACTTAAATCGCTGTCATAGCTGTCTATTAGCACGTCTGGCAGCACCACCGCAAAAGGTGCCTCCCCTACCAATGGTAGGGCGCAAAGCACAGCATGCCCCAGGCCCTTAGCTTCGCCTTGGCGCACATGCATAATGGTGACGTCTTTCGGACAAATGGCTTGCACCTCGTCCAGCAACTGACGCTTCACCCGTTTTTCCAGCATAGATTCAAGCTCAAAGCTTTTATCAAAATGGTTTTCAATGCTGTTTTTCGACGAATGGGTTACCAGCACAATTTCTTTAATACCTGCAGCAATACATTCTTGTACCACATACTGAATCAGTGGCTTATCTACCACCGGCAGCATCTCTTTGGGAATGGCTTTGGTCGCGGGCAACATACGCGTACCCAATCCAGCCACTGGAATTACAGCCTTAGTTATTGACATCAGGTTTCCTTACACTTTCACCACGGCCTATAGCGTAATAGCTGAAGCCTTTTCTCGCCATGCGCTCCGGCTCATACAGATTGCGGCCATCAAATATCACAGGCTGTTTTAGTTGCTGTTTAATCATATCAAAATCAGGCGCTTTAAATTGTTGCCACTCGGTGCAAATGATCAGCGCGTCTGCATTCTTTAGCGCAGCCTCTTTAGTACCCACTAACGTCAGATTATCTCTGACGCCATAAATACGTTGGATCTCTTCCATCGCTTCAGGGTCAAATGCCTGTACTGCTGCACCGGCCTGCCATAACTGCTCCATCAGTACCCTGCTACTGGCTTCTCGCACATCATTGGTTTTAGGTTTAAAGCTCAGCCCCCACAGCGCAAAGGTTTTGCCGGATAAATCACTACCAAAATGCTGTCGCACCAACTGCGGCAAACGTAACTTCTGTTTGTTATTTACACTCTCTACAGCATGTAAAATATTTGGCTGATAGCCATTTTGCTCCGCGGTGCGAATAAGCGCCTGTACATCTTTGGGAAAACACGAACCGCCATAACCGCAGCCCGGGTAAATAAAGTGATAGCCGATGCGCGGATCTGAGCCGATACCTTTACGCACGGCTTCAATGTCTGCCCCTAACAGCTCTGCTAAATTGGCCATTTCATTCATAAACGAAATTTTGGTGGCCAACATGCAGTTAGCTGCATATTTCGTCAGCTCGGCCGAGCGCACATCCATAAAAATTAATTTTTCATGGTTGCGGTTAAAAGGCTCGTACAACTCACGTATCACATCTTTGGGGTTATCGTCATAAGTGCCGACAATAATTCGATCGGGTCGCATACAGTCGGCAACTGCTGCACCTTCTTTTAAAAACTCAGGGTTTGAAACCACGTCAAAGGTTATAGCCACACCGCGCTGATTAAGCTCAGCTTGTATCATTGCTCTCACTTTATCAGCTGTACCCACTGGCACTGTGGATTTATCAATAACAACAGTTGGCTGATTTAAATGCTGCGCGATGGTTTTTGCCACGGCTAACACATATTTCAAATCTGCCGAGCCATCTTCATCTGGCGGTGTGCCTACGGCAATAAACTGCACCTCACCATGCGCAACACCCACAGCGGCATCAGTAGTAAACTCCAAACGGCCGGCTTTGATATTCTCCTCTACCAAAGGGGTTAAGCCTGGCTCATAAATAGGAATAACACCCTGTTGTAACTGGGCTACTTTATGTTCATCAATATCAACACAGACTACATGATGGCCAACCTCGGCTAATACTGCCGCCTGCACCAGCCCAACGTACCCGATACCAAAAACCGTGACCTTCATTGAAATTCCTTAACACGCTAATGAGTTGTGACTTGTGAGTTTAACTCACCACCCAACACCAAACACTCACAACTTACACCTAAACACTAATAATGACTTCTTTAACATAAGCCGAAAGCGCCTGCTGCAGTGCCTGCTTGGCCGCATCATCCCCATGCACTATGCGCACCTTTGCAGGCTTTTTGCGCATGGCACTGATAAAGCGCACTAAACCCGTTTTATCAGCATGGGCTGAATAGCCACTTAACGTGATAATTTCCGCTGCGATGCCAATGCGCTCGCCGTCAATATCGACATAGCCACCTTTAGGGCCATATTGCTGTATCGCGGCGCCAAGGGTACCGCGCGCCTGGTAACCAACAAACACCACCTGATGCGCTTTATCTGGTAATAGAGCTTTTAGGTAATTTACTACCCGGCCGCCCTCGCACATACCGCTGGCGGCAATAACAATAGCGGGCTGGCGGCTTTGGGCTAAAAACTGCACTAAAGCCTGGTGCCGGGCGTGATCATCTATGGTATGTAACTGCTCAAAGCTTAGCGGGTGGCGCCCCTGCTTTAACCGGCTTTTCGCCTCGCTGTCCCAGTAAGGCTTTAATTGGCGGTAAGCCTGGTTAAAACGCGCAGCTAATGGCGAGTCGACAATAATTTGCAGCTCATCCCATTTCAGCTGCTGGTGAATTTTTTGGCCTCTTAGGCGGTGAATAATGGCCTCAAGCTCGTATAGCAGCTCCTGGGTGCGACCAATACTGAAGGCAGGGAATAGCACAGTACCGTTATCTTTAAGTGAATGTAGCAGTACCTGCTCTAACCTTTTGATACGGCTACGTCTGTCATCATGCTGCCTGTCACCATAGGTGCTCTCAATTACCACTTCATCCGCCGCATAGGGCGCCTTCGGTGCTGGCAGCAGCGGCGCATAGGGCGCGCCCAAATCCCCCGAGAACACGGTTTTATAGCCTTTTTTCAATGGCGTATTATGTTTAAGCTCTACATAAGCCGAGCCTAAAATATGGCCAGCATGTTGAAAGCGCAGCATAGGTGCCGCGCTAGCAAGTTCAGGTAACGTCACCCAGCGGTTAAAATCACAAGGCACTAACTGGCGGCGCAGCCGGGCTAACACACCACTTATTAGCGCTGGGTCGCGGCTAATACCCATTTTTACCGCATCTTCAAGCACCAGCGGCAACAATACCGCCGACGCCCGAGTGCAATAAATAGGCCCATTAAAGCCTGCAGCCAATAAGTAGGGAATGCGGCCGACATGATCAATATGCACATGGGTAACAATAAGCGCACGAATATGCTCGATAGCAAAATCAATCTGCGGCTTGCCCGCCGAGCCGCTGTTCGATACCTCAGCGCCCTGAAACAAACCGCAGTCAATCAGCAAGCCGTAGTCATCACTTAAGCGGTATTCATGGCAAGAGCCGGTAACGCCATCAACGGCGCCATGGTGAATGAAGTGGGGTTTCTCATATGGTTGCATAAAAATCCTTTTTAAATCAAATTCGGAATCCTTCCTACTGCGAATTCTCAATCCTCCTAAATCCCTCAATCCCTCCAAACCTCCCAAATCCCTCCAAACCTCCCAAATCCCTCCAAACCTCCCTTTGTTAAAGGGAGGCTTAAGGTACATTCCTCCCCCCCCCTCTTTAGTAAAGAGGGGGCTGGGGGAGATTTGATGGGCCGGTGGGGGGGGTAGTGGCACCGGAGCAAGATTTAAGGAGCGGGGTGGCAATTTAGCACTGCTTTGGATATCTGCTCCAACACATAGGGTAAGCTATTCTCAACTTCAGCGTTGCTAAATCGCAAGACAGTTAAACCCAGCGAAACCATAGCGCTGTCTCGAATCGCATCATATTCCTGAGCATCCGAAGCATTATGCACTCCACCATCCAGCTCAATTACCAGTTTAGCTTTTGCACAGTAGAAATCTGCGATGTAGCCTGCAATAGGCTTTTGCCGGTAAAACTGAGCCCCGAGCAGTTGCTTTTTTCTTATCGCCTGCCAAAGCAATTGCTCTGTAGCCGTTTGGTTAGAACGTAACTGGCGGGAAAACGGCTTAAGCGCTTTGTTATAGGGCAGCATTAAATCCCTCCAACTTTAAATCCCTTTAAATCCCCCAATCCCTCCAAACCTCCCTTTAACAAAGGCAGGCTTAAGGTACATTTCTCCCCCTCTTTGGTAAAGAGGGGGCTGGGGGGAGATTTGATGGGCTGGGGGAGATTATTTAACCCTATCCCCACTGCCCTTCCCGGCCACTGTCATAAAAATATACTTAAAATAATCCGCCAGGGTCAGGCTTTGCAGCATTTTGGCATCAGTTTCTGCCAATAGCACCGGGGTAGACATATCAATCTCGTTTACCTGCGCCAGGCCGGTAATGCCGGGGCGTGCGTTGAGTACACCGCGCTGTTCGCGCTCATTGATAAGCTCTTCCTGGTTAAACAGGCAAGGTCTTGGGCCGACCAGGCTCATGTCGCCCCATAGCACATTCCACAGTTGCGGCAGTTCGTCTAATTTAGTTTTGCGTAAAAACCCACCGAAAGGGGTTATGGCACTGGCGCTGGCCAAATGGCTAGCCACATGAGCAGTATCGGGCTTCATGGTACGAAACTTAACCAGCGTAAACGGCTTTTTATTACGCCCCACCCTAACCTGACGGAATATTGGCGAACCAGTATCAAACAAACCAATAATAGTTAGGATCAACAGCACCGGAAAACCAAACACGAGGCCACAAAAAGCAAAAATAATGTCCAATAAGCGAATTAACATAGAACCTCAGAATTAAAAATAGTGACAAGTGACTACAAATCCCCCTAAATCCCCCTTTTAGAAAGTGGGACTTGTTAACAAGCTTAACTGCTTTTACTCCCCCTCTTTGGCGAAGAGGGGGTTGGGGGGAGATTAAAACACCTCGCAATCCCCTCTTCCACCGTCACCAGCGGCGTCCAGCCTAGTGTTTGTTTTGTATGAGTAATATCTACCTGTAAATTACCACAAAGCCGGTCTACAACGGCTTGCTTCCCGGTTAACTTACCGGCCAGTTTTAACCAACTCATCGGTACGGGTAATAACCAGGGCTTTTTGCCCGCGGCGCGGGTCATTAACTTTAACAGCTCAGTTGTAGATACATCCCTATCATCACTGACCAGAAAAGTCTGGTTAGCCGCATTTGGGTGATCAATGCAGGTAACAATTAAATCAACCAGGTTATCCAGCGCCACCAGGCTGCGTTTATTATGAATAGCCCCTAATGGCAGCGGCAGGTTCTTCTGTGCCAGCTTGGCAAGCTTACCGAAATTGCCCGGCGCGTTGGCGCCATAAACCAGTGGCGGGCGAATAATAACTACTTCCATACCGGTTTCTGCTGCTATTTGCTTTAAGCCAATTTCAGCTTCAAGCTTAGATACTGCATAGTCCTCTACCGGGGCAGGGTCATCTGCGACGTTAAAAGGCCTGGTGTTGCTAATACCATTAACGCCTATAGAGCTTAAAAAGATAAAGCGTTTTACTCCAGCTTTGCTAGCCAATCTTGCAACATTCAGAGCTGCGTGTGTATTTACTTTGACGAAATCGGCCAACGTGACATTACTGGAGTGTGCTTTTGCAGCAATATGCACCACCGCATCGCGACTATTAAACCAATTACTATCTAATGGAAAATCACATAAATCACTTAAAAACGGCATTTCAACAACATCAGCTAAGCCCGGTATGGGTTTTCTCACCGGTGTAGTCAACTTAATGCCTCTATTGATAAGGTTCGATACTAAAGCTTTACCTATAAAACCCGAGGCCCCCGTTACAAGTATTTTTTTATCGCTTGGCAAGTGGCAACCCCCGAACGGAAAACCAAAGAAAGATAATAAAAAACATAACTTTATCTATTGGCTTACGCCTGCACTTAGGCGCCAGAAAAGCCAACCTAAGCAAATCAATTCTCTTGCCAGAGCACAGTAGCTTTATCGGTGCAGTCTCTTGCAAACCTAAAAATATTGCCTGATTAACCGCTTTAACTATGCCATCGCCAGACAAAATGCTCACAACACGAGCCTTAAAGGATTTCCAGCCAGAGTTAGCACCAACTTCGTTACCACCATGCTGCCGATAGGCCATTGTAGATTTACTATCAATAAACCATTTAAAGCCTCGGCTTCGAGCAAACGCATAGCAGTACCAATCATGTAACCAAATCTTTTTAATTTCATTTCTGTTGTCAATCAGCGACTTTTTTATCTCTAAGGCTAGCTTTCTAGTCATAACAAATGTACAACCGGGGCCGGCAGATTCAAATATATGGTCATAATCAGTCTGTGGATAATCTTTTTTTACTAACTTTTCGCGGCCATTAGGCCAAAACGCAGTTACGTTTGAGGAATAGCCATCGGCGTTTTTTTCTTTAAGCTGATCAATGGCTCGTTGTAACTTAAAATCAAACCAAATATCATCTTGATCAGAAAAAGCAACATAATCGTACAAAGAAAAATCTACGTCTAACAATAGTCTAAAGAAATTTTGTCCAGCACTTCGAAAGGAAGCACCATAAGGTAGGATGTTCAGCCTAGCATGGAATTTCGAATACTCTTTAAAGATTCCATAGGTATCATCGAAACTAAAATCAACACTTACAAAAATATCACTAAGCAGACTCTGGCTTATTAAGCTTGAAAACTGTTCCTTTATATATCCAGAGCCATTGTATGCTGCCAACAACACGCAAACCGATTCTTTTATCATTTCAAAAGCTCGCCAAATCTAATGGTTTATAACTTTGTAACTTATGAGAAAACGAAAAATAAAAAACTGAAACAGTATCGGCAATGTAAAGAGTGGATTAAAAAACACCAAATAAAATACGCATTGCAACATAACAGCCAGGGAAAAATAGTTGGTTAAGCCCTTCGATAACCTCCATAAAATACCACTGGCAAATCCAAAAAAGAGTAGAAAAATTAACATACCAATTATTCCGGCATCTGCAAAGGCTGGTGCTAGCCCAGTACTCATATTAAACGCTTCATGTACAAGCGGCAAAGAACTGTCATCTGCTTTTTTACTATACAAAAAATCTCTTATCACAGATGGCAATAACGTCGCAAAAACAGATGGAAATGTAAAATCATATGAAACATAACCGTACCAACTAGCAAGGTTGTTTATAGGGGACAACAAATAAATGTAAACCCATATAAAAACAACTGGAAGGAAATCTGGGAAATTTTCATTCACACCAAAAAACTGCGCCGTGTCCTCAATACCACTTCTCATTCCACCAATAAGACCAAATAAATAGATAAAAGCAAAACCAAAAAAAATCGTAATCAAAACCCTTGAAAACCTCACATTAGAGGTTAAAAAGTACAAAAACAAACATTGGACAATAGAAACCATAATCAAAAACCGACTAAACATTAAAACGCACCATATGATTAGAATGAAAAAATAAACCCAACTAACCCTACGTTTAATAGCAAGATAAAAACTTATAGTTATAAGTGACAAATGCATTGCGTTGACTAAGCCGTGAACCGTTGGAATTCCATAGTCAGCATAGCCTCTACTGTCACCGACTAAAAACCATAACACTGGAAATCCTTTAAAAATCGCGATTTCAATAAAGGTTACAACAACAAAGCTCACTGCAAATAGCTTAAGCCTTTTGGATGAAATTATAGTCTCTCTGGTTAGTCCGTGATCCTTACCTTTCTTCACAGGTATAAAATATGAAATACTAAATCCAGCCATAAAAGGCGACAACACAAAGCTGATAACAAAAAATACGATAAACCAACTGTCTATAATTAATACATCTGACCAACGAGCAGAATATAGCAATACAACAGAAAGCCAGGTGAGTGTAAAAACAGACAGTGGGTTTATTATCAAATATCTCATAAACCAGCTCTTAACCAAACCTTTACAAGCATCTTTCTAAAAAGCCGCCAAGGAAGAGTACAAACAAAAGCCGGCAATGGGGGCAATCTAAAAAAAAGCATGTCTACCTTATGAGACATGAGAAAAAATCTAAGAAAACCATTGAATGATTGGTAATGCTTTAAATTAGAAATAGCTACTTGCTGAAGAATTTTCAATCTAGAAGAATAGCTTTTTCTACTTGCGTTATTTGAATGAATCCTATAAGCGGCAACGCTGCACGGATAAAAAAGCAGAGATTCTTTGCTAAGTAATCTCAAAAAAAATTCACGATCTTCGACTAATAAGTCACTATCATAGAAACCCAAATTAAAGTATGCCGACTTACGGATCAAAAGTGTTGGCCCAACAACTGACCAACGCAGAACTAACTCACGAACAATGTCAGTTTGCAACAAATCGTAACTAGCGCTATATAGGGTTTTCATTGCACTTTGTGCAGTTACGACAGAATGCTCATTAATAACTGTCGCATCGCCTATACACGCTAGTTTAGTGCTATCAGCCTCTAACAGTTTAACCCGTTGCGCTATTCCATCTTTTGCCAGCACATCATCACTGGCACAAAGGGTAATATACTGACCTGATGATTCACTAATCAAACGATTAAGTGTTTTACAAACCCCCTGATTCTCTTGGCTGAATAACTTAGCCCTGATCTGAGGGTTTCGTTTAACCCAGTTTTCAGCGATGATATACGAACTATCTTTTGATCCGTCGTCACAAATTAAAACTTCTATGTTCGGATAGCTCAAGCCAGGTATGGCATTAAGACACTCTTCTATATATTGCGCATGATTATAAACAGGTATTAAAATACTAACCAACGGCTGCATATTAACTGACCTCGCCGTTAATAATGGTGTTAAGATGTTGCTCTATCTGGGTTGTGTAGTTATCAATAGTGTACCGACTTAAAGCCAGTTTTTGAGCCATAATAGATGTATCTTTAAGCGTTTCCTGATCATAAGCATCTAATATCTCCAACTGCCTTTCGATATCTGTAGCATTGAGCTCTATCAGAAAACCCGCTTTATCAACATCGTAACCGCATTCTTTTGAAACCAAAGGAATCATTGCTCCATTAGCTACAGCCGTTATTACCGCTGTCGCAGTACCCTCAGAACAGGAAGGTAAAATAACGAATCCACACTTTAGTGCTAGTTCTTTAAATTGCGGCGAATGAACATTGATAAAGCCATGAACAACAACGTTACCTGGAAGGTTTAATGTTTTAAGGAAATCTGCTTCTGCTGGTGTATATCCACAGACGTGCAACGTCCAGTCTGGCTTATGCCTTACAGCCTCTACCGCCAAATCTAGCCCTTTATGTAATAACCCGTAGCTACCAAACCATAATAGTGATTTTCGACATATTGCGTAGTCTTTTACATTCCCAAGCTCTATCGCATCAGCTCTAGAATGAAAACTTGGATCGACTGTAAATACCCTGCTGCAACTCCTTGCCGTAAAAGTGTCTGCTGTTTGTTTATTACCAATACAGATAACAGCATCACTCATAGATGCTGCAAGCCCCCATCGAAAATCACTGGTTCTCGTTGAACCTACAGCCAGAAACTTGTAATTCTGATAAAAATCTATTACGCGCTTTAGTGACTGCTCTGTACAGTGAGCAGGATGTGAACCTGTTCCATAATATATCTTTATTGCTTTTACCGATGAACTTACAGCTTGATACATCGGAAAGCCTTCACCGAATATAACATCGTATTCCGAAAAATTTAACTTGCTGAATCTATTATTGTTTACGACATCAATCTGAAATCCTAAACGTCTGAATATATCAGCAATAACCCAAGACTCTTGGTAATTAGAGTGTGCAGTGTAATTTTTTTTACTAAAATGATAAGTACTATAAGACAGCAACACCTTGCGCTGGTGTTTTTCACCATACAAGTTAACTATATCCCTCGCGAAAAAAAACTCGTAAGCACTTAATAGTTTTTTATTACTCTTAATTACTCTTTTTAAATAAGAAATCAATTTTTCCCACCAACGTAACGATTTAACAGCTTAAGCACTCTATATGGCCTGAAGAGAAACAAAGCATAGTGCAGACACAAAAAAACTTTAGTTCTTTGATTATTAAAAACTCTCACCGCTATTTTTAATTCGTAAAAATCGAATACCTCATCAAACTTTCTAAAAATGTCTTTGGCTTTCCAATATGGCCATACCATCTCTTTTCGAAACTCGTAAAATGACGCTGCATATAAAATACTACCAATTCTTGATTGACTGTTAGTGAGGGAATCAGTAAAGCGATATGCAACTGTTACCAATGGCATGTAGAAAAAAACTACCTTTTCTTTGCAAAGTTTCAACCACAATGGATAATCTTCAATCATTTTGTACTTTTCATCGGCATAGCCAAACTCTTCAAGCAAGTCTTTTGAAATGAAAGCTGAGGGAGCAATTAACATATTTTCATAAAGCAATGTATGTAATTGTTCTTCATGAGACATCTTAAAGAAATTAGCATCATGACGTTTTACTATACCACTGCTTATTTTAGAGCTGTCTGTAAAAACGAGTAAGTCTGAAAAAACAATTCTTGCGCTTTTTTCTATTTCAACAAAAGCTTTGTTGCCAGATAGGCAGTCAGGCAAAAGTATATCGTCAGCAGCAATTGCTTTTACCCATGGTCCACAAGCTGCACGCCATCCTCGATTTATGTTCGCAGTTACACCT
The DNA here is from genome assembly GCF_039871805.1 of Rheinheimera fenheensis. Lineage (NCBI taxonomy): Bacteria > Pseudomonadati > Pseudomonadota > Gammaproteobacteria > Chromatiales > Chromatiaceae > Rheinheimera > Rheinheimera fenheensis. Next base: position 58,864 of record NZ_JBDPJM010000004.1, read on the forward strand.
TTGTTTATGTCAGATGTCACTAAAACAGTACGATGGAACGACTTACTATGCTTTAGAAACCAGTCATTCACGATCTCACATGTCATATCAGTAGAATGGTCATCAGACACAACAAGGTCTATATTCTCAGCACCATAGCTTTGCGACAAAACACTATTCAAGGTCTCCTCTATTGTTGAGCTTGAGTTATAGCTAACGACAACAACTGAAACGATATTTTTAAATTCGTTCATTAACTACGCCGCATACCGGTTAAAATTAAAATACATAAATGGAAGGTATATCAAATAATTTGTTAGATAAGCAAACACAGCGCCTTGCACGCCCCAAATTGGTATAAGCAAAGATGCCAATAAAACATATAACGCAGCAAAGCCAATTTCAGTGCCAACGTACCACTTAGTCGCGCCACGAGATATCATAGGATAAGCATATAACCAGCTAAGTATTTTTATTACATCACCAGATAGCTGGATAGCAAACAAATTTCTGGCATCGGAGAATTCTTCTGTAAATAGCACAGATATAGCGAAATCACGGGTCAAATAAATAAATGCAGCCATCAAAACAACAAGCGGCATTATCACTTTAGTTACACTACCAATCTCTTTTTTTATAGCGTCAATACCAACCAAACTTGCAAGAGCCGGTAAATAATAAGTTGAAAGCGCAATAGTCACAACACTTAGGTATACCTCAGATATCTTATAAACTGCTTGCCAATTTCCAGCACCTTCCCAGCCTACATGTGAAACTATCAAATTACGGACTATTATGATCGTCATAGGCAACGTAACTGCACTTGTAACCGCCATTAACACGTAACCTGATATTTTTTTTAAGTAAAAGGCGTCAACAGCACCCAAAAAAAACTTTAACTTTAACCAAGGTTGGGTTAAGCAGCTAAGGCATACAATAAGACCTACTAACATTGCCTGAATTGATGCAGCAATTAGCGCGCCATTAATTTTTTGATAATGAATAAGGGCAATCATGCAACCATTAGACACAACTACTGCAAACATACTAACAAGTATAAAGCGCTTGTATTGCCTTAACCCATTAATAATAGAGGAAAAAAATGTACCAGCTGCTGTTAAAGGCAAAGAGCAGATAACGAGAATAAGCAACCAATTATAATCACTGGTATGAAATAACCATAGTGACAACTCATCAATGAAAATAAGACAAGCAACAATAGAAAGTGAAATGGAAAACGCCACCCATTGCGCAGAAGCAACCCACCAGGGCTTGCACGCCTCAATATTGCCATTGCTTCCGCATTCTGCTGTATATCGCACTACTGCGTTCCCGGCTGCAGCATTCACAACGCCATTTAATCCGCTTATAAAGCTTTGGATTTGCCCCATCATAGCTAACCCGGTAGGGCCGCTATATATCGCTACTATTTTAGCGATGACAAAACCAAAGCCCATTCTTAACAGCGTCAACAGTGCTGTTAAGAATGATACTTTTAGAAGCAGCTTCATTATTTAAAGTTATTTATTATTTCTATCACTTCATCAACACTAACTTTATTTAACGTTGGGCTGATAGGAATAGAAAAAACTCTTTTATGAATATTTTCTGTAACAGGTAAAGATAAATGCTCGTAATTTTTATAAGCTTGTTGCTTATGAGGTGGAATAGGGTAATGAATTAATGTTTGAACGCCACGTTCAGACAAATAAGTGGTTACGGCTTCACGATTTTCATGTTGAACTACAAATAAATGCCACACATGGTTTTCGCGATGTTTGACATAGGGCGTTACCAAATCGGCCAGATTTAAATTGGCTAAATAGTGCTCAGCTATATCACGTCGAATTTCAATTTCTTTGTCGAGGAATTTTAATTTCACACGCAGCATAGCAGCTTGAATTTCATCTAAACGGCTATTCACACCCAAATATAAGTTTTCGTATTTTTTATGGCTACCGTAATTACGGATAGCTGATATTACATGAGCTAATTCGTCATCGTTAGTAGTGATTGCACCAGCATCGCCTAATGCTCCAAGATTTTTTCCTGGATAAAAACTAAAACCCGCAGCATGGCCCCAATTTCCGGCTTTCTTTCCATCAATACTCGCACCATGAGCTTGTGCACAGTCTTCTAAAACCAATAGATTATGCTTCGCAGCTAATGCCATTAACTCTGGCATAGGCGAAATAAGGCCATAAAGATGCACAGGAAGAATAGCTTTAGTTTTATCCGTAATTGCGGCTTCAACTTTCAAAGGACATAGATTATACGTTTGCTCGTCAGGCTCGACAAAAACAGGTGTAAGCCTATTCTCACTAATGGCTAAAACAGACGCAATATAAGTATTAGCCGGTACTATAACCTCATCACCATCTTGAAGTTTGCCAAGCTCTTTCCAAGCACGAAGTACTAGCACTAACGCATCAAGGCCATTCGCTACACCTATTGCATGCTTAGTGCCACAGTATGCTGCAAACTCTTGCTCAAATGCTTTGAGCTCTTCGCCCATTATGTACCAGCCAGAGTCTATTACCCTGGAGGCGGCTGCTTTTAGTTGATCTGCATACTGAGCATTTAAGGTTTTCAAATCAAGAAATGGGATCATTACTTTATATACCTAATAACTTTTGCGGGGTTTCCTACAACAACGGCGTTGTCCGGAACATCTTTTGTTACTACTGCACCAGCACCAACCATGGCATACTCACCAATCGTAATGCCTGGTAGAATTGTTGCGTTCGCACCAATGCTTGCGTGCTTCTTAACCGTTATTCCAGAAAATGACTCTGGATATTCCTTAGACCTAGGAAATAGATCATTCGTAAGTGTTACATTTGGACCAATGAAAACATTGTGCTCTATTCGAGTACCGTCCCACAACTGAACACCTGATTTTACAGTTACGTTATCGGCGATAATGACGTCGCCCTCTATCAATACATTTGCACAAATATTGCAGTCTTTACCTATTTTCGCTCCATTTAGTACAACAACAAACTGCCAAATTCTTGTGCCTTCGCCGATTGTATCAGATGCTACATCAGCTTTGGGATGGATATAACTCATACATTTACTGCCTTTAAAAAAGCATCATAGTCTCTTAAATAGTCACTTTCATCATAGTGCTCGCTGGCTAGCACCATTAGCACGCAATCATGTGAAAAATCATGCATTTCGCGCCAGACGCATGAATCGATGAGAAGGCCCTTTGTTGGAGAATTTAAAATTACAGACTCTTGCTTTTTGCCGTTATCTAACAGGAATCTACAACTTCCCTTCACTGCAATAGCAACTTGCTTTAATGCCTTGTGAGCATGAAAGCCCCTCGCAACACCGTCTTTTGTATTAAAAATATAATAAATTCGCTTAACATCAAATGGAATATTTTTCATACCCTCCAATGATACAAGGCTTCCTCTGTCATCACCTAGACATTTAAATTGAACAAGTTTGACAATAGTATTGTTATCATTTTCTTTATTTTCTATAAATTCCTCAAACTCAAAATTGGGCGCCAACTGATCTTTTTCATTAATTTTAATTTGCGAAACAGATGGCCATTTTATGTTTAACAAGGGAGACGACCACTTTAATGAACGCTCTGAATTTTTATTATAAAAATTAGTGGTTTTATATAGAAAGTGAGTATTATCTTCTAATGCCATGAAACCATGAGCAAAACCTGGCGGCACCCACAACATCTTTTTATTTTTCTCAGAAAGCTCTACTGCAACATGTTTACCATAGGTAGGTGAATGGGGCCTGATATCTACAGCGACATCAAAAGCACTGCCACGAACCACGCGAACTAACTTACCTTGTTCGTAGGGAGCGACCTGGTAATGTAATCCTCTAAGTACGCCTTTTTCAGAAACAGAATGATTATCCTGGACAAAAGTTACATCTGCAACGAGTTGACTAAATTTTTGTTGTTGCCAAGACTCGGTAAACCAACCTCGTTCGTCGCTGAAAATTGCAGGCTCAATTATTTTGACCTCTGCAATTTCTGTATCTATTACTTTCATAGCATTCACTTGTATAAGGTTAAGTTGTTTAACGCAGCTTGCCAATTCGATGGCGAAACAGCAAACGCGTGCTGAATTTTGCTGCAATCAAGCATAGAAAATGCCGGGCGCTTAGCAGGCGTCGGGTATTGGGCTGTGGTTATCGCATTCACCTTTGGCGCTTGAGCTATAAACTGCTGCTGTACTGCATGCTGAAAAATACTGCAGGCAAACTGATGCCAGCTAACGTAAGGCGCACCACTATAGTGGTAAATGCCATAGCGCTGCTCATTTTCAGTACTCAGTTGAGACACGATACTGATAATCGCATCAGCAATATCACCTGCGTAAGTTGGGCCGCCTATTTGGTCGGCCACCACGCCTAACTCTGGCCGGCTTTGTGCCAGGCGCAGCATGGTTTTGACAAAGTTGTTGCCATGCTCGGCAAATACCCAGGCGGTGCGCAGAATAAGGTGTTTTGCACAATATTTTACAACTTCTTGCTCGCCATTTAACTTGGTTTGGCCATACACGCTTTGCGGGTTAGTAGCGTCAGTTTCTACATAGGGTTTATCGCTTTGGCCATCGAACACGTAGTCGGTAGACACATGTATTAACACTGCATCTAATTTAACAGCGACTTTTGCCAGATTTTGCGGCCCGGTCTCGTTTATCGCTTTGGCGAGTTCTTGCTCTTGCTCAGCTTTATCTACCGCGGTATAGGCGGCAGCATTGATTATGACATCAGGGGCAAAAGCTAACAGGGTTTGTTCAACCTGTGCATTATTGGCAATATCAAGCGCGGCACGGTCTAAGGCCAGTAAGGTAACCTTATTAGCAAGCTTTTTAGCTAACTGATACCCCAACTGGCCATTAGCGCCTGTTAACGCAACTTTTAACTGTGGTGTTAGCTGCATGATACTAACCGGGTTAAATACTGACCGTATTCGTTCTTTAGCATCGGTTTGGCTAACTGCATCACCTGCTCGGTGGTTAACCAACCATTGCGCCAGGCAATTTCTTCCAGGCAAGCAATTTTAAGGCCTTGTACATGCTCTATGGTTTGTACAAAAGACGAGGCCTCATGCAAGCTTTCATGGGTGCCGGTATCTAGCCAGGCAAAACCACGGCCCAAAATTTCGACATTTAGCTTGCCGGCCTCCAGGTACATTTGGTTTAGTGTGGTTATTTCCAACTCGCCACGGGCCGAGGGTTTAACCTGCTTAGCCATCTCTACCACGCTGTTGTCATAAAAATACAAGCCGGTAACGGCATAATTAGACTTAGGCTTGGCGGGTTTTTCTTCGATTGATACAGCCTTCATGTCTTTATCAAACTCGACCACACCAAAGCGCTCGGGGTCTTTAACCATATAACCAAATACTGTTGCACCACTATCACGTGCCGCCGCATTTTTAAGTGTTTTTGAAAATGACTGGCCATAGTAAATATTGTCGCCAAGCACCAAACAGGCATTGTCATTACCAATGAATTCTTCGCCAATTAAAAATGCTTGCGCCAGGCCGTCTGGGCTTGGCTGCACGGCGTAGCTAAAGTTAACGCCAAAAGCACTACCGTCACCCAATAACCGCTTAAAGCCATCTATATCGTCTGGAGTAGAGATAATTAAAATGTCGCGAATACCCGCCAGCATTAATGTTGAGATCGGGTAATAAACCATGGGTTTGTCGTAAATAGGCAGCAGTTGCTTAGAAACACCGCGAGTAATGGGGTACAACCGTGTACCCGAGCCACCTGCCAATACAATACCTTTATATGCCATACTTAAGCTCCCTGCCCTAAACGTTCCAATTTATAGCTGCCGTCCAGTACGGCTTGCCACCAGTCTTTGTTCGCTAAATACCACTGCACAGTTTTGCGTAAACCGGTTTCAAAGGTTTCTTCTGGCTTCCAGCCTAATTCCCGTTCTATTTTGCTTGCGTCAATGGCGTAGCGCAGGTCATGGCCTGGCCTATCGGTTACGTGAGTTATGAGAGATGAATGTTTAGTGTTGAGTGGGTAGCCACGTTCATGCATTGGCGCTAATTCGTCCATCAGCTCGCAAATGGCATGCACCACCTCGATATTTTGCTTTTCGTTATGGCCACCAATATTGTAGGTTTCACCGACAACACCTTCGGTGACTACCTTATACAAAGCGCGGGCATGGTCTTCTACATACAGCCAATCGCGGATCTGGTTGCCTTTGCCATATACCGGCAACGGTTTACCCGACAGGGCATTTAAAATCATTAGTGGTATGAGTTTTTCCGGGAAATGATAAGGGCCATAGTTATTCGAACAGTTAGTGACGATTACCGGCAAACCATAAGTACGCTGCCAGGCACGCACTAAATGGTCTGAACTGGCTTTACTGGCTGAGTAAGGGCTGCTGGGGGCATAAGGCGTCGTTTCAGTGAATAAATCATCCGTACCGTGCAAATCGCCGTATACTTCATCGGTAGAGATATGATGAAAGCGAAAGGCGGTTTTACGGCCTTCCGGTAAGGCTTTCCAATAATTACGCGCAGCTTCAAGCAAGGTGTAAGTGCCAATGATGTTAGTTTCAATAAAGGCCGCCGGGCCATCGATTGAACGGTCGACGTGGCTTTCAGCCGCTAAATGCATCACCGCATCTGGCTGATACTTTTCAAACAAGGCTTTCATCGCCTCTGCATTGCATATATCGGCTTGTTCAAACACATATCGGCTGTTTTGTGCTACATCAGCAACTGAATTTAAGTTGCCGGCATAGGTCAGTTTATCGACATTAACTACCGAGTTGTCGGTATTATTTATAATGTGGCGTACCACAGCCGAACCAATAAAGCCCGCCCCACCTGTTACTAACACTTTCATTTTAATGTTTCCGGTTTATTTTCTGAAAAAATATCTGGCTAATACCACTAACACTGACAAGATGCCACCAAGCATAACCGCTAGAATGCACATTAATGCTCTGGCAGGTTTTGCTTTTCTCTCGGCGACAACTGCAGGGTCAACGGTTTTAAAAACATATTCATCACGCACATTGGCTAACATTACTGTTTTGGTTTGTTCCTCTATCAATGAGAACAGCATGGTTCTTATATCAGCGATGTTGGTTTGTGCGATTTGGTTATTAAGATAGGCAATACTGCGTTCAGCTTCAGCTAACTCGCGCTCGCGCATTTCTTCATTTATAGCGACAACTAATTTATCAACCCATTGTTTAGCAAGGAATGGTGAATAGTGTTCAATACTTAGCTTTACCATGCCTGAAGCTTTGTCCTGATTAACGGTAAATAGCTTTTTAAACTCTTCAAAGGTTTCCTGAATGCTTGGCTTTGCCTCAAAGGGCGGCTTTACTTCGCGTAGCCATTGCTGCGAGGTTGTATCGAAGGTGTCTTTGTCAATTACAAGTTGATTATCCGGTCGGCTCCAGCCCTTTGCAGCCATTATTGGCACGAATAAATCGTTTTGTTCGATAAAACGCCCGATAAACTCGCGTGACTTTAAGATCTCCAATGCAAGCGCCGTCTTATCACCGCCCCCAGCCCCACCCAAGTTGACACCCGCTAATGCGGCCAAACCGCCTAGCTGGCCTGGTATTTTTAGGCTACCGTCATCAGTTACAGGCGACAGTAGCACTTCACTTTTATAAACGTTGGGCAAGCTTAACGCATAAAATACCGACGCAACGGCAAATACAGCAGTTACTGTGATAATAATCCACTTGCCCTGCCAGATAACGGCAAATAACTCGCGCAAGTCGATTTCGTCGTCGGCGGTATGGGGTTTAACGTTTTCAGTCATGGTTTTCCTTTAGTAGTGACTAGCTGGCTTTGCCAGCAGTGACTAGTTCGCTGTGCGAACGGTAACGAACTTCCTGCGGAAGCGGTAACTTTTAACTGCAGTGACAAGCTCGCATTGCGAGCGGTAACTAGCTGGCTTTGCCAGCGGTCACTAGTCGGCCTTGCCGACGGTCACTGTTGCCTACAGGCAACCTGTCACTGCTGCGTTAGGAGCTGGTCACCAGCAGTCATACTGCGGGTCACTGCCTTTCAATTAAAACGAATTAAGTGCTGCCAGTGCTACTGCAGATTGATAGAAGATCTGGGTAACGGTTGCCCACAAACTTAAATTGTCTTTATATTCGGTATCCAGCGGTACAATAATGGTGTCACCCGGCATTAGCTGGCTGCGCGATACGCTAAACCAGCTGTTTTGCGGCAACATAACCGAACCGTCGGCGCGGATAACATAAATCCGCTCGTCGTCGGCGCGTTTACGCAAACCGCCAGCCAACTCCAAATACTGCTGCACACTTTTACCGGCATCAAACCTGTGAGTACTGGTATGTTGTACTTCGCCCACTACACTGATAGAGCGGTTGATGCGCGGTATACGCAGCACATCGCCGTGCTCTACCGTGATATCAAACGCCGGGTTACCTGCCATGGCCTGCTCTAAGTCGACCACTAAACGGCCGACTGGCTTTATTTTTTCAATCTCTCTTAACATTAACATGGCGTCTGCAGGCGTAATTTGACTGTCTTGCGCCGCCAGTGCGCGGGTCGCTACATCTGAGCGCAGCTGCTCTAACAACTTGGCGTATTGCACAGTTTCACGCTCTTTCACCTGTTCACGGGTAAAAATGGCACCGAACACAAAGGCGTTGTCGGTAACACCGCCGGCACGGGCTAATACCTGTGACAGGCTTTCGCCTTGCTGAATAAGGTATTTACCGGGGAAGCGCACTTCGCCTTCCAGTGTGATTTCACGTAGTTGCTCCCAGGCTGGCACGCTGAAGATATTTAACCGGTCACGGTTTTGTAGCAGCAGGTTGCTACTACCATCAGCCAGTTGCTGCAGGTTCAGTTGCTGATGGCTTACTTCTACACCATTACGGTTATCGGCCTGTTTTACCACCCGGCTCAGTTCAGCGCGGCTGATATAAGCCGATTCGGTTAAGCCGCCCGCGGCTGCAATAAGATCGGCTACTTTAGCGCCAGCGGTTAGCGGATACTCACCCGGTACCCGCACCGCGCCGGCCACTGACACCAGTGCTAGCTCGTTATCGTTACGGGCTTGTAGCTTAAGCTGCTGAATAATGGGGTATAACAATTCTGTACGGGTTAAATGCTGGCTTAATTTTACGCTTGCAGCATCTGTGAATAACGTGCTGTATAGCTGGTTAAGCTCGGCCGTTAGCAGAGCTTGCTGCTCTTCTGTCGTTAGCATTAGTACATTTGATTGAGCAGTAGTTACCTCATCGACAGTCTCCGGACCAACCTGTTGTGTTAATTGCGCGAAAGCGTTGCTTGCAAGATCGGCCATTAACCAGCGCTGCTCGCTATTTAACATCAGTTTGTCACTGATATTGTCGCGGATAAGTTTATTTAGCTCGTCACGCTGATAACTTTGGTTGGCGTAATGAAACAGTAAAATGCGATCGCGGGGTTGCAGTGCTAAGTCGGCTGCTGAACCAGGGTTAGCAATAACCTCTGATGGGCTAAAGTGTAGAAAGCTGCTTATGGTGCCGGGTTTGGCTTCACGCACGATCAGGGCGTAGTCCAGATCGGCGCTGGGCAGTAAATCTGTCCAGTGGTTATTAATTAAATTGCTAACTTTAATACCGCTGCGCCAGGCATAAAAGCCCGGCCGTGCCGAAGCACCGGCAATAACAATTTGGTTGCCAGCTTGGCGCGATGCGGCGTCTAAACGCAGTACATCACCATTTTTTACTGCTTGTTGGCGGTTAACGTTTTGAGTTAAGTCGAGGTTTTGCAGCGCCAGTACATTGTTTGTAAAGCGCTCTAACACCGCTGTCTGCGGGTAAGCGCCGGCTTTGGCACCGCCGGCCATTGCCAGCAGATCGCCTAAGGTTTCACCGGCTTTAACTTCGTAAATGGCTGGCCGTTTTACTTCGCCACGTACTTCGGCCAGCGTGCTGACGGGTGCAACAAACACCACATCACCGTGCTGCAGGTGGACGTCGTTTTTATTGTCACCTTTAAGCAGCAAGTCATACAAATCGAACTGGCTGACCGTTTTACCGGCTCGTTTTACCGTTATTTCGCGCAGGCTACCAATATCAGACACGCCACCAGCGACAAACAACGCCTGGGTTACTGTGGTTAAGGCTGATACTGCATAGGCACCGGGGTACTTAGCTTCGCCGGCAACAAACACATTAATAGTGCGCAGTTGCCCCATACTAATAGCCGCCTCTACGCCAATGCTGGCTTGTTTAACCCGGTCGGCAATCAGCTTGCTGGCAGTAGCAAAATTTAACCCGCCCACTGCTATGGGACCAACATCTGGCACAAATACCTGGCCATCGCGGCTAACCGCAAGTGTTAGGGTACTGCTTTGCTTGCCATACAACTGTAATAACAGCTGATCATCAGCGCCTAAAATATAGTTATCTGGCACTGGCATGGCAGACACCGGTGCAAAGGTACTGATGTCGGCATCAAATAAGTTAAGACCAAAGCGGGTAGGCTCGTCCGATTTGCGCTGCGCCTGATTAGGTTCAAGCTCTTGTTCTTGTTTTTGCAGCCGCCGCGGTTGAGTAAGTGGCTCAACCTGATTGCTATTTGTCGCAGCAGTGTTGCCCGATTGGCGCAGCATCGACACATCAAAACCATATTGTTTCGCTAGCCTTTCTTGTTCGGCCCGTGGCAGTTGCTTGAACTGCTCCAGCATGGCTGGCGATGGAGATAGCGCCTGAGCTGAAGCGGCACCTATACTTAACGCTAGCGCTAAGCAGACAAACTGAACAAATTTAAGCACCCGTAAACTCCAGTGTTGTTATTGATCCTGACGGCTTAATTAGCTTGTTGCAGACACGCTACCGCCATTAGGTTACAGCATCCTAATGCCTGACAGTACCCGTCTGGTTGTACACTTTGCTTTTAGCGCCGTGGTAAATGCATGTACTATGACCACGGCTCTGGTAAAAAACTGCAGAATTTTAGCGTTTTTTTACCGATTAATCGAATGTTATTACCCTTTGTTGGCCGGTAAAAAGGTATTAGCTGTTATTTTCAGCACTCTTGGCTTTTATTGCGCTATTGTCTACTGAGGTTTCTAGCCACTGCCCCAATAAACTCACCAACACTATGCTGCGCTTTTCACCGTCCTGGGTATTAAATACGGCATTAAGGCCGGCAAATGGGCCGGTTAAAATATCTACCGCATCACCAGCATTTAATACCGGTGGTACAACTTGTTGTTTTTGGCTGATTTGTTGCTCGGTTAACAACGCGACTAATTGCTGTGGCACGGTAGCTAACTGGGTGCCAAAACGGACAAAATCGGTAATGCCGCGGGTAGCGCGAATAGCGCGCGTATTAAGCTCTTGGCCTGTTGGCACATGTAAAAACAGATAACGCGGGAATAAGGGCTCGGTAACTTCGCACCAGCGGTTGGCACGCAGCTTTTGTAGCGTAATTTGCGGCACAAACGTATGAAAGCCCTGGTTGGCTAAATGCTGCTGCGCCCGTAATTCCTGACGCGGCTTGCAATACAGCAAATACCATAAGGCGGCTGGCTTTTGTGTCATATGCATGTCCTTTGCTGAAACGATACTGACTGTTTCATTGTTGGCGGCAAGCTTAAGACGCGTGGCATGACCTGTCAACGCTAATCAATTTCAGTTGTTGCTCGCATCAGCCAAACACATTAACGCTTGCTGCCAGGACAGCAAGCTTACACCAAAGGTTGTACTAAACAGCTGACTGTTAAGTGCGGAATACGCCGGCCGTTTTACACTGTCGGCCCATTTTTTGCTGCTCACTGCCGTAAGCACGGGTGTAAGCTGGTGTGCGGCAAAAATGGCACAGGCAAACTGATGCCAACTTACAGCAGGTGCTGAGGCTAAATGATAGATGCCATAAGAAAATTGCGCTTTGTCGCTTTGGTTATACTGCGCCAGCACCTGAAGCACGGCATTGGCAACATCGCCGGCATAGGTTGGGCAGCCTGTTTCGTCATTCACCACGCTAATGCCGCTGCCTTTTTGCGCCAAAGCCAGCATAGTGCGGTAAAAGTTATGGCCGTATTGGCTAAACAGCCAACTGGTGCGAAAAATAAGGTAGCGCTGGCAGTGCTGCTGTATCGCCTGCTCTGCTAACAGCTTACTCTGGCCATAAGCATTAAATGGTGCGGTGCTGTCGGCTTCAACATAAGCACTGCCTTTTTCGCCGTTAAACACATAGTCGGTAGAAAACTGCACCAGCAAACACTGTGCTTTGGCGCAAAGCTGTGCCAACTGCGCAACCGCATCGGCATTAATGTGCATGCATCGCTCGGCTTGTTGCTCGGCCAGCGCGACTTTGGTGTAGGCGGCGCAATTAATCACCGCATCGGGCTGATACTCGGTAATAAGCTGCTTAAGCGCTTTGCTGTCGGTGATATCATGCTGGGTATGGTTTAGCGCCAGGCTATTATTGCCCCGCCAAAATGGGCTTTGGCAAAACGCCTGGCCTAACTGACCGCCCGCGCCTAATAGCAATAGCTTCATGGCAGTAGGTTCATCTAAGTGCCTGTTTAAAACCCGGTGCTGTAGCATCTTTGTCAGATAACAGCTTAGGTATCGCAGGCCAGGCTATTGCGAGGTCCGCATCATTCCAGATAAAGCTTCCCTCGTCATTGGCGTTGTAATACCGGCTGGTTTTATACAACACATCGGCCACGTCAGACAGCACTAAGAAACCGTGCGCAAAGCCCGGCGCCAGCCATAACTGCTTTGGTTGATGCTCCGATAATACCTCGCCATGCCACTGGCCAAAAGTAGGCGAACCGGGGCGGATATCGACGGCGACATCGAAAATTTCACCGCGCAGCACACTAATTAACTTGCCCTGTGCATGATTGCGCTGAAAGTGCATGCCACGCAGCACGCCTTTAACCGAGCGTGACCAGTTATCCTGCACCAATGGCGTAGTAATACCGGCAGAACTGTAATCGGTGGCGCGGAATATTTCCTGAAAAAAGCCGCGGTTATCGCTAAAGCGTTTTGGCTCAAGCAGCACACAGCCAGCCAGAGGTGTGTGAATAATTTTCATGAATAATGCTGCTTTGGCGCTAGCTTAAGCGTATGCGCTAGCTTAGGCGTATGCGCTAGCGGGTCAGTAAGCACTAACCCGCAACGCGGTCCAACAGTCAAAGCATTAGAGGCGTAAATCGCTATCACGGCTATCAAGCACATATTTTAAGTCGTACAAAATGCTGTCGGGTTTCATTAGCGCGCGAATGCCTGCTGCGCCCAGGGTGCGAAATTCTTTATGCCCCACCGCCAGTATCACCGCATCATACGTGCCCTGCTCTGGCTTTGTGAGCGGCGTAATACCATATTCGTGCTGCGCTTCTTCGCTATTCACCCAGGGGTCGAACACATCAGCCTGTACACCGTATTCTTTTAGCTCGGTTAAAATATCCACCACCTTGGTGTTGCGAATATCCGGGCAGTTTTCTTTAAAGGTTAACCCCATGACCAGCACTTTGGCGCCAGCGACATGAATGCGGCGCTTTATCATAGCTTTTACCAGCTCGCTTACCACATAACGGCCCATGCTGTCGTTAATTCGCCGGCCGGCCAGAATCACTTCTGGGTGATAGCCAATGGCTTGGGCTTTATGCGTTAAGTAGTATGGGTCTACGCCGATGCAGTGGCCGCCCACTAAGCCAGGGCGAAACGGTAAAAAATTCCACTTGGTACCGGCAGCTAACAGCACTTCTTCGGTATCGATACCGAGTTTATTGAAAATGACTGCCAGCTCGTTAATTAGCGCAATGTTTAAATCGCGCTGGGTGTTTTCAATCACCTTAGCGGCCTCAGCCACGCGGATTGAGCTGGCTTTATAGGTGCCTGCGGTAATAATGCTACGGTATAAGCTGTCGACAAACTCAGCGATGTCTGGCGTTGAGCCTGAGGTGACTTTTTTAATGGTAGTGACCCGATGCTCTTTGTCACCCGGGTTTATCCGCTCCGGGCTATAGCCGGCAAAAAAATCGACGTTGTATTTAAGGCCAGATACGCGCTCAATCACCGGAATACAGTCTTCTTCGGTGGCGCCCGGGTACACGGTAGACTCGTAAATGACTACATCACCGGCTTTAATCACTTTGCCTAAGGTTTCTGATGCCTTTACCAGTGGCGTTAAATCCGGCTGGCGGTGCTCGTCTATCGGTGTGGGCACGGTAACAATAAACACGTTGGCGCGGCGTAAGTCGTTTATATCTGCGCTGTAGCTAAGCTTAGTGGCCTCTGACAGCTCTTCTGCGCTGACTTCCAACGTATGGTCTTCGCCACGCTGTAACTCACTGATGCGCGACTGGTTAATGTCAAAACCCAAGGTAGCGTAGTGTTTACCAAACTCGACCGCCAATGGCAGGCCAACGTAGCCCAGGCCGATAATGGCAATCTGGCTGTCTGCAAGTGTTCTCATGCTGTATTCCTGTGTAAGTCCTTTTAGCTGTAATGTATTTTGTTACTTATTGCTGCTGAATATACCATGGCATCGCCCGCTTTATGCCATCGAGAATGCGATACTCTGGCGCGTAGCCCAGCAGCGTTTTGGCTTTACTAATATCCGCCTGCGAATGGCGCACATCGCCTGGGCGAAACTCGCCGTATTTCGCCGCTTTGCTGTATACAATGCCGTTGTCGGCCAAGCTTTGGCGAATGGCCGCAAATAATTCGTTTAGTGTGGTTCTATCCCCAAGCGCCACGTTTACCACTTCACTCTGGCTTATTGTCGCCAGTGCAGCGCGGATATTAGCCTGCACGGCATTTGCGACAAAGCAGAAATCGCGGCTGGTTTCACCATCGCCGTTAATGACTACGTCATCGCCTGCGATCATCGCTGCTGTCCATTTCGGGATCACCGCGGCATAAGCGCCGTTAGGGTCTTGCCGCGGGCCAAACACATTAAAGTAGCGCAGGCCAATGCTGTGAAAGCCATAAGTACGGGAGAACACATCAGCGTATAACTCGTTGACATATTTTGTAATGGCATAAGGTGACAGCGGTTTGCCGATAACCTCTTCTACCTTGGGCAGCGCAGGATGGTCACCATAGGTAGAACTTGAGGCGGCATACACAAAGCGTTTAACCCCGGCATCACGCGATGCAACCAGCATATTTAAAAAACCGCTGATGTTGGTGTCGTTAGTGGTGATGGGGTCGTTAATTGAGCGTGGCACAGAGCCAAGCGCGGCCTGATGCAGCACATAGTCCACCCCCTGACAGGCCTGCTGACAGTCGGCCAGTTTACGAATATCGCCGTTGATAAAGCGAAAATTGGCCCACTGCGCGCTGCTTACCAGGCCTTGCACTTCGTCCAGATTGCGCTGATGGCCGGTGGCAAAGTTATCCAGGCCTATCACTTTTTGGTTAGCTTTTAACAGCACCTCAAGCAGATTTGAGCCGATAAAACCGGCGCAGCCGGTAACCAGCCAGGTGTGTGATGCCTTAGCTAAGGCGGCATTAATATCCATATTGTTACTCTCCTTGTATTAGCTTTTTTGTACGCCCAAGGCGCACCTTGCTATGCTAAACACCCGCTTTAATGGCGTCGATTATACGCTGACAGGCCTTGCCATCGCCATAGGGGTTGTGGGCAAAGCTCATGCTGTCGTAATACGCCTGATCTGTTAGTAGGCGGCTGGCCTCGGTCACTATTTTGGCTTTGTCAGTCCCGACCAGTTTTACGGTACCGGCAGCCACGGCTTCTGGCCGCTCGGTGGTGTCACGCATCACCAGTACCGGTTTACCTAAAGATGGCGCTTCTTCCTGAATCCCGCCCGAGTCGGTCAGCACTAAGGTGGCGCGGCTCATTAAATAAACGAACGGCAGATAATCTTGCGGTTCAATTAAATGCACATTAGCGGAACCTGATAACAGGCGATATACCGGCTCGCGCACATTGGGGTTTAAATGCACCGGGTAGACAATATCGCAATCAGGGAAATTGGTTGCCAATTGTTTAAGTGCCGCGCAAATATTGTCAAAGCCGGCACCAAAGCTTTCACGACGATGGCCGGTAACCAAAATAAGCTTGCGGCCGTTTTGGCCGTAAGGGAATTTTTCGGCAAACGCCTGATTAAGTGCAGAATCGCTGTCTATTTTCGCCACCACCTGCAGCAGTGCGTCGATCACCGTATTGCCAGTCACATAAATATGCGCCGGATTCACCTGCTCGTTTAACAGGTTTTGCTTCGACGTTTCAGTGGGCGCAAAGTGGTAACGGGTTAAAGCACCGGTAAGTTTACGATTGGCTTCTTCCGGCCAGGGGCTGTAAATATTACCAGTACGCAGGCCGGCCTCAACATGGCCAACGGCAATTTTTTCGTAGTAGCAGGCCAGTGCGGCAGCAAAGGTGGTGCTGGTGTCGCCGTGCACTAATACCACGTCGGGTTTAAAGTCGCGTAGCACCGGCTTAATATTCAGCAAAATACTGGTGGTTACGTCATACAGATCCTGACCGGCTTTCATAATCGCCAGATCGTACTCAGGTTTAATGGCAAACAGCTGCAATACCTGGTCGAGCATTTCTCTGTGCTGACCGGTAACACAGACCCGGCTGTCGATATCACTTTGCTGCTTAAGCAAATTTACCAGCGGCGCCATTTTGATGGCTTCAGGCCGGGTGCCAAACACACTAAGAACTTTAATCATCACAGATCCTTATTCCACTTATGGCGTAAAGCTTACCAAAAGCCCTTTTAAAGCGATAGCTCAAGCCGCTAAACTAGCGCCTGATCAAGAGGAATTAACCATGCTGTATTTTAATAGCCAAAGTATCCCTGAACTTAACGGGCTAAATTTTGCTCAGCGCATGGCGGTGATCCGCAAAGCGTCTGACAACTTGCCGGTGCCGACTAAAATTACGCTTAATATTATTAAGTTGTTGGTGCTGTTTCCGCTGTTTATGTTAATTGCGCGCGCCGACGGCTGGGCCATTGCCGGTTATGCACTATTGCTGGTGGTGGCTTACCCCATGATTACCCGGCCTATTACCTTTGCACTGTGTCGTAAAGATATGGCGCGGCTTCGGGCGCAACTGTTCCCATCTTAGTGTTGTTTGCCGCAAGTGCCGGGAGTTGAACCGGTAAATTGGCGCTTTTTATCTGATCTTATAAGGGCCGGTGATGACAACACCGGCCGACATCTGCATAATCCCTGACAGCTTCTGCTTTGTTACGAAGCCAATAATTCTAATAATTAAGTCTATTAACTCTGGGGTTACGATGACAGATTCTACTAACGCTGAGCAGACGCTGGCCAATCAGCCGCAATTTCTCGGCCATCCGGTCGGGCTTTATGTCTGCTTTCTCACTGAAATGTGGGAGCGCTTTTCTTTTTACGGCATGAAATACCTGCTGTTGTTGTATTTAACAAAGTATCACTTATTCAGCGATGCCGGCGGTTTAGACGTACTGGGCAGTTATGCCGGTTTAGTTTACGCGATGCCCGTGATTGGTGGCATGCTGGCCGACCGTTACCTGGGCATGCGTAAGGCGGTGACCTTTGGTGCCATTTTGCTGTGTTTGGGCCACCTAGGGTTAGCCTATGAAGGCTTTCAGGCCTATGTCGAAAACGGTGTGGTGGTGCAGGATACCGGCGCGATTCAGGTGTTTTACTTCTCGCTGGCGCTGATCATTATGGGCGTGGGCTTTTTAAAGCCAAATATCTCGACCATTGTTGGTCAGTTATACGGTAAAGAAGACGCACGACGCGATTCGGGTTTTACCATCTTTTACATGGGCATTAACCTGGGCTCTTTTATTGCCACTATTACCGTAACCTACCTGGGTGAAACCTATGGTTGGGGCTACGGCTTTGGCTTAGCCGGTATTGGTATGGTGCTGGGCTTAATTGTGTTTTTAACCGGGCAAAAATACCTGTTTGGTTATGCTGAGCCAGCAAACCCAGCGCTGTTAAAAGAAAAAGTATTCGCCGGCATTAATAAAGAGTGGCTAATTTATCTGGCGACTATTCCTGCGCTGTTTGTGGTGTGGCAGTTAGTGCAGTACAACCCTATCGTGCATAACACGCTGCTAGGGTTATCGCTGGTGGTGCTAGTCGGCATAATCTGGTTTATGGTCACCCAGTGTAACAAGGTGGAACGTGACCGCATGCTGGTACTGATTGTGCTCACCTTCTCTACTGTGGTGTTCTGGGCCTTGTTTGAGCAAAGCGCGTCATCAATGACCTTGTATGCTGACCGGGTTCTTGACCGTAACGTGTTGGGTTATGACGCTACCGCTGGCCAGTTTGGCTCGCTAAATGCGTTCTTTATTATTACCCTGGCACCTATTTTTGCCATGCTGTGGATTTTCCTGGCGAAAAAAGGCTTAGAACCCAGCACTCCGGTTAAATTTGCTTTAGGCATTATTCAGGCTGGTTTAGGCTTTGGCGCCCTGGTGTATGGTGCGCAGCATCCGAACGAGGCCGGCTTAGTCGCCGCCTGGTGGCTAATATTGGCGTACATGCTGCACACCATGGGTGAGCTGTGTCTATCGCCGGTTGGTCTGTCGGCCGTTACCAAGTTAGCCGTGCATAAAGTAGTAGGTGTGATGATGGGCGCCTGGTTTTTGGCGACCGCTTACTCCGAACTTCTGGCGACACAATTGGCAAAACTGGCGGCAATTGAAACCGATGCCGGTGAAGTGGCCGATGTCAGCCAGGCGTTAAATGCTTACACCGAGTTGTTTAGCTTCCTAATGTATTTTGGTGTGGGTGTGGGTGTGTTTATGCTGCTGATTAGCCCCTGGCTGAAAAAGCGCATGCACGGCGTGCACTAACGAAAAAGGGTCTGCTTGCAGACCCTTTTTTATTTAGTCCACTGGCTACGCCACTCTTTACTGACTCAGTGGCTATGCCACCTTCAGTTTAATCTAGTGGCTACGCCACTTTCTGTCTATTTTAGTGGCTTCGCCACTGGGCATGACAGAGTGATTCGTGTTTTTCGCGGCTGAGTAATATACGCGCCAGCACTTTGTCTGGCTCGCCATTTTCGCCGGTCAGGCCAATTTGTGCTTCATAGTGCAGCTCGGGCTCGAGGTCTTGCATCATGATCTCTACCCAGTCTTCACCAGGAATAGCCAGGTCGACATAACCACGGCTTTCATAATGTTGTTGGTACTGTGCGTAGTCTTCTGCTGACAGGTTTTCGCTGGCCAGCTCTTCAAAAATATCAAAGGCGTGGTCACATAACTCGTCCAGCGTCCATAATTCTAAATCTTGCATTGTTGCTCCGTATTATCTGTAAATACTCGCAGGCTGAGTGATTCAGCAAGCGCAGCTGGCCGGTTAGAACCTGCAGCGCACAGCCGGAGAGTGTCTGAGCGAGCCTTGTGCGAGCGAGTTGCTCCGGCGAGCACTGCAGCGTTGTAACGCAAGGCCAGCGTTTCAACTACCTATTAATCCTGACTTTTAATTTTGCCCGCCAGTATAGCAAGGCTTTGGCCAAAACACTGCTGTGCTGCTACACTGAGCGCCAATTTTTCAGATAGACACCGCTATGTACCTGTGCCCGCTTTGCCAGCAACCGCTAACCCTAAATGCAAAACAGTACCAATGCCAAAACCGCCACAGCTTTGATGTGGCGCGCGAAGGCTATGTTAACCTGTTACCGGTACAACAAAAAAACTCTAAAGACCCCGGCGACAACAAAGAGATGATGCAGGCGCGGCGGCAATTTTTGCACGCTGGCTGGTATGCACCTTTGGCGCAGGCAGTGGCAACAACGCTAGCTGAAGTTGCGCCACAACGCTTACTGGATTTAGGCTGCGGCGAGGGTTATTACACCGGCATTATTAAACAGCAACTGGCCAACACGGCGGTGTGGGGAGTGGATATCTCCAAAAGCGCGATAAAATTTGCTGCTAAAGCCCAGCCCAATATTGCCTTTAGTGTGGCCAGCGCTTATCAGCTGCCTTTTGCCGCTAACAGCTTTGATGCCATAGTGCGTATTTATGCCCCGTCTAAAGTTGAAGAGCTGCAACGGCTGTTAAGCCCTGTTGGCCATTTGCTTACCGTAACGCCGGGCCCTGCGCATTTAGTACAAATTAAGCAAGCGGTGTATGAACAGGTGCGACTACATGACGATACTATTGCCAGCCTGGAGGGTTTTGCACACCAGAAGCGCCAGCGCCTTACCTTTGAGATTAACTTTAACCGCAGCGAAGATGTGCTGGCGTTAGTGCAAATGGTGCCACTGGCGTGGAAGTTTACCGCCGCACAAAAACAACAGTTTGCTGACGGTCTGCCGGCCATCAGCGTGGATTTTTTACTGGATCTGTATCAGCGCAGCTGAATGAGGGTTGCGTTGTTAGTGTTGAGTTTGTAGAGAGGGGGCGCATTGCTGCGCCCGTTAAAACTTAACCTTTAATTTTTGACGTAAATCCGGTAGCCCCAGGCAGGTAAAGTCAGGCGGGTGTCGGTGCCAAATTCGGCGGTTTCTGCACTTAGGTACTCTGTGTACTTACCATGATGCAGATGCGCCTTAAAGCTCACCTGTTGTTCACTGTCGCTAAAGTTAAATACGGCAAACACTTTGTCCTTGTCGTTTTGCCGGACAAAACTCAGCACCTGTGCCGCCTGGCTGTTATGCACTGGGATCATCCGGGCGCCCCAATCCGCATTCCACAGCGCTGTATTGGCTTTTTTCAGCGCGAACAGTCGCTGATACAGTTTGCCATTTTCGTGCTGAATAAAGTCGCCGTTTTCATCATGCCAGGTAATGGGGTCGCGCTCGAAAAACGCCAGCCGGCGCGGGTTACCAACTTCCTGACCGTTGTAGATCATTGGCATGCCCTCACTGACCACAGACAGTGCAATGACCGCCGGCAAAGCATCACCAAACATTTCAAACTCAGTGCCCTCCCAGGCATTTTGGTCATGGTTACTTACGCCCAGCATACGCATAATGTTTTGCGGGTAGTATTTTTCATTCCACGAGTAATATACATAGAGTTTATTGACGTCAGCATGGCCACTCGCGATGGCGTGTACCGCCTGATGCCAGGTCCAGGCATAGGTCATATCAAAAGCTTCAGCGTGAAAGTCCCGGCCTTCAAATTCAGCCAGCATAAACACCGGCTTTATCTCATCAAGCTCTTTGCGAACCTGTTGCCAGAAGTCCAGTGGCACAAAGCCGGCAACGTCGGCACGAAAACCATCAAAACCCACCTCTTTTACCCAGTACTTCATCGCCTCTGTAATGTATTTACGCAGGCCGGGCTTGTCATAATCCAGCTCGATAATATCGCTCCAATCCCACCAGGGTGTAGGGCGAAAATCACCTTTCCAGTCACGGATATACCAGTCTGGCTGCTCGGTGACTAAATGGTTATCCCAGGCGCTGTGGTTTGCCACCCAGTCCAGAATTACATACATCCCCTGCGCATGCGCCGCGCGGATAAAGGCTTTAATATCATCCAGCGTGCCAAACTCGGGGTTAACGCCGTAATAGTCTTTCACCGAATAAGGGCTGCCCAGACTGCCTTTACGATTGACCTCACCAATGGGCTGAATAGGCATCAGCCAGAGAATATCAACGCCGAGCGCTTTTAAGCGTGGCAGCTGTTGCTGCGCGGCGGCAAAGGTGCCTTCCGGGGTAAACTGGCGGGTGTTTATCTGGTAAATAACCGCGTTTTTGCTCCACTCGGGGTGCTTAACCTTAACGTAGGGCTGTGGCTGGTAGGGATCTGCTACTGCGCTGCCCGCTGTGGCTTGTGTGGTGACGTTATTGTTTGTTGCCTGGCCACAAGCGGCCAGCAAACCCAATGCCACAGCCAGCAAAGCCAACTGTCGCAAGTATTGTTTATTCGTTGATGTCATATTCATTGTTATCCCCCCCTGTTGCCGTTACTGTAGTTTTAATCTTTATCGATTAAGATTAATAGCTGTTATTTGGGGAACGAACAAGTTGAATACGTATTCACTCTGCCAGCGCTTTGGCTTCCTGTCGCTGTTGATGGATGGCGGTGAGCATGCCTGACCAAAAGTAGGTGCCCATTTCATTAATCACGTTAGACTCGGCGTTCATCAACATAACCAGCCCTAACTGATGCTCGCGAGAGTAAGCAATCTCAGCGCGGTAGCCCTGTACCCAGCCACCGTGGTACATCAGGGTGTCCTGGCCAAACTGATATACGCGCCAGCCCAGCGCATAGTGCGCGTCGGTGAGGTAGCGGCGCCACTCCCGCCGGCGCAAGTCACGCCGGGTTTTTATCCGTTTACTGCTAATGGTGGCCAACAACTGGTCAGGCATCACTTGCGGGTTATGTCCCAGGTGGGCAATGAGCCAGTAGCCTAAGTCTATGGCACTGGCATTAACCCCCGCAGCCGGGGCAAAACGATAATAGCTTTCAGCTACCTTGGTTTCATGCCATTTACCCCGGGCTCTTACATGGGGCATCGCCCGGTTTGCGGTAGCGAAAAAGCCATCCAGTCCAACCGAGGCGGTGGGCAACTGCAATGGGGTAAAAATACGCTCTTGCAACAGCTGCGCATAGGTTTTTCCGGTAGCCTGCTGCATTACCGGTTCAATTAAACTAAACAGCACATTTTGATAACCGTAGCACTTACCCGGAGCGCACAGTGGGTCAATTTTATTAAACTGCGCCAGGATCCGTTCCAGCGGTACATTGGCTTCAATCAGGTTATCGTAAGCGTTTGCCATTACACCGGTGCTTTGTGACAGCAAATGCTTAAGTTTAAGTTGTTGATTATATTTTTTGCTTTTAAACGAAAAGCCCGGCAGATACTGCACCAGCTTAT
Organism: Rheinheimera fenheensis; assembly: GCF_039871805.1. NCBI lineage: Bacteria > Pseudomonadati > Pseudomonadota > Gammaproteobacteria > Chromatiales > Chromatiaceae > Rheinheimera > Rheinheimera fenheensis. The sequence continues at coordinate 81,631 of NZ_JBDPJM010000004.1, forward strand.
CGTCCCAGCTGAAGTGGCCTTCAGCTTCGAGCATGCTACTTAGACCACCGGCAAAGGTTTTTGACACCGAAGCAATACGAAATACGGTGTAGGGATCAACCGGCTCTTTGCCACCGCGCTGACGCACACCAAAACCCGCGGTAGCTATAATTTTATTGCCGTGCACTATGGCATAAGCAGCACCGGGAATATCGTGCTCTGCCAGTTTGGCGGCGTAATACTGATCAAAATCAGCCACCAGTGGTGCCAACAATTGCGGGGTTACCTCGCTGCTGGCCAGCACGGGTTTGGTTAAGAGTAAACAGCCTGCTACGGCATAAAAAAACTGTTTCACACTGTGTAGTTATCCGTGTTTTGTCGTTGCTAGCGCTGCAACCGGCCTGGCATTGTAGGCAGTCAGGCCCTTGTTGCCAAGCCTTGTTAGCAATATTAGCCCCAGTAACAACAGGCTGATAACGCCTAAACTGCCACCACCAGACTCACCTCCACCGGAGCTACCGCCACCACCGCTGCCGCCTCCCGACGCGGGCTGCACGGTGATAGTGACTTCAGCACTGCTTTGGGCAATACCATCGTCCACCGTTAAGCGAAAGCGCAAACTGGTGCTACTTGTTACTGCTGGCGCAGTAAAATTGCTGGTGAGCGAATCGGCCTGGTTCAGGCTAACCGATGGGCCGGATAGCTGCTGCCATTGATAGCTGAGCACATTAAAGTCGCTGTCGCTGGCACTGCCCGAAAGCGTGACCACACTGCCACTGCTCACGGTTTGTGCACTGCCGGCCGACACTTGTGGCGCCGTATTGGCACAATCGGTGTTAATAAACAGCTGCTCTATTTGTGCCAGCCAGTTGCCAAAATCAGCCGTTGCCGGTGCACACAGCTCAGTACCGGCGAAACTAAAAGCGCGCAGCTGGTTCAAATTGGTCAGCGTTGTCGGCAAGGTGCCACTGAAGTCATTATTTTCCAGCCACAATATTTGTAGCTGACTAAGCTGACCCAACGTAGAGGGCACAGTACCGCTTAAATAATTGTTTTCCACAAACAGCTCGCGCAATAGCGGCAAATTGCCAAGACCAGAGGGTAAACTGCCGTTAAAGCGGTTAAAGGATAAGTCGAGCTCGGTCAGGGCCGTTAAGTTAGCAAGGCCTAACGGAATACTGCCTTCAAAAGCATTATTCCATAGTTGTAACCGGCTAAGCTGCGTCAGCTGCAAAATAGCCGCGGGGAAGTTACCCTGCAGCGCATTAAAACTGACGTCAAGCTCAGTTAGTGCCGATAATTGATTAAAATTCGTGGGCAGCTGACCTACCAGGCCGTTGTCTGACAGATTTAAACTTGCCACCCGGCCACTGCTGCACGCTACGCCAAACCAGTTACACGGCGTATTGTTTTGTAGCCAGTTAGTGCTATTTAACCAGCTTTGCCCGCCGGTATCGTAATACAGCTGTACCAGCGCCTCACATTCGGCCAAAGGGATTTCGCTGACATTGTTCGCGGCACAAAAGTTATCGTCACGCAGTAGCACCTGCACTGAGCCATCAGCAAATTGCAGCTCAGTGGCAGTACCATCAAAGGTAAAGCTACCGCTGTAAATACCATCGTTGGCAAACTTGTCCTGCTGCTGCGCGTTGTCATTCAGGGCGACTGCACCGCCCGGCGCGCCGTTCTGCACAATGCTGACTGTGGTGTTGATGCTGTTGCCGCCACAGTCCAGACTTAACACTTCGATAGATAAGGTATCACCGGCACTGAGAAAGACCGTATCGGTAAGGGGTAACAACCGGCGGCTAAGCTGCTTATCTGCGCACTCTAACGCCCCACTTTGATCTGCACCGCTGGCCAGCAGCAACTGCCCGGTGGCGGTTTGATTAAGTAAGGTCGCATCGGTTGCCGCCACGCCGGACACTAACAACCGACCACGCAATTGACTGGCGTTCAGGCCGGGCTCAGCAGCTTTTAGCAACGCAGCAACGCCCGTTACCACAGGTGCCGCCATAGAGGTGCCGGATGCCAAACTGTACTGATTATCCAGATCTGTGGTGTAAATGCCGACGCCCGGTGCGGATAAATCGACCCAGTTGCGACCAAAATTAGCAAAATCTGCTTTACTGCCATCGTCACTATGCGCACTCACGCTGATAACGTTGGGTAAGTCGAATGCAGCCGGATAAAACGGCGCCTGGGTATTGTCGTTACCGGCGCTGGCAACAAACAAAATGCCGGCGTCATAATGTGCTTCTACCGCATTGTACAGTGCCTGAGAAAACTGTGGCCCGCCCCAGGAGTTGTTGGTGGAAACAATATTTTCGCCGCGCTGTTTCAGCGCCAGTATGTAATCCAGGCAGGCGATGGCATCACTAATAAAACCCTCGCCGTTAACGTCCATAAACCGACAAGGTAACAAACTCACTGACCAGTTGACGCCGGCAACCCCGGTGCTATTGTCACCCACTGCACCAATAATGCCGGCAACTAAGGTGCCGTGGCCATCCTCGTCCATCGGGTCAACGTTATCATCAGCAGGATTAATGCCGTAAATATCATCAATATAGCCATTGCCGTCGTTATCGATACCATCACCGGGAATTTCCGCTGTGTTCTGCCACATATTGGCGCTCAGATCCGGATGCATGTAATCGACTCCGGTATCGATTACCGCCACTATGACCTGGGCATCGCCGGTAGTGCTATCCCAGGCGGCTTGCGCATTAATACCCGGACTGTTTTGCAAATGCCACTGCTGGTTAAACAACGGATCATTACTGCTCTGAGTGGTGCGCAGCCGATAATCAGGCTCGACGGCTTTTACCCCGGGAAGCTTGGCGTATTGCGCAATCGCGTCGGCCATATTGGCGCCGGGCGTTAATGTGACCAGGGCAAGTTGCGGCAGATGAGTAAACCGCTTAACCGCACGCGGGTTATTAACCTTGTCAGCAGGGCTATCGCTGCCAGTGCTCACTGCTGATAGTCGGTGCAAATCGTGCTGTATTGCCTGTGCCGATATGCCCTGCTCCAACGTAATAATGAGCCGGTTGGGTGCGCCCGCTGAGTCGCGCTCTGCTGCTGTTGCCACTGTTGCCAGAAGCGCACATAAGGATATTACTACCGGTTTTAGCATAACGAAGCTCCACAGCTGCTATTTGCATTGGTTAATAGTACGCCAGCCAAAGGCAAAAGGTGCAATGCTTTTTTACAGCGATTACAGGGCGGTTGTTTAGCTGTGTGGGCATTGCAGCGCCTGCTGCGCCGGCTTTATAGCAAGCAGTGTGCCATCAGAGCTCAGCGTAAACTCAACCCATTGCGGCGTTAATGCACTGCGGTCAATAGTTAGATCAATTTGACTGAGCAGCTGTTTGTCGATGGTCAAGAGCAGCTCATCACAGATCTGAATATGCCACTGTTGCTGCTCTTGTCTCAGCAGTCCGGTTTGGGCGTAAAAAGCGTTGCTGTTTGCCCCGGCCTCGCGGTATTGCTGCTGTGCTTGCGCCAGGGCTGTGGCGTTGCCCGGTGCACTGCCGGCAGTATGATGCTGTATTTGACGATACTGCGCATCCTGAGCGTAGCTTATTTGATAATGCCACTTTGGCTGTTGTGCCACAGGCAACAGAAAGTAACCCAGTAGCACAAGTAAGGCACAACTGAGTGCCAGTTGGGTATTACGCCAAAGCTGCGGCCAGCCGATACGCTTAAGGCCTTTACGCTGTTGCTGACGACGCGCCTCAGCCAGCACCCGGTTAACGATAGGCCGCGGCAGTGGATGACAGGCTTTGTCATGCTGAAACTGCTGCTTAAGGTGTTGTTCAAACGGGTCCGGCTTATTCATCATGCTCTCCGCTTAACCTATGTAGCTGTTGACGGGCATAACGCAGCCGGCTTTTTACCGTTTCTTCGCCCTGCTGAGTGATTTGGCTGATTTGTGCCAAAGAAAAGCCCTCCAGCTGCAGCATCAGCGCCTCGCGCTGCAAAAAAGGCAGTTGGTCTAACTGCAATTTGACTTGCCGCTGCTGCTGATGCTGTTGCAACCGCGCAAGCGGACAGGTTTCTCCCACCAGCATGACATCGATAACATCATCGCTAACACCGCACTTTTGCCGGCGCAACTCATCAATCAGGCAGTGACGCGCCAGCGTAAACAACCAGGTTTTAAAACTACTGCGGCTGGCAAAATTACCCGGCTGCTCCAGCAGCTTTAACCAGCATTGCTGGCTGATATCGTCAGCCAGCGCTGCATCGGTCTGGCGCAGCAAAAAGTAGTACAGGGCATCACCATAGCGAGCAATAAGCTGCTGTAAATAAGCAGGATCCGCGGTGTCACAGTACAGCGCATACAGTTTTTCGCTACTGTGCTCGGTGTAACCAAACTGATTAAGTAAAAAGGATAATGCCATGCGACTGCTCCTTGTGCTTACCCCATAACCTGAGCCTAGTCTGCCTGCAGGTTAAAATCGAGCTGTACTTGCATATTGGGTTGCAAAACCGCAACACCCTCCACCACCTTGGGTTGATATTTCCAGCGGCGCAGCGCTCTTATTGCCTCGCGCTCAAATACCCTGGCTGGCTCTGCTGCAATAACACGTACATCGATAACCGCGCCGGTGGTGTCAATGGTAAAGGCCAGTTGTACCCAACCACTGATACCATCACGCGCCGCCTCGGTTGGGTAACGCGGCTCTACACGCACCAAAGGGGTGGCACCGCGATCGGCTTGGGTCCAACTGTGATTAGGCCCACCCTGTGTTGGTATCTCTACTTTCGTCAGTGTTATCGGACCAGGCGTAATATTGGGCGTTGGGTCCACTATAGGTTGCATTTTGGGTAACGGCTGCGGCGGCGTCATTACCGGGGGCGGTTGGCGATTAATCGGTTCTGTTTCGTTTGGCGGGTTATACAGCTCTACCGGATTGTGCGCCGCAGGTTCGACACGCGCTACTGCTCGGGTTTTAATCAGCTGCTGCATCGCTGCAAATAAAGCGAAGGTAACCAGCAGCGCCATTACCGTTGCGCTGATATAACGAAGCTGCGGTGGTGTCGGCTGAAGTTGATTAACGGTGGTTATCATACAGTCCCCTTAATGTAATTTAGCTGGTTGCAGTAATTAGACGCACCAGCGCCGGCAAAGGGGTTAAACTTTTTTACCTGATTTTCAAGGTCAAATATATCACTAAGACTTTGGTCTTGTTTTAGTTTTGGCTAATTGACTTAAGACGAATAACTGCGAAAACTGCAAAGTTCGCTATAGTGTTACTTGTTTGCACATTGTTGTAAAAAAGAGGAATTTATGCTTAACCACACTTTTCGGCCAGCAGCACTGGTTGCTGTATTTATTGTGCTGCAGGCGGTGCTGTTCTTTGTGGGCGGCATGATCTGGGCCTTATCGGCGGGTGCTGTAATCTTAGTGGTTTATTTGTACTGGCCAAAGCCTGCACCGGTTGTTAACGATAACACGCTAAAAGAGCAGCTGGCTGCCACCGCCGATAACATTACCGGCGCCACGTCAAAAATGGCAATAGGCGCCGCTGAAGTGTCGTTTTATATCGACAGCCTGATGAAAGATATCGGCCATAGCAGTGAAGACAGCGGCAAAATAGCCGATGTCAGCAATACGCTGGCCAGCACCAGCACAGAGCTTAGCCATTCGTTGCAGTCTATCGGCGCCACCTTGCAGCAAACTGCCGGTGCATCGGATGACGCCGACGCCAGGCTGCAGACGGCGGTAGAGAGCATTAACAGTCTGGTGCAGGCGGTAAGCCAGGCTGCCGCCGACTTACAGCAGTTACGTAGCAGCAGCGAAAATATTCAGCGTATTACTGATGTGATTAATACCGTAGCCGAGCAAACCAACCTGCTGGCATTAAACGCCGCTATTGAAGCGGCTCGTGCTGGCGAACAAGGCCGTGGTTTTGCCGTGGTAGCCGACGAAGTGCGCACGCTGGCCGGCAAAACCGCCGGCGCCACTCAAGATATTGCTAAGATGCTGGGCGATATTCGCCAGCAAAGCCAGCACACCGCTGAGCAAATGCAGCAACTGGAGCAAGGTGGCGCCCAGGTGCAACAGGAACTAAGCCAGGTTGCAGCGGGCTTTGCCGCAATAAACCAGCAAATTGCCGAAGCGTCTGGCACCTTCGCCCAGATAGAGCAAGCCAGTAGTGAGCTAAACCAAACCAGTATTGCCCTGGCGCAATCGGTTGACAGCATTAGTAAGACGCTTGCCAACATTAGCCAGAAAGGCAGCTCGGTCGCAGGGCAGGCTATTGGTTTGTCAGAAGAGACTGAAAGTATTTACCGCGAACTGAACAGTCTTAGCGATCATAGTTTCTACAGCGCTATTTTGGCTGAAGCCGAGCAAGCTGCAACTAAAATTGGTCAGGTATTTAGCGATGCTATTGCGCAGGGTAAGCTTAATAAGGATGCGCTTTTCGCAGAACGCTATGAGCAAATTAGCGGCACTAACCCGGTGAAATACCACACCGCTTATGATCGTTTTACCGACCAGTGTTTGCCTGCTATTCAGGAGCCTATTTTAGCCCGGCATAAACAGGTGCAGTACGCCATTACCGTCGATCGCAAAGGCTATGCGCCAACCCACAATAATAAATTCAGCCAGCCGCTGACGGGTAATTACGACAAGGATTTACTGCAAAATCGCAGTAAGCGCATTTTTAGCGATCGCACCGGTAGCCGCTGCGGCAGCCATACTCAGAGCATGTTGTTGCAAACCTATAAGCGTGATACCGGTGAAATTTTGCATGACCTGTCAGTGCCGATCTATGTTGACGGCCGGCACTGGGGGGGCTTTCGTATTGGCTTTAAGCGCTAGGCGCTATTCCAGATCATCTAGCAGATCGTCAAAGACACTTTCGTCCACCTCTGGCTCTTCTGGCTTAGGTGGATTGCCATCGTATATTTCAAACTCCTGGCGCTGAAAGTAAGACTCTTTAACAAAGGCATAAGGGTCTAGGGATTCTTCCAGTAAGCTTTCCATCGACATTAACTGTTCGCGGCTATCCAGTGCACCTATCAGTGCACGGGTAATTGATAAGGGTGTATTGAGTAGTCCCAACGGAAAATATAGGTTATCCACTACGCCACCGGCAGTCCCGCGCACTGTAGTCGGCCCAAGTGCGGGTAACATCAGGTAAGCACCATCACCTACCCCCCATACCGCCAACGTTTGATTGAAATCTTCATCTTGCTCTTGCAGACCGATAGCGCTGGCCACGTCAAACAAACCAAACAAACCCAGCGTGCTGTTCACCAGAAAGCGGCCGGCACTGATAGCAGCGCGGTCGGGTTTCGCTTGCAAGGCGCCATTGACAAAACTGGCCGGCTCACTGAGGTTGTCCGTCACATTTACCAGACCTTTGCGCGCCGGTTTGGGTACCACTGTCATATACCCCACAGTGGCGGGGCGCAACAGGTATTTATCCAGAATATCGTAGTTAAAGTCCCACAACGGCCGGTTGATGGTTTCCAGCGGATCGCGGCTGTCGGTATAGACAGCAGGGCTTTGATGTTGAGTCTGGTTTTGGATCTGCGCATCCGGTGCCGGTTTTGACGCGCAGGCCGACAGTAGTAAGGCTGTGCTAACCAGCACACAGCGCAACAGTAAAGGATCAGCCATATCAGGGTTCCAGGGTTAAAGAAATAGTCAGGACATTAGCAGTAAGATCCAGCACACCGGATTCTACCTGAATATCACCGGGGCGCAGCTCTACTGTGCCACTTTGTGACAATCGCGCCACCACCTGCACCTTATCGGCGCTGGCCAGCGTCCACTGGCTTTGCATTGCCATTTGCTCGTTTAACACCAGTTGCAGCTGTCCTTCAGGCAGGGGAATGCGCTGCACTGCCAATGGCAAACCGGGGCCTTCTGTAGCACGGGCAAATAAAAACAGGCTGGCATCCGGGTTGGCTTGCTTTAATTTTGGGTCGACAAACAGGTTTACCGTGATCTGCCGCCCTGGGGCTTGAATATCAACACCCAGCTCGGTTAAGCGCTGCTGCACCGCCGCGTAACGCGGATCTTCTTTTGGTAACTGTTTTAATAGTAACTGCCAGGCACTGGTAGCCTCGGCCATATCGCCCTTTTCGTAAGCGATAAGTGCCATTAGTGACAGCGCATCAGTGTTGCTGGCCTCGCGCGTTAACACCTGAGCAACCGCACGACCAGCGCGTGCCAGGCTGTTATCATCACCGAGTAAAATCAGCGCCTGGGCATAGCTTAGCAGTAGTGGTACCCGCTCGGGCGACAGCTTAAGCGCGCGCTCAAAAGCGGCTACCGCTTGCTCTGCCGCACCCTGCGACAGACGAATACGTCCAAGCAACATCCAGGCGACAGCGTCATCACCTTCATTAGCCAGCCGGGTGCGCAGCCCCAGCGCAAACAGCTCCATTTCCTGCTCAGATAACGGCTCACCCTGCCCCAATAGCGCCCGCTCGCCAAACTGCTGTAACTGCTGCTGCGCCTGCTGCCAATCATCAAGCTGCCGGTAGTGGCCTGTCACGGCATAAATACCACCGACTAACAATGTCACCACCAGCAATAACGCCAGCGGTAAACGCCAACCTGTACCGGGTTGACTTAACTGCGCTTGTTGTTGCTGCGATAAAAACTGTGTTTTCAGCTCTTGTGCAGCCGCGTCAAAATCCTGCTCTGCCAACTCGCCACTATCACGCGCCAGCGCCAGCAGTTGCAGGCGTTCTTCAAATAATTGCGCCGGCGTTTGCGTGTGTTGCTTGTATGCACGCCTGGGCCAGAACAAACACAGCGCCGTAACAAGCAACATCGCCAGGGCAGTTAACAACAACGGCGCCATCATGGTTTTTTACTCCGGTAACGATCAATCAAGGTATCTAACTCTGAAGCTGACGGTGTATTGGCTGCCAGTTCGTCATCGTTGTTTTTGCTGGCACGGCGATAAGCTCCTACCGCCAACAACAGCACCAACATTAACAGTGGCGCCAGCCACAACCACAGCGTGAAACGGTTAACCGGCGGCTGATAGTGCACAAAGTCGCCATAGCGGCCAATCATATAATCCAGTACCTGAGCACGGTCTTTGCCTTCGCGCACCAATTGATACGTTTTCTCACGCATATCTACTGCGACTATGGCATTAGAGTCAGCGATATTCTGGTTTTGACATTGCGGGCAGCGCAGCTCTTCGGTGAGCTGGTTAAATAACTGGCGCTGCTGCTCGTTGTCAAACGGGCGTATGTCTTGCGCCAATGTGCAAAAGCTAACAAACAGCATGATAACCGTGATTCTCATGGCTGACTCCACTGCTGGTACAAGGGTGCCAGCTTAGCGCGCCACACCTGAGGGTTAATATCACCGATGTGATGCGCCCGTACGGTGCCGCTGGCGTCAATAATAAAGGTTTCCGGTGCGCCGCTTACGCCTAAATCCAACGACAGGCTGCGGTCTAAATCGAGGATATTAAACTGATAAGGGTTACCGTTTTGCTGTAATTTTTCGCTGACTTCGCGCTGCAGCACGCTCAAATCAAAGGGCGCATCAAATGCCGGATCGCGTGGCAGTTCGTAATACAGGCCAACAATTTTCACGCCCTGTTCACGCAGCTCCGTTAAGTAATCCAGTTCAGCATTACAGGTGGGGCACCAGACGCCCCAGACATTCAATAAAAATGTTTCGCCTTTTAATGCCTCAGCGGTCCAGATTTTGTCTGGCTGCATTAAATCGGCCAGCGCAAATTCTGGCAGCGGCTTATCAACAATGGCCGAAGCGCGCTCACGTGGATCAGAAAACAAACCACTGAGTAAAAACAGCGCCAATGCCAGAAAGGCCAACAGTGGCGCATAAAATAATACCTTACGCATGCGCTTCTCCGTGACCGGTAAGTTTACGCCGGTATTTTTTGTCACATAACGCCACCAGCGCGCCCAGAGACATCAACAAGCCACCGAGCCAAATCCAGCGGACAAAGGGTTTTACATGAATACGCAGCGCCCAGGCATCACCAGGCAGTGCTTCGCCCAGTGAGACAAAAAGGTCACGACTTAAACGGGCATGAATAGCGGCTTCGGTCATGATGGTGCTTTGAATACGGTAAAAGCGTTTTTCGGCGTGTAAATGCGTGACAAAGTTACCGTCTTTATGCACATCGAGCTCTGCCGCTTCGCCGCCATAGTTGGGGCCATTAAGCGCATACACTTCCTGCAAGGTAAAATCATAGCCTGAGACTGTTACCGTATCGCCGGCCTGCATGCGCACATCACGCTCTACGGTGTAGGTTTTGGTCATTGCAACGCCTATCACCAGTACAGCAAAACCGATATGCGCCAGTGTCATACCATAATGGCTGGCGTTAAGCTTACCAATTCCGGCCGTTACTGAGCCAAACTGCTTTAGGCGCAGCATGACTTCAGCCAGAGCAGAGACGCCCACCCAGGCTCCCAGCAACAAGCCGAGCAGGGCTAAATTGGCTTGTACACTTTGCATAAGCGCAAGGGTGCCCAAGGCCAACATCAGTGTTGCAATGGCTACCAGGCCAAGCGGTTTAATCAGCGGCACAACCTGTTGCTGCTTCCAGCGCACCCAGGGGCCTAAGCCCAACATGAGCGCAAACGGAATGGTCAGGTAGTAAAACATCTGGTTAAAAAACGGCTCGCCAATCGAGATAGACCCCAGGCCCAACTCTTTATGAAACAACGGAAACAGCGTGCCCAAAAAGACAATCAAACAGGCCGTTAACAAAAATACGTTGTTGCCCCACAGCATCATTTCACGCGAGAACAGCTGATAGCGCGCCTGCGAGCGTACCGAGTTCATCCGGCTGCCGTACAACAACAAGGAGCCGCCGACTACCAGCAGTAAAAACACCAATAAATACATGCCGCGGCCCGGATCGGTGGCAAAAGAGTGTACCGACACCAGCACACCGGAGCGCACTAAAAAAGCCCCCACTAAACTCAGGGCAAAGGCCGCCAGTGCCAACAGCACCGTCCAGCTTTTAAAAGTGCCGCGCTTCTCTGTTACCGCTAAGCTATGAATAAGTGCCGTGCCGGCCAGCCAGGGCATAAAGGAGGCATTTTCCACCGGGTCCCAGAACCACCAGCCACCCCAGCCAAGTTCTTTGTAGGCCCACCAGCTGCCCAGCATAATGCCCAGGGTTAAGAACAGCCAGGCAGACAGCGCCCAAGGCCGAACCCAGCGCGCCCAGACACTGTCAAAGCGGCCGCTGATCAACGCCGCCAGCGCAAAGGCAAAGGCCACGGCAAAACCGACATAGCCCATATACAGCGTGGGCGGGTGCATTATCATGCCAAAGTCTTGTAGCAAAGGGTTTAAATCACGCCCTTCAACGGGGAAGAATGGCAGGCTGCGCTCAAACGGGTTAGACATAAACAGCGAGAAGGCGACAAAGCCAACGCAAATAATGCCCAAAATACCCAGAATACGGCCCTGCAGCAGTAATGGCAGTGCTTTAGAGTATTGCGCCACCAGGGCTGTCCAGCCCGCCAGCATCAGCACCCATAACAACATTGAACCTTCATGCGAGCCAAAGCTGGCGGTAATTTGATAATACCAGGGTAAGGTAGAGCTGGAGTTTTGTGCCACGTTAATGACGGTAAAGTCGCTGGTGCGAAAGGCGTAAATGAGTGCCGACATTGCCAGCAAACAAAAGATAAACTGTCCGAATGCCAACGGTTTGGCCAGCAGCAACATGCGCTGATTGGCAACAAAACTGCCATACAAAGGCACCAGCGCCAGCAACAGAGCCAGCGCAAAAGCAAATGTCAGCGCCAGCTGACCGGCTTCAGCAATCATTAGTAGCGCCCTTCTGTACTGCTGCTATTCGTCTCGCTGCTTGCAGCGGGAAAGTCTTGTTTTGACGGAGGCACATGACGGATACCCTTTAATGCCTCTGCTACTTCAGGTGGCATGTACTCTTCGTCATGCTTAGCCAGCACTTCTGTGGCAGCAATAGTGGTTTCATCCACTAAAATACCTTGCGCCACTATGCCCTGCCCTTCGCGGAACAAGTCGGGCAAGATGCCTTCATAAGTGACGGTGACGATGGGGCCGGTGTCCACTAAGTCGAAACTGACTTTTAGCGACTGAGGGTCACGTTTTACCGAACCTTCTACCACCATGCCACCAATGCGCAGGCGCTGGCCCACCACGGGTTTTACTTTATCTTTGCCCAACCCCTCAACCAGCTGTGAGGGCGTATAAAATAAGTCAATATTTTGCTGCAACGCGTACAGCATGGCGCCTACTGCACCTGCCAGCAGGCCGATGACCAATAGCACCGCCCACAAGCGTTTCTGACGTCGGGTTTGCATTATGATGAGGACTCCTGATACTGCTTAATACGTTGCTCGCGGGCCAGCTTGTCCGCCAGTTGTTTTAAACTCTGACGCTGCTGAAAATGGCTGTAGGCCACCAACGCCACTAACAACGCATAGGTCGCGCCAAAGGACAACCAGACGAAAAAACCATAACCACCCATAGCCAAAAACTCACTGAAAGACTGAAAATGCATCGTTATTTTGCTCCGGCCAAAGCTTTAACCCATGGCCTGTGCTGTTCGTGCTGCAAAATAGCAGTACGCAAGCGCAGGCATAACAGTGCCAACATCAATACCTTAAACGCCAGTATGCTGATCAGTAGCGGCCACAACATGCTGGGATCGATTGACGGTTTGGCAAACTTGGTAATAGACGCGCCCTGATGCAAAGTGTTCCACCACTCGACCGAAAAATGAATAATTGGCAGGTTAATTACGCCCACCACAGCAAGTAATGACGATGCTTTAGCACCGGTTTGCCGGTCAGAAAAAGCACCGCTTAAGGCAATCACGCCCAGGTATAAAAATAACAGGATAAGCTCTGAGGTTAAGCGTGCGTCCCACACCCACCAGGTGCCCCACATTGGCTTGCCCCAAGCCATACCGGTGATAAGTGCAATAGCGGTGTATACCGCACCGATAGGCGCTATGGCCAGCACTGACCACTGCGCTACTTTTACCTGCCATACCAGCGCAATAAACGCCGCTATGGCCATAGCAGAATAGGTACCCATCGACATGATGGCAGAAGGTACGTGAATATGAATAATACGGTAGCTGTCGCCCTGCTGATAATCGGGCGGGGTAAATGCCAGGCCCCAGATATTACCCAGCAGCAGCAGCGTAATGGCCAGCAGCATTAACCAGGGGTAAAGCCGGCCACACAGGTGATAAACGGTTTCAGGCTTCGCTAAAGGATGTAACCATTTAAACATATCAGCTCACATTTAATTTAAGGGCACTGAGCACCGCCAGCGGCACCAGCGCCAGTGCAAATAACAACATGGCCAGCATAATCGCCAGCTGACCGTGATAAGGCAGCGCCATCGTGGCCGCTTCCATTGCTGCGCTGGCAAAAATGAGTAGCGGAATATACAGCGGCAAAATCAGCAGTGCCAGTAAAATACCACCTTTATCGGCCGATACCGTAAGGGCTGCGCCTAACACACTCAGCAGACTTAACAGCGGCGTCCCCAATAGCAACGTAAGCAGCAGCGCGACAAAGGCTGGCATTTCTAAATTCAGCAATAACGCTACCAGGGGTGATAACAGCACCAGTGGCAGGCCGGTGCTCAGCCAGTTAGTAACCAGTTTCGCCAATACAAAGCTCAGCAGCGGTTGACGCGCAGCGACCAGCTGCTCGATGACGCCATTGCGATAATCATCTTTAAACAACCGCTCAGCAGCCAGCAGCACACTTAATAGTGCGGCTATCCAGACAATACCCGGCGCCATCAGCCGCAACAGGTTAGGCTCTGGCCCGACGCCCAGCGGAAATAAACACAGCACTATAATGAAAAACAGCACCGGGTTTAACCAGTCTGCTTTTTGCCTGGCCAGTAGGCGCAGCTCGCGCTGAATAAACACACCCAGTTTTACCATCGGTAGGCCAGCTCCAGTTTACTAAGCTGCGCATACTGCAGACTCAGGCTTTGGTGCGTGGTCAGCACAATACTGCCCCCGTGCTGTAAATGCTGTAAAAAATGTTGCTGTAACAAGGCAATAGCAGTTTGGTCCAGTGCGGTAAAAGGCTCATCTAAAATCCAAAGTTGGCCCTGACTAAACCATAAACGCGCCAATGACACCCGCCGCTGCTGACCCGCCGACAACATTCTACAGGGAATATCTTCAAGCCCGGCCAGCCCCAGCTGGCCGAGCAACGCATAATCATCGCCTGCTGCTGCCTGGACCGCGGCACGCCAGAAACGTAGATTCTCCAGCGCGGTTAATTGTTCATGAATACCGCTTTGGTGGCCGATATAACATAAGTCGGTGGCGTAGTCGGCAGCTTGTTGGGCCAACGGCTGCTGACGGTAATAAATGTCGCCCTCGTCGGGATGTGCCAGGCCAGCTAGCAAGCGTAGTAAAGAGCTTTTACCGGCACCGTTTTTACCGGCAATTTGCAACAGCTCACCGCCATGCACTGTAAGGCTTAGCTGCTCAAACAACACTCTGTCCTGGCGGATACAGCTTAAGCTTTTGGCTTCAAGCAAAATCTCGCCGGGCGATACGGAAAATGGTTGTGGTATATTCACTGCACCTAAGCTATCGACGACGGTAAAAATTGCGCGCATATTACCATAATGCCGGCATAATACGAATGTAACAGGGCGTCAGACCAGGCGAAAACGGGTAAAACTATGAACCAGATCAATCTGGACAACTTGCTCAGGCTGTCTGCCGGCGGTAAAGCTGACAGTGGCACCGTAAAGCTGGTGCTGGCGCAGGTGTATCAAGCACAATTGCAGCAGCTGCCGGATGGTGGCGCCCGATTACAACTCGGTGCTGGCAAGGCGCCGCTGCAGCTAACACTTAGCACTGCTGAGGCTGCACGGTTACAGCCGCTGTTGCAACCGGCTGCCATGCCAGGCCGACTACCTGCCAGCAGCGCAGGGTTGCAGTTGCCGGTACAGGTGCAATTTACGTTAACTGCCGATAACCAGATCCGGCTTAACCTGCAAAACAGCCAGACGACACAGACCCTGACATTATCGGCCGCACAGGTGCGCCAGCTGCTATTGCAGTTTTTCCAAAGTGCCAGTGGTGCTTCACCGGTACAAACGCCCGGTACGAACAGCGCCCAGGCTGAAACAGCGCAGCAAAGTGCAGTCTTGGTCAGTGCCAGGCTGCCTGTTGCTGCTTTGTCATCCACGGCCGGCTCTGCAGTGGCTCCGGTGAAAGCCGGCAGTATTCAGCTACCCATGCTGGCGCCGCTTAGCATCGCCAAAGAAACTCAGCAGCAGCTGAACCAGCTGTTACAACACAGCCAATCTAATCAACTGACGGTGCTGTTACAGTTACACAGTAGCAACAGCGAACTACGTGCCCGCTTACTACTACCCGGTAACAGCAGTGGCACACCACTCTCTTTACTGGACAAACCGCAGCAACAACAGTTATTACAACAGTTGGTACAGCTGTTTAACCAACAGCGGCCAGCCACCTTAAGCCAACTGCCGTTGCTTAGCACATTAAAGCTGCCGCCCGGCAGCGCGCATCAAGTACAACAATTGCAACTGCAGCAGCAAGGCTCAAACTGGCAGTTAGTGCTACAGCCCGCCAGTGTCAAAACCAGTTTATCGGTAGATGCCGGCCAGTTTAACCGACCGTTGCAATTAGTTGGCCCGCCAGCGATGGCCTCAAGCAATACGGTGGCCAGCACAGCGCAACTGAGCAGCACTGCACTGAGTCAGGCATGGCGCCATTTAATGCCGGTTTTGCCTTCCAGTATTGATCCGCTGGCCAGTTTGTCGGATCTGCCTGAGCCTGTGCAGCAGCTATTACAGACAATACGCCATAGCCAGCTCGATGGCGCTAAAGTTACCAACGCGCAGCAGCTACTACCGCAGCTGCTTAGCCTGCTGCAGTTTCAGCCACTGCAAAGCCAACCCAGTCTGCAAACCAGCGGCGGCACACTGGCGGTTGCCATTCAGCTGTTGTTGGGTCATCTGCTGCAAAAACCGGTGCCGGCAGCACAAACACCGGCTAACCAACGGCTGTCGCAGCTAGTTAACACGCTGGAGCCACAACAAGCCAGTAACTTATTACGCCAGCTGGCCAGCCACAGCAGCACACTGCAGCAAAGCCAATTAGCCACTCTGGATAGCAGCACCCAGGTGCAGCAGCAGCTGATCCTGCAGCTGCCGCTTAACCAAGGCGGTCAAAGCGTGTTTAGCCAGCTGCAGATAGAGCAGCGTGACGCTGATGGCAAACAAGACGGCAGCAAACAGAAGATGTGGCAGCTGACGATGCGCTTTAATTTGCAGCAATTAGGCGCAATGCTGGTAATAGCCCGCTTACAACAGCAGCAATTACAGCTGCAGTTTTACACCGAACAACCCCAGGCCCTGGCACTGACAGAGCAGTTTTTACCGATATTAAAAGATCGCTGTAAAATGCAGGGGCTGGAAGTAAAGCAAGCCGAATGTGTACTGGGTAAAATTCCCGAGTCGCTATTACCGCGTGCCAACAGTTTACTGGCCATCAAAGTATGAGGCAGGCAGCATGACAGAGAATACTAAAGAGAAAAGCGCTACCGCGCTGCAATATCAGGGTAAAGCAGCACCTACCGTTACCGCGCGCGGTCATGGCAAGTTGGCAGAGGAAATGATTGCCATGGCACAACAACATGGCATTTTGGTACATCAGGACGAAGAGCTGAATAAACTCCTCAGCCAATTGGAGCTTGGGGATCAGATCCCGCCGGCGTTATATGTGGTGATTGCTGAGCTTATTGCGTTTTCGTATGTGTTGCAGGGGAAGTTTCCGGAAAACTGGCACAATATCCACCAGCGTGTCGATTTTAAAACCTGAGACATGCCACGCCATTAATACACTGTATTAACTTTTTGCCTGATGCAAATTAAACAGCAGTTCCGCTTCAGCCCGCGGCAGCTCACACTCACGCATGATCTCGTCAAGATCTGCGCCCAGCTGCACCATTTTCATCGCCCTGCTGTATATTTTTGACTCGGGATCGGTCAGCTCCATCGCCTGCTGCTTTTCTTCCAGTTGTTTCACGCTCAGGCTTAAGTTATCACTCACCTGCCCCAGCGCCGCTTCCAGCTGAAGCACCCGCTGCCCAACACCAATAAGGCCTGAGCGTAATTCCTGCAGTTCTAACTGGCTTTGCGCTAATTGCTGTGCACTGTACTCCAGTCGCTGCTCCAACTGTGACTGTTGTTGCTGCGATTGTCGCTGCTGTACTCTTACCCACCAGAAAATACCCGCAGCAACGACCAGTAGCAGCGTGGTATGGATTGTCAGACTAAGCCACATAGGTTGCCTTAAATTGAGCTAATCTCATCCCACTCTTCATCACTGAGTAGTTTGTTTAAATCAACCAGGATCAGCAATTCGCCTTCGCGGTTTGATACGCCCTGAATAAAGCGGGCACTTTCGTCGGTACCGACATTAGGTGCCGTATCAATTTCAGAGGCTTTTAGGTACACCACTTCGGCCACGCTATCGACCAAAATACCGATCACCTGCTTATCCGCTTCGATGATCACTATCCGGCTGTTGTCTGTGACATCTGCCGGTTCCAGACCGAAGCGGGAACGGGTATCGATGACGGTAACCACATTACCGCGCAGGTTAATAATGCCCAGCACATAATCGGGCGAGCCCGGTACCGGCGCAATTTCGGTATAGCGCAGTACCTCCTGCACTTGCATGACGTTTATGCCGTAGGTTTCTTCCTGCAGCTTAAACGTAACCCACTGTAACACTACATCGGCGGCTTCAGCCTTTTTTACCGATTGCTTAGTTAATTCACTCATGTACAGCTCCTGTCTTCATGCCATGGCGCTTTAGGCCTGGCGCTTTACGCACTGATATCCTGACCACGGTTTAACAATTCGATCATGGCTTCGATGTCGATCAATACACACATATGCTTTTTAATGACGCCAGCCATCCAGGGCCTTTTTCCCTCGGCTTCACGCCATTTCACATCATCTTGTTCCAGCATGTAGGTATTTACCAGATTTTCGCAACAAAGCCCCCAATTACTGTTACCCAGCATAATAACATATTGATAGTTTAGCGTTTGCTGCATAGTTTGGTCATATTTTTCTGGCATCACCCAGCGCGCGGTGTCCACCACATTAATTTTTTGCTCCCGGTACAGCATCACGCCTTTGAACCACTGCGGTTTACCAATCAGGCTGTTAATCGTTGACAGCTGATGGATACCGCCTAACTCTTTTAACGGCACGGCGACTTTTAAACCCGCCACATCAAAAAACAATGCCTGAAAACGGCCCTGACGGTAAGCTTTCTCTGTTGGCTTGGCCTCCACGGGTTTAACAGGCGCGACAGGCGCAAGCCGCTCGGCGACCGGCACCTGGCGCTGTTGAAGCTGCTGTGCCTGCTCTGCGGCGGCAAATTTTGCTTTTAGCGTGTCTAGTGCAACAGCAGTGTTATCTGTTAGGGCTTGCTTTTCCTGCACCACCACTTTAGCTGCAGTAGTTTCAACTGGCGGCGCTGACACTGCCGCCTGCGCCAGTAACTGGTTTAGTTGCTGCTTTTTCTCGTCGGCCAGCGGCGCAGCTTCCGGCGTATCCTCTTCGGTTAATAACGCCGACAAATAATGCTGCATCACTTTTTGACTGGCGATTAAATTACTCATGCCTACTCCGCCGACAACTGCAGTAAATAGGTTAACAAGGTATTGTAAGCAAAGACCCCACGCGATGAATTGGCAAACTCACTCGGTGGTGTTTGCGCCAAGCTGGCATCACGAAACTTGGTATCAACCGGGATCACTGCCGACCACACCTTGTCCTGATATTTCGCTTTTAATTCTTTGTAAGCTTCAAGTGAGGCCTTGGTACGTTTGTCGTACATGGTTGGAATAATAGTATAGGCATAGTCTTTTTGCTGCGAAGTGCGCATCAGAGCCATAGTCGCTATCATGCGTTCTAAGCCTTTTAATGCCAAAAACTCCGTTTGTACCGGGATCAAAATGCGGTCGCACGCTGCTATGGCATTGACCATCAACACGCCCATTACCGGCGGGCAGTCGATCAGGACATAGTCATATTCTTTGCTGATTTTTTGCAACGCTTTTTTCAGCATCAATCCCATACCACCTTTATTGCCTAAAGTGCGGTCCAGGGTTGCTAATGACATGGAGGATGGCAGTATATCCAGGTTTGCCATACCGCTTGGACACAGTGCCTGTAGAATTTCTTCGCTGCGAATATCTTTGCCACGGATAAAAATGTCGTACACGCTCACTTCAAGCTCTTCAGCGTCTATGCCAAAATAATAGGTCAGCGATGCGTGCGGATCAGTGTCGACCAGCAGCACTTTATACCCACGCTGTGCCAGCAGGCCACCCAGCGTAACAGTGGTAGTGGTTTTGCCTACCCCACCTTTTTGATTAGCAACGGTCCAAATAACCACGTTAGGGTTCCTGTTGTTTTTCTGGCTCGGCATCGGGGTTGTCTTCACGGGTAGTAATACGAATACCCCCGCCCGGCAGCGCAATAACCCTGATACTACCATCTTGCTGTGACACTTGCTCTAATTGCTGTTGCAAGGCTTCGCTGGCTGCGGCATCGTCCTGGCTAACGGCTGCAGCATCTTGCGCTATATAGCCATAACGCGAGATAGCAATTACCACCTTACGGTTAGCCGCACGGCCCTGAGGACTGTCGTTAGGCGTAAAGGGGTAGTACTGGCCATAACCTTCTATTGCCATGCGCTGTGGGGCAGTGCCCAGCCGTTCCAGTAGACGTAATACCGAGGTAGCACGGCTCACCGACAACTCCCAGTTAGACGCGAATAGCTCGTTGTTTATCGGTTGATCGTCGGTGTAACCGCGCACGCGAATGTAGTTATTAATCGGGTTAATAATGCGGGTAATTTCTGCCAGCAGTGTTTGCGCTGACGAAGTGGTAGTGGCGCTGCCACTGGCGAACAACAAACCGCTGCTAAGCTCAATACTGAGCCAGTTATCATCTTGCTGTACCTTGGCTAACCCCTGTTCCAATAGATTAGCCAGCGCTTTTCTAAGCTGTTGTTCAACTGATTGTAACGGGCTACCCAGTTGCCGCTCTGACACCTCTGACAAGCGGGTCGCATCAGCAACTAAGGTTGGGCCTTTAGCACTGTCTAACGAACTGCCGTGTAAGTCTAATTCGCTTTGTGGGGCAGGCACCGTCAGCACGGAGTTGCCCGGCAGGCCGGTTCCGGATTGAGCGGGCTTTTCAAACAACTTGGTCAGGCTGTCGGCCAGTACGCTATATTCTTCTTCCTTGATAATTGACATGGCATACAACACGACAAAAAGTGCAAACATCAGGGTCATATAATCAGCGTAAGACACCAGCCAGCGATCCAGCTGCTCTTGCTCTATCTGTTGATGCTGCTGCTTGTGCCGGTACATAGCTTAACCCGGGTGGTAAGCGGCCAGCTTACGCTCTATGTTGCGCGGGTTTTCACCATGAGCAATGGACACCAGACCTTCGACAATCAGCTCATGATACAAGGTGCGTTGTTGCACCAGACTTTTTAACTTGTTGCCCACAGGGATGTAGATAAGGTTGGCAAAACCGACGCCGTAAATAGTAGCAACAAAGGCCGTAGCAATGCCCATACCCAAGAGTTGCGGTTCCGAAATATTGGCCATGGCTTGAATTAACCCAAGCACGGCACCTACTATACCGATGGTGGGGCTGTAGCCACCCATGGCATCAAAAATACGCGCCCCACGCAGTAAACGCTCGCGTTCCAGCGTCAGCTCTGCATCCAGAGTGTCTTGTAGCACCTGTGGCTCAACACCATCAACCAGTAAATTAAGCCCTCGGTGTAAAAACGGGTCCTGCTCAGCCAATGCATCATTTTCCAGCGCCAGAAATCCGCTGCCGCGGGCGGCACTGCCCCAGTGCACAATACGCTCGGCAGTGTGGTGTAACGGTAAGGTTGATGGACGAAACACCCAGGGTAACATTTTCAGCCCCAGCACAAACTGATTTAGCGGCGTTTGCAGCATTACCGCGCCCAAGGTACCACCAAACACTATTAAAAAAGCGGGAAAGTGGATTAAGGTGCTTAAACTGCCACCTTCAATGACAAAGCCACCCGCTACCGCCAGCAGCGCTAACACAAAGCCACTTATCGCCAATTTATCCATTGGTCACTTCCGTTATCAGCCGGCTTGCGACATCATTCAGCGCCACTTCCATATCCATCAAGCCGGCGGCTGCTATGGCCTGTGGCATGCCATACACCACACAACTGGCTTCATCCTGCGCCCAAATTCTTGAGCCAGCTTGTTTTAATAACCGTGCCCCCTCGCGGCCATCCGAACCCATACCGGTGAGTACTATCGCCAGCACTTTGTCAGTAAAGGCTTTGGCAGCAGTGGCAAAGGTAATGTCTACACTGGGTTTAAAGGTGATGCGTGGCGAGTCATCTTCTTTGATCCGCAAACGGGCATCGCGCTCATTGCCTTCGATCAACATTTGTTTACCACCCGGTGCCAGGTAAGCCACTCCGGGTCGCAGCACATCGTTATCTTGCGCTTCGCGTACTTCAATCTTGGCCAGCGTATTTAGCCGCTGGGCAAAAGCACCGGTGAAGGCTGCCGGCATATGCTGAATAAGCACTATTGGCAGCGGAAAATCAGCCGGTAAGCTGGTAATAATACGCTGCAGCGCGACTGGTCCGCCGGTGGAGGTGCCAATAGCCACCAGTTTGTAACTTTTGCCGCTGGCACTGTAACGCCCAGCACTGGCAGCCGGTGCCACGCGTTCAGTCAAACGTGGCCGCTCCAGGCTACTGCGGCTCAGCGCCGGGCGCTCGGCAGATTTGCTACTGAGGCTGCTATCAGTATGGGGTAAGGTGTTGTTGCTAAAGGTGCTGCTAAAAGTAGGCCGGCCCAGCTGCCGTTTACGTGCGACCGCCCGCACCCGCTCGCGCAGTAGGGTGCCGGCTTCGTCTTTATCACGGGCAATGTCTTCAAATTTTTTCGGTAAAAAATCGACCGCGCCCGCTTCCAGCGCGTCCAGCGTTGCCTTGGCACCTTCATGCGTTAACGAGGAAAACATCAGAATAGGAACACGTTGCTGCGCCATGATTTCGCGCACTGCAGAGATGCCATCTAACACCGGCATCTCCACATCCATGGTGATGACATCGGGTTTTAATGCCAGGGCTTTATCTACCGCCTCACGACCGTTTATCGCCGTGTCGATAATGCTGATATCGCCATCCTTCGCCAATATTTCCGTTAACCGGCGGCGAAAAAAACTCGAATCATCAACCACTAACACCCTAATCGCCATAATGCTCTCTCTTTAGGCGTGCATTTTATTGAAGCGATCAAACTTAATTTTTGATTTCTTCGCATAATGCTTCAGCAGGTTAGGTACATCCAGTATCAGCGCTATACCACCGTCAGAGGTAATAGTGGCGCCCGCCATACCCGGCGTGCCTTGCAGCAGGGCGTCCAACGGTTTAATTACCACCTCTTCCTGGCCAATCAGCGAGTCAACGACAAAGCCAACTTGCTGGGTGCCAATCTGCACAATTACCACATGGCCCTGCTCACGACGGCGTTTTTTATCTGAGCCTTTGACCAGCCAGTGCTCGAGGAAAAACAGCGGTATGGCTTTGTTGCGCACCACCACTGTTAACTGACCATCCACCACGTTGGTTTTATTTAGGTCCAGATGGAATATTTCACTGACACCCGCCAGCGGCAGGGCAAAGGTTTGTTTGCCGACTACCACCATTAAGGTTGGCAGTATTGCCAGCGTCAGCGGCACCTTAATCTCCAGTAAAGTGCCCTCACCCATTTTCGAGTGAATATGCACAGTACCGTTAAGCTGGGTAATTTTGGTTTTCACCACATCCATGCCGACACCGCGGCCGGATATATCGGAGATTTGCTCCTTGGTGGAAAAGCCTGGCGCAAAAATGAGGTTAAAGGCTTCCGTATCCGACATCCGTGCAGCAGCATCAGTATCCAGAATGCCCCGCTTAATAGCGATGCCTTTTAGCTTTTCCGGGTCCATACCCGCACCATCATCGTGGATGGTCAGCAATATATGGTCACCGGCCTGCGCCGCAGCGAGCTTAACCGTACCCGTGCGCTTTTTACCGGCTTTTTGCCGCACTTCCGGCATTTCAATACCGTGGTCGACAGAGTTGCGCACTAAGTGCACCAAAGGATCGGCTAAGGCCTCGACCAGGTTTTTGTCTAAATCGGTTTCTTCGCCTTCCAGTACCAGTTCAATGTCTTTTTGCAGTGAACGGGCTAAATCACGTACCACACGGGGGAAGCGGCCAAATACCTTTTTAATCGGCTGCATGCGGGTTTTCATCACCGCGCCCTGAATATCAGCAGTCACCACATCCAGATTAGAGATGGCTTTGCTCATCTCTTCGTTTTGTACGGTACCGGACAAGCTCACCAAACGGTTACGCACCAACACCAGCTCGCCGACCATATTCATAATTTGGTCCAGCCGCTTGGTGTCAACCCGCACTGTGGTCTCAGCCTGTGCCGCTTGCTGAGCAGCGGCGGCTTTATCTGCAGCAACCGGCGCTGCAGGGGCAGCACTAGGTGCAGGTGCCGGTGCGGCCGCTTTCGGCGCGGCTGCAGGTTCTGCTTTAGCAGGCGTCACAGCGGCAGAGGGGGTAACTGCTGCGGGAGCTTTACCTTTGCCATGTAATTGGTCAAGTAAGGCCTCAAACTCGGCATCGTCAATTTCATCATCGGCTTTGCCACTGCTGGCCTGGCTGTTTGCATTTTTTGTCGGTGTTGCTTTTTCTGCCGGCGCAGCTTTGCCCTCAGCCTTAGCAACAGAGTCTGGTATGAAAGAGCCTTTACCATGCAGTTGATCGAGGATGGCCTCAAACTCATCATCGGTAATATCGTCACCGCCAGCACTGACTTCACTAACAGGGGGGGTGACTGCAGCTGATGAAGCACTGGGTGCTGCTTTTTTGCCGTGAAGCTCATCCATCAAACGGTCAAATTCTTCTTCGGTGATCTCATCGATATCCCCTGATGCCGCTTGCTCTGCTGCCGGTTTAACCTCGGCCGCTGGTGCGGGTGCCGGTGAGGGCGCCACTGGTGCCTGAGTGACGCTAGGTGCCGGAGCAGCAGTGCTGGACTCGGGCTCACTATAATAATGCAGTGCATCAAGAATGGCCTGCGAAGCCGGCGTCAACGGTTGACGGTTTTGCACTTCAACAAACATCGCATTGATGCTGTCTAGTGATTGCAAAATCACGTCCATCAGCTCAGGTGTTACGCGTCGTTTACCGGTGCGCAATATGTCGAATACGTTTTCGGCGCCGTGGCAGGCGTCAACCAGTTCGGTCAGTGACAAAAAGCCGGCACCGCCTTTTACCGTGTGGAAACCACGGAAAATGGCATTAAGCAGGTTGGCATCGTCGGGATTATTTTCCAGTTCTACCAGCTGCTCCTGCAATAACTCGAGGATTTCGCCGGCTTCAACCAGGAAGTCCTGCAGTATATCTTCATCCATATCAAAGCTCATGCAAAGACACCTCTGTTAAAAACCTAAACTGGACAATAAATCGTCAACATCATCCTGACCGCTTACCACATCATCACGCTCAGCCGCATCGATAATCGGGCCTTCCGCTTCGTGGGCTTTGGGTTTGGCTCTGGCGGGCTTAGCTTCAGCCTGCATCATCATGTTGGACTGGCCAAAAGCCGTTAACAAACCAATCAGGCTTTCTTCAACTTCACGCACTAACTCTATTACCCGGCGCAGAATCTGGCCGGTTAAATCCTGATAATCCTGCGCCATCAGTACATCGGTTAACAGCGAATTGAGGGTATTGGAATCACCGTTGGCTTGCTGAAAGAAATCATCCAGCTGATGCACAAGTGCCTTAAATTCACCCAGCTGCAACTGTCGCCGCATAAGCTTTTGCCACTGCGGTTGAATTTTTGCCAGCTGTTGTGAAATTTGATCAGCAATAGGCAGACAGGACTCCACCGCATCCATAGTGCGATTAGCGGCCTGCTCGGTCATGTCAATAACATGATTAAGCCGCTTTTTTGCATCAGGAATATCTTCTTCCAACAGGTTGTTCAGCGAGGGATCTATCTGGAAGTTTTTCAATGAGTCATGCAGCTGACGGGTTAACTTACCGACTTCTGCAAAGAGTTCTGACGAACCTGGTACAGCAAGCTGCTGTACCAGCTGATTAGCGCTGTCGTGCTCTCCCATTTCCAGCAGCTGTACCAGCTCTCTGGCTTGCTCTAGTGAAATTATAGGCGCCGTACTTACGGACATGGCAACGCTCCTTTGTCAGTTACGGTTAGCCTATCCGTTCAAACACTTTAGCTAACTTCTCTTGCAGCGTGGCTGCGGTAAAGGGTTTTACAATATAGCCATTTACCCCGGCCTGCGCCGCAGCAATGATCTGCTCTTTCTTCGCCTCTGCCGTTACCATCAGCACCGGAATATGTTTTAACTTGGCGTCCGCCCGGATGGCGCGCAGCAAGTCGATGCCTTGCATGCCTGGCATGTTCCAGTCAGTTACGACAAAATCGAAGTCGCCGTTTTGTAGCATGGGCAAGGCTGTGCTGCCATCATCTGCTTCAGATACATTGGTAAAGCCAAGGTCACGCAATAGGTTTTTTATTATGCGTCTCATGGTAGAGAAATCGTCTACCACCAGAATTTTCATATTTTTATCCAAAATCCCCTCCGGCGAGATATTACTGTTATCTCAGAATAGGTTACAACCAATCCTGCATTCTGGCTTTTAATCTGACCAATGCCTGACTATGTATTTGACTGATCCGGGACTCACTGACATTCAGCACAGCCCCAATCTCTTTCAAGTTTAGCTCGTCATTATAATACAGCGAAAGCACTAATGCTTCACGCTCAGGTAAACTACTGATTGTTTTTGCTAAATCCTGGTGGAAGCTATCATTTGCCTGTGTTTCATATAAGTGGTCGCAATCTGAATCACCTGAGGTAACCAACACATCTTCTGACACGCCCAGATCTTCAATACCGATAATGCGGCCACTGCTGATATCACTTAACATATGATGGTATTCATCTAAAGATATATCAAGTTTTTCAGCAACTTCAATGTCTTTAACATCACGGCCGTGTATAGCTTCAAGTTCTGCGATGGTCTCTGCTATCAGGCGGGCATTACGATGTACGGAGCGTGGTGTCCAGTCGCCACGGCGCATTTCATCCAGCATAGCGCCCCGGATACGGATGCCGGCGAAGGTTTCAAAACTGGCGCCTTTACTGCCGTCGAAATTTTTTGCCGCTTCAATCAGGCCAATCATGCCAGACTGAATTAAATCATCTACCAGTACGCTGGCCGGTAAACGTGCCATCAAATGATAGGCAATACGTTTTACTAAAGGTGCGTGGCGCTCGACCAGTTGCTGCATATGGTCGACTCCGCCATAGGCTGCAATTTTGCTGTTCACGCCAGCCCCCTGTCTGCCTGTGGTTGAACCAGTTGCTCAAGAAAGAATTCCAGATGGCCGGAGGCAGTCGCCGGCAACGGCCATTTGGCAGCTTTCAGTGCCAGGCTTTTGATCGCCATACTGGCAGCCGTTTTTGGAAAAGCATCAACAAAGGCTTTTTGCTTACGTGCGGCTTTACGCACATTTTCATCATAGGGAATA
Organism: Rheinheimera fenheensis; assembly: GCF_039871805.1. NCBI lineage: Bacteria > Pseudomonadati > Pseudomonadota > Gammaproteobacteria > Chromatiales > Chromatiaceae > Rheinheimera > Rheinheimera fenheensis. The sequence continues at coordinate 108,325 of NZ_JBDPJM010000004.1, forward strand.
GTCGCAACCAGCTCCAGATTGACGTCTAAAAAACGGTCTGTGACCCGGGTTAACTTGGCAAACAGCTCCTGGCCTTCTTTTAAACTGCGTACCATATTGGCAACAATTTTAAACTTTTCTACGCCATGATCCCGGCTTAAAATTTTCATCAGCGCATAAGCATCGGTTATCGATGATGGTTCATCACATACCACCACCATCACATCCTGCGAGGCGCGGGAAAAGCTCAGCACCATGTCGGAAATACCGGCGGCCGTATCTACCAGCAGCACATCAACGGGGGTTTTCAGTTCACTGAAGGCTCGGATCAGGCCAGCATGTTCAGCTGGCGCCAATTCGGTCATATTTTGTGAGCCAGAAGTGGCAGGGATAATTTTAATACCAAAGGGGCCGTCGATAATGATGTCATCCAGCTCGACTTCACCAGCCAACACGTGTGACAGGTTTTTTTCAACTCTCAGGCCCAGCATGACATCACAATTGGCCAGGCCCAGATCAGCATCCAGCACCAGTACCCGCTTACCCAGTTGGGCCAGCGACATGGCAAGGTTTAGCGTGACGTTGGTTTTACCCACGCCGCCTTTACCGCCTGTTACTGATATTACTTTTACCATCTGCTTATTCATTTTTCTCAGGCCACTGGCTTGATCATCAATATTTACATGACTATGCATAGGTTCCGTCCGCGCGGCTCATCCCGTCGTTGTACCACTGATGTGCCGTACTACTCTGTGCGATTCGTAATTTCTCTGCCTGCTGCACCAAGGTGTGGGCATCGGCAACCGCTATATCTTCCGGCACACGTTGCCCGTTGGTCAAGTAACTGACCGGCAGTGCATTAGCTATAGCGACATTGATCACTTCACCCAAACTTAAGCATTCATCAAGTTTGGTGAAAATACAACCAGACAGGGGAATGCGTTTAAAATGCGCGACGCTTTCCTGCATTACCCTTGATTGTGCTGTGGCAGACAATACCAGATAACTTTTTATTTTGACACGACTATTATGCACCAGCGTGGCAAGTTTTTCCGCCAACCGCACATCGCGCTGACTCATTCCCGCGGTGTCAATAAGAATAAGTTTGCGCTGTTGTAACTGATTAATTAACAAGGATAGCTCATCGCTGTCTTTAGCCTGTTTTACCGGACAGCCGATAATGCGGCCAAAGGTAGCCAGCTGTTCAAAAGCGCCTATCCGATAGCTGTCGGTGGTAATAAGCGCAACCTGATCAGCGCCATGCCGCTTGGCAAATTCAGCGGCCAGTTTCGCTACAGTAGTGGTTTTACCTACCCCTGTAGGGCCGACCAGCGCTACTACGCCACCCCGTCGCAAAATATCATCGTTAGTGGTGCTTAACTGGCCGCTTAACAGCTCCAGCGCTGCCTGCCAGGCATCGGCAGTGTTTAAGTCTTCAGGCATAAAGCACGCCAGCTGATCAGCTACCTGCTCGGACAACCCGAGTTGCTGCAAGTTTTCAATCACCAGCGCACGCACCGGCTCACGCCGTGCCAAATCCTGCCACATTAAACCGGATACCTGATGTTGCAACAGTTGGCGCATGGACAGCATTTCATTGCGCATCGCGTCCATTTGCTGTTGCACCAGCTTCGCTTGCTGCTCCTGCAGCTTGCTCAGCTCGGTCAATTGCAGCGGGTTAATGGCCTGCACTGACGTAGTGCCAGAAGTTTGACGCTCAAAGGTAGCCGCTCGGGCCGGCTGCGCCGCTGCGGGTTTGACCGCAGCCCCTTGGCTAACCTGTTGTTTAATCATTTGCCGTGCCAGCAGGGCCTTTAACGAGTCGGCAGGCGCAGCGGCCGGCTCAGCCATATCGGTATCATTATCAGCGACAGTCGCCACAAAACGTGGTTGCGCAGGCTTGACAGCCGCAATCGGAGCCTTGGCACTGGTTTGTGCTTCCTGGTCAATCGCCGCAACAATTTCAACACCTTCAGCGACTTTCTTATTGGACAGAATAATGGCATCTGGCCCGAGGAAGTCTTTTACTTCCTGCAAAGCAGTGCGCATATCTTTTGCTACAAAGCGTTTAATTTTCATCGGTTAACTCCTAGCTTGCCTGGCCAATAACGCTGACAATACGAATTTGTTTATCGTCCGGTATTTCCTGATAGGACAATACCCTAAGCCCTGGAATGGTGTACTTCACGAATCGTGCCATTACCGAGCGTAAAATTCCTGACGTCAGTAACACAGCGCTGTCGCCATTTAACTCCTGCTCCTGATGTGCCTGTTGCAGCGATTGCTGAATACGGTCGGCAAGGCCAGGCTCTATGCCGGCGCCATCGTTACCGGCAGCCTGCATCGACTGGTGCAGCATCTGCTCTAATTCTGGCGCAAAGGTAATCACCGGAATTTCTTTGCGGCTGCCCCCCACTTCCTGCACGATTAGACGGCGCAGCGCGATACGACAAGCGGCAGTTAATACTTCAACGTCCTGGCTCTTGGCACCGTATTCCACCAGCGTTTGCACTATGGTGCGCATATCACGAATGGGCACACCTTCATTGAGCAGGTTTTGCAGCACTTTTACCACTGCAGTGAGCGGCAGCGTATCTGGCACCAGCCCTTCAACCAATTTGGGCGAGTGCTTAGCCAGCATATCCAACAGGTTCTGTACCTCTTCATGGCCGAGTAAACTGGCAGCATGATTGGTTAAAATCTGGCTTAAATGGGTTGCTACTACCGTTGCCGCGTCTACCACGGTGTAGCCCAGGGTTTGTGCATGTTCGCGCTGATCTTTGGCTATCCACACCGCATCCAGGCCAAAGGCCGGATCTTTGGTCGCTATGCCTTTTACCGTACCAAACACCTGGCCCGGGTTAATCGCCAGCTCGTTGTCATGGCGCAGCTCGCCCTCGCCACTGGTCACTCCCATTAACGTCATGCGATAGCTGTTAGGCTCTAAATCCAGGTTGTCGCGGATATGCACGGCGGGGATCAGAAAGCCCAGCTCTTGTGACAGCTTTTTACGCACGCCTTTAATGCGGCTTAACAGCTCGCCCCCCTGGGATTTATCCACCAGCGGAATTAAACGGTACCCGACTTCCAGCCCTATGGTGTCAACGCCCTGTACATCGTCCCAACCAATCTCTTTAACCACATTAGATTCTACCGGCGCGACCGGGTTTGCATTGCGGCTAACTAGCTCGGCGCTCACTTCTTTTTGCCGTTTATGAATAAAATAGGCACTGGCGCCCACCACCGCGGCCAATGATAGAAAGGCAAAGTGCGGCATACCAGGCACTATCCCCATCAGGGTTAACACACCGGTAGCGACATACAACACCTGCACATTGCCCAACTGGGCACTCATCTGTTCACCCATGTTTTCCGACTTGTTCTGCCGGGTAACAATAATGGCAGTGCCAATCGACAACAGCAGACCGGGGATTTGTGCCACCAGGCCGTCCCCGATGGTCAGCAGGGTATAAATTTCCATCGCCTCGCCAAACGACAGGTCGTGTTGCATCATGCCGATAAACAAACCACCGACCAGGTTAATCACCAGAATAACGATACCGGCGATAGCATCGCCTTTAACAAATTTACTGGCACCGTCCATCGAGCCGTAAAAGTCGGCTTCACTGGTCACTTCTTCACGCCGTTTACGTGCATCTTCCTGGGTAATTAAGCCCGAGTTTAAATCGGCATCTATTGCCATTTGCTTGCCCGGCATCGCATCTAAGGTAAAACGGGCAGTTACCTCGGCAATACGGCCGGCACCTTTGGTTACTACCACAAAGTTAATAATGATCAGAATTAAGAACACAACGATACCGACGGCGTAGTTACCGCCGATGACCACTGAGCCGAAGGCCTCGATTACTTTACCGGCAGCATCGGGGCCGTTATGACCTTCCAGTAACACCACCCGGGTACTGGCGACGTTCAGTGCCAGCCGCATAATGGTGGCGACCAGCAAAATCGCCGGGAAAATCGCAAAATCCAGTGGCCGCAGGGTGTAAATGGTCACCAGCAACACCACCAGTGCCAGAGCGATATTAAACGAGAACAGGATATCGAGCAGCATGGGTGGCAGTGGCAGCACCACCATGGCCAGCGCCGCCAGAATAAACAACGGCGTGCCCAGGCCCTTAGCAAAGGCGAACTTTGAGCGATCGAACTTAGTAAAGTAACTGGCTAACTGCATGACAACCCTGACAGTAAATTGGCGCTATGCAGCTGTTCAGCAAGAAGTGTTCCAATACCAGCATAGTGCTGGTAGTGGCGTTGATATTGACGGTAGCCAACGGTACTTAGTGGCGGTAGCCCTCTGGGATTGGCAGCTCTTTGGCCAGGGTTTTCGGCCGGCTGCCTTTGCCTTTTTTGTACATATTCAGCTGATACACATAAGCCAGTACTTGCGCTACGGCGGCAAACAGCTGCTCCGGGATCGGGTGGTCCAGCTCAGTGGTGTGGAAAATTGAACGTGCCAGCGCTGGAGACTCAATAACCGGTACCTTATGTTCTTTGGCAATTTTACGGATATGCAGTGCCACTTCATCTACACCCTTAGCCACCACAACCGGCGCGCGGAATTTACCCTGATCATATTTAAGCGCCACAGCATAGTGCGTCGGGTTGGTTACGATAACATCGGCTTTAGGCACTTCCTGCATCATACGTTTCATCGACATTTGCATTTGGGTGCGGCGAATACGGGCTTTTATTTGCGGGTCACCCTCGGAGTTTTTGTACTCGTCTTTAATCTCCTGAAGCGACATTTTCAGTTGCTCGATGTGATGCCACTTCTGATAGGGCGCATCGACAATGGCGATTACCGAAACACTGGCGCACAGGCCCAAAAACAACCAGGCCAGAAAGTACATGGCCGACTCGATATTGTTCGGCTCACTCATTAGCGACAGCGCCATAATGTCGAAGAAAAACAGCTTTAACAGCAGATAGGCAATACCCACTACCACGATAACTTTAAGGATACTTTTTAAAAGTTCTACCAGCGCCTGCAAGCCAAACATGCGCTTAAAGCCCTGCAGGGGGCTCATTTTGCTCAGCTTAGGGCCAGCGGCCTCCCAGCTGAAATTAAAGCCCCCCAGTAAGCAGTTACCAACAAAGGCAGCGATAAGAATAATAAGGAAAATACCGGCCAGCGGCGCAGCTAAACGCTCACCGGCAGCTCCCCAGGCGGTAAACATCGAATTGGGTTCAAAGATGTCTTTGGGTGTCAGCCGTAGCATGCGCTGGGTGATATCCAGCATGGCCACCGCTAGCATTTTACCAAATACCAGGATGGCTGCGGCGCTGCCAATCAGCACAAACGCTGTCCCCATATCTTTAGAGCGGGCTATCTGGCCCTTTTTGGCTGCGTCTTGCAGCTTCTTGGGCGTGGGCTGTTCGGTCTTTTCGGCGCTTTCATCTGCCATTGCAGTGCCCTCCGCCTAGCAACCAATCAGCCGGCAGCTGTAATCAATCGCGTGCTGCCACTGTTTGTCGTAATGAAATAAAAAGGTATCCAGCGTTAGCCATAAAATCAGCAAGCCGGCGAGCATAGTAATTGGAAAACCAATCGAGAAAATATTTAGCTGTGGCGCGGCGCGCGTCATAATGCCAAACGACAAATTGACCACCAGCATAGAAACAATAGGCGCCAGCGCAATGGCCAGCGCGGTTGCGAACATCCAGCCACCAAACTCAATGACGGTCCAGTAACTGGTTACTTCCCACCATTGGCCGTTAATCGGCAGGGTGTCAAAGCTGAACACCAACATCTGGATCATAATTAGGTGGCCATCAAACACCCAAAACAGCAAAGTGGCCAAAATAAGATAAAACTGACCGATAGCGGCCACGTTTACACCACTGGCCGGGTCGACCATAGACGCAAAACCAAGGCCAGTTTGGGTAGCCAGTAACTGGCCAGCCAGCACAAAGGTGGTAATAAACATCAGCGATATAAAACCCAGCGCAAAACCAATCAGCAGCTGCAATAACACTTCCAGAAACATCTGGCCGGACATCAGGTTCGGATTCGTTACCGGTGGCAAGGTGGGCATAATGATCAGCGAAATAAATATTACCAGGCCGGTTTTAATGCGCATCGGAATATTGCGCACCCCTATACCGGCCATAATTAAAAACATACCGGTAACACGGCACAGCGGCAGCAGATAATCGGCCAGCGCCTGCATCAGTATACTCAGTGGAAATTCCACCTGTACTACCCCACCACCGTTGGAATGCTTAAAAACAGCTCGTTGGTATATTCCATAATGACCCGGGTAAACCAATGGCCACCAAAAATAAGTGCCAGCAAGGTGACAATTAAACGCGGCAGAAAGCTCAAGGTTTGCTCGTTAATAGAGGTCGCCGCCTGAAACACTGCCACGATAAGGCCGACAAACAACGACGGCAAAATAATGGCACTGACCAGTAATATCACCAGAAACAGCGCATCACGCAGTACATCAACAAAGACCTCAGGACTCATGTGCCAACTCCATAACTGGTAGCCAGCGTGCCCATCACTAAAATCCAGCCGTCAACCAGCACAAACATCATCAGTTTAAATGGCAGCGAGATAATCATTGGCGATAACATCATCATCCCCATCGCCATCAATACGCTGGCCACGACTAAATCGATAATCAAAAATGGGATAAATAGCATAAAGCCAATCTGAAAGGCGGTTTTCAGCTCGCTGGTAATAAAGGCCGGTATGACTACGGTTATTGGATAATCCTGCGGCTGTGCAGCGACCTCTAAGCCGGCAATCTGGGCAAAGGTGTCTAAATCTTTGGTGCGCGTTTGGTGCAGCATAAAGGCTTTAATCGGCACTATGGCGGCATCGAGCGCCTGCACCGGTGAAATGTCTTCGGCCAGATAAGGCTGAATGGCGGTGTCATTAATGTTCTTAAACACCGGCGCCATGATAAAAAAGGTTAAAAACAAGGTAATACCAATCAGTACCTGGTTAGACGGTGATTGCTGCAAACCTATGGCCTGACGCAAGATGGCAAGCACCACAATAATCCGGGTAAAGCTGGTCATCATAATAACCATAGCCGGAATGAAGCTTAGTGCCGTCATTAGCGCCAGCACTTGCAGCGTCACACTGTATTGCTGGCTGCCATCGGCAGCCGTGGTTACGGTAACAGCAGATAAGGCGCCGTTATCGGCAAATACATCGGGGCTTAGCAGTAAGGCCAGCACCAGGCACAACAGTCGCAGCATAGTTCACGCTATTTTTTCAGGAACGATTGCAACTGTGTATGAAAGTCTGATGCCAACTTTTCTTCAGGCAGGGAGTTTTCCAATTCAAACAGCAAATTAATGCTATGGGCAGTGACGCCCAGCACCCGCTGTTTTCCTTGCATTTCAATAACTAACAAGCGCTCTTTTGGCCCAAGCGGCATGCTGGAAATTATTTTTATATGCTTGCTGCCCGGCAGCCGCAGCGTCAATTTTTTGAATGCCCAACCCAGGGCTATCACGATCGCTACCACCAGCAGCAGCGACAAAGCCATTTTACCCAAGCCAATACCTGCCGTGGGCCGCTCGCTGCTGTGCAGCACTGCGGGCTTAGTTAGCTCGGTGGGCAGCTCTGCTTTAGTCACTGGCTCGACTTGTGCCTTAACATCTGCAACTTGCGCAGCGCCCTCAGTTAGGGGCCGCTCTGCAGCCGTTGAGCTGGCCTCAGTCTTAGCTGAACCTTGTGACTGTGCCCAGCAATAGGGTGTGGCACAGAGCAAAAATAGTAAAGTTAAACCTAATAAACGCATTAACGCAGCTTCTTAATCCGTTCAATCTGGCTTATCACGTCAGTTAGCCGGATACCAAATTTGTCGTTTACGACGACCACTTCACCATGCGCAATCAGGGTGCCGTTTACCAGTACGTCAAGCGGCTCACCGGCCACCCGCTCTAACTCAACGACCGAACCCTGGTTTAACTGCAACAGGTTGCGGATACTGATCTTGGCCCGGCCCACTTCCATCGAAATAGTGACCGGTATATCTAAAATAGTGTCGAGTTTGCGCTTTTCATCTACGGTGATATCGGCTTTTTCATCACGCAGCTCTTCCAGTTCAACCGGCTCAGCGCCATCACCTGCGCCTTCTGCCTCTGCCATGGCGGCAGCCCATTCGTCCATGGTGTCTTTATCATCAGCCATTATGCTTACCTTCTCTCGCGATCTGACAGGTTCAGATCGGCTTCTAACTCAGAAATATCGGCATCGCTGTCAAGCCGACGCCCACCCTTGGTAAAGACGTGCATTTCAGATTTAACCGACTCTGGCCGTTTAATTTTCTCGGTAATTTTCAGTGCCACATTCTCGCGTGACCGGCCAAGCTTAGCGCGATAAGTCGGTAAATCTTCAATCAGCACCGTAATATGCTCTGGTATTTCGACCGGTATGATATCGCCGGCTTTCAGTTCCATAATCTCGCGCAGTGTTAAATCAACATCGAGCATCTTCGTGGTTAGATCCACCTTTACATCCATAATTTCATCGCGCAGTGCCTTACTCCAGCGTAAATCGGTGTCTTCTTTATCACTTTGTACACCGGCATCCAGAAGCTCGCGTATTGGTTCCAGCATGGAATACGGCAGTGCTACGTGAAAATCGCCGCCACCACCGTCCAGCTCGATATGAAATGAGCTTATTACCACCACTTCAGTTGGGCTGACGATATTGGCCATCGCCGGGTTCACTTCAGAGTCGAGGTATTCAAACGACACATCCATTACCGGTGCCCAGGCTTCTTTGTAATCTTCAAAAATCAGCTTCAGCAGCATCTGAATAATACGCCGCTCCGTAGGGGTAAATTCGCGGCCTTCAATTTTGGCGTGGTAACGGCCATCACCACCAAAGAAGTTATCCACCAGGATAAACACCAGACGCGCTTCCATGGTAATCAGGCCAGTACCTTTTAATGGCCTGAAGCGCACCATATTTAAACTGGTGGGCACAAACAAGGTGTGCACATACTCGCCAAACTTAATCATCTGCACGCCGTTAATCGATACTTCAGCAGTGCGGCGCATCATGTTAAATAAACTGATACGCATATGGCGGGCAAAGCGCTCGTTAACCATCTCCAGCGTAGGCATGCGGCCACGGACAATACGATCCTGTGACGAGAAATCGTACTCCATAGCAGAGCGGCCCCGGCCACCGCCGGATTCGTCTATTTCTTCTTCTTCAACGTCATCGACACCATGTAACAGCGCATCAATTTCGTCTTGTGACAATAAGTCGGTCACGGCTGCTCACTCTTATTGCATGACAAAACCGGTGAACAGGACTTCGTCTACCACCACCGAGCCCACCACTTCAATCATTGCCTGTTGTAAATCGCTTAGCGCTTTGTTTTTCAGCGCATCACGCCCTGCTACCGTTACCAGCTCGTCAGCATTAGCCGAGCTGAAGGTTTCTAACAAACTGCCCTCAATCAAAGGAATATGCCGCATGGCCAGGGTTTCGTTGTTACTGCCGCGCACCAGCAGTTGTACCTTAATCTGCACCATGCGATCACGTGAGGCGCCCGGCACATTAAATACAAAAGGCCGCGGCAGCGCGACATATAACGCCGTACCTTTCTGCTCAGCCCCACTGACTGCAGCACCCTGGGTGCTAGCGGGATCGGCAGTACTAGTTGCAGGGGCACTGTCTCCGCCACTGAACATTAAAAACCCTACTATGGCCAACACCACCAGCGCTACAGCCGCGCCAGCGATAATAAAGAGTTTCTTTTTGCCACCGCCCTCTGCAATTACCAAATCTTTTTCAGCTGCCATTTGTATTGAGTCTCATAGTTAACCTGACAGTATTATGCTCACCTGCCAAGGCTAATGTAAATCATTGCCCGGCAAATTCACCGGCGCTGCGGTGCTGTATGCCACTGTTAAAGCCCACAGCTTTTGTAACTAGGCGTAATAATCGACCAGACGCTCACTTACTGCTGCACTCACCTGCACCTGTGTCGCGGGTATGTCATCGCCACTCTCACCATGGCCACGGCCGTTACTGTTACCCTGGCCACTATGCTGTGCGCTTTGCCGGTGCTGCTGCGATTGTTGCTGCACCTGGCCTTCACTTAATAAAATACCCTGTTGCTGCAGCATCTCGCGCAAACGCGGTAACTGCTGCTCTAACAGCTCTTTAGCCTGCGGCTGTTGTACGACAAACTGCACTGAGGCCTGATCTTGCTGCATATCTATTTTAATTTGCATCTGGCCCAGGCCGGCCGGGTCCAGCCGAATTTCGGCCACCTGAATATTCTGCCGCACCATCAGGTTCACCCGCTCACGCAGCTGCCCCGCGGCGTCTTGCTGCAGCAGATTCAGGCTTTGTTTTAACTGCTCAGCGACAGATGCTGCAGGCTTCTCAGCAGACCGAAGTGCGCCAGCCTGTCGCTGTTCAGCTTGTGCAATGGTAGCGCTAAAAGGCTGTTCACTGCGCATAGCTGAGGGCTGTTCAACCACTTTAATGCCGGCGGCAGCTTGCTGCTGTAATATCTCCTGCAGTGCCGCTGAACCCTGTTGCCGCTGCTGGGATGATTGCGGGTTGTCTTCAGTGCCAGACTTTGCCGCACTGCTCGCAGCTTTATCTGCGGCCTGCCCTGCAGGCTGATTGGCCAATGTCACCGTTTTGGCGCTTTGGTTGTCACTATTAAGTACCGCCTCAGATGGCTCACCTGTCCGCAGTTGCTGATCAGTGACATTCGCCGTCAAAGGGCCTTGCTTTCCCCCCTGACCTGGCTGTTCGGCACTCACCGCCTTCGCTGCCTGCAGTGCTGTTTTGCTACTTGCTGTGGCAGTTACTTTTTGTGCCTTGCTATCCTGTCCAGCGCCACTCAGTAGCGTCTGTTCTACACCCATCTGTTTATTGGCGGCCTGCGTTGCAGCGTCTGTTTGTGCCTGCTGTGTTTGTACTGCAGCAGTCATATCATCATTTGGTGCAACAGTCTGGGTAACTCGTTTTTCCTCTGCCAGCTTACCCTGTTGAGCGGACAGCTTTACATCAGCCTCTGTGTTCAGCTTTTTTGTCTTCGCCGCAGCGGATAATTCGGTATCTGCATCCGCTTCTGACTTGCCTTGCGCTGCCGACAACAGAACTTCAGCTTCTGGCTTACCATTTGATAGCGTCAGTTCAGGCACAGCAGGTTTTGCTTTAACGGCATCTGTCTCAGTGGCATCTTCAGTGGTTGCTGCATCTGCATTGGTTGCCAATTCAGCAGCACTATTCGCAACAGCTTTTTCGCCATCGGTTTTAGCGTCTGCGCTAACCGCAGCAAAGCTAAGTTGTGCCAGGATACTGGCGGTAAGTTCACTGCCCGCAGCCGATTCTTCATCAGTTACCAGCATCTCTGAGGCACCCGCCTCGGTAGCGGCTGTCACGGCCTGACTAACTGCAGATAACAAACTGATATCGGCAGGCAATTGCCGCCCTTTGCTATCCTGGCCGTTTTTTGCCGGTGAAACCAGCTGCCCTAACATATCGCCAAATGCCAGACCACCCTCAACAGATAGGCTATCGGCCTCCGATGCAATAGCGTCGGATAACAGCGCGGTATCTGCCCCTGTCATCAGGATCGAAAGCTGTAAGCCTTGTGTCATACTTTTCTCCTGCAACGCGCTGCTATTTAAACGCGATACTTAGCTGTGGCAATGCGTTTTGTCATTCAAGTTTCAGGCCAGTTTGTTAAAGCCCATCAATTGCTGCTTAACCGTTACACCTCCGCCAGCGCTTGCTGGCGCATAAACTCCTGGCTGGCGTACTCGTCGGCATTTTTTTGCTCTTGTTTCAGTTGTTTTTGCAGCTCTGCTAAGTCGTTACGCTGCACTAAAAGCTCCAGTGCTTTGCGTTTTTTCTGCATCGCCAGCCAGCTTTGCTTGCGCTGCTCGGCGGCGGCCTTGGCTTGCTGTACAGCCTTTGCCTGCAGCGAAATAGCCTGATCCAGCTTGGCAATAAAGTTAACAAACTGGTTGTACTGACGGCTTTGCAAACCGGCGCTGCCTTGCTGCTGGCTTTGCTGAATATACTCAGTACGGTAATTGGCAAGGCCCTGATATTTTTGCTCGGCCTGGGCATAAAATTGCTGGGCTTTGACAAACAATGCCTGCAGTTTTTCTTCACGATCCTGCTGAATTTTAATCAGCATATTAAAACGCTGTGACATCATGCGCCGTTACTCCGAGCTTGCGGAACCAAATTACTCAGCGCTTGCAGGCTGTCATCGTAAGTGATGACATCATGCATACCCTGCTGCAAAAAGCGGTTGATATTGGGCATCATGCCAATGGCTTTATCCAGCTGCGGGTCGCTGCCGCGCACGTAAGCGCCGATGGCGATTAAATCTTTACTTTGCTGGTAGCTGGCATACAACTGTTTAACACTGCGGGCCATTAACTGGTGCTCACTGCTGGTGACTGCCGGCATAACGCGACTGATGGATTTTTCCACATCAACCGCCGGAAAATGGCCGGCGTCGGCCAGCGCCCGCGACAAGACAATGTGGCCATCGAGAATGGCGCGTGACGCATCAGCTATAGGGTCTTGTAAATCGTCGCCTTCAGACAACACAGTGTAAAAAGCGGTAATCGAGCCCTGATTACCACTGCCATTACCGGCACGTTCCACCAGCGCCGGCAATTTGGCGAATACCGAGGGCGGATAGCCCTTGGTTGCTGGCGGCTCCCCCACTGCCAAGGCAATCTCCCGCTGTGCCTGGGCATAACGGGTAATAGAATCAATCAGCAGTAGCACATCCAGGCCCTGGTCGCGAAAATACTCGGCGACCTGTACGGCGGTTTCGCAGCCTTTTAACCGCATCAGCGGCGACACATCGGCAGGTGCTGCGATAACGACCGAGCGCGCCTTACCCTCTTCACCTAATATCTCATCAATAAACTCTTTGACCTCGCGGCCACGCTCGCCTACCAGCCCCACCACTACAACATCAGCAGCCGTGCCACGGGTCATCATACCCAGCAAAACGCTTTTACCCACGCCCGATCCTGCAAACAGCCCCATACGCTGCCCTTTACCGACAGTGAGAATGCTATTAATCGCGCGTACGCCAACATCAAGCGGCTGTTTAATCGGCCGGCGGTGTAAGGGGTTAATAGGCCGCGCTTTAGAACCACCAAACTGGTTAGCGGCAATAGGGCCTTTACCATCCAGTGGTGTACCCACGCCATCAATAACCCTGCCGAGTAAATTCATGCTAAGCGGCACGCCTTTGTAGTTCAGCAGTGGCGTGACTTTGGCGCCGGGCACCACACCGGACACATCGTCCTTGGGCATTAAAAAAATACGTTCATTAGCAAAGCCCACCACTTCGGCCATAATATTGCCGCGCGCGGTTTCCACGCTACAAGGTTGGCCAATAGCAGCGCTGCAGCCGGTCGCTTCCAGTGTTAACCCCACCACACGCACTAAATGGCCAGCCACCGCCGGGCGGGAGCTGTGAATAAAGCCCTGCTGCTGGCGTAAAAACTGTATTAGCGGTTTATTGGCCGTCATGCCCGGGCTCCGCAGCGGTACTATCATCGTCGCTAATCGTTTGCACTGTATTGTCTGCCAGAGAGGCCGCTATGTCGTTTCCATCTGCGGCGCTGCTGCTATCAGCTAACTGCTGCAGCTGTAAAAAATGCTCCAGACTGCCCTGTAAGCGCTGCGCCAGTGAGCGATCGACACTGGATTTGGCGGTTTCGACCAGGCAGCCACCTTGTGCCACAGTTGGCTCGGCCTGTAATTGCCATTGGCGCTGCGCCAACTGCTCAGCGCTATAATGTTGCTCGATAATGGCCATATCGGCCGGGTGCAGTTTAATCGCCAGCGCCCCGGCGTTTAGCGGCAGTGCTGCTACCGCTTCATTAAGCGCCTTTAAAATAACCTGCTCGTTAGTTTGCACTTCAACGGCAATAACAGCTTGCGCCATCGCCAGGCTAAGTTGTAAGAGTTGCTGTTTCACCTGCTCATCCACCGCGGCCAGCGGTTGCTGCAGTTGGTCAAGCATGTCGCTTAGCTGACTTAACCGCAGCTGTAGTTCTTCTTCTCCAGCGGCTAAGCCCTGCTTTTTGCCCTCAGCCAACCCTTGCGCCAAGCCGTCATTCTGGCCTTGCTCGCGCCCTTCAGCATAGCCTTTACTAAAACCGTCGTCTTTACCTTCAGCGAAGCCCTCGTCATAAGCAGCCTGACGAATTTGCTCAATATCCTCTGCCGTCAGCGGCTTTACTACCAGCTCGTCATCTGCCATTGTTGGTGCCGCTTTGGCTACCGGCTGAGTTTTATTCAGCGCATTGGTGCGGCTATTTACCCGCTGCTCCGCGGTTAAATCCGGTACCTGCCACTGCTGTAACAGCTCATCGGTTTCGGCATCCGGCGAGAACGGTCTCTTGTATTTAAACGCATCGGTACTCATAGCAGCTTTCCGCTTAGGCGTAACAGATCTGGCTTACAGGAAGTCATCACCACCACCACTACCCAGCATAATTTCACCGGCATCTGACAGACGCCTTGCGGTAGACAGTATTTCTTTTTGTGCCGCTTCCACATCGCTAACCCGCACCGGCCCCATGGCCTCCAAGTCATCTTGCAGCAGCTCGGCTGCGCGTTTAGACATATTTTTAAAGATTTTCTCTTTTAAGTTCTCGTCGGTGCCTTTTAATGCCTTCATCAGCACGTCTTGCTGCACTTCACGCAGCAGCGTCTGGATACCGCGGTCATCGACGTCAATTAGGTTTTCAAACACGAACATTAAGTCCTGAATTTGCTGCGCCATCTCTTCGTCATGCTCGCGTATTGAATCCATCAGCTGACCTTCAATGTTGGTATCCATATAGTTGAGGATATCGGCGGCTGCTTTTAAGCCGCCCATTTTCGCGGTTTGCGTGCCTGCCTGACCAGCGAACTGTTTCTCCATAATTTCGTTCAGCTCTTGCAGTGCTGCCGGCTGCACTTCTTCTAAGTTGGCGATCCGCATGGTTAAATCCAGCCGCACTTTTTCCGGGAACTGCGATAAAATCTCCGCTGACTGCTCCGGCTCCAGGTACGACAATACAATAGTCTGAATTTGCGGGTGTTCGTTGCGAATAATATTCGCGACCTGCTTCGAGTCCATCCACTTCAGTGAATCCAGGCCCTTAGCACCGCCACCCAGCACAATCTGGTCAATCAGGTTGGCGGCTTTCTCTTCACCCAGCGCGGCGGTTAAGGCGCGCTTGATAAACTCTTCGCTTTGAAAACCAATGGTACTGAAATTCTGAATTTGCTCGATAAACAAGCGGTGCACGGCGGAAATTTTCGCCTGATTTAAATCAGTCATCTGCGCCATGGCCAGACCGACTTTCTGTACCTGCTTGGGCTCTAAGTGTTTTAGAATTTGCGCGGCATCTTCCTCTGACAAGCTCAGCAGTAAGATGGCAGCTTTTTCAACACCGTCCAGTTTGCCTACATCAAACGCAGGTTTTTTTGCTTCTATGCTACTCATCTTCAGCCAACCAGTTTTTCACAACTAACGAGGATAGTTCCGGCTCATTCGCCACCAAGGCCCGAACCGCGCGTAATAAGTCATCATCACCATGCAGATCTGGCAGCATTAAGGTGCCATCTGGTGCAAAGCCGACTGCATTTTCATCAAAGGTTGAGTTTAGCATGTCGATAGTGTCGTCCCCTAAGTCCAGGCCAGATGACAGTGCATTCTCATCATAAGCATCTTTAGTATCTTCAGGGTAAATCAATTTCTTCAGCATTGGCCGCACTATCGCCAGGATCAGCACGATAATAATCAGGCCGCCCATCAGCAAACGCACGACCCGTAAGAACCATTCTTCTTCGTAGAATTGCGGCGCCGGCGCTTCAATAACTTCATCTTTCATAAAGGGAACTGAGATCACTTCAATCATGTCGCCGCGCTGCGCATCAAAGCCGATCCCCCCTTGCAACAGACGACGGATATTCGCCAGCTCTGCCTGAGTGCGCGGTTGTGGCTCACCGTTCTCGCCAGCCTTATAGTCAATGGCCACCGATACACTAAGACGACGAATAACGCCACTTTGCTGCGAAATATGGCTGATGGTGGTGTCCAGCTCATAGTTGCGCGTAGCTTCTTTGCTGTTACGGCCCGGCACTATGGGTTTGCTATCCCCCCCGCTGGCTTGCTCTGGAATAGTCGAGTTCAGTGGCGGCTGGTTTGACAAGGCACCTGGAATACCGCCGCTGACACCACCCACACTGTTTTCTTCAATAGTCATTTCGCTGCGAATGGCCGGCAGGTCGGGGTTAAAGCGCTTTTGCGTTTGCTCGGTGGCGGTAAAGTCCATCAACAAATCAACTTGCGCGGTGTAGTTACCAAAACCCAGCACCGGCATTAAGATAGAGTCAACTTTCTGACGGTACTCTTCTTCACGGGTACGCTGCAGCTCGTACTCTTTGCGCGTGCGGCTGGAGCTGGCATCCTGCGAGCCACTGTTTAACAGGCGGCCATTCTGATCGGTTACGGTTACACGCGAAGGTGATAACCCCTGCACCGCGGAAGCGACGATATCAACAATGGCATCCACTTCGCTGTCGCGGATCACAGTGCCGCCACGGGCGGTGACCAGTACCGTGGCAGAAGGTAATTTTTCTACCCGGGCAAACACGTTTTCTTTTGGAATGGCTAACAGCACACGGGCGCGGGCGACACTTTGCAGCTCCTCTATCGTGCGCGCTAACTGTTGTTCACGGCTGTGTTTTAATCGCTCCATTTCTAAACGCTGGCTGACGCCAAAGCCACTGTCCTGCAATAAAAACTCAGTGCCAGTGTCGGGCTCTTTAGCCAAGCCGGCACGGGATAGCGACAGCTTAATGCTCTGGAACTTATCTTCCGGCACATAGATCACATTGCCTTCAAGCTTGTAATCAATTTTCTGCGCATCTAAATGATCTAACGTTTGAATCAGCTCTTGAGTAGGAAAGTTACCCAGCGGCCGCATTTCCGGCTGACGAGCCCAGAGGATAATCAGAATAGCAATCGCCAGACAGATGGTTAGGGCAACAATTAAGGTTATCTGGCGTACCAGATCCATGCCGCCCAGCGAGCCGATAAAGCCGGCTTTTTGTTCTTGCTGCTCACCGCTGTTGTAATCGTTACCGGTCAGTGCCAGCTCGGTGGATTGATTTTCAGCCACAACTTATTCCTCCGTTACACCGGCATCGACATAATGTCTTTGTAGGCTTCAACCAGTTTATTACGCACCTGTACTGTCGCTTCAAATGCCAGCGACGACTTCTGGCTGGCAATCATCACCTGTGCCAGTGACACATTAGGATCGCCCAGCTCCACCGCAGTGCGCAGTTTGCCTGTTTCCTGTGCCAGGTTATTCACATGATTTAAGGCACTGGTCAGCATGCTGCTAAAATCGCTTTGGCTGGCGTTAACTTGTTCGACTTTGGGCAGTCGTAACTCAGTACCAACGCCTCTGGCCTGACTGGCCAGTGATTGCATTTCGGCGTAAAGGGCCTGACCTTTGATATTCATGGCATCACCTGTCAAATAATTGCTGCCTCGGTAGTTAGGCTAACTAAAGCAGGAGTTGTGCCAGTTTTAAATTATTAATTTATATAGAAAAACCCTCTTTCAGAGGGCTTTTTCGGTGTGCTGACGTGCATTTGGCAGCGGTTTCAGGCGGGAACAGCAATACCCTGTTGCTTCATTCTGGCTAATTTATAACGCAAGGTGCGATCACTGATACCCAAGCGCTCGGCAACTTCTTTACGCCGGTTTGCACAGGCTTTCATGGTCGCCAGAATAATGCGGTGTTCCTGCTCGTGCACACTGCTTTTAAAATCGCCGGCAGCGTTATTGGCGTTATCACCACGGCTTTCAGTTACCGGCGGCATCTGATTTAACACTGTAACAGACTGGCTGTTAACCTGCTCCAGTAGAATATCGTCTACCGTAATAACCGCAGCACTGCTGATGATCAGTGCCCGCTGGATCACGTTATCCAGCTCACGCACATTGCCAGGCCAGTGGTAGCTTGTCAGATACTCTGCTGCCTGCGGGCTTAATGTAGCCAACGTGCGACCAGCCAGGCGGCAGTGACGCTGCAATAAGTGCTCTGCCAAAGGGACTATGTCATCCGGACGCTGACGCAGCGCCGGCCAGCACAGCGGAAACACATTTAAGCGGTAATACAAGTCTTCACGAAACCGCCCCTCTGCCACGGCCTGTTTTAAGTCGCGGTTGCTGGTGGCCAGTACCCGCACATCCAGCTTGATGGTTTTACGGCCGCCTAAACGCTCCACTTCGCGCTCTTGCAATACCCGCAGTAACTTTGCCTGCAGGTTTAAGTCCATTTCGGTGATCTCATCCAGTAAAATGGTGCCTTGCTGCGCCTGCTCGAACTTACCTGGGCAAGCGTTAATCGCGCCAGTAAAGGCGCCTTTCTCATAGCCGAATAAGGTCGATTCGAGCATATTCTCTGGAATAGCCGCACAATTTATCGCGACAAAAGGCCCCTGACTGCGCTCAGATAACTGATGAATATAGCGCGCTAACACTTCCTTACCGGAGCCACTAGGGCCGGTAATCATCACACTGGCGTCAGTACGCGCCACTTTGGCGCAAAGTGTCAGCAGGTGTTTCGAGCTTGGAGCCGCCACTACCGGCTCGCACAAGCTCACCGGTGCCGGGCTGACATAGCGGCTTACCGTGTTTACCAGCACCTGCGGTGCAAAGGGTTTGGCCAGATAATCCACTGCACCCAACTGTATGGCCTCTACGGCTGCCTGCACTGTGGCGTACGCAGTCATCATCAGCACCGGAGTTTGCGGATATTGTTCGCGCAACGTTTTAAGCAGCGTTAAGCCGGATACGCCCTGCATTTGTACGTCGCTTATAACCAGCTCAACACTGTGCTGTTTGAGTAGCAACAGCGCCTGTTCGGCACTGTCTGCCGCTATCACCTGATAATCGGCCAGTTGCAGCGTATCTTGCAGCGCTTCGCGCAGGCCACTGTCGTCCTCTACCAGTAAAATGCGTTGGCTCATCGATTACTCCTCTGACGTTAACGGGTGAACAGGCAACCTGAGCTGAAAACAGGCACCACTGTGTCCCGGCACATAACATACTGAACCCTGATGGGAGCTAACCACAGCTTTGACTACCGCCAGGCCAAGGCCGGTGCCATTAGCACGACCTGTTACAAAGGGTTCAAACAAGCTGTGCTGTAGCTCAGGGGGCACCCCGGGGCCATTGTCCGTCAGTTGGATAAGCAGCATATTGCTGTTGACCGGATCTGGCCCCAGCTGCAACGTTATGCAGGCGCCACTGCCTTTGGCCTGCACACTGTTCTGAATCAGGTTTTGCAGCGCACCGCACAGTGCATGCGGGTTACCTAACAAATTTACCGTCTCATCTGTGCAACTTACCTGCAGCGTCGCTTGCTGTTGCTGTAGCAATAGCTCGACACTGCTGTGCAACTGAGTTAGCAGCGCGTTCAGGCTAAAAGGTGCAACTTGCCCGGCACTGCCGCTGCGGGCGAACAGCAGCATGTCTTCTACTTGCTGCGCTAAATCATTTAACCGCGACAACAGTTTTTGCTGAAACTGCTGCTGCATCTGTAACGTCGAGCGTGGATTGGCCAGGTTCTGTGCATATAACAGCGCCGCCGACAACGGCGTGCGGATTTGATGCGCCAGACTGGCCATCATTTTACCCAGTGACGACAGTCGCTGCAGATGCGCCAGCCGGCTTTGCAGCTGCCGGGTCTCCGTTAAATCGGTTAACATAATCAGCTGACCAGCACGATTGCTGCCAGTGCCGGGTAAGGTGGTGATTTGTAACTTCACCCGCCGACCGTCTTTTAATGACACTTCCAGACCATCATCACTGCGCGGGCGAAAACAGCGGCTAATCACGTTAAACCAGGCCTGGCCGAGCAACGGCTCGCCCAGCAAGGCTATCGCTGCCGGATTGGCCTGATACACCAGGCCGCGTTGGTCAAGCAAGATCACCGCGGCCGGCAGAGCTTGCAGCAATGGGTCTGGCGTGGTTGCGTGCAATAGCTGCAAAGACGGGCGCATCGCCGTCAGGTTATCACTTAGTGGTGTCGTTTCTGCTGGCGCTGGCGGGTTTACCAGGCTTGTTGCGCGCTCTGCTGACATCATGCCCCCTGCACATCAGTTATCAGCAGATGACTATGCAGGCATTATGCCAGCAAGTTTTGTAATTAAAATCAGTACATTAAGTTAGATTGCATAGCGTCAAAGCACTGACACCATGCCAATTAAGCGGTATTTACTCGTCTTTACCCAGGTTATATTTTCGCATTTTTTCTACCAACGTGGTGCGGCGCAGCCCCAGTACTTCAGCTGCACGGGCGACAACAAATTCATGCCGTTCCAGTGCTTGTGAAATAAAACGAATTTCAAGCTCAGCCAGATATTCTTTTAAATCAAGCCCCTGCTCAGGCAAATCGAGTAACGCATCCGCGCCATCGGCACTAAACAGATTGTCAGCGTTGTCGTCCAGGCTGATGTTGTCAGCATTACTGTCTTCATCACTATCCTGAAACAGCTCGTTCAGTAAATCACGCTCTTGCAGGCTCTCCGGATAGTGCGGCACATAGCTGTCGATGTCCAGATGACGGTACTTTTGCGGCAACTCGGCCACATCGACCACCTGATCCGGGTACATGATCACCATTCGCTCCAACAGATTAGCCAGTTCGCGCACGTTACCCGGCCAGCTGTGTAGCTGTAAACTTTGCATGGCATGCTCAGTAAATTTGACCATAGCCTGGCTTTGTTTAGCCTGGCGTTTTAACAGCTCGCTTATCAATAACGGCAGATCTTCGGTGCGCTCGCTCAGTGCCGGCGTTTCAATTGGGAATACATTTAAACGGTAATACAAGTCTTCGCGAAAACTGTTATCGCTAATCATCTGCTCTAAATCACGGTGTGTTGCCGCGACAATGCGCACATCCGCTTTAATGGCCGTGGTGCCGCCAACCCGCTCATAAGTGCGCTCCTGCAACACACGCAGCAACTTAACCTGCATATTTAGCGGCATATCGCCAATTTCATCTAAAAACAGCGTGCCACCCTGCGCCAGCTCAAACCGACCTTTGCGGGTTGAAATAGCACCGGTAAAGGCGCCTTTTTCATGGCCAAACAATTCGCTTTCCAACAGCTCGGCAGGTATAGCGCCGCAGTTAATCGGCACAAAGGGGCCGGCTGCGCGGTTAGACAATAAATGAATATTGCGCGCTACCACTTCTTTGCCGGTACCAGAGGGGCCCAGCACTAACACATTGGCGTCGGTTTTGGCTACCTGGGAGATTAAAAAGCGTACCTGCTGCATTGGCGGCGAATTACCCACCATGCCATCAAATTTTAACGCGCTGTTTTGCTCACGCTGCACTGGTAATAACCTGTGGTACTGCTGCGCATCACGCAGCAGCTGAGTCAGGCTGGCGTAGGCAAAGGGTTCGGTCAATAAACCGACCGCATTAGCCTGTTGTAGTAGCGGCTGCTGCGTTTCGCCCAGTAATAAAAAGGCAGTGGCGGGATAGCGCTTTAATAAATCGGCCTGCACTGGTTCAGATAAGGCCCCCAACAGCACCACAGCGGGTGGCTCGACCATTAAACGCTGCTCAAGCTCTGCCTGGCTAAGCTGTTGATGTGGCTCGTTAATAAAACTGAGCACCGTACTTAGCCGGCTACTACGTCCGCTTTGTTCATCGACAATATAAACTGAAGGGATATTCGACATGCCGCTGCTTTTGCTTTTATCAGGCTTTAATTGCATTGTACTGCGCATCGGTCAGCTTGCAAGCTGAAACGCTATTTTTTTGACGCAGTGTCAAAAAAATAGCGCTCAGATCTAATAGGTGAATGAGTGGATTAGCCAGACAAGGCACTACCCTAAGAGATTCAATGCCTGTTGTTGCGACAATCGTGCTTGTAAGGCAACGCTTACCGAACTGTTCGCTAAAATATCCGCAGCGGCTTTGTCGCTGGTTGCGCGGGCAAAATCCAGATCTTCAATCCGGCTGCGCGCCGCCGACTCGGCAATTTGCTGGTTATTTAAATTACTGGCTGCACTGGCAAAACGGTTGGCTTCAGCGCCAGCCTGCGTTTGTAATTCACCGATATAATCCCGCGCCTGCGCCAGGCTATCCAGCGCGGCTGTCGCACCGGCGCTGCTGGTTAAATCAATATTCAGTGCATTGGTGTTTTGTAAGCCAGTTGCCACGTCGGTTGTGGTCAGGTTCACACTGCCTGAGCCGGTGCCAAACGCCACTGACGCATCGGCACCAAACAGTTTTTTACCGGCAAACTCTGAGTTATCAATAATTTGCTGAGTATTCGCCAGGTACGAATCGGCTTCTGCCTGCAGTGCAGCACGTTCTTGTGTACCGTAAATGCCATTACCGGCCGCCACAGCTAAACGACTTAACTCACCTAAATTATCGTTAATGCCCTGCAAGCTTTGCTCGTATACCCGTGCCAGAGATATACCGTCGTAAACATTACGCTCACCCTGTGCTTTGCCGTTGATACTGCTGGACAGTTGATTAGCAATTTGCAAGCCGGCGGCATCGTCAGCAGCGCTATTGATACGGCGGGCGGTTGCCAGCTTTTTCATTAAATTCTCTTGCTGTAACTGCGCCTGATTTAACGTATTCAGACTACCCGGAGCATTTAGTTTCATAACACCACCACATCGCTGCAAAAACTGGTTATAGTTTAGCCAATAACGCCGCCGGCGGCCAGTAAATAAAATAACACCAACCAACCTAAACTAGTTTAGTATTAAAGTGTTTAATCTGAATGTGTTAGCTGTTACGGCATGCTTTATGCTAAGGTCAAGCAAACCTTATTTCGCAGATTAAGTGCTTGTTGAGGGCAACTTATGTTTGATGGCAAAACGATTTTAATTACCGGCGGCACCGGCTCTTTTGGCCATAAATACACCCAAACCTTACTGGCGCGTTATAAGCCGAAGAAAATTATTATTTATTCGCGCGATGAGCTAAAACAGTACGAAATGCAGCAGAAGTATCATCAAAGCTGCATGCGCTATTTTATTGGCGATGTACGTGACGAGCATCGCTTAATTCGCGCCATGCATGGTGTCGATTATGTTATTCACGCAGCAGCACTGAAGCAGGTACCGGCGGCAGAATATAACCCGACTGAATGTATCCGCACCAATATTAATGGTGCAGAAAATGTAATCACCGCGGCCATTGAAACCAATGTCGAAAAGGTGATTGCCTTATCAACTGACAAAGCCGCCAACCCGGTAAACCTTTACGGCGCCACCAAGCTGGCATCTGACAAATTGTTTATTGCTGCGAATAATATGGTAGGCGGCAGCCGGCCGCGTTTTTCGGTGGTGCGCTACGGCAATGTGGTGGGCTCACGGGGATCAGTGGTGCCATTCTTTCAGCAGTTAATCGACGGCGGCAGTGACCACATACCTATTACTCACGCTGATATGACCCGGTTTTGGATTAGCCTGCAGCAAGGGGTCGATTTTGTACTGAAAAACTTTGAGAGGATGTTGGGAGGGGAAATCTTTGTGCCGAAAATTCCGTCTATCCGCATAGTTGATTTAGCCACCGCCATGGCACCACATTTACCACAAAAAATTATAGGTATTCGCCCCGGCGAAAAACTGCATGAAATGATGTGTCCCGGGGATATGTCATATCATACTTACGAGTTTGATGACCATTTTGTTATCGCGCCGGCTATTAAGTTTTTTAACCGCAGCAATGATTTTTCCAGCAATGCATTAAACGAGCGCGGTCAGCTGGTAGCACCGGGATTTGAATATGTATCTGACACTAACCCGGATTTTTTAACCGTGACACAAATGCAACAGTTTAACCAGGAAGCTATGCTGTGATCCCCTACGGCCGCCAACATATTACTCAAGCCGATATTGATGCAGTAACTGAGATACTGCAAAGCGACTTTTTGACCCAGGGTCCGGCAGTACCGGCTTTTGAAGAGCGCCTGGCCGAGCTTACCTCAGCCAAACATGCTGTGGCGGTAAATAGCGCCACTTCAGCGCTGCATATTGCCTGTTTAGCGCTGGGCATTGGCCCTAGCAGCCGGGTCTGGACCTCACCTATCAGCTTTGTCGCTTCGGCTAACTGTGCCCGTTATTGTGGTGCCGATATCGACTTTGTCGATGTGGAGCCCGACAGCGGCAATATGGCCGTAGATAAACTCAGGCAAAAACTGGAGGCAGCCCGCAGCAGCGACAGCCTGCCACAGCTGGTAATACCAGTGCATTTAGCCGGTAGTAGCTGCGATATGCAGCAAATTCATTATCTGGCGAAAGAATTTGGTTTTGCCGTCATTGAAGATGCCTCACATGCGGTGGGCGCCAGTTATCAGGACGAGCCGGTTGGCAGCTGCCGTTACAGCGATATCACCGTTTTTAGCTTTCACCCGGTAAAAATTATTACCACCGCCGAAGGCGGTATGGCACTGACCAATAACAGCGACCTGGCCGATAAAATGCGCTTATTGCGCAGCCACGGCATCAGCCGGGATGAGAGCCAGATGACCGAGCCCAGCCACGGTGTCTGGTATTATCAGCAGTTACTGTTGGGCTTTAATTACCGCATGACCGACCTTCAGGCGGCGCTTGGCCTAAGCCAGAGCCGGCGTTTACTGCCGATTATCCAAAAACGCCAGCTGCTGGCGGCTAATTACCACCGTCTGCTGGCCGACTTACCGCTAAGCCTGCCACAACTGGATGACATTAATATCAGCGCCTGGCATTTGTTTATTGTCCGGCTGGATGACAAAAGCAAACGCCAGGCCGTATTTAACGGCCTGCGCGACGCGGGTATCGGCGTGAATGTGCATTATATTCCGATTCATACCCAGCCGTATTACCAGCAGCTGGGTTTTGACTGGGGCGACTTGCCGGTGGCAGAAGATTTTTATGAGCGCATTATCAGCCTGCCGATGTACCCTGAGCTCACCGGCGAGCAGCAGCAATATGTAGCCGATACCCTGGCAGAGCTGCTGCAATGAACATTGCTATTATCCCGGCCCGCGGCGGCAGTAAACGTATTCCACGTAAAAACATTAAAGACTTCTGCGGCAAACCCATGCTGGCCTACCCGGTAGAAGCAGCGCTTAACAGTGGCGTAATAGACAAAGTAGTCGTGTCTACGGACGATGATGAAATTGCCGCCATAGCCCGTCAATACGGTGCGGAAGTCCCTTTTATCCGCAGCAGCACACTGGCAGATGATTACACCGGCACCAGTGCCGTTGTTCGCGATGCCATTACACAGCTGCAAGCGCTTGGCTGGCCGCTTAATTACTGCGCCTGTCTGTACGCCACCACGCCTTTATTAACCGCCAACGTGATCCGCGACAGCCTGCAGCAACTTCAGCAAAGTGGTGCTGATTATGTATTTACCGCGGCGCGCTTTTCCTTTCCCATTCAGCGCGCCCTGGTAATGACAGACAGCGGCGGTGTAGCGCCGTTTGATACGGCCAGCATAGGTAAACGCTCACAGGATTTAACGCCAGCCTATCATGATGCCGGTCAACTGTATTGGGCTAAAGCCAGCAGCTGGCTGGATAACAGTAAAGCCATTTTTGGCGCCAACTCGCGCATGCTGGTGCTGCCAGATCATCTGGTACAGGATATCGACACCCCGGAGGACTGGCTGCGGGCTGAACTGCTGTACAACATGCTGCAACAGGAAAATGCCTGACATGAGAGTGCTGCTGCGTGCCGATGCCTCGGTGTCTATGGGTAGCGGTCATATTATGCGTTGTCTTACTCTGGCCAAAGCCCTGAAGCAACGGGGTGCAGTGTGTGATTTTATCTGCCGGCCTCATGAAGGCCATTTGATCGACTGGCTCAGAGAACAAAACGTTACTGTGATAATGCTGCCTGATACGATCAACAACGAAATTGATGACGCCCGCCAGTGCCTGACACGTCTCACCTCGTCTTATCAGTTGTTAGTGCTGGATCATTATCAGTTGGGACAAGCCTATAGCCAGCTGATGCGTGTGCGCTGCGATAAAGTATTGGTAATAGACGATTTAGCCAACCGACAGCATGACTGTGACATCTTACTGGATCAGAACCTGCTGCCAAACGGCAACGAGCGCTATCAGCAGTTAGTGCCGGTGCACTGCATACAACTATTAGGCCCGCGTTATGCGCTGCTGCGCGATGAGTTTTATCAAAGCCATGGCCCTAGCCAGCCAAAGCATATTTTGGTTAGCTTTGGTGGCAGTGATGAGCAAAATTTAACCACCATGGCAGTTAACGCCATTGCACAGCTAAAGCCAGAGCAGGTTACGGCCGATATAGTGATAGGCGCAAATAACCCGTGGCGCGCTATGCTACAGCAGCAAGTGGCGCGCCTGCCTAATGTGCAATTACATGTGCAATGTAATTACATGGCCAGCCTTATGTACCAAGCCAGACTCATGCTTGGTGCGGGCGGTGCCACCCATTGGGAGAGGTGTATTTGTGGTCTGCCGGGCTTAGTAGTGACCGTTGCCGAAAATCAGCAGGCGACAACGGCGTATCTGGACGAGCTTGGCGCCTGTGTCTGGTTGGGTCAGGCTGCTGAAATGTCAGCAGAGTTCTTTGCAGAGCAACTATGCTATTACCTGTCCCAGCCAGCACTGCTGGACCAGATTGGCCAGCGGGCGAAAAACCTGGTACCGGCTCATGCCGGCACTCCTGTAGTGGTAGATCACATAATGGCAATAACAGAGGGTTAAATGGCAAGCATTACACTGGGCAAGCGGACTATCGGCCCCGGACAAACACCTTTTATTATTGCGGAGTTATCCGGCAACCATGACCAATCGTTGGACAAGGCCTTGGTGATGGTCGATGCTGCAGCAGCCTGCGGCGCTGATGCCATTAAAATACAAACCTACACTGCAGATAGCATGACGCTGGATATCAACAGCGGCGAATTTGTGATCAAGGATGCCGGCAATCTCTGGCAAGGCCAGTCGCTGTATCAGTTATATCAAAAAGCCATGACGCCCTGGGATTGGCATCAGGCCATATTCGACCGCGCTGCAGCGCACGGCATGCTGGCGTTTAGCACGCCCTTTGATCAGGCCGCGGTAGATTATCTCGAAAGCTTGCAGGTACCCTGCTATAAAATTGCTTCCTTTGAAAATAGCGACCATGGCTTACTGGCTGCAGTGGCTAAAACCGGCAAGCCGGTCATCATGTCAACCGGCATGGCAACGCAGAGCGAACTGGCCGAATCGGTTGAAGTACTGCGAAAACATGGCTGCACTGAGCTTATTTTACTCAAATGCACTTCGCATTATCCTGCCGATCCGGTGGACGCCAACCTGGCGACCATCCCCCACCTGGCTGCGCTATTTGGCTGTCAGGTCGGGTTATCTGATCATACTGCAGGCATAGGTGTAGCGGTTGCCAGTGTCGTGCTTGGCGCGACAATCATTGAAAAGCATTTCGTGCTGGACAGAAGCGAAGGCGGTGTTGACGCCGAGTTCTCCCTGGAGCCGGCAGAGTTTTCAGCCCTGGTTACCGAGTGTAAACGCGCAGCGGTTGCGCTTGGCAAAGTGACCTATGGTGGCACCGAAAAAGAACAGGCATCACGTAAGTACCGCCGCTCACTGTATATCGCGCAAGATATGCAAGCTGGAGAGGTATTTACTCTGGACAACCTGCGCTCAGTGCGCCCTGGTTTTGGCCTGGAGCCGAAATATCTGCCAATGTTGCTCGGTAAACCGATTAAAAAGGCGGCTAACAAAGGCACGCCAATGAGCTGGGACTTGATGTAACCCTATGTCAGCAGCGAAACGTTATCCACTGTCTGAATTTAAGCCGCTCACAGCCGACTGGCTGGCACTGGTATGGCAGTGGCGCAACCTGCCAGACATTCGGCGTAATATGCACAATGATAGCCCGATTAGCTGGCTGCAACACCAGGCTTGGTTTAACGCACTACAGGAAGATAAACAGCGCAAAGTTTTTGTGTTTGTGCAGGATCAGCGCCCTATCGGCGTGCTGAACTTCACCTGGCATCGCGACGGCAAGCTGGAATGGGGCTGTTATTTGGGTGAAACCAACGTTTGGCCTGGCTCTGGCTTATTACTGGAAATTGCTGCCCTGGATTACGCTGCCAACCACACTGACTGCCCTGCCCTATACGCCGAAGTGTTATCCTTTAACCACAGCGTAATTAAAATGCATCAGCTGTTTGGTTATCAGCCCCTACCCGATAAGACAGGCACCCTGCGTGATGGGCAACATTATAATGTGAATGTATTTTCCTATCCGCTTGCGGATTGGCGACAGAATCGCGCAGCCATTTTGGCCAAACTGCCGAAGCAAATTACTGCTGCGGCACAGCACATTTTTTTCTACTAACAACAGGTTTCATCGTGAACATAGAACAACAGATTAAAGACAGCTTAAACCAAGTCGCGCAGCTTGCTAACTGTGAGCTGATTGCCGATATCAATAACGATACCGTACTATTACAAAGCGGGCTGGACTCGTTGGGTTTTGCCATGTTGGTTGCCCAACTGGAAGAAGATCTGGGCATAGATCCGTTCAGTCAGATGCAAATAGCCGTGTATCCCCGCACTTTTGGTGAGTTTGTCAGCATTTATCAGCAAGCCCTAGAGGGGTAACTGACGGTATGACATTGCTGCAACGCCTGGAGCAGGCTAATTATCAAACCACAGCGATAATAGCTGGAACAGATTGCAGCTTCAGCCAGTTAATTGCCAATGCCCGTCAACTTCGTCTTAAGAATCCGGCACTGCAACAGCAGGCGATCGCCCTGGTTTATACAGATTTATCAAGCTTTTGCGCTCAGCTTCTGGCATTTGATGGCTGGTGTGCGAAGCTGTATTTATTACCAGACCCGGCACTACTCCCCGACAATACCTGGGTGTTTTCTGGCCCTGCAGTTACCCCACCATCGCAGCCAGAAAACCACCCGTCCCCCCCGGCAGACAGCGATACCCAGTGGTTTATGGCCACGTCTGGCACCACCGGCACACCAAAATGGATAAGCCATAGTGTTAATAGCTTAACCCGGGCAGTGAAAATCAGCGCTGACAGCAAAGCCCTGCGCTGGGCGCTATGCTACCAGCCCACTCGCTTTGCCGGGCTGCAGGTTGTGCTACAAAGCCTGCTGTCCGGTGTCGCGCTGGCAGACTGCAGCAATGGCGATGCGGCTGAGCGCCTTGCTAAGATGCAGCAGGCCAAGGTTAATGCGGTGTCAGCCACCCCGTCATTGTGGCGTCAACTGTTAATGACAGGAAACATTCAAAGCCTTGCGCTTAAGCAAATTACCCTGGGCGGCGAAATTGCTGACCAGTCAATACTCGATACCTTATCAAAGCTGTTTCCACATGCCAGGCTACTACATATTTACGCCTCTACTGAGGCAGGCGTTGGCTTTGCGGTCGCGGATAAAAAGGCCGGCTTTCCCGCCAGCTGGTTAACACAAGGTCATAGTGGGCTGGCATTTAAAATAGATAGCCAACAGCATTTGTGGCTAAAACCACCGCAACAGCCCGACAGCACACTGGCCGCAAGGCTTGATAATAATGGCTTTCTCGACACCGAAGACTTAGTCGGCGTTACTGCTGAGCGTGTATATTTTCTTGGCCGAGCCAGCGGGCTAATTAATGTCGGTGGCAATAAGGTGGTGCCGGAGCAGGTAGAGCAGGTATTACTACAACACCCCAGTGTTGTGCAGGCGCAGGTCTACGGCAAAAGCAGCAGCGTGTTAGGTCAGTTGGTGGTAGCCGATGTGCAATTAACGCATGGCAGCGATAGCAAAACGTTAAAACTGCAGCTTATTCAGCACTGTATGGCATCTTTAGCACGCTATCAGGTGCCAACACAGCTAAACTTTGTCGACAACATGGCGACCAATGCCAGCGGCAAACTTAGCCGACAGCTTAAGGATAAAATACAGCATGACTAAATTAGTCGTCGTCACCGGCGCCAGCCGCGGTTTGGGCTTAGCCATTTGCCGGCAGCTGCTTAGCGCAGGATATCAGGTAGTGGCACTGGCCAGAACACAGAGCCCAGAACTTACCGCGCTAACGGCCAGGCATGCTAACTCGCTTAGCTTTTTCGCTGCGGATTTGTCCGATCTTGATGCTATTGCGTCGCTTTGCACTGAGCTTGTTAAACAGTACGGCCGACCTTACGCCCTGATTAACAATGCTGCCGTTGGTTATGACGGTGTGCTGGCCACCATGCACAACAGTGAAATTAATACCCTGCTTAACCTGAACATTCAGGCACCCATTTTGCTGTGTAAATATTTTCTCAGGCCCATGTTGCTGAACCAAAGTGGCCGTATCGTCAATATTTCGTCGATTATCGCCCGCACTGGCTTTAACGGCTTAAGTGTGTATGCCGCCAGCAAAGCCGCGCTGGAGGGGTTTAGTAAATCCCTGGCGCGCGAAGTGGGTAAAGCCGGCATCACGGTAAACTGTGTGGCGCCGGGTTATATGCAGACTGACATGACCAATAGTTTACAAGGCGACAAACTGGAAAGTATTAAAAGGCGCAGCCCGCTAGGCCGGCTGGCAACGCCGGATGATGCCGCCGGCGCTGTGCTGTATTTACTTAGTGAGCAGGCAAATGCCGTAACCGGCACGACCATAACCGTGGATGCCGGCAGTACAGCTTAATGAGTAACACTAGTTTAAGCATACGCAACAACTCTGTGGAACATTAAAATAAAATCTATAACCTGTGAAGCGAGCCCAATGAACATTCCATATTCTGTAAAGTTTAAATTTTTTGATTTCTGGAAAGGCTTAGTTAAAGGTACATTGTTAATCCAGCGCAAACTGCGCGGCCATTTAAACGAGCAAAATAAAAATTGGCCAGCTGAAAAGCGCTATACGCACGGCTATTTCTATCAAGGTTTGGAAGAACTCGGCATTACCGGGGCAAAACCAACCGGTTTCAGGTTTAAGCAATATGATGTCGATGACATACTTCAAGACGCTAGGGTTCTTGATATTGGCAGCAATTGCGGTTTTGTAGCGGTTTACTGTGCCAAACGCGCCAAAACCGTTACCGCTGTTGAGTTAAACCCGTATTTGAACAAGATTGCTATCGATACGGCACAATATTTTAAGTTAGATAATATAAATGTTGTTGAAGATGATTTTGTTACTTATACCACCGCGCAAAAATTCGACGTAATTTTATCACTATCAAACCATCACACTATTGATGGCAATCTTTATATGAGCTTCGAAGAGTACATCAAAAAAATCGTATCGATGTTATCGCCCGACGGCTATCTGTTGTTTGAGAGTCACAATGTATTTGGTCCAGGTCTGGGCGGTGTTGGCGATGATGGTGATATGGAATTAAAAGTAGCCATAATGAATAAGTACTTCGATATAACGCGCTATCGTATGGTTAATTGTTTTTTGAAACATGGTAAAGGTGATATCAATAAGTTATTTATTGTTGCCCGCCTGAATAGCGCTCCAAAACAAGTTGATTTTAATCTGGCTGAAGCCAAACAAAAATTTTCATATTAAGTCAGTCTTGCCAGCCACTGTTTAACTTGGTCAGGACTAACAGTATACTGTCGGTAATACAACTCCCGGCTGTCATGTATCCCTGTGCGGTAAAGAATATAATCTAATTGCACACCATATACTTGAGCCAAATGTGAAAAACAAGCAAAATCTCCAAACTCTTCCGGCATCCAGCACAAGGCCCGGCAGCCAGATTTGGCAAATAATAAATTACTCCAGGCTGCGCCAGTTGGCCCCACTATGAATTCAGCTTGATTAATCAACGCTACTTGCTGTGCAAAACTGAGGTCTTCCATATACACCTCACTGAAGCCGTGCGTTTCCAATACCTGCCAAATTTGTTGTTGATTGTATGCACGTAACGACTGCTTACGAGCAAGAAATACCTTTTTAGAATTGCCTTCTATGCTAGTTGCTCCAGAAACTTTTAACCCGGCATTACGCACAAAATTCAAGGCGTCAGTATCCGCATAATAGTCTTCTAATTGACACCAGGCATCTTTCCTGAAATGCGTCACGAAAAAGCAAGGAGAGGTAAGCAGGTACAGATCGCCCACCAAATAACTTACTGCACTTTGCAGATAAATAACTGGCCGTTTTAGTTGTATCGCATCCAGAATCTCGCGTATTGCGGCAATCTTCTTTGCATGTGCTGAAATTAAAATGGGCAACTCAGCAAATACCGGGGATAATTGCTGTACATAATGTAACTGCGTTAATGTTTCCAGTAACCAGTGGTAATAATTTGTTTCACTTACCCCATTTATTAGAATACCTTTCGGAAGTTGCGTTGGCTTATCCGCAACCCGAACCAGAGCCCGATGCTCACTATGGCAAACTATTTGTCCACCAGCGTAATCTGCTTTGCTGACATCAGATGCCAATACCCGCTCCAATATCACGGTACCATCGGCTAACACCACGGAGCGGGAAGTAGAATTACAAACGGCTGAATTAAAGTAATACAACGCTATCTCAGGCCGGGTGACAGGACGATAATTGGGCTGCCTCGCATGCGAGGATGGTCCGTAGACGTTGATAGTTGCTTCAGACTTGAATAGTTCCGCCACTGAATTATGACACTGATCTAACCAAGTAACTTTGCATAGTTTGAGTCCTTTCCGCCTGCTGACTGATGAAAACCGGAAGCGAAAAAATGCTGAAGATATCAATTCTGACTGGCTGCAAATACGTTTATATATCCATTGTTGCCACCACATATCACATCGTTGCCAAAATGTGCTACGACTTTGGAACTGGTGAAACAATGCGATTTTATCAGGTGGTACATGCAATAGCTTCACGAGCTGATGATAGATTTCCTGATGATAGTCACTAGCAATAATAATAAGATCGGCTGCAAGTTTATTGATCTCACCAGCACTGTAAACTTGCTTGCCACAAAAGCGATTCCCTTGCTTTTCAGGATTATTATCGACAAACCCAACTACCTTGAAATGTCGCCGTTGCTGTTGATAAAAAGACGCGCCGCCAGCCCCAGTGCCAAAAATCAGTATTCTTTTTTTTCCTTTTATTAGCTTAAGCATCAGAGTTTGTCTCAGCTCGAAAAGCTTCGCCAGTCATGCAACCAATTTTCCGTCGTCGCCAATTTTTGGTAAAGCATGATATCCGTTGGAGTATCAACTTCCACCCAACCGCCTCTTACCGGCACTGCGGCTATTTTCATCCCTTTGCTCAACAGCAAACTCAGCAAAGTTGTCATATCAATATTTTTTCTCTGGTCGCCAGCAAAAGCATCAACGATGTCACAAATTTGTCGCCATCCGTGTGGGGTAATTTTCAACAACCCCATATACTGGCCCTGTATTTCTGCTAACGTTGTAGCGTGCCCGCCAACTTTCTGCAACCATCCTCCCTCTTGCATAAAGCATTCGGCATCAGTCAAAGGCTCTACAAAACGTTTGCGCCACAAATCCAGCCATAATTCATCATACGTGATAGCGATATCTGCCGGACAGGCTATTAAACGCCGCACTATATCTGTTCGATAAACAATATCACCATAACTGACGATATGCGCCTCAGCGGAGAGTCGCTCTGACGCGCATAAAAGACTGCCAAAGATATTAGTGGAATCCCATTCTGGGTTATAAATATGCATATCGCCATAAGCTGCTAAAGCCTCTGCGCAATATCCGGTAACTATGCAGCAATTTTTCACATTGGCAGCTCTTAGTGTATCCAATTGCCACTGTAACAAAGGTTTACCCGAAAGCTCTGTCAGGGTTTTGGGTGAAGACGCTGTCAAATCCCCCAAACGGGATCCACGCCCCGCCGCTAATACAATTGATTTCATACAATACTTATCCAAATAACCATTTAAACAGTGCCCGGTTAAAATCTTGTAGCACCTCTTCACGCTCAGGGTGCCACATAATACCAAGCCACGGAAGTTGATGATGACGGAAGGCCTCACAACTATTTTCAGTACTGGCAATACTTTCTAAAGTAGTTGGCAGAGGAAAGGTAATAATATTGCTATGAAAAGAGTTAACCTCTGGAAAGAGTTGCTGGGGCGAAACTTTCCATGGAAATGCCGGGTTTAACATAATTTGATGAGGCGTCGCCACATGAGAGGTATCCTGGCTTAAGCGACCATATTCACTTAATAGCATTAACTGCATACCGCGACAAACACCAAGCACAGGTATATGCTCCATCCTTGCATATTCCAGTAATGCCCGCTCCGTGATATCCCGTTGCAAATCGATGCCAATATCGTCACCGCCGGAAAAGATTAGCCCATCAATCTGCCACGTTTTAAGATAATTAACAGCATCAGTGCCAATATTAGGTATGAGCAACCAGTTGTTGTGCCAGCCTATTTCCCGAAACAACCTGTACCAATCTCTGGCCAAAGCATCTCTGGATTCCTGATAGCCATGTGCCACACTGTTGCGCAGTGTAATTCCTATTCTTCTCATGGTTTATACCATATTGAGCTTTTTATCCCTACAATTCAAAATCATACTTCTCCCATTTACCAAACTGTTAAATAACTGTTCACCGCACCCAATAGCAGCTGGCACCCGATGTTCCGCACAACGGATTGCCATATGAGAATTTGTTCCACCAAATTTGGTAACCAGCCCAGCAATCTCTTGAGTAAATATCCAGTCATAACCCGGGTCAGCATTTTCAATACAAACAATCTTACCTGCCAATTCCATTGAAGCATCTGTGGCGGAATTTAAGATAAAGACTGCAGCCTCAATATAAGATTCTGTAATAAAATTTGGCATAGCACGATACAGAGGTACAATGTAAACATCTTCCGGACTTAGAATTAAGTGTGATAGCCTAAGCAAAGCCCCTTGTTCATATTGATGCCGTAATTTTTCAACTTCCTGCAGCAAAATACGATCAGCTTCATCCAGTAAAGGATTAACCATAAGCTGCAAAATAGTTTCGATATTAAGGAATGATAAATCTTCTCTTGATAATCCAGCATCAGCCCCCCACTGCACTAAGATGTCAAGAGCATCCGACAAATCACGGGTAAACACCAACTTAGCATATTCCCTGCCCGCAATAGCCTGACAGGCATAAGACAATAGCTCTTCGGCCTTCAACTGCCAACCTTGCTTATCAATCAAGCCCTGTAAGGCTAATATTTCTTCATGACTCCAGTTAAAGGCTCTTTCTGAATTCGCAGTAGCAAAAGGAGCTTCTCCTTTTAGTTTGAATAAATCCACCCGCTCATCGTAACGCAGAGACGTAATATCATAAGTGCCGGGGCGAAGATGGCCATAGGTGGCAAAAAAACTGTGGCTGCTGAGCCTTCCATCCAATACCGCATCATAGTCATTAGTAAACTGATAAGACACGGTTTGGATACTTTGTTTCCACAGCTGCAAACGCTCTGCCGTGAAAGCTCCTTGTGCTGACGCTGAACGCATCAAAGCTTCTGCGATAAAAGCATGGCGAGCAATAATAGCAAAATGTAATACACCAATATCACGGCACTCGTGCAATAGTACGCTGATATCTAACAAACAATTACTACCGGATTTTGGCTGCTGTCTATCGGCACGGTCGGCTATAAATTTCAATGAATCTTTTAAGTTTCCTTTACAGCTCCCTGATATAGCATCTGAAGTCAGTGCAGATAATTGCTGCCGATACTCGCTGAATTGTATATCTGTCAATAGGCCGGCATAACGCTGCTCGAAATGTTGGTTAAACTGAAAATCCATACATGTTTGAGCTACCTCAAATTCAACTTTGTCATGCAGTTCAGGGTGCCGGCTCAAATAATCAATCCAACCATCAATAAGCTTTTCTGCCGTTTCAGCAGCAACATTCTGTGGCAGAAATGAATTAAAGCTAGCTCTGACATCAATATAAGGATGATGACCAATAACATACATTAATGGCTGATGCCTTACATGATGATAACCAATTAATGCTCTGGCCTGACTCCAGACGGAATCGGTTACCAGATAGCGATACAATGAACTTGATAAAGGTCTCGCGAAAGAACCAATTATCTCAGCAGGATTCCAGTCCGGCATGCTGCCAAAAATACTACGTTTACCATAAACGCCTCTTTTTTCTCCAAGCTGAGAACGTAAAAATAAACTGACATGTTCAAGCTGACGATTAACTCTGCGTTCTGTTACTGGATGCCAACGATTACATACACTGATTCGCCGCACCTGAAAGATATAAACAGTGCGGTTTGCATCGACAGCAAACTCAATATCCAGCGGCACATTTCCGCATAACGTCTCTAGCTCCTGAGTTGCTTTTAACACCTGCCTCAAGCGCTCCGACTTTACTTGGGACAAACAGGTGTTGCGACATATCAAAACTGTTTTCTGAATACCTGTTCCACCAGTGATCGTATCAGTTACACCGCTTTCGTCATCGTAGTTTATTGTGTAATACGGCGCTCCCTTTTGCAGATCGTGAGTCATCACGACTCCGCTCATCTGCACCGCAGTCAACATTGGCTGTATCAGAACTTGATTATTAGGGTCATTATTAACACCAAAAGAATCGATCACATTATGCACAGCGTTAGTAATATCGACCATTGAGCTGGCTGACACATTCAAGTAACTTTTATACGCCCCAGCCAGAGAACTTGTAGCAGCATCTTCATTTTGCGCGCTTGAGCGCACAATTAACTTGTCCGTAGCCATCTGCTGAATAAGAGCAAGAAACCTTTCCGGTGTCTGCTGCCATAACTCAGCTGAAAAATAAACCGATGGTAGAATAACGCTGTTTTTCAACCACAAACGTAAATTCTCTAATGTCTCGGCTTTAGTTCCCCAGACGATACTTGTTTCAATCATTATGACGCTCCCGAATCAACAGTGAGCAAAGCCAGATGCTTCAGAACCGGATGAATAATAAAATAAGGTGGATGCTCTTCTTGCTGCGCTACCGGTACAGGAAGAGCGCCATGCTCTTGTTTATAAGCCAGTACTTTAACCAGAACATCCGCTCTAATCACGTTGTCATATAAATAATCAATATCTGTACCAGCTGGGGGCAGTG
The DNA here is from genome assembly GCF_039871805.1 of Rheinheimera fenheensis. NCBI lineage: Bacteria > Pseudomonadati > Pseudomonadota > Gammaproteobacteria > Chromatiales > Chromatiaceae > Rheinheimera > Rheinheimera fenheensis. Next base: position 145,418 of record NZ_JBDPJM010000004.1, read on the forward strand.
CATAGCGACAGACCAATAAGACAGGGCCGGTGTCGATTGACTCATCCAGCAATATTGCGCTGGCAGCACACTGCCTATGCTCAAGAATTTCATAGTATATTGTTGTGCTCCCCCGGTAACGAGGCAAAGCACCGCTGTGAATGTGAAGCACCGGTGCGCATTTGAGAACAAATGCAGGGACAATTTGACCGCCGTACCCCGAAAAGACTAACAATGAGGGTTGAAGCATCTGCAACAGCTCCTGCAATTCAACAGAATCTAACGCTGTCGACTCACAAACATAACTGCACCAACCGAGGCGCCTGATGATATCAGCTGCAGGCAAAGTAACATCCGGGCAAAACAATCCCAAAGATAAATGTGCAGGGGTAAGGTTGCGTTGGCTATTAACTGCAGTACTGTTTGTACCATAAAGAACAACCGCTTCAGGTTCAATCCCTGCGGCCGCCAGCGCTTGTATATAGGCTGAAGAACGAGTGTTGTGCGCGCAGAGGATCACCAACCCAGATTGCTTCATGTAAGTTCCCTCTGTAATAATTTCAGCAGTTCATCCTCTTTCCGCAATATCCAGGCAAAGTACGCTTTTTCTTCATGTGCCAATCTGGCAACCTGAGTTGATACGGTATCATTTATCTTTAGCAAAGCACTTAGCCAATAAGCCGCATGATTTACTGGCCATTGCTGGATGCAGCATTCCGCCAGTAGCAAATAATTTAGCAACGTCGTATAACTTTCACGAGTTTTTATTGCTTTACCCTCAGTACTGTAATGCATATACAGCCGCTTCGAAACTTCGAATTTTTTTAAATAAAATAATAACTTGCCAATATCTGACGATTTAGTTCTCCCGCGACGGCCTGCAAGACAAACCGCCGTCAAATCGCCCTCGGTACCTACTGCACCGGCATTCAGATCCAGCAAAGCTGGAAATGGTAACTTCATCAGTATGTGTTGGCGTTGTGCGTTCCAAGCGTTAATGAATGGTATTCCGAAATACGCGGTATATTGATATTTTTGCGGATGCGCTAGCAAGTCTCCTTCTGCATACTCATACTTCATCTACATCCTCACTAATCAGCTGCATAATTTCTTTCAAAAACATAGGTATACTTTCTTCATCGTACCTATTTCGAATCACCAGATCTGGTTTTTCAGGTGCGGTATACGGAATATCAATGCCGACTACATTTTTGGTCTCACCGCTTAAACAGGCTTTGTACAAGCCCTTATTATCTCTTTCTATCAACTGTTGTATCGGCACATCGACAAAAATCTCTTTATATTTACTAAAGTCTTTTCTGTTCTGTTCGCTCAAGTGAGGAAAAACACAAAGCATAGAGCAAACGACATCAATTTTCTGACGATCCAACCAGCGGCATAAGGCTTGTATGCGTTCTGCGTTTAAACGCCGACCTTCTAAGGTGTAGGCCTCCGATGTTTGATCATGTTTGAATAACTCTCTTATTTCATCTCCATCAATCAACACAGTGTGCTGGCGCAGCTGTTTAAGTTCGGTATACAGTGCTTTTGCGATCGTACTTTTCCCAGCCCCAGATAACCCAACTAACCAAATTACCATTTAATTATCCTGTCTTGTCAGCCGTATAATATTTTCAACATTTTGAAGCGCATGAAATGCCAGTACTGCGGAAAAACCATAGCTGGGAAGAAAGTAATAATTTCGCAACTCTTGCCGAACCGCCCGCTGTTTCCGCCATATAGCCTGGTCTTCAATAATATCCTGTAGCTGCCAGCGCTCACTGGCGTCAATATTGACAATATGTTGTCGCAGTAAAACGTCAGGCGAATCGCTTCCAACCAATGGGTCTTGCTCTGGGTTTGGCAAATTAAACAATAGCAAGGGTTTATCCAGGTAAATTGCGCCAAATGCTGTACCGCCATAGTCACAGATCACTATATCAGCTAACCGAAATAACTGCAGATTGTCAAAGGGTTGCGTTATAACTGAGCGAAAATTGTAGCTGCTTAGATGAGCAAGTTTTTCAGGCTCTGCAGCTGCGCTTAGCGGGTGGGTTTTAACAATAATATTGTAGTGCTGACTTAACGAGCCCATCACATCAACAAAATATGGTAGTGAAGATAACTCCTTCCAGGTGGGTAACCATAGTATCGTTTTTTTACCGGGGTCTAATGTGCGGCCTGAGGGTAACTGAGCTGCTTCTTGCGGCATCTTAAAGTATGCATCATAACGAGGGTATCCCATCTGAAAGATACTTGCATTACAACATTGCGACAACTTTCTCGCTTGCCAGGGACCAAAGCACAAAATTAAATCGTAATCATTGTTCCAGGAAGCAAAATTATGTTTTGCTTTGCCCAGCGCATACATAAAACGGACGCGCCGAATACCTAATGCATGAATAATTGGCTTTTTGTTATAACCATGCATACTGATATGGGAAACTACTACAGGATATCGATATCCTGAGTGAATAATATCTAAGCTGTCATAACTGCGATAACCATGTGTTGCCAAAGCTTTGCGTATCTCTTCTTTATCTTCATCTGAGCCATGCAAAATCACGTCAAAACCATCTACACCGAGCAACAACCACAGCGGTTGGTAGTGATGGCACATTTCTGCAGTGTGAATAAAAAAACCGACAGGCGCGTAAGGATATTCTGTCATGGTTTATCCTGTTATTTTATTGCATATGTTTCAGCATCTTACTCAACATAATTAAAACTGTTGCATTGTGCTATTATCTGGCTGATGGCCTCTTGCGTTAAAGTAGGGTCCATCGGTAAGCTCAGGATTTGCTCCTGAATCCTCTCTGTCAAGGGATAACTCAGCAGATTGTACTCAGGAAATGCTGCCTGTTGATGAGCCGCTAGTGGATAGTGAACTAAGGTCTCAATCCCTGCCGCAGCCAAATGTTGCTGTAATTTACTCCGCTGATGACAACGTACGACAAACAGATGCCATACATGCTGCTCAGGCATCCCCGGTTCAGGCAACTGTATCGCGGGATTCGTTATACCTTCAAGATATAGCTGAGCTATGTATCTGCGCTGTTGAATATTATCCTGTAAATACTTCAGTTTCACGTTTAACATTGCAGCTTGAATTTCATCAAGACGGCTATTGATACCTTTATATTTATGAATATATTTTTTGTCTGAGCCATAATTTCGCACTGCGTTCAGAATCTGATACAGAGCTTCATCGTCTGTAGTTATAGCTCCTGCATCTCCCAATGCACCAAGATTTTTGCCCGGATAAAAACTGAAGCCGGCTGCATTGCCCCAGCTTCCGGCCCTACGCCCTAGCACTGACGCCCCATGAGCTTGAGCTGAATCTTCAAGTACCAACAGACCATGTTGCTTTGCAACGCAAAGTAACGCATCCATCTCTGCAAGCCGCCCATATAAATGCACAGGCATCAATACCCGTGTACGCTCAGTAAGGGCTGTATTCACCCCATCCAGACCAAGGTTAAAACTGTGTGGTTCAGGTTCAACTAATACCGGAACCAGTTGATTCTCGGTAATGGCCAGAATACTGGCAATGAATGTATTTGCCGGTACGATGACTTCATCGCCATTGGTTAGTAATCCAAGTTCCTTCCATGCTCTCAACGTCAGCCGAAGTGCATCCAATCCATTTGCTACACCTACGCAGTAGCGACTGCCGCAATAAGCCGCAAACTCTCGCTCAAACAGCTCTAATTCAGGCCCATTAATATAGTAGCCGGATTCAATTACTCTGTTGCAAGCAGCAAGTAGCTGTGGCTTCAACTGGCCATTAATAGCTGCTAAATCCAGAAATTTAGTCATCCACCATATACCTTATGATCCGCGCAGGGTTGCCCACTACCACAGCCCTGTCAGGTACGTTCTTAACTACCACAGCACCAGCCCCAACCATCGCATTTTCACCAATGATAACGCCAGGTAAAAGAGTTGCATTGGCCCCTATACTGGCACCTTTTTTAACTATTATGCCAAGCCACTGTTTTGGATATAAACCAGACTTCGGGTGCTTGTCATTGGTAAATGTCGCATTAGGGCCGATAAAAACGTCATCCTCTATTCTGGTACCATCCCATAGAAAAACACCACTTTTCACGGTTACCCGATCACCGATAATTACATCATTCTCAATAAAAGTATGCGCACAGACATTACATCTTTCTCCCACTCTAGCGTGAGGTAAAATCACAGCAAACTGCCATATCCGAGTGCCGGTACCGATCGTTGCAGACTGCACGTCCGCTAAAGGGTGGACCTGTACCATCGTATTCCGATTGCCCATGATTATTCTTTCTTATCCTCAGCTCTGCTGACTCAGCGCGATAAAATGCTCATAATCTCGAATATAATCTGCTTCGTCATATCGAGCATCAGCCAACACCATCAGGACGCAGTCATCTTTAAAGTCAGACATTTCCCGCCAAATCATATTACCTACAAATAATGCAGTATCAGGCCTGTCCAGCACGATCTCTTCCCGACATTTCCCGTCGTCTAAGACGAACTTGCAACTGCCGTGCAGACATACCACTAACTGCTTTAACTTCTTATGAGCATGAAAACCTCGCGCATGGCCATTTAGTTGTGTAAGGTAATATACTCGGGCAATAGCAAAAGGAACGGTCTTTTTTCCTTCAATGGCAATCAGGTCACCGCGACCATCACCTATAGATTGCAATGAAACTTTCTTTATCAGGGACATGATGACTCCTTTACTAAAGAGGACAAATATTGACCATAATCATTTTTTGCATAGCGTTTAGCCTGATCGATAACCTTAGTTATAGAAATCCAACCTCTGTTAAAAGCTATTTCTTCCAGACAAGCAATCTTAAAGCCCTGCCTTCTTTCCACAGTTTCAACATATTGTGCCGCTTCTAACAAACTTGCGTGGGTGCCACTATCGAGCCATGCAATGCCCCTTCCTAGCCGCTCGACTACGAGAGGTTTGATACTCAGATACATATTTATAAGATCTGTTATTTCCAACTCCCCCCGTGCGGAAGGAACAACTTTCTTAGCCATTGCAATTACGTCATTTTCAAAAAAATATAAACCTGTCGCAACGAAGTTTGATTTTGGCTTTTTTGGCTTTTCCGTAAGTGCTTTAACTCTGAAATGCTCATCAAACTCAATTACTCCAAATCGTTCAGGATCCTTGACCTCATATCCAAATATTGTCGCATGTTCACTTATCGCAGCCTTTTGCAACTTGGGTGAAAGACCACTGCCATAGAAAATGTTATCCCCAAGGATCAGACAGACAGGATCGCCCTGCAGAAAATCCTCTGCCAGTATAAATGCCTGTGGCAGCCCTTCTGGTTTTTCCTGTGCCTGATAACTTAATTTAAGCCCCCACTGTGAACCATCCCCCAACAGCGCCTGAAATAACGGCTGCTGCTGCACCGTGGTAATAATTAGAATATCGCGAATATTAGCCAGCATAAGTGTTGACAAAGGGTAGTAAATCAACGGCTTATCGTAAACGGGTAACAACTGCTTGGAAATGACCTCTGTGACAGGAAACAATCTGCTTCCTGTGCCTCCTGCCAGAATAATTCCTTTGCGCATGCTGACACTCACTTAGTGGTGATATTAATTAGTTATCGGCGCTTATACTGCCAGCTTTAATTCGTCCTATAACGGCTTAACTAAACATTTTGCTCACTGAAACACCATCCAATTGCATAGGCTCAGCAACATAACTGGTGACAGCATCGGCCAGATAACTGCGCCATAATGCCAGTACTGCATTATATGAATCTAAAAAGTCTGGGGCATCTGCGCTAATACCAGACATAAGCTTGGTCAGAACCCCCAACACGTAGTTAGAACTGCCATAAAACAAATAGAAAGTCAGGTCTGCATTATCTGCACTGCGTTGACGCAAGTATTGCCATTGCTTGTCGATCAGAGCCTTGGCACACTCTCTGTCAGTTACATCATCAGCAATCATGTCCTGCCAGCTGGCGACACTGTGCTCTAACCTGGCGAAATCAAGCGTTTGGAAAATCTGCTCGGCTTTATCTGCAAAGGCTGGATAATAGGCAGTATCAATAAAATGCCGTAGTAGTGTTGCTTTGTCATACTGAGTGTTTGGCAATAAAATATTTTCCGGCTGCAGGCTGGTAGTGCCTGCTATTTTGACACCATCACTACAATTGTATATCTCTACTGTTTTATCGGTTTGTGCAAGTACCTGTTCCAACAACTTTCTGGAAACATCAAATTCAGGTTTGGTGTAGACAAAAGGTCTGAAATTACCCGGCGAAGGAATACCACCACCGTGTGCCCTCTGATAGTCATACACTTCTTTGCCATCGGTTTTGTAATATGCCGAGTGTTTGGAATGATGCTGACGAATATCAACGTAGCCCAAATCCACGCCAAACAGATAAAACAACTTAAAGCCCGCTGCCAACATGTAGTTAACCACAAGGTTCGTTACCGTTGGATAGGCATACTTTAAAGCAGCGATATCTATCTGGTTATCAAGCTTACTCAGCCCGCCCTGAAACAAATATGTCGACGACTCGCCTTGCTTAAATGCTAATAACGTCTGTGCAAACAGCGCTGCAGTGTCTGGATGGATACCGTTAACACTGATAAGTTGGATGCTTTTTAGATAGTCTGCGTCATTCACCTGGGTGATCCAATCATAGGTCGCCCGGTTTTGCTCAACTTCTGCATGAAAATCAGGTTGAATGCCATTTCGATGCAACGAGCGTAACGCTGTGCCGCAACTGACCAAAATAACCTGATCGCGGTACTGACGCAGGTAGTCGAAGCATTGATCTAAACTGGGGCCGTTACCGACAACAAACACCGGAAGTGACGTAACCTGTTTCGAGCTGGCGTTATGCCAGTTTTTTCTCAGAAAACGATGATGTTGTACGCTGTAGTATGTATGAGAGATACCATAACGTACGTGATCAAAATACTCGCCCAGTGCCAACACCACGCGTAGCTGCGCTCGTAAATCAAATATGGCTTTTTGCATATTCTCATTAAAATAAGAGCTGAGCATATAGGTGTCAGCAATAGAGTATGCGCCGACCTTATAAAATTGCAGCATCAGATCGGTAAAGTAATTTGAACCATCCCCCCCTAAATTGAGGTAAACACGCAAGTTCTGCTGTTCAGCACGGTCGAATATCGCTTTCCAATCACACACATATAAGCTGTACACAAAGAAATCGAGGTTTGGCTCGCAGATATACAGATTTTTGATCTGATGTTTTTGCGTTAATAACTCAATGTGTTTACCCAGACCGATGCCAAAAATAATCAGTGATTCAACAAGCTCCGGCAAATGGCTCTTATCGTTAATAATTTTATTGATGTGAACCTGCAACTGGCTGACATAGGTAAAGTGCAGGTAATGTGCAAGTTTCGACCCGGTACGCTGACCTAATATCACATCATCTTTAAACGGGTTAGTAGTGAAGTATTCTGTCAGGGTGGCTGATTCGTGTTGCAAATCCAGGTAAAACAGTCCCCTGCGCTCATTATGCAATAAATTGGCCTGCCCTGTTTCATCCGCAACTAACGACCAATGCTGGCATTTATGCGCCTGTACGGCCTTATAAACCGCAGGATAATACTGTTCCAATGCAGCCATATTCTGCTCATGCAGCGACATGTCTGCAGAAAAGTCTTTCACCTGTTGGTTACCCAAGGTATTAGCTGCGCGATCAGGAACATAATCATAGAAGGAGTTATACGGGCTGAAATGCTGACCTGTATTTGTCAGCATCGCCGTATTGCCGGAAAGCTCGAATAAGGTACTGAGCACCTTATCCATAACAGGATGAAAGCAATGCCGGTATAAATGAATCCGGTTTACCTGCGCTATCTGTAACAATTCGGCCAAATCTTCCGGCACTGAGCTGGCATCATTGCCTAATTGCAAGAATACCTGAGTACCCAGTGCCGAGGCGGTATTAAAAAGTTCTGTCCAGTCATTGGCTTGTACTGAGCACAGCAAAGTATCCAGGCTCGGTTCATAGACTATCAGGTACTTAACGCGAACATTCTGTAGTAGTTCATTGAGCTGATAGCCCAGCCCCAAGCCAAACATCATCACAAGATCGATACGGGCTGGCAACGGCTCGGTTGGCCAACTGTTATTACCGGCAGCTTTATCTACACTTAAATCAATGTAGGGCGCCTGCGCACAGAAGCTTTGCACTTCTTCCGCCACTTCGGCAAAGGGGGTTTCGCTGTACCACACCCTGCCGGTAGCAAAATCAACAATATTTAACTCGCCCTGGCGGGTACAAAACACTGAGTATTGCTGAATAGCATGCTGCTCTATCATCGGCACTACACTGGGGATGTGCTGTGCAAAAGCAGACATATTGGCTTTAAAACGCTGATTGATTTGAGCAGAGATATCACGCTCCAGCTTGGCTTGCCTGGTATCGTCAGTGTCCAGCTGGTAGTTAATGTATTTCAGCATACAGGGCCTGATAGTAAGGTTTAGTTATGTTGGCCGTAGCTGTGGCGGGCACGCCTGCCTTTTTGAATCGTCAGCATACTCTCAGCCACTGCATCTCGTTGTGCCGACAGTTTTGCCATTGTTTTCTGTAACCAGTCAAGGTTTTGTTGTAAAAATTCGGCCGACTCGGCCGGTGTATCTAAGGGATCTGTAGGGGTAGCCAGCAAGGTATTCAGTTTAGCCACTAACGCCGCAGCTTCCTCTACCGAGTATAACTCGGTTTGAAAAAGCTGCTCAATCTGTTCTTGTAGTAACTGGCATTGCTGCGCTTTTTCGCCCAGGCGCATCAAGCCCCCACAGCTTGCTGCTGAGTCTTTTGTGCCTGCAGCTGATACCCTTTCTCACGTTCAGAAACCGGTATTTGGTCCCAGGCCCCTTTTATGGTGAGCAGAATTTCCATTACTTCATCCAGCTTGGCGATACTTTTTTCGCGGCTGGCCTGAATCAGGTGATTAAGCATAAAGTCATAAAGTGAGAACAGGTTATCTGAAATCTCGCCCGCAGTCATATCCAGCGAGCCCTGCAGCGACGAGATGATAGAAATAGCTTTGCTGATAGCGCCCGATTTACCAGCATAATCTTTACGCTCAATACAGCCTTTGGCTTTGGCCATGTTTTCCAAAGCACCTTGCATTAATAACTGAATAACACGGTGTGGGTCGGCAACGGCCAGGTCATCTTTAATACCAACGGCTTTATAGGCTTTAATTCCATAACTCATGGTGCTCTCCACTAATTCGATTTATTGGTGCCAAACCCGGGCAAACTTGACAGCTGTGCTGTTACCGTAGACGCCATATTTTGCATAGAGCCCAACAGTGCATCTAATGCGGTGTAGCGGCTACGCAAGGTTTGCTCGAAACTAGCTATATATCGGTTAGCTGCCTCTAAATCTTTAGTATTTTTATCAATTTGTGTCTTAAGCGAGTTTTCTTTGCTGGCAATAATACCGCCAGCTTGGGTAAATTCTTTCAGGAAACTATCCAGAGTTGCACTTAAACCTTGATCACCACCAAAGAACGCTGCCACCCCATCATAGTTTTCATTTAACGCTTTGTTAAAACGGGTTCGGCCAGAATCTGCACCAAATTCAGAGCTGCTGGATATCTCTAACTTTCCATCCTCACGAAACGTAATACCCAGTGAATATAGCGTTGACAATGATTCATCAGCGCCTTCAACCACATTACCTAACAAGCCTCGCAGCTGAGACATGATGTTCTTCGGTAGTTGGTCGGTGGCTAAGGCACCGCCCTCTGCTGTGACGGTTTTGCCGTCTGCACCCAGGGTACGCTTTTTGGTTAAATCGGCTATTTGATCAACTAATACATTGTAATTGTTGATAAAGTTTTGAATATTTTCTTCAGCACTGGCGTTATCAGTGGCAATATTTACACTGGCATTATTACCGTCAGGCGTCACAGCTTTTACAGTAAGGGTGACATCCTGAATAACATTACTAAAGGTGTTACTGGCATTGGTGGTGACTATGCCATCAATTTCAATAATGGCATCCTGTGCTGCCTGACTGACGCTCAGGCCTGCTGTAGCGCCTGTTGCCACGGTTGAGACATTATCAAGCTCGGCGTTATTATTAGTGATAACTAAATCATTACCCGCGCCTGTCTCATCAGAGGTTAATACCAGCTTGGTGCCGGTAGCACCGCCAGCATTAATAATGTTGGCATTTACACCAAAATTATCACTCTTTGCATTAATTTTTTGCCGTAATTCATTCAGCGTCATGCCTGCCGTGACGTCGACGTCAAAGCTTTTACCGTTGGCAGCAAAAGTTAAAGTGCCGTTTGTGGTCGAAATCACATCGTCAGCAGACGAGAAGGCTGCATCAGCACTTTCCAGGCGGCTGCCGGATGCCAACTGGTTCACTTTAATATCAAAGCTAGCTGCTGCGGCTGTACTGGATGCGGAGGCCTCCAGGTAGGTTTTGTTCTCAGTCGGCTGAGTAACGGTGGCAATTCGGGCATTAAGAGTGTTACCGCCCAGTTTTTTTATTGCATCCTGAAACGCCGATAGGGCGGATTTCAACTGCCCCACACCCGACAAAGACGTGTCTAAGGTTTTTTTAGTGGTATTAATTCGGCTCAGTTTGCTGTCACGCTCCACTTTTACCAGGGTAGAGACTAACTCTTCCAATGGTAAACCTGATGCTGAACCCAAAAAATTAATACCTGACATAAGTCACCTCTACACTTTATTGTCGATTAACAGGCCAATTGACTGCCCCATCTCTTCCTGTAACCGCTTAATATCCTGCGCTACTTTTAACAGCTCCTCTGAAGGGATCTGTTTAATCAGCTCGTCAGTTTCAAAGTCTACCACTTTAATCACAGAACGGCCTGATACATCATCAATCGAAAAGCTTAAAGAGCGCTGCTCTAACGCGACGGCCTGATTTACAACATCCACGGCTTGTTGTAATTCCGCTTTGCTTATTTGCTGCGTCTTGGTTGCTGACAACTTTCCCGCTTGCACTGGATCCGTAGTTTTAGGCTCGGCAACGACAGCTTTAGCCAAGTTTTCAGCAGGCGCATAACTAAAACCCGCGGCACTGTTGGCATTAATGCTACTCATATTCAGACTCCTTATCGGCGCGTAGGGTGAGAACTTTATCAAAACTTCTCACCACTACGCGTATTAGTTTAACCCAATAACGATAAAGCTGCCTGTGGCCGCTGATTCGCCTGCGCCAGAACTGTTGTACTGGTCTGCTGCAGGATCTGCTGACGGGTCAACTCTGCGGTTTCACGGGCAAAGTCTGTATCACGGATCCGGCTACGGGCGCCTGACACGTTTTCAGAGATATTGGTTAAGTTACGGATAGTTGATTGGAAGCGATTCTGTAGCGCACCCAGATCCGCACGGGCACCATCAATAATACCAATAGCACTGTCAATTGCTGCTAACGCGGCGGAAGCACCACCGACGCTTGATACACTCAGGTCAGATAAACCTAACGCTGAAGTACCGTAGCCACCTGAACGTGATAAGCGAATGGCAATATTCTGGCCGGCATTAGCACCTACCAGGAATGATGCAGAATAAGTACCGTTTAACAGGTTCTGCGTACCGAACTGCGTTACAGAGGCAACGCGGCTCATTTCAGCTTTTAGCGCGGTAACTTCTTTTTGCAGTGCGGCACGATCAGCTGAACTGTTGATACCGTTCTGTGACTGAATAGCCAGGGTACGAATACGCTGTAAAGAGTTAGTAATCTCTTCCATCGCGCCTTCAGCAACCTGAGCGACTGAAATGCCGTCGTTAGCATTACGTGCAGCCTGATCCAGACCATTTACCTGGCTGGTTAAGCGGTTTGAAATCTGTAAGCCTGCCGCATCATCGGCCGCGCTGTTGATACGTAAACCTGAAGACAAACGCTTAAACGCCGTATCCAGGTTATTACCTGAGTTAAACAACTGACGCTGCGCATTCAGCGACGAGGTGTTAGTGTTTACATATAAAGCCATGAGTCACTCCTTAGTTGTCGGTAGCGCTACCACCTTCAACTGATGTTTAAAATACGGGTATCCCGTTAACTGAGCCAAGCTGCAACTTGGCTTAACTAGGTTGTCGGCTGCCGTATTTAAAACTTTAGAAAAAAACTCATTTTTTTTACTTTTTTTCGCTAAAAAATAAAAAGCCATATATTTCAAAATGATAAAACCACCCTAAGGTGGCTTTAATTTAGTTATTCAACACACTTAAGGCAGCTTGGGGCCTTTGATTGGCCTGCGCTAACACTGAGGTACTACTTTGCTGAATAATTTGCGTCCGCGTTAACTCTGTGGTTTCACGAGCGTAATCGGTATCGCGGATCCTGCTGCGCGATGCCGACACATTTTCACTGATATTGGTCAGATTACGTATGGTAGTGCCTAACACATTTTGCCAGGCACCAAGCTCAGTGCGGGCACTGTCGATACTTAATATCGCAGCATCAAGCGTATCAAGCGAGCTGGCTGCATCATCTGCGCCTAGCTGCACCGCCGCAACGTTAAGACCCGTCGCACCACTTCCGTAGCTGTTGGACAGATCAATTGCAATTTTCTGCCCTGCGTTGGCACCGATTTGAAATACTGCAGTTTGACCACTGCCATCTAACAATTTCAGACCACCGAACTCAGTATTGTCGGCAATATTCTGGATAGAAGCCGCCAGCTCATCATATTCCTGCTGGATAGCCGCAATATCAGCTGGCGTATTAATGCCATTCTCTGACTGTATGGTTAATACCCGCATGCGCTGCAAACTGACGCCAATCTCATCCAAGGCCCCTTCGGTTACCTGAACCAGTGAAATAGCATCGTTGGCGTTACGCACCGCTTGATCTAAGCCATTGACCTGACTGGTCAACACATTACTGATCACCAACCCAGCAGCATCATCAGCTGCACGGTTAATACGAAAACCTGACGTTAAGCGTTCAAAGCTGGTGGTTAACCCCGAGGTCGCATTGCTAAGTAAACGCTGTGAAGCGAGCGATGATTGATTAGTATTTACCACTAACGACATGCTGCAATTCCTTCTCGGTCAGAGAGTGACAAGCCGCTAAATAGCAGCTCATCACTCTACCCCAGTTACTGCAGTAAACTCAGTGCGGCTTGCGGCCGCTGGTTAGCCTGCGCCAGCACTGTAGTACTGGTTTGCTGCAGGATCTGCGTGCGGGTTAACTCTGCGGTTTCTTTAGCAAAATCGGTATCTCTGATCCGGCTGCGGGCGCCTGATACGTTTTCAGAGATATTGGTCAGGTTGCGTATGGTTGCCTGAAAGCGGTTTTGAATTGCACCCAAATCAGCCCGGGTACCATCAATGATACCGATAGCACTGTCGATCAATGCCAAAGCTGCTGAAGCACCCGCAACGGATGACACACTCAGATCAGCCAAACCTAATGCTGAAGTACCATAACCGCCTGCACGTGACAAACGTATAGCAATGTTCTGCCCGGCGTTTGCACCAACTAGGAAACTGGCAGAAAAGCCACCCGCCAGCAGGTTCTGTACACCAAACTGCGTGGTTGACGCTACCCGGCTCATCTCCAGCTTTAATTGGGCAACTTCTTTTTGCAGTGCGGCACGATCGGCTGAACTGTTAATGCCGTTCTGTGACTGAATAGCCAGGGTGCGGATACGCTGCAGCGAGTTGGTAATTTCTTCCATCGCGCCTTCAGCAACCTGGGCCAATGAAATACCATCGTTGGCATTACGGGCCGCCTGATCCAGACCATTGATCTGGCTGGTTAAGCGGTTAGAGATTTGTAAGCCTGCGGCATCATCTGCCGCGCTGTTAATCCGGAAACCAGATGATAAACGTTTAAACGCTGTGTCCAGCGCATTACCTGAATTGAACAGCTGACGCTGAGCATTCAGTGATGAAGTATTGGTATTGACATATAAAGCCATCTTAACTCTCCTGCTACCTAATTAAACACTAGCAGCAGCCGCCATAATTGACGATGTTGCTATACTTTTGTGTTAATTATGTATCGGAAAAAAAAGAGAATACTTTAGTTAATTTATAAAAATAGTGCTTAATTACTCATTTCACCTCTAAAATAAAAAAAGCCGCAATAAAGCGGCCTTTTATCTGGATAATTTTACTAGCCTTGTAGTAAGCTTAATGCTGCCTGTGGCCGCTGATTAGCCTGCGCCAACACTGTGGTGCTGGTCTGCTGCAGGATCTGCGTCCGGGTTAGTTCGGCCGTCTCTTTAGCAAAATCGGTATCGCGAATACGGCTACGAGCACCTGCGACGTTCTCCGAGATATTCGTCAGGTTACGGATAGTAGCCTGAAAGCGGTTTTGGATTGCACCCAAATCAGCGCGGGTGCCATCAATGATCCCGATGGCGCTATCGATTAATGCCAGCGCTGCTGAAGCACCGCCAACGCTTGATACAGATAAATCGGCCAGGCCAAGTGATGAAGTACCATAACCACCAGCGCGTGATAAACGAATATCTATGTTTTGACCCGCATTAGCACCTACCAGGAAAGTGGCAGAGAAACCGCCAGCAAGTAAACTTTGAGTACCAAACTGTGTGGTTGACGCAACCCGGCTAATTTCCAGCTTCAGCTGTGCCACTTCTTTTTGCAATGCTGCGCGATCAGCTGAGCTATTAATACCGTTTTGCGATTGAATAGCCAGGGTACGAATGCGCTGCAGTGAATTGGTAATCTCGTCCATTGCGCCTTCAGCGACCTGGGCCAGTGAAATACCATCATTGGCATTACGTGCGGCCTGATCCAGACCGTTGATCTGGCTGGTTAAGCGGTTAGAAATTTGTAGGCCTGCCGCATCATCGGCAGCGCTGTTAATACGAAAACCTGACGATAAACGCTTAAATGCAGTGTCCAGAGCATTGCCAGAGTTAAACAACTGACGCTGGGCATTCAGCGATGAAGTGTTGGTGTTTACATATAAAGCCATGGTCGTGCTCCTGCTATTTAATCGTATCTGAAACAGCGGCTTAGTTATTTGCCGTGTTTGTCATCTGATACTTATTTATCGGAGCTTTCTGCTAAAACTTGAGAGACTTTTTTAAAAAACTAAAAAATAGCAGCGCCGGCTTACCGCCAGCACCTGCTTTAACGGATATAGTCGAATAAGCTAACACCAGACACCTTAACAAAGGTGTTGGATATTGCTTCAAGTGCAATTTCCTGTTTGGTAATTTCGGTCAGTGCTGCTGCATAGTCCACTTCGGATAAGTCAGCACGATAAGCTTTGTTATTAATGGTTAAATCTTCATTGGTGCCAAACACGCTGTCGAGCACATTAACCCTGCCACCAATTGACGATAGAAAACTATCAATGTTAGTGGCTGCAGCCGTCGTTTGTGTCAGCGTATCGCTTATCGCCTCGTTAAACTCAAACGCCGACAGTGCCGGGTTTTCCAGTGCGGTAATAAACTCACCAATAGTAGTAAGAATATTTTTCTTCTCTGGTGCCTGCAGCGAGAAGTCCACTTGACCAGGTACAGCCGCTGCCCCGCTGATGTTAATAGTTAAACCATTAAAGGCTATAGGTGCATCTGGTGTAAAGGTGCCGGTTACCGGCGGCACCAGCGCAGCACCATTACGCTGAATTTCGTAGGTCGACGGCGCTGTTAGCACGACACTAAAATCATTGTTTGCCGGTGTTAGCGCATCATAATTTTGCTTGTAATAGGCATCAAACTGACTTTGATCAGTGACCGATACTTCTGCCGCTGTCGCGCCACCAGCGCTTATTACGGCCGGTGTTGTTTTAAAGCGGGCATCAACATTTTCAAAGACAAATTTGCCGCTGTCGTTACCCGCTAGGGCAATGGTTGGCGATATCTGCAGCGCTTTTTGCCCGTCATCACCCTGAAACTCATAAATACCGGTGGCATTATTTAAACTGTAAGTTTGCTTTTTATCCTGAAAACCCGAGAAAATATACCCGCCTTCAGCATTTCGGCTATTCATTAAATCCAGCAGTTCTACCTGAATATTCTTCAGCTCCTGTGCCACCGCCTTTTTATCTGCGTCAGTATAAGCACCATTGCCCGACGCAATCGCCAGCACCCGCGCCCGATCGATCGAGGTACGCATATTGGTCAGCACCGTTTCTTCCAGTGCCAGGTTGTTTTTCAGTAGCACACTGTTATTTTGAAACTGCGCTACCTGCTCCAGGTTTTGATCCAGCCCCAGCACCTTGGCTGACGATGCAGGATCATCAGCTGGCGTTAAAATACGCGTCTGCTTGGTTAACTGGTCCTGCGCCCGGTTCATTTTTTGCTGAGTGGTTAAAATGCCGTCCAGGCCAGCATTAAACTTCATATTAAATGATAAACGCATGCTTACCTCGCTGCCGCTAACAAGGTGTCGAACACCGTTTGCGATGTAGAAATAATCCGTGCTGCCGCGGCATATGTCTGCTGAAAACGCACTAAATTACTCGCCTCTTCATCCAGGCTGACACCTGACAATGACTCATACCAGGCCGTGGTTTGATCTAACAAGGCTTTACTGGCCGCTTCATTATTGCGCGCCTGATTGGTGCGCTCACCAATTAAGCTAACCATATCGGCGTAAGTCTGGTTAAAGTTTACCGCATTGGTGCTATTGGGGGCTGATAACGGGTTTAACCGGGTGGTTTGCGCGGTTTGTAAGGCTGACAGTGCCAAACCATTACGGTTATCGTTAAAGCCGCCATCATTGAAGCTGATACTAAAGGTATCACCGATACTGGGCACGCCAGTGACGGAGAAGTCAAAGCCGACATCTACACCGGCCTGAGCAAACAGATTCTGGTACTGATTAGAACCAAAAGCTGCCGTTGCTACCGGGTTACCCAGGTTATCGACTATCTCGAAAGTATCACCACCGACATAGGTCATAGTCCAGGGGCCATTGATTAAACCAGACGGCGTATCAAAACCATAATCTGGCAAAGTGGCCGGCGTGGTATCGGTGACTTTCAGCCCTTCAATCTGGGCATTGCCCAGGTTTGCTACGGTAAACTCTGTTCTGACCGGGGCGGCCAGCGCGATATCTTCTGGCCGGGTGGTGGCAAGTTCCAGCGTGCGCGAGGCAGTACTAAGCGGCTTTAATTCAAACTGGTCCCCTACAGCAGGGGCACCCGTTATGGTAATTTCTAAACCATATAAATCGCCCGCGGCATCAGCAGAGTTAATAGTTACCGGATAGGCCGCAACGGGCACCACTTTATCTGAGCCGGTGATCACCTCGCCCTTGCTATCCAGTGCCTGAATACGCACTGCACCCGCTTCGATAGTCAGTAAAAAATCATTGGGTGGTAAACTATTGCCTTTACCGGGTTCAATGGTCAGGTTAACCCCACCAGTGCCGGTGTTAGAGGCAAAATCAAAGCCACTGATTATCGGCAGTTTAAATAAATCGCCGCCAATTTCACCGTTTAAATTCATCCCCAACCGGTTTTGCGTATTCATTGCATCGGTCATCGACAGCGCCAACTGGCCTAAGCGGTTTTGCGTCGGCACCAGAATTTCTTCCCGAAATGCCAGCAAACCACCAATTTTGCCGCCCACTTTGTCAATATCGATATCACGCTCAACGCTGATCCGGTTGGATAACTGCAGCTTCAGGTCACGCTCTGACGGATCAGGGTCGCCTCGAAGCGATACCAAATTAAAGTCTCCGCGCTCTACTACCAGCGACTGCCCGGTTGCCAGAAACACCAGTTTTTCCCCGTTGTCGGCATCCAGGGTACGTATTTCAACCATTTCGGACAGTTTTTGGATAGCCAGATCGCGCTTATCATATAAATCTAGCGGCACAGGCCGGCTGGCACCGGTGCCAAATGACGCGATCTCAAGGTTCAGATTGGCAATTTGCTTGATATAACCGTTGGTTTCACTGGTATAAATATCCAGCTGCTGATTAACAAAATTTTCCTGATCCAGCACCAGGCTGGACAGGGTATTAAACTTGTCCAACAGTGCCTGTGAGCTGCCGATAATCAGCTGGCGGTTAGCCAGGGTGGCCGGCTCGTTGTTGGCTATCTGAAATTGCTTAAATAAATCATTGATGCCGGTGGCAATGCTGTTAGCCGGGTTAGAAAATAGTGCATCAACCCGGTTCGCTTCGGTGACGTATTGCTCGGCAAAGCTAAAATTCGATAAGTCGCGTCTTAGCTGACGCTGGGTAAACTCGCTGACTAAACGCTCGGTGGTGCCTTTGCCCACGCCCAACCCCAGAATTTGCGACTCAAATTCAGTGCGCTGCCGGGTATAACCTTCAGTATTAATATTGGCAATGTTATTACTGGTGGTATTGAGCAACGTAGTGTTGGCCAAAACGGCTGATGTGCCTATTCGCAGTAAATTGTCTGACATTGCTCTCTCCGCCTACGCCGCTTCGCTGCGTTAGTTAGGTTGTTAATCGGCCGTTTGGCCTAAATCTTGAGTATCGCCGCTACTTAGCCGTGCATTTTGCAGCACAGGGCTTTGATACACAGCCATAATTTTTTGCGCATAAGCCGGATCAGTCGCATAGCCTGCTGCCTGCAACTGCTCAAAATAGGCCTTGGTATCGCTACTGGCTTTTATCGCATCCTGATAACGCGGGTTTTGCTGAATAAAGGCCACATAGTCCTGCAAACTTTGCTCCGGACTTTGATAGGCGCGAAACCTGGCTTGCTCTTTTTTCGCAACACCGCCGCGGTACTCCAGTGTATCGACCACTGCGCTATCCCCCTGCCAGCCATGATTGGCTTTAATACCAAACAGGTTAAAGCTGTTGGCGCCTTTGGCAGTTTTGATCATGCGCTGGCCCCAGCCTGTCTCCAATGCAGCTTGCGCCACCAGGGCTAACGGGTCCAACCCCAGCGCTTTAGCCGTTTGCCGCGCTGCGGGCAGTATGCTTTTAACAAAATCGGCTGGGCTTTGTACCTGCCACTGCGCCGGTGCTGTCTCTGTTGACTGTTCTGCTGCAGTGACAGGTGTCGCACTTATCTGCGAAGAAACAGCTGGCACGGTGTTATCTGCCATAGCTGGACGCACGGCTTTTTGCGCCGGCAAGATCACTTTGGGCATAGCCAATACGTTATCACTCTGCCCTGCCAGCTTGTGACCAGGCAGGCTGTGGCCCTTGGCAGCACTACTGCCACCCAGCGCCGGGCTTAACTGCTGTACTAGCAAATCAGCCAGTCCCAGCGCGCCCTTTTGCGCTAAATCCGTGGCCATTTGACTGTCATGCATATCGCGGTAGAACTTAGTGGTCTGGCTGTTCATCATGCCATCCACTTCAAAGCCGGCATTGGCTTTACGCATACTGCTAAGCAGCATGCTGAAAAAAATCGATTCAAACTGCTCTGCGGCCTGACGCAATGCGGCTTTTTCATCTTTGCCGGCACTGCTGCGAATTTGCTGCAGGCTGGTCAAGTCATGATAAGACACGTTTTTCGGCGTCAGGCTCATATCAGATCACCACCAGCTCGCCATGAATGGCACCGGCTTCTTTTAACGCTTCCAGTATTGCCATTAAATCGCCCGGTGCCGCGCCAACCGCATTCACCGTGCGGACTAAATCATCCAGGGTTACGCCAGGGTCAAATTTAAACATCCGTGACTGCTCTGGACGCACATCAATAATGGTGTTTTCTTCAATTGCGGTTTGGCCCTCAGCTAACACATTAGGCTGCACAACACGGGGATTCTCCGCGATGGTAACGGTTAAACCGCCGTGCGTTACCGCCGCAGGGAACAACCGCACGTCTTTACCAATTACAATGGTACCTGTACGCGAATTGATAATAATCTTGGCCGAGTGGTCGCCTGGCTCAAAACTTAAGTTTTCCAGCGTTGATAAATAAGACACCCGCTGGCTGATATCGCGCGGCGCCCTAACCTTTACTGAGGTGGCGTCCAGTGAGTAAGCCGTATCAGGCCCCATAAAGTTGTTTATCGTCTCAGCCAAGCGTTTAGAGGTTGTGAAGTCAGAACGCTTCAGGTTAAAGGTAATAAATTCATTTTGTGAAAATGGCGTAATGACTTCGCGCTCGACGATGGCACCATTGGGTATACGGCCGACTGTTGGCGTATTCACTAAAATACGCGACCCATCTAAGCCCTCTGCACCCAGGCCGCTAACAATCAAACTGCCCTGTGCAACGGCGTATACGTTGCCGTCTAAGCCGGTTAAAAAGGTTTGCATCAGGGTACCGCCACGCAGGCTTTTCGCACTACCCACTGACGATACTGTAATATCCAGTGTCTGGCCAGGTTTGGCAAACGCCGGTAATTCCGCATGTACCGCCACCGCCGCGACATTTTTAATTTGTGCTTTCATACCGGCAGGCAAGGTAATACCAAAATTGCTTAACATGGTACGAAAACTTTGCTCGGTAAAGGGGCTTTGTTCGCCAGTGCCAGGCAAACCGACCACTAAACCATAACCGACCAGTTGGTTAGCCCGCACGCCTTCCACATCGGCCACATCTTTAATGCGCGCCGCCTCAGCCGGCAGCACCAGCAACAAGGTTAATATCAGCCATACTCGTTTCATGTGTATTCTCCGGGCTTAATCATAATAACAATGGCCACGATTAGAACGGCCACAGAGGGCCATTAAAGAACCGGCTTAGCCAACCGGGTGACTGGCCATGGTGATGCGCACCCGTGCCACTGTATTCAATGCGGGCATTGGCAATTTTGGTTGATTCCACCGTGTTGTTGACGTCAACATCCTGCGAGCGGATAACACCGGTCAGTCGGATATACTCTTTACCGGTGTTTAGCGTCAGCCATTTTTCACCGCGGATCACCAGGTTGCCGTTATTCAGCACCTGCAGCACATTCACTGAAATATTGCCTACCAGACTGTTGCTCTGATCGGCTTTTGAATCGCCTTTGTAGTCTGAGGTTGAATCCGCACCAAACTGCAACACATTACCGGCCACAGAGACGTTGCGCCCGCCCAGACCTATCATCGGCTCAAACGACGTAGAGCTGTCTTTTTGCATTTCGGTTTTCGCATTCTTACTGGCCTGCGTGCGCTCTTTTAGCACCACGGTAATAATGTCCCCCTCGTGCCGGGCTTTATTGTCCGAATACAAGCTATTAGAGTGGTTGGCGGCAAACAACGAACCCGACTGCGACAACGGCCGCGCCGGCGGCTCGGGCTGTAGCGGCGCAAAATAAGGATCGTCCGCCATTGGTTCCTGCACGGCCGCGCAGCCACCCAACAGCAGTCCACAGGCAATAACAGTAAACATGCGTAACATATAGCCTCCTGTTACAGCTGCTGAATGGCAAAGCCCAGCATCTGATCGACCGACGAGATCACTTTGGAATTCATTTCATACACGCGCTGGCTTTCAATTAAGCTAACCAGTTCTTCAGTCACGTTAACATTTGACGTTTCAAGCGCCCCCTGCACAATAATGCCAAGGCCTTCCAGCCCCGGAATACCTTGCACCGGGTCGCCGCTGGCACCGGTTTCACGGAACAGATTCTGGCCAATCGGCTCTAATCCGGCCGGATTAATAAAATTAGTCACGGTAAGTTGCCCCAGCACAGCAGGCTCACCCTGCCCCGGTAACTGCACCGACACCTGACCATCTTGCGATACCGTAATACTTTGCGCATCTGGCGGCACCACAATATTCGGCTGCACCTGATAACCGGCCCCCGAAGTCACCAGGTTACCTTCATCATCTACCGTGAATTGGCCATTACGGCTGTAGGAGATAGTGCCGTCTGGCATCAAAATTTCAAAAAAACCGTGGCCCTGAATCATCATATCCAGACTGTTGTCTGTGGTAATCATATTGCCCTGGGTGAAATTTTTTTGCGTTGCCACCACCTTGGTACCAGCGCCTATCATCAGACCATTAGGCAACTCCGAGTTTTGCGACGAGGCGCCACCCGGTTGATTAACATTCTGATACAGCAAATCTTCAAAAATGGCGCGGCTTTTTTTAAAGCCAACAGTGCTGGCATTTGCCAGATTGTTCGAGATAACCGAAATGTCACGCTGTTTGGCGTCTAAACCGGTTTTACTGATCCATAATGCTGGATGCATAGATGCCTCCCGGGCCTTGGCCCATTATTTATTCAGGCGTTTAGCCCATTATCCGAAGTAATTGATTTTGCTGACGATCCATCTCTTCAGCACTTTTCATCATTTTTACTTGCAGTTCAAACTGGCGCTGCAGGCTAATCATGTAGGTCATCTCACCTACAGCATTAACATTACTGCCTTCTATCGCGCCTTTTAGCAGGTTAACGTTGATATCGGCTTCCGCTATCTGGCCATCTTTGCGGCGGAATAAACCGTCATTGCCTTTTTCCATGTCGCGGTTATCCGGCCGTACCAGCTTAATGCGACCCGCTGGCACTATCGCATCAGCCGGCGCGCCCTGCGGCAACACACTGATGGTGCCGTCTTGCGCTATCTCCACTTTGGCCAGCGGCACCGGCAGCTGAATAGGGCCATCATCGCCCATTACCGGCAGTCCGCCGGCGGTTTCCAGCATGCCCTGTGCCGAAATTTGCAAATTGCCGCTGCGGGTATAAGCTTCATTGCCATCCGGCGCTTGCACGGCAAGCCAGCCATCGCCCTGAATAGCTACATCCAGCTCGCGCTCAGTCATGATAATAGCGCCGGCGTCAAAATTCTGACCGGGCTGCTCGGTTAACGAAAACACCCGGGTGGGTAAACCGGCACCAAACGCCTGCATGGCACGGGCTTGCTCAAAATCGGCTTTAAAGCCAACCGTACCCGTGTTCGCCAGGTTGTTGGCTCTGACAGCAATACCATTCATGTTTTCTTTAGCGCCACTCATGGCGATATACAACAGATGGTCCATAACATGCTCCGTTATTGGTCTCTGTTAATACGCAGCAAGTTTAGTGCCAGATAAGCGCCATAATATGAATAAAAAAACACCACCCGAAGGTGGTGTTAGCTTTAGCTGCAGTTTTTGATGGCAACAGTTGGCTATTAACGGATCTGCAGTACTGTCTGTTGTAAGGTACTGTTAACCTCTAACGCCCGCGAGTTAGCCTGGAAGTTACGCTGCGCGCTAATCAGGTCAACCAGCTCTGTGGTCAGGTTAACGTTTGACTGCTCCAGCGATGACGCATTAACCGCGCCAAAGGTACCGGTATTGGCCTGGCCACCAATAGGCTCGCCTGAAGTAATACTTTGCTTCCAGGAGGTGTTCCCCACTTGCTTCAGGCCCTGCACATTGGCAAAGCGCACCATCGCCACCTGTGACAGGTAAGCCGAATCACCGTTACTGTAGCTCGCCAGTACCCGGCCAAAAGCATCAATATCCACCCCGGTTAAGAAACCAACGGTAGTACCGTCCTGGCTTAAGTTAGTGACATCAAAGGTAGAGGCATATTGAGTCGGTTCGCGCACGCCTGAGGCATCACGGAAATTCACCACCACATCAGTCGCAAACTGTGCACCGTTGGTGAGATAGCCATTTAGTGGATCATTCAGGTCTGCTGCCGGTAATGTTACTGTTTGTGGTGGTGCTGCAGGTACAAAATTACCGCTGGAATCAAACACTAAATTATCACCCTGAATAGGTAAGCCGGTTACGTCATCCCACACTACCCAGGTTTCCCACTCGGCATTAGCTGGCGGTACCGTTGTCGTTTTGCGGAAATAGGTAGTCACAGTGTGTGATTCACCTAAGCTGTCGTAAACCGTGACAGACGTAGAGTGGTTATAGGTAGCCCGGTCTGTAGCATCAAAAGCAATAGCATCGGTTGCCAATTCACGCGAGTCCAGGTTGGCACTTAAAAATATGTTAGTGGTGGCACGTGGCGCACCGGCCGAGGTGGGTATAGCAATTGGCTGCGTCGTGCTTAAACTCACCGACTGGTTTTCGCCGGTTACCGGGTCAACGGCAAAGCCCTGCAAAAAATTGCCTTTGTTATCGACAATAAAGTTATCTTTGTTCAGTTTAAAGGCACCGGCACGGGTATAGGTTAGATCCTGCGATTGCCGATCCGGTGTTAAGGCAAAGAAACCTTCACCGGTAATGGCTAAATCCAGTGAGTTATTGGTAAATTGCAAAGCGCCCTGGCTAAATTGCTGTGCTACCACAGCTGTGGTAACACCATCACCGACTTTAGTGCGGCCAGAGGCGAAAATCGAGGTTGCGTACACATCGGCAAACTCAGCGCGTGACTCTTTAAAACCCGTAGTGTTGACGTTGGCGATGTTATTCGCCGTAGTATCCAAATCTTTTTGTGCTGCGGCCAGGCCGCTTAATGCGATATTAAAACTCATAATTCACCTCAGCTCGCTTAACTATATGAAACTTCTAACACATCACTTAACTTCACCGCGCCCAAGCCCAGCAGGTTAAGCATGATGCCGCCGCCAGTGCCATTCATACTGACACTGCCAACCGGGGTATAAACATTCACCGGCAAGGTGGCCGTTTTGCCGTCGGTGTAGCTAACGTCCACTTTAATTTTATATACTCCGGCCACCACGGCTTCATCGTTGGCGTCAGTGCCATCCCAGACAAAATCGTTTTTGCCGGTTTTGGGGTTCTCTACACTAAAACTGCGTACCAGCTCACCTTTTTCGTTTTCGATACGCACTTTCATCATGGTGGCAGGCTTATCCAGCTCAATATTGCCGCGCGATAGGGTATCACCGGTAAAGACGATATCTTCTGACTGGGTTAATACACTGCGTCCTACCAAGGACGACGCCTGTAATGCCTGGTTTGATGTCATGCTCTCGGCAAAGCCTTTGAAACTCTCGTTTAACGAGCCTATACCATCGGCCATGGTGAAATTGGTCATTTGCGCAATCATTTGATCATTTTCAACCGGCTTGGTCGGGTCCTGATAAGCCAACTGTTGGGTTAACAGCGCAAAGAAATCAGACTGCGTTAAGGCACCATTGTTTTTATCCGGCGTCTTTGTTTCCGGGTTCCAATACATGCCATCAAGGGCAGAATTGTTATTTACATTAGAGGTCATCTCTCAGTCCTTTATGATTGCTGGCCCAAACGCAGCGTACGCATGATCATTTGTTTGGCCGCGTCCGCCGTTTGCACATTGGTTTCATAAGAGCGTGACGCAGAAATCATGTTCGCCATCTCTTCCATAATGTTGATATTGGGCTTATAGATGTAGCCGTTCTCGTCAGCCAACGGATGATTGGGTGCGTACTCAACATTTAATGGCGCATCAGACTCAACAATCCCCAGCACCTTCACGCCAACACTGGCGTCGCCCTGCTGGCGGCGGGCTTCAGATAATTCAGCGGCAAACACCGGATGACGTCCACGGTAGGTTTGCTCAACGCTGCTACTGACGCTGTTGGCATTGGCAATATTACTGGCGGTGGTATTCATCCGCACCGACTGTGCCGTCATGCCGCTACCGGTAATGTCAAAAATGTTATAAGCACTCATGATTATTGTCCTCCACCGGTAATGGCTTTTTTCAAGCCACTAATGCGGGAATTGAGAAAGGTCATACTGGCCTGATATTCCAGGCTGTTTTGCATAAAAGCATTACGTTCGCGGTGGATATCGACACTATTACCATCACCCGTATCGGGCTGGTCCGGATTGCGGAACTGGGTTTCCTGGCGTGATGCGATAGAGATATTGAAATGTTTCTCATCGGTGCGGGCAATATTGCCGCCTTGCCTTGCCCTGGCCTGCTGTAACGCCTGATGAAAATCGATATCTTTGGCTTTGTAACCGGGTGTATCGGCGTTAGCAATGTTTTCTGCTAACACCTGCGCACGCCGATCACGGATCAGCATGGCGTCCGGATGAAGTCCAAAGGCTTTGTCGAAGCTGATTGCCATTTTTTTGCCACCTGTTGTTACCTGATGGCAATACACCTGCAAAACGCAGGCCAACAATTAAGCAGGTTTGGCTAATTAAGTTTTTTTGCGGTAAATAATGCCGGGGTTACAACGCAGCATGTCAAAATCATTGTTTAAACTGGATAGCGACTCAGACGCACCGAGGAACAAATAGCCCTTGGGGTTCAGTGATTGGGCAAACTGGCGGATAATTTTTGCCTTTACGTCGGCAGAAAAGTAGATAAGCACATTGCGACAAAAAATAATGTCAAACTTGCCAAGTAAGGTATAGCTGTCCAGCAGGTTAAGGTGGCGGAAATTGACGTTTTTGCGTACGTTGTCTTTTACCCGCATCATGCCTTTGCCACTGTCTTCAAAAAACTTACTGCGACGCTCTGGCGATAGCCCACGTGACAACGCCAGACCGTCATATTCTGCGCGCTGACAATGCTCCAGCATAGTATTGGAAATGTCAGTGCCCAAAACATGCACCCCCAAGCTAAAAGCCCCGGGACGGCTTTGCTGATACTCCAGCGCCGTCATCGCTATTGAATACGGCTCCTGCCCGCTAGAACTAGCGGCAGACCATATTTTCACCGTGCGGCAATCTTTTTCCAGCTCAGGAAATATTTGCTTTTTCAGCAGTTCGTAAGGGTAAGTGTCTCGAAACCACAGGGTTTCGTTAGTAGTCATCGCATCTATCACCGCGGAGCGCAGCTGACGCTCAAACGGGCTTAGCGTCTTATTTACCAGCTCTGATAACGACGCCACGCCAAAGCGCTGCATTAATGGCGCCAAGCGGCTTTTTACCAGATATTGTTTGTTTTCACCCAATACAATGCCGCACTGCTGCTCCAGAAAATCACGGAACAACACGTATTCTTTATCTTGTAAATCTTTGTTCGGCACAGGTTATCCTTAACGCTTAATCAGCATGCAGCCACTTTTGTACCGACTGTGCCAACTCGTCCGGGTTAAACTTGGCGATAAAATCATCAGCACCCACTTTTTGCACCATTTGCTGGTTAAACACCCCGCTTAGCGAAGTGTGCAAGATGACATGCAGTTTTTTCAGCCTTGGATCCAGTTTAATTTCAGCCGTTAAGGTGTAACCGTCCATCTCCGGCATTTCAATGTCTGAAATAAGCAGGCCAACTTTCTCGGTTACCGACTCGCTGCAGCTTTTGGCTATGTCCTGCAGATAGGTTAACGCCTCACGGCCATTATTTACCAGATGCATTTTCACACCCAAACTTTCCAGCGCCCGTTTCACCTGATTGCGCGCTACGGCAGAGTCATCCGCTATCAGAATTAAGCGGTCGCCTAAATCCGTATTAATGCTCTGCTTGTCTACTTCTTTTGTAATAACGGTAGGAGAAGGTGAAATCTCTTCGAGGATTTTCTCGACATCTAAAATTTCCACCAATTCTTTATCAATCTCTGTTACAGCAGTAAGGTAACTTTGCTTGCCACTGGTACCTTGCGGCGGCGGCATAATGTCGCCCCAATTCATATTGATAATACGTTCAACCGAATTGACCAAAAACCCCTGCACAGAGCGGTTGTACTCAGCAATAATAATAAAGCTGTCTTTGGTATTTTCTATGGCTTTACCGCCGGTAGCCAAACTTAAATCGATTACGGATATGGTCTGGCCACGAATATGGGCAATGCCGCGCACATATTTATTGCGCTTAGGTATCGCTGTTAAGGGTGGACACTGCAGCACTTCGCGCACTTTAAACACATTGATGCCATAACGCTGACGCCCCACCAGTTTAAACAGCAGTAATTCCAGCCGGTTTTGGCCTACTAACTGCGTACGCTGGTTTACTGAGTCTAAAATACCGGCCATCTGCAGCTCCTCTGTGACTTATCGGATCAATTCTTGCTTTGGTCTGCTATCAGACAGGCTTAACTAGGATAGCGTCAAACTTATGTCGTATGTTATAGCCCTTAACCCGTAAAGCATAGCCGAAACCTTATGAAAAAGTACGAAAATTTAGCGAAACAGGCACTTACCATCCTAAGCCTGCTATGGGTCAGCATAGTGGCCGCACAGAGCCAAGATTACAGCACCACGGATCTGACTGAAGCGGCAAACCGCTGGCTTGCGCAACAACTGCCAACGGATACAGCGTTAGATATCGCCATTACGCCACTGGACAGCCGAATTGGCAGTAAAAGTTGTAGTGTCCCCCTTGCGTTTAGTTTGTCGCAGCCACTGACACAGCGGCAAAATACCATTCAAATTCGCTGCAGCGACGACAATAGCTGGCAGCTTTACGTGCCGGTGCGTATTGATGAAATACTCACTGCTGTGGTGCTAAGTCAAAATATTGCTACAGGCAGCCGGCTGACTGCCGATATGGTACAACTGGCTGAGCGTCAGCGCCGTTTTGTCCGCGGCACGCCGGTAACAGACCCAACGCTGGTGCTGGGGGCAAAAGCCAAAAAAGCGTTGGCCATGGGACAAATTTTAACCTTGCAGGATCTTTGTCTTGTCTGTAAAGGAGATGTTGTTACAATATCGGTTGCTGACAAGGGTTTAAATGTCGCTGCGACAGGCGTAGCCCTGTCTGATGGCAGCTTGGGCGATAGCATCAGCGTGCAGAATCAGCAATCCCGACGCACAATTCAAGTGCAGGTAACTGGTGTCGATCGGGTCAGCGTAATTTTTTAAAATTTCGCTAAAGTTTTACTGTTCAATGCCGTTAACCTGAACATAAGGAATGTATTAAGGTGATGAGGTTCTAGCATGGCTATTAATATCAACAACTTGCAAAATTCTGCGCAAGTAAAATCTGATAAGGTTGAGCAGAATGCACAGCGTCAGCAAGCGACTGTGCAACAAAATGCAACTCAGGCAGCTAATCAAAAGCAAGATTCGGTGTCTATTACCCCGCAGGCTCAGCAGTTTGCTAAGTTAACGGAAAAAGCCGGCAATAGCAGCGGCATTGACCAGGAAAAAGTCGATAAAATTAAGCAGGCTATTGCCGAAGGCAAGTACAAAATTAATGTTGAGCAACTGGCCCGGCGCATAGTGCAGTTTGAGAGCGAACTGTTCGGTAAAAAATGACCGCTGACCATGCCATCCTCACCCTGTTAAACCAGCAGCAACAGCACCTGGATGTGCTGTTGTCGCTATTGCGGCAAGAACTTGCCGCCCTTGCCAGCCGCGATATTGAAAGCTTAAACCGTATTACCAACGAAAAAACCACTGTACTGCAGCAACTGCATGACACTGACAACCAACTGGCGGCGCAGCCCACGCTGGCACAGTGCAAACAGCAAGACTGGTTTAAACTGCAGGTTGCTAAGCTTGACGAACTGCTTGAGCAATGCAAACGCCATAACGATATTAATCAGCAAACGCTGGAACAAAGCCAGTTAACGCTGGCCCGTTTTAAAACCGAATTATTATCCAGTCGGGGCAAAGCCGGTTTAACGTACACTAGTAAAGGCAAACCGGCCATCGATAATAAAGGCAAAGGCATTAAGGCTTAAGCCAAATCCCGAAAAAACGCGCAGTTATTAATAGTAACGAACACTCTTCACGGTTTGCCGTGGTTGGCTGTTTTGATACAAATAATACACCTGCTCAAAATCTAGCTCTAACTCGGTTACATACACATCATCCAGCGCATAGGTTTTCACCACCCGCGCGCCGGTAATCAGCCCTTTTACTGATGCCGACAACTTATCATCAGACAATACCCTGTCCCGCAGTTGCTCAGAGGCGTCAATTTTTTGGCCGTAGACCATTTCGGTCAGTTCGCGGTAAGCGTCGAGTTTTGACGCCTTCATCGCCTGTAGCATCTTTTGCTGTTGATCGCGGCCCTGTTGAGCGCTGATAGGGGCATAACCTACCGCATTTAGCTTAACAAAACGCTCAGGCTTTACCGGCTCATACTCTACTTCACGGTCAAACAGTGTGCTACAGCCGGTCAATGCTAAGCTACCAGCCAGCAACCAGGCGGTTATACGTTGGATCATCTTAGTCTCCGTTATCCGTTATCTACGATTACACAGCAAAAACTGCGCCAGCATTCAGGCATGTATTTTGCTAAGTTCATACCTATCTGGCTTATTGCTTTATAAGGTTGTTATGAAACGCTCAGTAATCGTCACGTTAATGTGTAGCCTGTGTTTTACTGCCGCCGCCGACTGGTTTGAAGCCACCGGCCAGGCACTAATAGAACGCGGTGATACCACTAGCGCCCGGCAAAGCGCTATCGATGATGCGGTTAAACGTGCAGCACTGGCAGCCGGCGCGCGCATTAGCAGCAACCAGCAACTGATAAACGGCGTGCTGCAAAACGAGCAGTTAGCTGTAGCCACGCAAGGCGAAATAAAACAGTTGCAGTTAATGTCTGAGCAGCTAAGCGGTAATCTGCTTACAGTAACGGTAAGAGTAAATATAGAGCCTCAGCAAAGCGCTTGCGAAGGTAACTTATACCGTAAACCGCTGCTACTGAGCGAAATTCGCCTGCAAGCCAGGCAAGATGCCATCTATGGCCAATTATTTCAGCTGGGTAGCGATGCCACCACGCAACTGGAGCGCCACCTGCGTGATTACAGCCCGGCAGCGCTGGTAACCCCAGCCGGCCAGACGATAGACAACAGCGCACTGGCCTACCCGCACGGTGAGCGTTTGTTTCAAAGCGGGCAGCAATACCTGCTAAGCGCCAGCATTAACGATCTAAGCCTGGGCGAGCAAACCAACCGCTTTTGGCAAAGCGCCGAGAAACAGCGTTTTTTTGCCATCGATGTTCAGCTATTCGATATTTTTGAGCAGCGGCTGCTATACCGGCAGGAATACCGCACCAGCGCTGGCTGGCCGTACAAAAGTAATGACACTCCGGCCAGCCACAGCCAGGCATTCTGGTTGTTGCCTTATGGCAGCAAAATAGACCGCCTGTTGCAGGCCATCGCCGAAGATGTGCAACAACAACTGCAATGTCAGCCCCTGCTTAGCAGCATAAAGCAAACTGACAACAACCAAATCATGCTGGAACTGGGCACCGACCACGGCCTGCAGTTGGGTGACCAGTTGCAGGTATATCAGCTACAGCGCCACCCGACCACACCGGGTGTTAAACAACTGCTGCGCGATCCCATCACGGTAAGCATCACCAATATCAGCAGTCAGCATGCCTGGGCCACTGAGCCAAAAGAGCGCTTAATTCAACAGATCCGCCAGGGTGATATAGTAAGCGTGCGTAAAATCAGCAGTTATTAAGCAGGCCGCTTGCATGCCGCTGAGCATCTGGTAGACTTTTGCGCCGTTGCCCCATAGTTAAATGGATATAACGGCCCCCTCCTAAGGGGCAGTTACAGGTTCGATTCCTGTTGGGGCAGCCATTAGCCGGTTTAACCCAGTCTAAACCGGTCTAGCTCTCAGAAAAAACTCCATATATATCAATACCTAGATGTCTTTATTGGTCTTAGCGTGTCTAGCCCGGTCTAACGCATGTAATGCGTTTTGGCACCACAGATGGCACCACAGACCATAATCACAAAAAGCTGTGGTGCCAAAATGGTGCTTAGGAGAGAAAATGCCTAAGAAAATCATACCATTAAGTGACAAGCTGATTCGTTGCTATAAGGCCAAAACTAATACCGAAACACTGTACGATGGCGACGGCTTACAACTACGCGTATCACCAAGCGGAACTAAGTCTTGGTACTTAAGTTATATTCGACCTTTCTTGAATAAAAAGAACAACTTGAAGTTAGGCAACTACCCTGGCCTTTCTCTATCCGCTGCTCGAAAAACCACCGCGACATATCGCCAGTTATTGCTGGAAAATATCGATCCTCAGCGCTGGATAGAGCAGCAAAACTCACAAGCCTCAGAAGAAGCCCTGAATACACTGCAGATGACTTGCGAAAAATGGTTTGAAGTGAAGTTTTCCGCTATTAGTGCTCGCCATGCTTTTAATATCAGGAGATCGTTCGAACAACATGTGTTTGACCGGGCCGGGCATTTACCCTTAAAAGACCTAAACGCCCAGCAAATTATTGAAGTACTTAAACCGTTAGAGAAAGCCGGCAAACTCGAAACGCTTTCCCGCTTGTGTCAACGCATAAACGAGTTAATGACCTGGGCCGTCAATACGGGCTTAGTGGAGTTTAATCGCTTAACCGGAATTAAAGCCGCCTTTATCACACCACAAACTAACAACATGAAGACTTTAGCGCCGCATGAACTACCGCAGTTAATGCAACGGCTTAGTAGCGCGAGTATTCAGCTTTCCACACGCTGCTTAATAGAATGGCAATTGCACACCATGGTTAGGCCGGGCGAAGCAGTAAAAGCCCGATGGCAAGACATAAACTTTGACAAAGCGACCTGGACAATTCCGGCAGAGTTTATGAAAAAACGTCGCCAACATGTTGTGCCTTTAACAAAGCAGGCATTGGCATTACTACACATAATGAAGCCTATTAGCGGTAACAAAGAATACGTATTTCCGTCTGTAAGACATAAACACGGGCACATCAACAGAGAGACAGCTAATATGGCGTTAAAGCGAATGGGATTTGAAAACCGACTGGTCGCACATGGTATGCGAGCTTTGGCTAGCACTATACTAAATGAGGAAGGTTTTTACGGTGATCTGGTTGAAAGCGCCCTGGCGCACGAAGATAAAAACCAGGTACGCCGGGCATATAACAAAGCTGACTACTTAAAAGGCCGTACAGACATGATGCAGTGGTGGAGCGATCATATTGAAACTGCAGCATCAGGCAATCTCAGTTTGTCATCTTCTTACCAAGAACAGCCTGCTTAGCAGGCTGTGTTCAGCGCCTTTTTCAAGTCATCTGTATTAAAGAACTGTAATGTCAGCTTTTGAGCTTTTGCCGGTAATAGTACATGTTTTAATAACATGGCCCGCGCGTACTCTGTAAGTTGTGGCTCATTATGTTTACTTAATTGGTATAGCGTGCCTGAAGATTGGCGCCACAAGAAGTAATCATCGAACTCTCTTAAATCAGACAAATCATCCACGCCAGAAGACAACCGCCACTCATCACGGAAACTCCAAACCGAGAATATTTTATATACCGACGGCCCCACGCCTTCCGCAGGCTTAACCAGAAATACCAACCAGCCCTCTGGTGAGACCATTTCGCTTCCTAAAAGACTATCAATCATCATTTCCTCTCCCGACCATTAATTTTTGCTTTATCACTGCGATCTAAGCATAACTTAAAAGCGCGACAAATCAACATAAGATATTGATTTTATTGATAAATAAAAAATGGCAATGATTTATTGCAAAGAAATTTGCCAATATAAGTCGTGTTACTGTTTGAAATCACTTGCAGGAGCTTTTGCTTTTCGCCGAAATGCTATGCGTTTCGGCATCTGCCGCCGCTGGGGTGCAAAGCGCCACAGCGGCGGCCGCAAAATGGCATTGATTTTTAACAAGAAAATAATATCGCTATTCTTTTGCATACTATTAAAGCAATTCAGAAAACCCGCCTCTTTTCATTCAATGAATTTCATCATTGAGAGCATCTAATCTTGCTCTCAAAATACTGGACATATTTTCATTTGAGTTGAGCGAAAAAATGCCAAAACGCACATGCCCTTTAGATAACGAGCAAATCGCAAACTGTGCGCCATCTGTCAAAACCATTACACTGTTTGATGGCGGAGGTTTGATTATGCGAGTTACGCCAAGCGGTAATAAAATCTGGTACTACAACTATGTGAAGCCAATATCTAGGAAACGCACGAATATAAAGCTTGGCGACTATCCTACCCTCGCCCTGGAAGAGGCACGCTTAAAACGCGAACACTTTCAATCGTTACTTAACGCTGGGCAGGACCCAATGCATTGGCTTCAACAACAATATTTTATACAGCAAGAGAATTTATTAAGCACTGTCAAACAAGCAGCCGAAAAGTGGTTGGAGCTTAAATCAAGCCGAGTCAGTAAACGTTATGCCTTTAGCATCCGTCGTTCATTCGAGTTATATGTTTATCCAACGATTGGCGACTTTGAGATAAAGAAGCTCACCCCTATCAGTGTGATTGAAGTGCTCCGTCCACTTGAGCGAGCCAGAAAATTAGAAACACTCTCTAGGCTATGTTCCCGCATCAAAGAATTAATGGATTTTTGCGTGAATTACGGAATTATCGAGTCACACAAACTAGATAAAATTCGATCTGTTTTTTTAAGCCCAAAAGCTACTCAGATGAAAACAATTACGCCAAACGAACTTCCGATGCTAATGCAGCGCTTAAAAATCAACAATATAGATATAATCAGCCGCGCCTTACTTGAATGGCAAATGCATACCATGGTGCGCCCCGGAGAAGCTGTCAAAACGCGCTGGCAAGACATTGATTTAGAGAATCGTATTTGGGAAATTCCCGCTGACTTTATGAAAATGCGCCGACCTCACCAGGTGCCACTTTCCTCTTATTGCATAGAGATACTAAATTCGATGAAGGCCTTTGGTAAGAACGAATATGTTTTTCAATCATTTTATCGAAAAGGCTCAAATACACACATCAACAGAGATACTGCTAACAATGTTTTAAAGAAGATCGGTTATAACGATAAATTAGTCGCACATGGATTGCGTTCACTGGCGAGTACCGTGCTAAATGAGCACGACTTTAATCCTGACTGGATCGAGACATCACTTGCTCACATAGATAGAAACAGCATTCGTTTCATTTATAACAAAGCCAGGTATTTAGAGGGACGCAGAAAAATGCACAATTGGTGGAGCAATTATATCGAGAAAGCAGCGAACTCAGCACCTTAATCACGTTTCGATTGAATGAATAACGCCGTGCTGGGCGGCAGCTACATACTGCCACCCTCACTACCTTTAATTAAGTAACTGTTTTATATAAACTTTAACTGTCACAGCCAATTCAATTGTAAGATTGCTGCCTAATTTCAACCTTGAGATAGTCAGTTCAACAGCAGAAAATAACCGTACTTACACGATATGAGAGTACTGATATGCAATTACTACGACTGAAAGAGGTGTTGAAAATAGTGCCGGTGAGCAAAGCCACTTGGTACAACATTCTTAAAAAGCCGAACGCTCCCAAAACACACAAACTTGGCGGTATTGCATTATGGGAAAAGTCAGATGTGGAGCGTTGGCTGAGAGAATCGCTGGACATGGCACCAATAAGCCACTAAACAGGCCGTTTTTTTGCGCATAGCATTTCATTCAATGTAAAGTTCTCTTCAAGGAGGTCGCTCGATGCGAAATCGACGTAGCGATTTGTATCAATCCCCTAAAAAATAATAAAGCCAGCTCTATTCATGGCTGGCTTTGTGAAACGAATTCAATTATGCCATTTTAGCATGTTAATACTCGTTTGCGTAAAGCAACACAATACAGTGCTAACCCCAGGAACAATCCCATAGAGCCACCACTTGAACCGCTATCCGAGTCACCACCACCTGAAGCTGGCGGGGTTTCATCATCAGTGATAGTAACAGTCGCAGTGGGATTACTGATTTCTAAACCTGTAGTTACCGACGTAATATCTACTGCAAAAGTGCGTGAGCCTTGGTATGTACTGTTGTTAGTTACGTTAACGGTTACCGTTGCCGATTCCTGACCATCAGTAAAGGTCACAGTTGTGTTTAGTGCTGTAAAATCTGTACCGGCGATTGCGGTTTGGTTACGAGTTACAATATTTACAATTGCCTCACCATCAGTACCATCAACACGATTCAGGGTAATAGTTACACTACCAGCGTTTTCAGCTACCGAATAAGTCGCTGGCTGCAATGTTACAGAGCCCACCATTGGCAAATCGGTTGACTCGATATTTACCACCATCTGCGAAAGACTTACTTCGCCAGCAGTGCTATACATCATTTTAACGGCAAAATCTGAATCAGCATGAGTACCACTGCGTTCAAGTACGGTGAAATCTACATCAGCATACGCAGCGCCTGCAGCAAATACGGCTTCTTTCCAGCCGAAAGTAAAATCACGTTGTTCCCACGCCGTATTATCAACAGCCATCAATGCTACAGAAGCAGGCTGAGTTAAATCACCAGTGCGCTGTAAACGAATTGTTTGAACGCCTGAGCCTGAATCAACGGTCATAGAAGCCTGAGTAAACTCGTAGGCCGAACTAACAGCAACTTTATCACTTGCCGCAGCCAAAAGTGGAGCATAGGTACGAACCGCATCTGAGTTATCAGCAACACCTGCAATACCACAGGTTTCACCATCAACAGTTACTTGTGGATCGGAGAAAAACATATGCGTATCACCAAACGCCATTACGGTTTGTTTCTTAATGGCCGAACCTGCGCCAATCGTCCCACAGCTATGAGCCTGATGGCCTTTACCCTCGGTATCTTCATTAGGGTGATTAGCAGCTAATACATGGCCAACTTCATGAACAGTTGTTTTAGCATAAAGTGCTAAATAGTTGTCGATGTTGGCCTGATCGTCGCCGTTAGCGATAAAATCACTCATAACTGTTACGTAGTTATCGTAGAAAGCAGAACCACCAAAGAATCCGGCCAAGCCTACGACATTTGTGCCGTTATCGCGAGCGCTACGAATAAAGTGGAATGTATCAGCACCCATTTGCGTATATAGACTATTAGCTGTTTGATATACGGCTGTTTGACACTTTTCCAGCAAAGCCACATTAGCTTGCCCTGAAGCACATTCTGAAATATCACCAAATTCATCATAGAACGCATCTGTATCACCTAATGCTGGCAACTCAGAGTTCAGCACATGGATATAGCCAACCCGGTACAGCGCATCTACGTTGTTTGTAACGAACGCTTCGTTCACCTTATCAATCTGCTCTTGAATCATGCTGTGCATGAACTGAGCGCCATTTTCGATTGGCTTGCCATTTTCATCGAATCGAATTGCAGTAGACAAATCTTCAATGTATGTAGGGTGTACATAGACCATCAGATCGACAATGTTAGTGGATTCAACCGCCATTGCGCGAACTGCACCATCAGTAAATGGAGCAGCCTTGTTCTGTGTGGCGATATGCAAGCGCTTTTGAGCCAAACGCTCTAATACCGGATTACCAATTTCGTAATGCCCACACTGCAGTGTGTGGTTATGTGTCTCAGCAAAGGTGTTACCAGCCATAGCCATGCTTAATAACAGTAATGAGGTCTTGAATTTGTGCGTTCTTTGCATATGGATTTCCCAATTTCAGATTAAACGCAAAGTGGTGCACAACTTGAAAGGTGCAGCCTGGCAACCTTAGGTGTATTACCATTAGGCCCATAGCTTTGCGTGTACAGTTTTTCAACTGTCGTGCCACTGCCAAATCTAAGTTATACTTAGATTTTAATCAAGTTTTAAAGATCAAAATATTCATGAATTTGGTTAAACTAGAAACTAAAGTAGCAGTCGGGTGGTTATGAATTTTATTGCGTTAGATTTAGAACTCACATGCGACGAGGGTGTGCGGGATTACCCTTATCAAATCATTGAGATTGCTGCAGTATATTGTGTTGCTGGTGTAATCGAATCAGCCTTCCATTCGTATGTACGACCTATGACTCCGTTCGAGTTGACCTCATTTTGCACAGCGTTAACTGGCATTACTGCTGAGCAACTTTTATCTGCCCCGGGCATTGATACTGTTGCCCAAAGCCTATCTGACTTTATCAATCAGAATAATCCTGAGCATATTATTTCCTGGGGTAAGAGCGACTTTGACATGTTAAAAAGAGAGTGCATTTCAGCACAAGCGCCGTTTCCTTTAACTGAAAACTTATATCAGGATTTTAAAAAAACTTACTGCAAACAGAGACGGATTAAACGAGTGGGCCTACAGACTGCACTTAAAATTAGTGGCGTAGCCCCGCTCGGCAGGCCCCACTCAGCTTTAGATGATGCAAAAAATTTAGCACTGCTATTTTTCAAAGAAAACTAAGAATTTTTCTCGCTCTCTTCAACACCAAAAGAGAGTATTAATTCTGCTAACTTTTCTTCCTCGCAATAAAAATATGCTGTGGGGATCTGCAGAATTGAGGCTAGTTTTCTCACGAAATGATAGTCGGGTGTATGAATGGCATTTTCATATTGGCTCATCCTGGCACTCGCAACATGTTCATCCAAGCCAGCAGCGATTCCAAGAGCTTCTTGCGTCATTTTCGCGGCTTGCCTGGCAGCTTTCAGTCTCCTGGGTAGTGGAATACTTTTTTTATCAGACATTTAGGCACCAGAGCTACAAAGGTGCCTAAGATTTTCTTAGAATATGCTACGGTTTTTGTTAAGTATTACTTAGATTTAGCGGCATTCTATATCCACTTCTTCAAATATCTATTGGAGATATTTTAGCTACACATTTGGCTATGGGGTTATATTTTTTGCTTGAAGCCATCTGTTGGCTGAGTGACCTGTGAGGCCAATAGTAAGCATCGCCCGCCAAAAATCGCGCTTCAGTAACGGGTATTTTTCAGTAAGTATTTCTATGAGCTGATTAACGTCGGTTGTGAATGTCAATTGTGGCGCTAACTTAAACGCATCCCTGAGTTGGCAAATAAAATCCTGAAGTTTTTCACCAGTATAGTACGCTACTATTTCGTCCTGTTCTCGAATCAGCAAAGCGAGCTCCTTTTGTTTCTCTACCATTCCTGCCATTTGATAGTCCTGATAAGCTTTCTGCTTATTTTTAAGCTCAATTTCTTGCTCTAACGTTTCAAGCTCACGCTCCTTTTCGCGTATCAATTCGTTAATGCGCTGATAATGCCGCATATTGATAGGTTTCCTGGCGTCTGCATTTCGATGTTTGGCAGCTTCACTTTTTCGCTCATGCTCTGGAGATATTTTGGCTACAAGACCTCTTTCTTGTAATAAATCAAAGTTTATAAAGCCATAAATACTTCTTTGGAAGTTTTCACCAATATTGACTAGCTTTGACTGGCTTAGCTGCTTTGTTGAATTGGATTGTTGCATATCTTTATCAAGAAACATTTTGCTGACTTTTTGAGGAATGGTCTCTTTCTGGCGTCCATTACACCAACCATCAATAAAATAGTGAACGTGCATTCGCACTTCATCGACATGCCCGATAATCGCGATTATCGGAAAATCATCAAAATAGTTATGCAACAACTTCTTAATTGAATTGATAAGGTCATCGACTGACAATTCTCCAGATAATTTCGAGAATCCTTCTGATATTGGGTCTTTGAGTGGGAATGTCAGGATCCCTTCTTGTACTATGGTACTTTTTTGGCTTGGGAAGTTAATTTGTCGCCTGGCAGCTTCAAACCTCTCTAATTGTGTAATCAGACGGGCTGCATTGCACGTTGATGGCAGTGCGAGCAATATTTCCTTAAAGCGTTGTGGTGTTATATCTCCGTTAAAGTATTTTCCAAGCGATACCGAAACATCATACCGAGTTTCGGGAGAAACAACCAAACAAGCTTTCTTCAGTGAGTTTTTTGCGGACGCCAATTTTCTGTTTCGCTCATTTGCGTCACCAGGCTTGGCATAATGTCTGACAATAGCATTAACTATCTCAGCGTTCTTGCCATTAAGCGTGATAGCTGAAAAGTCTTCAATGCTCCCAGTAGGCAAATCCAATTTACTTAAAAAGCTTTCACCAAAATAAACCCTATTGGCCGTAACCAACCTCTCATCCCACTTTAGAGCTTCCTCTTTTGCCGAAACGCTTTGTCCGACAACTCTAAAAGAGTGTGCGAGTGAGGACTTTAACGTATTACCTATTTCAGAACCAACATAATTTTTAGTTTTGAACAGCATCTTAATTTTTTTCACCTAACACCTCGTTATGTTTACTGTGGCGTTTCAAACTCTCAATTGAATTGAGAGACCACTGTAAATCAATCCAGTAAAGGTGTAATTGTTGAAATAAGCTGCATTTTGAAAATGAGCTGTTTTGCCGGCAAAGCCAAATCGCGTCTAGAGATTTGCAAAAATTTTTCTGTCAATTCCATATGCCACTCACAGAGTTGAGACGGCATATTCGAATAAATGTAAAACATGTTTATATTTATGAATTCAGCAGTAACACGTAATGGCCGGCACTAAATGCCGACCATGTTGCCCCCCTAAGAGCACGTCATTGATCCAGTACTGGATCAATAATACTAATTAGCCATTTATGCATTGATCGCATTTGAGCATTTAGATAAGCCCCCTCCGATTCATAGCATCATGCTCCCTCATTATTGGACGCTCAAAATGTCTTATTGGCACTCCAAATAAATCAGATATACTGTATATATGCACAGTTTTTGTAGGCAGATATGTCGATAGTATTTATTGGTAACGCCTATGTGAATGGTCGTATGTCCATCCCACTATTTGTCAGCAAAGTAAAAGCGGGTTTCCCATCGCCTGCACAGGATTACGTCGAGCGCACATTAGATTTAAACGAGCTGTGCATCCGTCACCCTAATGCTACCTTCTTCGTTCGGGTAGAAGGCGATTCGATGATAGAAGCCGGTATTTATGACGGTGACGTTTTGGTAGTCGACCGCTCTATTGATGCTGAGCATGGCGATATCGTCGTGGCAGCGGTGGGTGGAGAGTTTACCGTTAAAGAGCTATGCACCCGGCCGTCATTAATGCTGCTACCGCGCAACCCAGCCTATAAACCGATAAGGCCTCGCAACGGCGAAGAGTTGGATATCTTCGGTGTGGTGACAAACGTGATCCGGCAAATGAAGCGCAAATGACTAACCCTGTTTTTGCCCTTGTCGACTGTAATAACTTCTACGCCAGCTGTGAAAAACTGTTTCGGCCTGACCTAACAGACAAACCGGTCGTTGTGTTATCTAATAATGATGGCTGCGTGGTCGCCCGGTCGAAAGAAGCGAAGAAACTCGGAATTAAGATGGGTGTGCCGGTATTTCAGGTGCGTGAGTTAATCCAGAAACATGGTGTAGTAGCATTCTCTTCTAACTATGCCCTTTATGCTGATATGTCGCAGCGGGTAATGAACACTCTGGAAAGCCTTGCCCCAAGGGTGGAGGTGTATTCCATCGACGAATCTTTCCTGGATTTAACCGGCGTTGATTTTAACCAGAGCCTTACAGACTTTGGCATGCAGATACGAAAGGTAGTGCAGAAGTGGACGGGCATTACCGTCTGCGTGGGTATAGCACCAACCAAAACACTGGCAAAAATGGCTAACCATGCAGCCAAAACATGGCCGAAAACAGGTGGCGTTGTCGATATAACTGACAAAGTGCGCCAGCGTAAGTTATTGGCCCTATTGCCGGTAGATGAAGTGTGGGGTATTGGCGGAAAGCTGACTAAACGATTACAGCAGATGGGTATTAATACAGCACTGCAACTTGCTGATGCTGACCCTGAGTATATTCGTCAGCAATTTTCTGTTGTAGTTGAACGCACAGTGCGAGAACTGAACGGTGAAAGCTGTATTGCGCTGGAAGAGATGGCACCGACTAAAAAGCAGATTGTCAGTAGCCGCGCCTTTGGTGAACGCATAACCGATAAGCAGCAAATGCGTGAGGCAATTAGTGAATACGTTAGCCGGGCTTGCAAGAAGCTGCGCCAAGAGCAGCAAACCGCAAAACACTTAAAGGTATTCTTACGTACCAGCCCGTTTAGCGATAAAGATGCGCCCTACAGCGCCAGCAAAAGTATTGAACTCGACACACCAAGTAGCGACACACGAATCTTTCTTGCCCATGCAATGAAACTATTGGATGGCCTATGGCTAAACGGTTACCGCTATGCCAAAGCAGGAGTAATGCTAGCCGACTTCTACGATCCTGGCGTTTATCAGCCCAGCTTGTTTGATGAGCCGTTAGTTGTAAAGGAGTCAGACCAGAAACTGATGCAGCTGATGGATATTCTTAATAGCAAAAACAGCAAAACCCTATGGTTTGCCAGCCAAGGCACTAGGCAAGAATGGGGAATGAAGCGCGAGCTACTCTCGCCAGCTTACACAACAAACTGGCGAGAGTTACCAGTGGCTAGATAACTTATAGCGCTAAATAATAAAAGTATGAATCACTCAATCTCTTGTACCCCAAAGACTCGTACAACGCTTGCGCTGTGGTGTTATCAATTTCAGTCTGCAAGCAAAGCCCTTTTGCGTTGGTGACTGCTGCCAAATTTCGTGCAGCTTCCATCAGTCTTCTGGCAAGCCCCATTCGCCTTGAGTTAGGTGTGACATAAAGATCGTTTAATATCCACGATCTTTTTGCGGAAATTGAGGAAAAGCTTGGATACAACTGGGTAAAACCAACAGCTAATCCTTCATAGTTTTCAGCAACAAAGATTACAGATTCGTTATTAAGTAGCCGTTGTGAGAGAAAGTCGATTGCCATAGCTATGTCGCTCTTTTGGCGATAAAAAACTCGGTATTCGTTAAACAAAGGTGCAATCTTGGCAACATCACCCTCGAGAGCTCTTTTTACGTAAACTTTCATAAATATTCCAAACCCTATTAAATGGTACTCAAAGCTTGCTTGATAATGTCTGGTAATGTTTAGTCAGATTGCTATGCAGCTCATAATTCGCTCTGTCATTATGCGAATTAAGGGTAGATAGATACTGTAAACTCGATAAGTAACTTTTCCACGAAGCATTATCTTGCTGGTTAATAACTTGCTGGGCTAAGTTATTGCCTGCTCTGGCTTCCGATTTCGGACGCAATACCAAATTAAAAAACAGTGCGTTTTTTTCCTTCTCTGATATCGAGGGATCATTTTGAACTTGGTGAAGATACTGCTGCACAGTTTCCGGATAGTTTGAGGAAGCCTCATCGGATAACCAGGACGTCAACGATACCTTAGTTCCTTCTGCCAGAGCCGACTCTGTAGCAGCTTGGTGCGGTATATGTGTGTTAACTGCAGGTACGGAGTGAGATTGCCGAATATGTTGTAGCGAAACCATATTATGCTCCGGTCGCTTTTATAAAAAATATGCGAAATGGTATGGTCAAGTTAACCGGAACAGGTATTACAGATACAGTAAGAGAATGTAAGAACTAAAATCCAGCGGCTTTAGAACCCAGCGTCAATTTGACCAGCTGTTGACCTAGATGCACTATTTTCTTGGTATTTACATGCTCATTAAGTGCAGCACTACAAATCGCACCATTAAACAGCTGAAATAACGCATCTACCATGAAGGTTATATCGCTTTCTGTAATGCTAAGGTTTTGAGCAGAGCAATATGCTTGAACAAACTGAGTTACCTCAAGCTTTAGCTTACGACGGAATGGCATAATTTTCTGATGCAACTCAGTATTTGTAGCGACCTCAGCCAGCACTGTAACTGTTAACGTTGCCCCCCCCGAAGTCACAATACGATCTAAGTCACCAAACATTAACTCTAACAGCCGCATAACAGCAAAAGTATCAGCGGGAGACAGCTGCTTTAATAACTCAATGGCTGATTGCAAGTCTCGTTCAGCCATTTGCTGCAGTATCGCCTCCTTACTAGGAAAATAGTTGTACACGGCTCCCGCACTTAACTGAACTTCGCGCAAAATGTCACGCATGGTAGTACGATGAAAACCAGACCGACTAAAACACGATGCAG
Source organism: Rheinheimera fenheensis (assembly GCF_039871805.1). NCBI lineage: Bacteria > Pseudomonadati > Pseudomonadota > Gammaproteobacteria > Chromatiales > Chromatiaceae > Rheinheimera > Rheinheimera fenheensis. Next base: position 188,775 of record NZ_JBDPJM010000004.1, read on the forward strand.
CAGCAAATAGGATCTGCTCTTTTCGAGCGTCTAATGCTTGCTGGGTAACTTTGGGCATATCCTAACCTCCCGATAAATAGCCTGCGAACTTACTCTTTCAAATTGATTATGTCCAGCCTGCTCACAGATTCGACAAAATCTCTTGCGCAAATATTATCCAAACCATAAAATAGAACGGTAGTTCGTTTTATGGTGAAAATATGAAAAAGATTATTTTGATTATTGCTCTTGTTGCATTATTCGGTTTACTAGCTCAGTTAGCCAGCAACTTGTACATGTCTCGTGTTTACCAAACTCCGGGCAGCTATGTGCAAACATCGTCGGGCAGATTGCATGTCAATTGCACCGGTAGCACATCATCACCTCTTATTGTACTGGAAGCAGGGGCTATAGGCTGGAGTCAAACCTGGAGTTGGGTGCAACCTGCTTTGGCAAAGAAATTTCGGGTGTGCAGCTACGACAGACCTGGCCTGGGTTGGTCTGACAGTCATGAAACGCTTGATGCCGAAACAGCTGTGATGGCTTTGCATCAGGCTCTGAAAGAGGCAGGAGAGAGCTTATCCAATATTACCTTGGTAGGTCATTCCTATGGAGCCATTGTAGTCAGAGCTTTTGCTGCAAAGTACCCACACCTCGTAAATGCTCTTGTTTTTGTCGATGGCTCGCATCCGGATCAGTTTGCAATTCTACCCGAAAGCTTTGTGCAAAAGGCAAAGCAGTTTAATGACTTACTAAAGCCTTTAGCTTACCTGTCTTATACTGGGATAGTACGATTGGTAAATCCGCTCGGGCAACTCGCCAGCGAATTACCCGATAACACGCACTTTGCTGTGCGCTACTTTGGATCCAGCCCCAAACATCTGCTAAGCGCCTATACCGAAATGCAGCTGTGGCAACAGAGTGCTGAGCTGGCGAAGTCGGCATCTCTAAGCCATACCCCACTGCTTATTATCAGCGCAGCCAAAATGCCGGATGCTACAGAGCACGAATATCAAGCCTGGCTTTCCTTACATAAATCAATGTTGTCACTCAGTAACAGGCCCAAGCACCTTATAATTGATGGTTCAGATCATTACTCGCTTTTAATGAATCCACATCATGCAGCAAGATTAGCACAGCACATTTCAAAATTTATCAATGCAGTACTCAAACCATAATGCTTTGTAAACGTTCTACGAGACGCCCAACAAAGCTGGTTACAATATACACAGAAGAAAATAAACTGGGCGATGAAATAATGCAAGACTCAACGACTAAGCGAATACTGCAACTTGAAGGTGCGCTGGTGTTATTCATGTCAATATTGTTATTTAAAGACAGCTCATATAGTTGGTGGCTGTTTGCCGGGCTATTTTTTCTACCCGATGCACTGTTGCTTGGCTACCTCTTGAGTTCAGTTGTAGGGGCTAATCTGTATAACTTGAGCCACAGCTACAGCATCCCCTTACTTCTGGGGGCATTGTTACTACGGCAAAGCCCCCAACATTTACCTTTAGTATTAATCTGGACGGCACATATTGGCTTCGACCGTATGCTGGGCTATGGCTTGAAACTGCAAAAGGGGTTTCGCTTTACCCATCTTGGCGTTATAGGAAAAGCCAATTCAGTCAACCTTTAAACTTCTACTACCCTCAAAGTCGCAGGAATATTCTCAAGATAGTTCTTATGCACGCTGATCTCGGTTCCATCGTGCAGGATGAGCCGGGCGTCATTGCTGTTGAGCTTGATAAAACGAATAACAGTGTTGAGATTTACTATCTGTCCACGGTTTACTTTCACGAAATCAGCCGGGTTCAACTGGTTTAACAATGCAGCCTGCGTGATCCGAAATGGGTAGGCACGTCCTTTAACATACAAGTCCTGATAATTACCTGCGGTTTTGATGTAGTCGACCTGAGATAACTTGATCAGAAACTCTTGGTTCAACATTTTCACCAGCACTTGCGTGAGGTAAGGCTCTGCAGAGTCTGATGTTTCTGGCAAATCCGGTGCTTGTGCCAATTTAGACGCTTCACCACGCCAACGTCGTATTACAAAGCGGTATGTCTCAAAAAGTATGATAAAGAACAAATAAAGCCGCACGTCTTTAGCATACTCATATAGCAAATTTGACGCGTGCCAATCAAAAAGATAGCTCTCACCGGCAAGCTGATACACAAAGGAGCGCATAGCTACCATGAGCACCAGGTGTAAGGCACAAAATAGTAAACTGGCCAGAAAGTGGCGCAGCATCTGCAACCTCAAGCCCTGTATGCGTAAAGGATATTGCTCACTTAGCCAGATTAACCCTGGCAGTATTATCAGCACTGATAAAGCACTGCTAATTTCCCACAGCCAGGGTTTCCAAAATGCGATGCCGGTAGCTGATTTTTCGACATAGGCAACGTAGCCATTAGCCAGCATATTCAGGCAAAAAAACAAGGCCAGCAATAGCACTTCACACTGCCACTTGTGTTTCAAATACCAGGTTAAAAACGCCGACTGCGCCATAGAATGCTGCCAATAATCATCCCAGAAAACCTAAGTTTATCCCAGAAATACCATATTAAGCACCACTATTACCGCTTTGTCACTGTTCATTGGTCAGTAAAACCGCTCTCGCTCAAACTGCGCTGGTACACAACACAGTTTGGAGTTTTGCATATGAACGTTAACAGAAGGTATGACATCGACGCACTTCGGGTACTCGCATTTGGTATCTTGATTTTGTACCACTGCGGAATGTTGTTTGTCCCTGGCTGGGGCTGGCACATTAAAAGCAGCTATCAGGTTGAGGCGCTACCCTCAATAATGCAGTTTTTTAATGCCTGGCGTATGCCGCTGTTGTTTTTGGTGAGCGGTGCAGCCATCGCGCTGGCAAACCCGCAGAGGCGACTTGCAGACTTCATATCTTCCCGTACCTTTAGGTTGCTGTTTCCGCTTTTGATGGCGATGATATTTACTGTCCCCCTTCAGGCTTATGTGCAGGCCGTTGCAAATGGCAGTGTTGAAGCCGGTTTACTGCGCTTTGTAGTGAATTACTTTACCTTTCAACCCTGGCCGCAAGGTGCCTTTGATGGCTCAGATGTAGGTTTTACCTGGAATCACCTGTGGTATCTGCCTTACTTGTTTGCTTATACCCTGTTGTTAGTTGGTCTGCTGAAGCTTAAAACCCTAATGGGTTTAACGCTAAAGTCTGTATCAGTTAGCACAGTCTCGTTTATCAGTGCCATTTTTCTGGTTTTTATCGTTGCGTTGAAGCTTTGGGTTAAACCGCATTTTCCAGAGACTCATGCGCTTTACAACGACTGGTATGCCCACCCTTACTACTTTGGCTTCTTTATCTTCGGCTACATGTTGGGCAGACCTGCTTGCGGCAACATATGGCAGAAAATGGCAGACAGCCGTTGGATTTTATTAGCGGTTGCACTATCAAGTTTTGCTATCTGGTCAGGGCTAAAGCAATGCAACGACCTGCAAGTTAACCTGTGGCTGTTCGCACCTGCAGCAGGAGAACTTCAATTAGCCGGGGCAAGTTACATGCTGTGTGGCACAACCATGAGAACGATAGTACATTCACTTTATAGCATCAGTATGATTGCCGCAATTTTGGCTTTCAGTTTTAAGCATCTTAACAAGTCAGATTCAGCCGTTGCACGTTACAGCCAGGCCATCTTCCCATGGTACATTTTGCACCAGACACTGATAGTGCTGTTAGCTTATTGGTTAGTGCCGTTAAAACTCGGTGTATTAGCAGAAGCTATGCTGGTTGTTAGTGGTACTTTTATCGGCTGCTATCTGTTATACCGGTTTATCATTATGCCGCTGCCATTTTTACACAGTGCGTTTGGCATATTCTCCAAGAGGTAAAGACTTTGGCAAGCGCGGTTAGAATGACCGCGCTTGCTTTATTGAAGATTTTACCGCTGTACCCTACCTTACAAACCACCTAGCCATTGAACAATAAGATTACTGACTTTGGTGTCAAACCCCTCTGGCAAGCTCGCGTACAACTTCACATTGCCATCAGTCGTTGGTTGAAACATATGGTTGTAATCAGGCAGTACGACAAACTTATTTGCCGGATGCGGACACGCTACTATCGCTTGTTTTAAGCCCTGTACATTCTCTGCTGCAGGTACTTGCACATCTTTATCGCCATTAAGTACCAGCACCGGCGCACACACCTTTTGCCAATATTGGGTAGGATCTGTCGACAAAATCGAGAATAACGCTTTGTCATTTACATTTTTGATATCCAGCGTGTAAGCATCTGCACCAAACTGTTGATAAACCTCACGCTGCTGCTCGTTTAAATTAGCCAAAAGTGCTTTTGCTTGCTGTAAACGCTGCTCATCATCTTCAGCATTAAGCACAATACGATAATAGTCAGCTGCAATCTGCTGCAACAGCTGTGCCTGCTGCTCAGTCGCGCCACGACCGATAGACTCAGTTTTATCCTGCAGCACGATCGCATCGATGCCATTTAAACCCACTCCACCAAGAGAAATAACAAAATCAGGCCTGATTTCAGGAGCCGCCATAGCCACCACAGTTGCACCTTCACTATGGCCCGCTAAACCAATATTTTTCGGCTTAATCGACTTCATCGTTTTTATGAGTTCAAAGGCCGCTTGAGTATCCTTGACGTAATCCTCAACCATGGCCTGGGTATAATCGCCCCCCGAGCGACGTACGCCGCGCTTATCGAAGGTAAATAGTGCTATCCCTTGTTTGGCTAGCTCAACACCTAAATTCCGATAAGGTTTTTTGCCTGCGAAAGATGCATCACGATCTGTTGGGCCACTACCACCCGCCAGAATAACCACCGGAGCCCTCTTATCATTAGCAGGGTGATACAGCGTACCACTCAATCTAGTGCCATCAGCCGAGTAGAAGTACAGATTGCGTATCTCTGATACCTGAGGTGGCAACATTGCCAGATGGTTATCGTGGCTCAAACTCTCCGCCGGACATAACGACACTGGCAGCGATATACCTTGATTAAGCTCGCCAGTTAAACAGCCCTCATCATGCTTCAACTGCATAGAAGCGCCCAGGGTAGGTAATTTGAACGACCAACCGTCCCCGGATTTGGTTAGCCCGGTGACCGGAATATTCTGAGAGCCCTGAGCCGGACTTCTAACATTAGCAGTGGTTAAACTGTCAGCTTTAAATGTTTCAAACTCCAGTGGCATCTGCTGGCCATTTGGTAATGCGATATGCCCAGCCCATTTTAAATGCTCCTCAGCCGCATGTGCGATCAAGGATATTGAGCCTAATAGCGCCGCGAGTATGGTTTTCTTCATTGCCTTTTCCCTAAAATTATTTGCCAGAGCACCCAAGCGCTTCATCCGGCAGCTTTAAAAAATGACTGTAACAACGCACGATTAGTGAAAATTAAGAGCGGGTTACCGCCAGCTTTATGTCATAAAAACTCACATCAAACCCTGGCCCTTTAGGGCTGCAAGCATAGACACCCAAATCCAAACCGTCAGAACGTCTTAAATGTGAAATATCCAACATCCGAAGTTGCTGCCAATCCGTGCCAACCAACGCATACACCAAGGCATTATCGCCTTCTACTACCAACTTGTAGTGCTGATGTTGCATCGTTGGTACACGGCAGGTAGACCAATCAGACAAGCCAAATTTTGTATTCACCGCGCCCAACCAACTACGCTCGTGTGTTTCAAATTCAGCAGATATCTTTAGCCAATTTTCAGCATTACCCCGAAGCATAATGCCCGCCTGGTCATAGCGTGTGCCCTGTAATGCACTCAGGCAAATTTCATACTCAAATGCCTTTGCATCTAATGTTTGGTAGAAAAAGTGGCCATTATCTTTACGCATCTCATAATGCGTTTTTTGCCAAAAATCTGTTTCAGCATCGGTCTTAAAAGAGAGCTTATTCTCCATCAGAACCGTGATGTTTTCTGGGCGTTTTAACCACTCATAGCTGTAAAAACTCATGGTTACTCCTAAAACAGATAGTCCAGTGAAACAACCGCTACGCGCGTATAGCCGGCGTCAATCATGGGCGAATCTTTGATTTTTTGATCAAGTGCAACGGTGCGGAAAATGGCGTTTAATCTGAGATTGTTACTCAACCCGTAGTGCATGGAGATAGAGCCAAAAGCCGATGTCGTTCGTCCTGGCTGATATGCCGCAAGTTGGCCTGACTCCCCCTCGCCCACACCGTAATAGAAGTTCGCCACACTGGCATCCGTTAATCGAACGCCAACAGAGGGCACAACGGACATTCGCTCTGAGAATTGCAGCGGATAGCTGTATGCTGCTACCGCTGTATACCCATCAGATGTATCTGAAATATCATGAGTAAGGCTTGTCGTCACAGCCCCCCACGCTGAATGATGTGATAGCCTAATACCGGCCATCACACTAATGTCTCTGTCTGCTAAGCTGCTCAGGTTTGCATCGTTTGATTTACTCGCATCAAACACCTCATCCCCCGGTTCGAGTAAAGCCTCTACTGAAACACCCAACACATCCATCAATCTGTAGCTGACTGAAAACCCGGAAAATGAAAGCCGTTCGCCTTGATAGCTAAAAAGTGGCGCTAAAAGCTCAGTAGGTGCAGTACCACGATACGCGGATTGATAGTGTACTGCTCCCACCCCTACAGACCAGGCAGCCGAAGATTCAACCTCTGCCTGATTAGCAAGACAAACACCACTTACAAATATACTGCTTACTGCCAACGCTAAAAATTTCATACGTAATTACCTGAACAAAAATTGCGGCAAGTATAAAGCGGGGTAAACTATTTACTGTAAGGGCCTGTCAGAGCGCCATTAATGACTTGATACAATTAAGCTTTCAGATATTACGGTTTTAAACACTTATGCTCTGTAAGCTAATGTCAGAGAAAACATGCAAAATGTATTGATGGGATAAATTGCTGTGCACCAACCTTGTTTGTTAATAGTCGAAGATGATCAGCGCATAGCCACGCTTATTGCTAACTTTCTCCAAAAGGAAGGTTTCGACACTGAAATTGCGTTGGATGGCAAACAGGCGCTAAGCGCGTTCTCAGCAGGCAATTTTGACCTGATTTTGCTTGATCTGATGCTTCCCGATACAGAAGGGACAACACTGGCAGCTCAATTAAAGGCCCTAAAAGACTGCCCTATTCTTATGCTGACCGCTATCGATGATGAATTGCAGGAAGTCCAGGCACTTGACGCAGGTATTGATGATTATTTACCCAAACCTGTTCAGCCACAAAGACTACTGGCCCGGGTAAAAGCACTACTTCGGCGCGTAAAGGTTGAACATCCTGTTCAAGAAACTTCTCTGACAGTGAATGAGATTAGCCGTGAGGTTTCTTATCTTGGTCAAAAAGTACTGCTCACCGACGCAGAGTTCGACTTGTTAGATTTTTTTCTAAAAAATCCAAACCAAAAAATCAGTCGGGAGCAGTTGATTAAAGGTTTACGTGGTTTTGATTATGACGGCCTCGACCGCTCCATTGATATGCGGGTATCGGCGCTGCGAAAAAAACTCAACGATGAACATGCGCCATATCGGTTAATAAAAACGATAAGAGGATTTGGCTACCTGTTTGTTATGCCGGGCAGCAATGGCTAATGACTAAGCTTTTTTTAAAGTTCTACCTACTGATTATTTTTGGCTTTATTGGCGCACAGCTGGTACTTAGCGTGCTGCTAAATAGCGTACTGGAGCGAGAAATCGCCAATGATGTGCTAACCACCTCTCAAGGTGTCAGCAATCTGTTAAAACAAAAATTTGTTGGGCAACCCATAGCGTCATGGCCTGATATTTTAACCACACTGCAATCACAATTTGGCTATCCACTGACGTTAGAGCCTGTTAACACGTTAACACTATCTGATGTGGCCAATTCGCAGCTGACATCCTATGGCCGCGCCGTCCTGGCTGATGTGCCGGTCGCTGGCCAAACACCGGTAAAAGTTATTACACTACTAAATGACGATACTGTGCTGGTACAGCATATCAGCGGCACACTGGAGAATGCCTTACCGCTACAACTACTCCCTATATTTGTTTGGCTGCTGAGTCTTGCCCTTTTTGTATTTCTTGTCACTTATCCACTTTACCGGCGCTTAAGGAAACTGTCAGATATTGCCAATCAGGTTGCTAATGGCCAGTTTGATGTGTCGTTTACACCCTTTGTACAAAAAGAAACAGCTGAATTAGCGCAAGCCTTCGAGCAATTAGTAACTCGCATAAAATTGCTGCTGGATAACCAAAAGTTGTTTTTACGCATCGTAGCCCATGAGTTTCGCACTCCCTTAACGCGGGTACACTTTGCCTTAGATGAGCTAAAAACTAACGCCAACTTGCAACAAATTGCCGACATTAATGCCGATTTGGACGAACTTAATGACATGCTAACTGAACTTGGTCGGTATGTGAAAATTAACGATGAGTTAGAGCGTCGGCATCAAGGAGAGTTATACAATGCTAATGCGGCTCTGGAGCAACAAATAATGCAGCTGCGACAAGCTCACCCTGATTTGGCTATCAGCTTGTCTTGGCAAGGATCAGAAACAATATTTGCTAACCCCAAGCTTAACCATTACTGCATTCGTAATCTGTTAGCCAATGCAGCAAGATTTGCCCACAATTCAGTGACCGTAACATCAATAAATAGCGAGAGTGGTCTGCAGTTGGTTATTGAAGATGACGGCGAAGGTGTAAGCGATGACATGCTCAGTAAACTGGGCACGCCTTTTGTTCGGCATGCCTCCAAAGGCGGTCTCGGTCTCGGATTATCTATTGTGCAGAACATTGCTCAAAAGCTTGATGGCGAGCTTAAATTTAACCATGCTTCACCGCAAGGACTAAAAGTTCAGCTATTTATTCCCACTTTTAGTAAGCCTTTGTAAGGCGTCACCGCATTCTCAAATAGCTGTGGCAAAGTAGCTAAAAATAATCAGTTAAGCCATTATGCCACAGGTTCAGATCCTGCCGTGTCAGCCATCTGACGTACCAGATGTCGTTACATTCTGGTATCACTGCACGTGCCAACATCAGGCTTTCATCAGCCAACAATACTGGTGCGAAATTACGCCTCATATTACCGATTTATTGCTGCAACATTACCAAAACAGTCTTATTGCTGTTGCTAACAATCGCCTGGTTGGCTTTATTACAGCAATAGATAAAGAGCTCGCTGCCCTGTTTGTTGACAGTGGCATACAAAGAACCGGCATAGGCTCTGCACTTCTGCAACACATGGCGCAACAGACCAAACTTAACTTGGTAAAAGTGTATGCACTTAACGGGAGCGCTATTGCTTTCTATCACCGCCACGGCTTTCGTGAGGTATCGCGCCAACTTCAACCAGAAACCAACCAACTTTTAATCACCATGCAACGATAACTGAAGGAGCCGACATGCAAATTTCTTCCAACAAGGCTATCCGCTTACCCGATCAGACAGAACTAAAACAGCGGGTCAGTGAGTTTAAGCAACAAGTTGCCAACAGTGATGGTGTCTTGGCTGCATTTGAATTTCAGTTAAGAAATCAGGATGACTTCTTTGCTCAACTCGATTTTTTGCGAAATGCGGAAAACTTCCAGCCGCCGCAATTCAACCAAAACAAACTTGGGCTGCCACAACAAACAAGCGGAACCACGACTGAGCAACAAGATAAACTGGAGCAATACGCTAAACAAAGACTGCCTAGTTTCATAGATGAAGTGTTCACTAAGTTAGCCATGCGTGGCAACGCCAATGCTGCAGGCACAGCCCTAGATGAAGAAAAGGCCTACCTTAGCAACCAAATCGAACAAGCGATTAATGCAGACGATCCAAATACTATTTACGATACACTGCAAGCGAACTTGTATTCGTTATCAGAGGTACTGTTTAGCGAAGCACAGTTTATGAGCATGATGCAAAACTTTGACGCTACAAAGCCTTTTAACACTCAAGCGGGTATTGCCGGTGAAGTAGGCAGTATACAGGCACGCTATGACCAGGTTTATGCGCAAATAGCCGAAAAAAATGACGATACTGCCTTTGTCGAACTGTTAAAAAAGCGTCGTGAGGAATTTATAAAACCGCTTGAGAAAAATCTGACGCAAGTGCTTGGCTTTAATCCCTATAAAGAGCCGTCATTTAACAGCCACTATAATGCCAGTGCTGGCATGCCACTTAGCCTGTATGACGGCTTTACCCGCATAAAATCGATCAACATACTGGTTTAACACTAAGGACGCTCATGCCGCATATCAGAGTCGAAATAACAGACAACTTAAGCATTGACCATAACAAGTTGTTAGCCGCCATCAACCGCACCCTGACATGCAGTGGCGAATTTAATGAGGCCGATATTAAAAGCCGTGTTGTTATGCTCCACTATTATTTGGCAGGTAATGATGCCTCTGCAGGCTTTGTCCACTGCCAGCTTGAGCTTATGACCGGACGCAGTGACGCAATAAAAATCTCGCTTGCTAAAGCACTGCTGGACACTCTGACGGATCATATGCCTAAATCAGCAAATGCAATCCAAAGCAGTGTTCATGTCACTGAGCTTAACCCGGCATGCTACACCAAGGCGATTTTTAATAAGCAGGAAATGCCTACCCTTAGATCGTAAGCTTGTGTAATCAATTTGCTGCTTGGTGCATTTACCAAGCCTTACCACAGCGATAAACGTTAAAGCATAAAATCGGCGCTCTTTTATAAGGAGCGCTTATGCTTAAATATGTTTATACGTTATTGATTATCTGCTCTGTGTTACTAGCCAGTAGTCACACCCTGGCCCAGACGCCTGTCAAGTCAATTACAGCCAATGAGCTAGAGATTTGGTTTGATGGCTGGCTAAATCATGAGGTTAAACATCAGGATTTGGCCGGCATTGCAGTAAGTGTTGTGCAAAATGGGCAAGTTGTTTTTAGTAAAGGCTACGGTTATGCCGATGTTGGATCAAAAACGGCACTGACCGCTGACCATCTGGTGCGTCCAGGCTCTATAGCCAAACTGTTTACCTGGACTGCTGTTATGCAATTAGTTGAACGTGGCCAGCTAGCGTTAGATGCGGACATTCGTCAGTACTTAGATTTTGAGCTGCAACTGCAGTTTAATGAACCTGTGACCATGCGTCATTTAATGACACACACTGCAGGCTTCTCGGAGGTTGCTAAAGGGTTATTCGCCTCGCAAACCAGCCCAAACAGTAACGAGCTTTGGCTTAAAGCGTATACCCCAACACAAAGCTTCAAACCTGGCACTGTGCCATCTTATTCCAACTATGGCGTTTCCTTAGCTGGCTATATTGTAGAGCGTATTTCGGGCCTACCCTTTGAAGATTACGTCGATACCGCCATTTTCAAACCACTTAGCATGCAGGGTGCCAGCTTCAAAAATCAGTTTGATGACAAAGCAAAAAAGATGCTGGTATCCAGTTATGCGCTGGCTAGTCAACCGGCTAAACCTTTTGAGGCTATCGCAGGAACTCCCGCCGGTTCGCTTTCGATATCAGCCAATGACATGGCCAAGTTTATGATTGCACATCTTAACGACGGAAAATGGCAAGATACTCAGCTGCTGTCAGCAAACACCATTAACCTGATGCATAACTATGCCGCAATTAATATTCAGGGTTTAAATGCGATGGCACTTGGTTTCTATCGGGCTGACCGCAACGGCCACACTATTATTGGCCATGGCGGCGACACTCTTTATCATCATAGTGATTTAAAACTATTACCCGACTTTAATACCGGCATCTTCGTCAGTATCAGCGGTATTGGCAAGGATGGCGCTGCATATAAACTACGCCCGGCTATCATTAACCGCTTTATTGACCGCTACTTTCCCTGTTTTAGCTGTACGGAAGTGAATGACCAAACAGAAGTACTTGCAGACAGCGAAATACGCGCTGCTAAGGTCGCCGGTAATTACATCTCCAGCCGCACCAGCTTTGATACCTTGTTGCAAGTTGGTAACTTGTTTCAGCAACTCAGCGTTACGGCATTACCTAATGGGGACCTTCTGATACCCGCCTTTGCTCAGCCAAGCGGCCAGCCCTGGATTTGGCGTGAGATATCTCCGTATCTTTGGCAACAAATCGGTGGCCAGGAAAAAATATCGGTATCACTCGATGCCAATGATAATGTCATAAAGTTATCTACCAGCTCATTAGCCCCGATAGCGAGTTGGATGCCTGCAACGGCCCAGCAAAACTCAAGCGTACACCTGTTGTTACTGAGCCTCTCAGCCTTAACAGCCTTGGGCGCCTTAATTAATTTGATTGCCGAGAAGTATATTTGCGTGCGTTACAGCTTAACGCTTGAGAAAGCCAAGTTTTACGCGCATTCACGCATCGCCGCTCTAATGCTGCTACTTGCATTAGCATCATGGGGGTTAGTCCTAACAATGATGTCTCAACTTAATGCTTCAGATTTGGTCATAAGAATCGCGCAACTTCTGACTCTGGCAAGCATAGTAGGAACATTCTTTACTGGTCGCTATACATTTGCTCAGCTGCGACACGGAACCGGAAAATGGAAAAAATTACGTGCATTGCTGCTGCTACTAGGCAGTATTTATTTCGCGCTACTCACCATTAGCAACGGTATGTTAGGTCTATCGCTTAATTACTAAGCAAAACTGACAATTACTTACAGTAAACAGATGCAAGAGCTGAGAATATAGCGCCTCTAGCGCACATCCTGGTGTTACAGACCTTTGCCGCCTTCGGGCGGCTTTTTTTCACGTGAATATTTTTACGTCTTCCACTGATTATTAAATTCATAAAAATGCTTATTAGCGAATAAAGCGGTTAATCGAATTCTTTCACTCCATTAAGTGGCGCATACTACCCTTATCTGACCTTAAAAAGTGATCAACAAGTTATGTGCGGCAGACTTAACGTTATTGACGATCCTGGTGTAAGAGAGCTTTGTGAGGGGCTGCAGATCCAGCTATTCCCTGAGCGCCCAATTTTCGGTCGGTTTATCCGAGCTACTAACCAAGTCAGTATTGTTAGAGAAAAAGACGGAATTCGCCGAATGGACAATGCTATTTGGTGGCTGCTTTTAGAGCCTGCCGATACCGGCTTCAAGCCGTCAAAATATACGTCGTTTAACACCCGCTACGATAAACTTAACGTTAAAGGCTCTGCTGGCTACCAGGCATACCGTTATAGTCGCTGCATTATACCGGCCAAAGGCTTTGGCGAAACAGAGTATGTGAACAACAAGCCACTGCACTATTACGACCTGATAGCAAAAGATGGCGCAATGCTCCTGGGCGGCTTATGCCGGGAATGGCTTAACAAAAATACCGGCGAAACCGCATTATCTTGCTCTGTTATTACCCTGCCGCCTAATCCTAAGCTGATGCATATTCATAGTAAGGCATCACCTCTATTACTACCTCTGGATTCTGATTTGGTAAACCGCTGGCTGGACGAGAGCATTACGGACACGGATGAATTTACACCGCTGCTGCAACCCCATATTCCGTATGACTTACTTGCCCAGCAGATTGATAAACCCAGCACTTATCAGCCTATAGCAGAGCAATTCACCATCTTTAGTGACTAGCCCAAGCTATCACCACATTAAATTTTACATTTGGTTGACCATAATGCATCATTACGTATTCAGAAAAGGATGCATTATGAAGAAACTTTCTACCGGATTGCTAGCAGTATTACTTAGTGCTTGCTCAGTAAATGCCGATACCACGTTATCATTCGGTGCTGATTTCAAGCTCACCCTGCCACAAACACTAATGACCGGAGCATCGGTATTCTCGAGTGATGAGTTGTCAGTAAAGACCGCCAGCAAGCAGCTGTTCTCGGGTAAGTTGCAATCAGTTGACTCTGAGAAGCTCCCGCCGGATTTTAATATTCAGCAGTACCCAGACTATTTATTGCAGCGCACCCCGCTGACAAACTTACCCGCTGAAATTGCAGCATTATTTCAGCAGAGCAGTGAAGAAGTGAACTACAGCTATGACCTGGCTAATCTTGAAATACAAGACGTCAATCAGGGCAAGCTATATAGCCTTTGCAAAGAGCTTTTTATGGGGTTGAGTTATAAATAATCGTGTTGCTGCTTCAATCAACTTATGACGGGTGTCATGGTGTAAATCAAGGTTCTTCATGATTGAACAGAATCGTCGCCGTCACGCCATCTAAATCATTTGGGGTAAGACTAAATATCCAATTTAGTTTTTTGCAAATGTCTTTAACTAGCACCAAACCGATACCATGCCCTAACGATTTGTCAGAATGAGTAAGGTCAGTGCCAGCTGAGTTAGAGACGGTAATCCTGTTACTCTCAGTTCTTATACAAACTACCCCGCCGGCAGCATGAATACAGGCATTGCTTAGCAAATTCCCAACTAAAACATACACTAACACATCAGGAGCTTGTACCTGAGTCTCGTTTTGAACATCAATTCGTAAAATAACATCACCGCTTTGGATGCGCTGTTGGTGGTCTGCTACCAGCTGTGATATCCAATCATGGTCAATAATCATTTCTTGCCGGAAATCGATTTTTTCGCGCGCTAGAATGAGAAAAGTATTGATGAGTCGCTCCATTGAGAGGCTAGCGTTTGTGAGCTTGGAGCAATATCTGACAACCTTGGGATCATTTACCTCAGATAACAGTTTCGTTGCCATCTTTATTATCGTTAAAGGTGTGCGAAGCTCATGGCTAGCATAACTTGTAAATGCCCGTTCACGCCGCAAAGCTTCACTTAATCTATTGCGGTAATCATTAATGCTCTCTTGAAGGATAGTGACTTCTTTATTGGTCTTAGACGATAGCCGTATTTGCGACAAGTCCTCCGGTTGAGATCTTTGCAATTGCTCAGATAATTTAACAAGCGGCAAGGATAACGTTGTAGCAAGCTTTAGCATGAAATATGACGATAAAAAAGCCACGAACAATCCCACGACCAACAGTGTCGAAGAGATGTGGCTCAACTCATCACTGTGCGTCTCTGATTGTGTGAGGTCTTCCACAATATACATTTTTTGGCCAGACAACGAAGTTGTTGCTAGGACCAACAGACTAACCTCACGTCCATCAAATTCCGTATCCACCTCTCGCAGGCCTGTCCAAATCGGACCGATCTGAGCTCTAACCCACTGTGGCAATGTACGAAAATCGTTGTAGAGCGTTATTAGTCCATCAATTTTGACTGGGGTGCTAGTATTGGTCGACTCCGCTTTTGCCACAAGTGAGTGGCTAATCTGAGTCAGTCGTCTCTCAGCAAATTGATCCTCCGCGTTGAATAAAATCACTTCGATCACGATATAGTAAAAACTTAGGATCATAAGGATGCCAATTAAATAGGCGCCGGCAATTTGCGTTTGTATTCTGGTATTGCCCATTATCCCTCTCTTGTCACCGATGAAAGGCAGAGCTGATAACCAAATTTAGGAATGGTCTGCAATATCACATCCGAGCTAACTTTCTCAAACTGTGCTCGAAGTTGATAGATGTATCGGCGAAGAAGGTCTGCATCGGGCTGCTCTTCAGGCCACGCGGCGTATTGTAAATCTGAGCGACTGACAGGATCAGGCGCTTTTTGCATTAACAGTTTTAATAATTGCGCCTGAATAGGCGATACGCATATCGAGGATGTCGGCCCTGAGAGCTCACGATTTTTACTGTTAAATGTGAGACCAGAATACGTAAGCTTATTCTCCGATCCGGCCGTCGTTGCCCGTCTGACAGCCGCTCTGACCCGGGCGTAAAGGACGTCAGTATCAAAAGGTTTGATCACGTAGTCATCTGCCCCTCTATCCAGGCCTTTAATAATATCTGAGTGGGTGTCCCGCGCCGTCAACATGATTATCGGGGTGCTTACCCCTTGTTCTCGAAGCATGTTGCAGACTTCATACCCATTAAGCCCAGGCATCATGATGTCTAAAATAATCGCATCATAGGTATTCGATAGCGCTAAGTTAAGACCTTGCTTACCATTTGAGGCGTAGTCCATTTCACACCCTTTCATCTCAAAATAGTCAAAAAGGAGCTCGGCCACATCTTTCGTATCTTCCACGACAAGTAACCTCATGGCAGATCCCCTTTAGTGCATTCAAAGAGTGATTTTGATGAATTCGAGCGCACCTTCTGGCAAGTATCATGCTCGGGTCCGTTTGTCGAAACCCAATAGTATTGCTCATCCTGGCGTAACCATTTTTCAAGCTCTGAAAGGTCATTAATTACGACAGCTCGGCCATTGCTGTAAAAGCGACCGGAGAAGGTAAGTTTTGTGTCATAGACGATGATCTGATCATCCTTTATGTCTTGTAGCAAAAATTTATCGGTTTTCTTAGTCAACAATCGCTGATTATTGATTGCCAACGCTATTAGAAGTACAGCAAAGGCGGCGACCATAACAATAATGAATTTTCTTTGTGCATACGTTTTGAGATTTATCGTAAGTAATGCGGCCACAGGAACAGCGCTTGGGAGAACATAAGCGGGCAAAATATTCCCGGCGAGTGTGAATAACAGAGGCGAGGCAAGCAGCCAACTGAGTAAAAAGGCGTTAAGATCCCCAAATGCATTTGTTTTTTTGATTGATTGGTATAAAGCACACAGTGCGACGAGTAGCCAAACAAAGAGACCTTGCACAAAGAATAACCAGATCGTACCTAAAGGCTCGTTATGCGCCGTACCATAGCGATCACCTTCCCAGCCAGTATCAATAAAGCGCAGCACATGTTCGCCAATAAAGAAATAGTTAAGAAATCCTGGATGAACGATTTCGACAGCGATAAACCACGGAGCGCTGAGCACAACGCCAATTCCAAGGGCAACAGCCCAAGGGGCAATGTTGAAATGTGCAAGCGCTCTGCGCTGGATGAGCAAGAACATTCCAATCGTCATTACCCAAAGTACAATAATGAGCGGGCCTTTAGCCAACATACCGATAAGCAGACCTATGCCGATATTTATGCTCGCATAACCAATTTTGTTCTCCTGTCTGGACAACAGTGACCAGCTGTTTGTCATGCAGATAGTAAGCCCAAGTACTAATAGCATGTCCGTCATTACCATTGCCGAAGATACCCAGAGCACTGGCGTTGCGCTTAACACGCCAACACTGAACAGTGCCGCTCGCACCCCAGCCTGATGTTTTACAAACACAGCCGTAACCCAAAGGACACAGAGGGAAGCAAGAAAATGAGGCAATCTGACGGCCCATTCAGAGAGACCGAAAAATCGCATTGATAAGGCACTTGCCCAAGTATGTAGCGGCGGCTCACCGAGAAACGGCTCATTGTAGTTGAATTGCGGGATCAGCCAATCTTGAGTGTCAACCATCAATCTCGCAATTTCGCCATACCTTGCTTCAGTCGTGTCGAAAAGTGGCAGAGCCTGCATTAAGTAAAGACGTGAACCTAGTATTGCGACAATAGCTAAACACATTAATGGAATAAAAAATCGCCTGACTAATTGCATTGTTTTAGCCTCATAAGACCTCTTGATTGGTTTGGGTCTACAAAATATGTTTCTGCCACATGCTCAGTAAGCAAAAATGCCAGCCCACCGTTAACATTTTTAAAATGTAATATTCACGTAATCTAGAGTCAGGATTAATACCAACCTTCCACGATAAGGAACACCAAGGAAAGTAGAAATTGTGGTACTTTTAGTTTTGGCTCAAAACTCTTTAATATTCGTTTCTCCACTAATTAAACTGCATTTGAGGTCACTGCCCAATGAAAAACATAAGGGGTTTCCACCTTCTGTCTTTCATTAGGTAATGTGCTTGTTATGATTAACTAAAACCGGTATACATAAGCCAGTAACACGCGTGCTGAGCCAGAATCTTCAACAATCGGACTGTCTTTCAAATCACCACCGAAACGGCGATATTTTGCGCTGGCTAAGAACGTGTGGTTTTCGCCGAATGAGTACTGATAATCGACACCGATATCGAAGTTCATCGTTGCATCCGGCGTATACTGAGGGCGTGTTTCTGTTGCTTCAGAACCGCTTACACCATAGTAGTATTCCATCATATCGGCGCCGTAATATTCAACTTCAACCCATGGTGTTAAGATACCGGCAGCAAAAGGCATCGAATAACGGTATTCAGCAGCAGCCCGGTTTCCGTCGTGAGTGTTTCCAACATCACGCAATGCTTTCACACTGAATTGACCCCAATCTCCGAAAGTGCGTATATTAAAGCCGGCATAGAAAGTTCCCTCACGCTCGGCCATACCGTCTAAGAAGTCACTATCACCGACTTCAAAGCCATCCATCCGAGTTTCGACATGGATACCTACGGAGTAATTTTTTCCCAATAAAGCTTTATACTCTGCCTGTAGGCCCATCAAACGGAAGCGCTCAGACTCGATATATAAAATTGGCGTTGGATCTGTCTCTCGGTCCATGCCCACATAGCCTTCATCTTCGGATAACAGGCCTAGACCCAGGCCATACACCCAGTCAGAGCTGTCTTTAGTAAATTCATTTACAATTTGTGTTTCAGCAAAGGCGGCACCGGTAACGCTTGCCATAGCCATGGTCATGAAACTTGTTTGGATTAACTTACGCATTTTTACCTCGTAACGACATAAAGTTGGCATAAGTCTACAAAACGGAATGTCCTGAAAATGTCCAGAAAGCATGGTTTGGATGTGGCAAACGCTTATCTTTCAGGTTATACACATTCCCGTGTGGGACTTAGGTTGAAAGTGGGAGGGCAACCTAGTAAATGTCTCATTTTCCCAAAATCAATTTACAGTCCAATAAAAAAACCGCCCGAAGGCGGTAAAAGGTACATCAGGAATGTGTTACAGAGTACAACGAACCGAATATGTAGGGCACGTTATACATACAATATCATTTCGAACTACGCGACAACGCTAAATAAACTTAAGATTTAAAACTTGTATTCTAAACCAATAGCTAAGCTGTCAACTTGGTCGTATTTTTCGAAACTCAAATTCAGTGATACATCGTCAAAAACATTAACTAAAGTACCAACACCATAGCCAAACTCGTTTGCAGTATCTGAAAATGACTCGCCGTCTTGGCGTATAGAGGATTTAAATTTACCGTAAGAGGCTAGAGCGTATACGGTTACCTTATCGAACACCTTGTGTTCTGGACGCAATGAAACTGAATAATAGTTGTCGACCTCATACTCTACAACCTCACCAAATAGCTCAACATTTTCAGTATTGGTGCCAACACCAACGTTACCAAAAAGCGTAACTGCAAGGGTTGTATCGGCAAACTTATAGCGATATCCCAACTGCACAGCAGCAGCTCCGCTATCAATTTCATTGCCAGCAAAAGATTGCGAAAAATTATTGTATATAACACCAACAGTCATGTCTGCTTGAGCGCAAACAGGCAAAGCAGCTAACACGGAAATACCTAGTGCCGAGAGTGTAAACTTCATATCAACCTCATGATTTTTAAATATTGACCTGACTAACGACGAATATGATAGATTCTTATGGTTGACCAAATTACTAAATCAAACCTAAAAGAATGATATGCAACAAGCCAGACTTGATAAGCGACTGATTTATATATAATTTATTGCGTCAATAACAAATCTGAGGGCTGTCAAAAATTACCTCATAACCAGAACCTTTTGGGCTGCATGCGTAAACGCCAATATTTAAAGCACCATCAACATACAAATGAGATATGTCTAAGATCCTAATCCGCTGCCAATTTCCATCAACCAGGCCGAATAAAAGAGCATCATTTCGACAAATTATGATTTTGTAGGCATTATGTTTTGATGTTACCACCTCCTGGGTTGCCCAATCCGAAAGTCCCGCTTTAGTATTGACTGAACCAAGCCATGAGCTTGCGTGATTTTCAAACTCAGTAGACAATTTAAGCCAGTTGAATGCGTCTTTGCGAATCATTAGACCTGCTTGATCATATCTTGAGTGAGGATCCGATCTGAGACTCACTTGAATCTCGATAGCATGAGTTTTAAACGTGCTGAACAGAAAATGTCCATTATCAACGCGCATGTCGTAATATGTCTCTTGCCAAAAATCAGTATTTGGATCAGTCTTAATAGACAGTACTGAATCATTGTGATTTTCGACTAGGCTAGGCTTATTAAGCCACTTAAAAACTGAAAAATTCAAAGCATACCCATCCTGAAAGAATTAACTCAAAGCAATGACATTAGTTTACTTTGTCCTTGCTACCATTCACCGACCACGACGAGTCCATACGATAGAGAATTAATTGTCTTTGGCCCGTTTTATCAAATCGATCCGCAGCGACTGGGCCTACACCTTCAGAAAAATCGTACCAAGCTAATAATCCAGGGGTTGAGTTTAATGGCTGCCTATTTATCAGGTTGAAAATCTCTTCCTTATTTAACGCTTTATTCCAGAACCGGATGTCGTCTATGTGTCCCTTGTAGTCTTCATATTGGGTAAAATAAAAACCCCATGCGGTCATAACTTCAGCACCCCAACTCCAACCGCCGAGGTTTTCAGGATCTTTAGGATGCGGAACTGAATCCCAGAATTGCCTCATGTTGACACGAGATGATATGAGTTGCTTTGCTATCAAATTACCATCGACCCATAACTCAAGAGCTGCCTTTCCATCTTCAGTCCACCTGCGGATACAGATTACCTGATGCCAATTCCCATCTAACAAGCTTGGGACAGTATCAGCCGGATACGCTTGAATCGCCCAAGTGCGACCATTTTCTGGCACCTCTGGACTGCCATCAGAGAATAACCAACGCACTCTACCACCACCGTACAATTGCAAACTAAATGAGCCTTCTCTGGTGTGGTTCAAAGCAAACCCTTCAGGTCGGCTATGACCATCTAGTAGCCAGTTTCCCTGTAACCACCAACCTGGCGTTGAATAAGGTGCGGGATCAGCTGAAGACCAGTTTGTTAGTTGGTCGAATGTGCCTCTAGGTACCGAGCCAACAGGAAAGGAATTATCAGGCTTTATCCAAACCTCTAAGCTAAACTCTTCTTTGCCAAAGTCAGATGGAAGTTGACGTTGGTCTAAAAAATCGAAGTTTGTAGGCGAGGATTTCCCAAAGTAAACTGAATTAGCTTGGCAAGATAATGGTAAGACAACAGATAGCAAAACAAAAAACTTTAACATTAGTTCTCTCCGACAGATTGTAACCAACTAACAGCATCGATTCTGCTGTGAAAAAACTGCTGATAATTACAGGATATCTTTTCCTGATAATTTTGCATTTTCGAAACATCGTGGTGTACATTTGCAAAGGCCCAACACTTGGCCTGTGGATCACTAACGACATGATAGTCTGTGTTTTCGAAAAGCTTGATAAAAGCAGGCACCATTCCATGTTTTAACAAAAAAGCGGGGATAACCTCTCGCATCTGCTTATGGGCATCGATATCAATCGGCTCGTAACCAGTTAAATCAAGTAACAACTTGAAGTTACCAACAACCGCTGCAGAGTTAAAACATCGTACAAACCCATTCGCCCAATGTCTTACAAATTCAGTGTCGACAGTACCTGACAAGCGAGTGTCCAAAATATTTGTCTCAGGATGCCATGCAGTATGATGATTCGGAGTTTTCATTCGCGTCAGTCCTATGATTTTCGTCTTGCTTAAACCATAACCCTAAAGCTCATTTTGGTAAGCTAAAAAAGACTTAATCTGCTTTAAACACAAACAAGTATATTTTTAGGTAAAATTTAGCTTTCATCAATTAAATGACTGTCTAAACTCTGTTCTAATTAATTGTCTAAGAGCTCTGTATTATGCGATTTCTAGCAGTTTTCCCTTTTCTACTCCTTTCATCCTCACTAGCAGCAAAGTGCTATGTAATTGATAATGTAAATGTCATCAGCATGGTGACTGATTCTGTCGATTTTAATCGCAGAGTAGAGGTCAAAAATGGGCTAATTACGACTATTACTGATAGTCCTACGTTAGCGCCCCCTTTGCCCAAAGAGTGCATTATTATTGACGGCCAAAATGGTTATCTGATCCCTGGTTTAATCGATGCGCATGTACACCAACATAGACCTGAGATTGAAGACTCTCTAACCTTATTTAAACTCCATGTTGCAAATGGTGTTTTGGCCATTAGAAATCTCGCTGACTTTCCAGGGCAAGACGCAATTGAAAGTAAGAGAAGAAGTGAGCTAATAGAAGTCATCGCACCTAGATATCTTACTTCGGGCATGCATTTAAGCGAAGATAACTTAAAAACGCCAGACGATGCAGTTAAATTAGTAAAACTGCACATAGATAAAGGATATGACTACATTAAACTACGCGGTAATCTTGAGAAAAGTGTCTATCTCAGATTACTGGACGAGGCTTATAAAGCTAATATCCCAGTAATTGGTCATGCACAAAGGCACTTGCCCTTGAACTACAGCTTGCGTATGCATGAACTTTCCCATGTGGAAGAACTTGTCGCAATTGCAATGCAAAATGGTATTACGCCTGATCCGAAGCATAACAATAAAGTTGACGAAATCGTTGCAAAAATTAAGACAAGTGGAATAGCTATTGTCTCTTCACTCAGTATCATTGCAATGATCCCCCACTACACCACTGACATCAAATTCCAAAGTCTTAAGAAAAGAAGCCTTACTCGATTTATGGCATTCGAAGAATATGAATGGTTTACCAACAAAAACAACCCCTCTTATCAAAGTGCGCATTTCAGAACAGCATTTATGCAGAAGTACATTTCTGACTCGCACATACTCTCACGACAATTTACTAAGAAGCTTGTTGAAGCAGGGGTTCCAGTAGTAGCAGGTAGTGACAACCTAGGGTTTCATATTGCCGGCTTTTCACTACATGATGAACTTGAGGAAATGGTTTTAGCAGGACTAACACCGTTTGAAGCATTAAAAGCGGCGACCGTCACTTCGGCTCGGCATCTAGGATTACAACCGATACAAGGCACAATTGAGGAAGGTAAAAGAGCTGAGATGGTGTTACTTGAAAAAAATCCACTTGAACGAATCAGTCATGCCCGAAATCCTAGCGGGGTTATGACAAAAGGAAGATGGTTGGGCAAAAGAGAACTTAATGCTTTGTTATGCAGCGCAGCAAAAGACCGGGAAGCGGCCTGGCCAGCTGAAGTGCTCCAGAAAATCTCCCCTCTTACATTTTGCGAAAAACGTTAATTCCCTAACACACTAGTCAAGAGCAGTATTATGCAACCAAAAGATATTACACAAAGTGCTTTCGATGCAGTACGAAGAGCATCTGACTATGCCAAAGAATATGTCAGCATCATTCATACCCGCAATGTTTTTCCTACTCAAAGTGCGCTGAACGCCCTGACAGAGATTGATATAACACTACCAAAACAAGGTACTCCCGCAACAGCAGTACTGGATCAACTTCATTCGTCTTCGGCATCAACGGTGGCTACGACTGGAGGCAGATATTTTGGACTAGTTGTTGGAGGTTCAAGCCCAGCTGCAATGGGGGCTGCAATTTTAAATGCCGCTTGGGATCAAATAGCAATGCTAGAGTCCTCTTCACCTGCTGCTATTCATTATGAGCGCATCGCAGCAAAGTGGATTCTTCAACTGCTTATGCTACCTGTTGGTTGTAGTGTGGGCTTTACAACCGGCACTTCAGCAGCAAATATTACATGCTTGGCGGCAGCGAGAGAATATCAATACCAAAAAATAGGTGTTGATATTGCTAAAGTGGGTTTGTCCGGTGCGCCTAAATTAAACATTATAGTTTCTGAGCAAGCCCACGTGACTATACACAAAGCATTGAGAATACTAGGGTTTGGTGACAAACAAATACAGAGAGTACCATGCGACAGTCAGGGTCGTGTCATTTCCGCGTATATACCCAATGTTGGCCCAAACACTATAGTGTGTTTACAAGCCGGCAATGTGAACTCTGGTGCTAGCGACAGATTTAACGAGATTATACCCAAACTTAAAGACTCAGGTGCTTGGGTGCATATTGATGGAGCATTTGGATTATGGGCCTCTGCATCTGAGCGACAAAGACACATAAACTATGGTGTTGATTTAGCCGATTCATGGGCTGTTGACGGTCATAAATGGTTAAATACACCATACGATTGCGGCCTTGCGATTTGTCGACACCCCAAAGCCGTGCACAGTGTAATGACCACTGGGGCTCCCTATCTTACTCGGGATGCTAGCATTTCGCCAAAAGATGTGGTGCCTGAATTTTCGCGGCGTGCAAGGGGCATCGAAGTGTGGGCAGCAATCAAGGAAATGGGGCAAATTGGAATAGAAGATCTAGTTAACCGGTGTTGCGAACATGCTCAAAGTTTAGCAAACGGTTTGCGTGAGATTGGGTATGAAATACTTAACGAAGTCTCACTAAATCAAGTTGTGGCCACAATAGGCTCAGTAGAGCAACTCAGAAAAATTCACGCCTTTGTACAGAAAAGTGGAGAGTGTTGGTTCGGTTTAACCGTATGGAACGGAAGAGATGCGTTTAGATTAAGTGTTTCAAGTTGGGCCACCACGAGCAAAGATATCGAAAGAACACTGGCCGCTATCAAATATTTTACCAATCAAGTTTTGTCTGCTTCACCGACAGAGTGAATTTTACAACGTCAACAGACCTTATCTAATTAATATTCTTGAATAACTGAATAAGCATTATTCGGTTATTCATTTTCAAGTCTTAGCACTACAACTGTCGATAAATTTAAACAAAAACATCCTCTTCCAGTTTTCTTAATTGATATTTCCGGGCACCTTTCAGCTAAACGGCGAGAAAGAAGTATTAGCCTGGCATCGAGGTTATCAGTAATATCAGGTAAAGGTAGATTAGCACTGGTCCTCAGCAGTTTATTACTGAACTCAGTCTGCTTTCTGTGAGTGTATGCATTAAGCAAATGCCACAATATAGCGCCCGCCACCCCCTTAATAAGGTAAACATCGTTGATAAAAATGCTATGGTCTCTTTTGTGATAACTCACCGTGATGTGCGGTTGCTCACTCTTAATCTCATCAATTCGGTCCAAATCTTCAGAAGTTTGTGTACCATCGGCGAACTGAAGCAACTTCATACTATCTGCGACCTTAGAACATATAGCTTGTAAAACGTCCTCAATGTCATATCCAAACACAGCCTGTTGTAAGCTCTCCATGTAAAGCACACCCAGCAATGTTCCGTTACTGATTAAAGGCACGGCTAGCTGACTCTCTGGCATCTCAAGACCGGGATAAGCAATTCTGCTTTCCAGATCGACTATGTTTGTTTTACTTTCTCGGTCCTCCAATTGCCTGCCATATGAATATTCTGAAGAAGCAAACATTATTCTAATCGGTACTTTGGTCTCAGCGGCAACACCAATTACACCACATCCAAAAGGTATTTCTGAGCCAACTCCTGAGCTTTTATATCCCATACTGCCAAGCATATATAGTTTACGGGCATGATTATCGGCAATTAAAAACATGCAGTGTTGAATACCAAATTGAGACTGTAAATTTGATAGCAACACATCTATAAGATTTTCTTGATTCAGATACTTATCTATCGCAGTTATGGTTCTCTGCATAGCAGGTAGCAATGATGAATTTTGATTCTCCACCGGTAACTCATGTCCCTGTACATGCTCAATCTTTTCAACTCTATATATGTCAGAACCTTTCAACCTGAAAACATTTTGCATTCCCTCGTGAGATGCTATACCGGCAAGCTTTGCCTTCATTCTTTCAAAAATAGGGCCCGAGGTGTGTGTAGCGATATATCTAAGATCTAAACGGTACCTGGCTGAAGTCTGCGGATCCATAACCAGAAGGTTAGCAAACGGATTGAGGATAATGTTTTCACGAGTTTTATTGAAAAACTGAAAAGACAGTGCAACATGCGATGAATCTACATACAACGCTTGCGAAATCATACTAACATTTGGAACACCCTCCGGAGAACATGTTGAGAGTGCTGAGGGCACCAAGCCCTCCAGACAGTTTCTGATATCATCAATTGTTACTTTATTCATCATAAACTCTGCTAAATAGTACCAAGAAGAGTACCAGCAAGCCGTCCTGGACTCTGATCGTATAATTGCTGAGGGCTTAAAGTAATAACCTGTAAATCTGCTGATTGACAATAACAGAGCGTATGCACATATGACGGGGGTATATTATAAACTCTAAGCCGTTCAGTAAATTTTTTTACATAATCTTGATGAAGCTGTACGTCTGATGCAACGGATGTCTCAATAGTTGCATTATTAGACTTAATTTGAATGGAGCGATAGGTTTCAGGATCCGTGAACACAACTGCAACAGCAGTTTTCCGTCCAATATGTTCAATTATCTCTCTTGCCTGGGAACCAGGAATTAACAAACTAATTTTTTGTTTTACGTTATCGACTCTTGCACCAACACACCTGACGATACTGGTCCTGAGGCTTGATGTAACGCAGGACAAGTGCAGTGAAACATGGCTAGATAAGAAAGCTGACAGCTCTTCATCAATTAGCTTCGACATAAATGCACCTTACTAGATTTCGCAGTTCATTTTAGCGAGTAAGGTGCAAAAGGTACATAACGAAAAGGACAGAACTCTATATAGCTTTTAACTCAGGCTTAAGCCCTACTTCATCGACGAGCTGAATCCAGGCTTGCTCGCTTACAAAGTCCTTAAGGGCAACAACTAAACTTCTAAAGCGCTCTGCCGGCATTGCTACTTTCATAGATCTGAGCATAGATAAACGTTCAGACTGGCAGATAAACTCCAAAATCAACATCGTAAATTCAAAGGATTCCTCTTCGGTTAAAGATTGAAGAATTGCAAGCTCTATTGCTACGATTTCTTCGTCGCTGTAGTAATGCCATAGCAGTCGATTTACGTCAGTCTCCTCGTGGTGCATGTGATAGAAGTTTTCTGCAACAAATAAGCTAAACTCGATATACAGCACAAAAAAGTCATTTTCAGCATAACTATTACGCACTTGCTTTACTTTGTTTTCGAGTGTTCTTATATGCGATACATGGTGCTCGTGATCTTGCTCACTCTGCAATGGCCCGGGGTGACCAATGCGTGCCAAGGCGGCATGAATGAAATTATTCTCGTGTTTGAGATGTAAGCTACACAACCTTAATACATTATGCACCCCGTCCAACACAGCATCGCTTTCCTTCCGGTTCCTGTCGTTTACTTTGCCAAGCTCAACTAAAGCACTACTTAGCGCTGCACGTAATCCTTTGTGAATAAACTTATAAATACTGTAACGTTCCACTGAACACCTCTAACTGATATCACACTATTAATGTGTTAACGATACTCGGTTGTCAGAGAGCTGATCGCTAAAAATCAGATAAATATGCAAATGCAAGAATGTAATAACCACAAGTAAAACTAGGTTTATTTTAGTAAAAAAATAGGCTTGGAAGCAGCGGTTTGTGACTAATATTTGTGCTCAAAAACTGGAGTCTAAAATGATAACTTGCCATATCAAATACGAAATTTACCCAGAAAAAGTATTCGAATTCGAACATTACGCTAAGCTGTGGCTTGGGCTTGTAGAGAAATTTGGCGGTATCCATCACGGCTACTTTTTACCGTCAGAGGGTGCAAATGACATTGCGTATGCCATATTCTCTTTTAACTCATTTACTGATTATGAGAAATACAGGAAAGATTCATTAGCTGATGCAGAGTCTATCGCTGCATACCACTATGCACGTGACACACAGTGCATCAGGCGATACGAGAGAAGCTTCCTAAGGCCGTTACTGAAACTCCCGTCTCAAGTGTGAATTCGATATGAAAGTACCCTCTTTACTTACCGCATTAATAAGTCTAGTGCTTCATTTTGACGCCCTTACATGCGAGATACATGGGAAAGTGTTTTTCGATGAGAATGAAAACGGTGTCCTTGATAACCACGAAAACTTGTTACCCGACGTAATGCTGTCCAACGGTCTAGACATTGTTAGTACACAACACGATGGAGGCTTTACCTTAAAACGCGCCAGCGGAAACTTTATATTTGTAATTGATCCAGCGGGATATAGGTCGCCACTTAATGCACTTATGCATCGGAATTTTTATCAAACCATTGATATAGAACATTCTTGTGATTCAAACCTGCATTTCCCTCTGGTCAAAACTGATATCAGCGAAGATTTCTCATTTGCAGTATTTGCAGATCCCCAACCTGATTCAGATAAACAATTAAACTATTTCAAACAAACTATTATCAATAGATTTGAAGGTGATGAAATCGATTTCGGCATTACTTTGGGTGACTTGGTTGCTAACGATCTAAACATGATCGAGCCAGTACTGAAGTCTACAGCATCACTGCAGAAACCCTGGTATACCGTGATTGGTAACCATGATATAGATTACTCATCCAAGTCTGATGAAGAGAGTTCTAAATATTTTGAACAATTGCTTGGCCCCAAAACTTACGCATTTATACAAGGTAAAGTCGGTTTTCTCATTCTAGATAATGTCCGCTATCCAGACCCCCGGGATGGTATAAGGTATCAAGCGGATCTAAGTGCGCAAGATCTCCATTTTGCCGTTAACTTTCTCCAACTTTTGCCAAAGGATTATGCATTAGTTATAGCTTTTCACATGCCGTTGGATGACCAATTTGATGGATGGAATCTCACATCTAGGGAAACACTTATCTCTCATCTTAACGACTTTAATAAGGTATTGATTTTGTCTGGTCACACTCATCTACAACAAAATTTGCTCCACAGAAATGAAATAGGTCGACTCAATGAAATACCGATAAACGAGTTTAATGTTGGCACTACTTCTGGTGACTGGTTTAAAGGGGAGCTCGACAGCAAAATGCTCCCACTCGCACAAATGCGTGATGGTACTCCCCAAGGTTATGCTGAGGTTCATTTTAGTAACACTCAATACACTTTTAAATACGTTGTAACGAGCGAGCACTTTACAGATGATTTCAATATCTATGCGCCCAAAAGTATCATTCATGGACAGAGACGCTCTCCATGGATATATGTTAATCACTATATTGGTAACGAACTAACCAAGGTTGAATTTAGAGTTGGCCCCTCCGGCTGGTTAAAAATGGAGCAAGTCAAAGAGTACGACCCTTCGTACCTTGTAAACCTTTTTAAGTGGGATGTGCTTAAAGAGCCCTTCCCAGGCAATAGACCCAGTAACCCTGAAATATCAACACATTTGTGGAAAGCAACACTTCCCAAAGATCTCCCCTTAGGACTTCATATAATTGAAGTTAGAGTGACTGACATGTTTGGCGTCGTATCGACACAGCAACGTGAAGTTAGCGTGATAGCAATTAAATCTGGAGAGACGCAAAGTGCGAGCATCAATTAACCAAATTATTACTTTTGTGTGCCTACTTAGCCTACCTTACATATCGAAAGCTGAAGAGATAGAGCGTTATTTCTCTATGCCGTTTCAACAAGAAATTGGATATGCACAGGTAGTAAAGCACAATAATCTTTTATACGTTTCGGGAATAATTGCTAAGGGAGCGACCCTAGAGGAACAGCTGGTTTCGGTTTACAAAGCATTAGAGAAAACACTCAAGAGTCATGGGTCATCAATGTCAGGCGTTTTGAACGAACGTATTAGTGTTCTTAACATTGATGATTTAATCAAAATTCAAAAAGTGCGCCGGCAATTCTACCCAGAAGGTTTGTATCCTGCGTCAAGCTGGTATCAAGTAAACAGACTTTACACGCCTTCTGCACTTATTGAGGTAGAGGTGATTGCCACCACTTTAGTGGCACACTGATGAGTAGTCACGTTACGTCGACTTGCAACATTGGAAACTCAAGTAAATATATGACATTTAAAGCTTGTATTATTGGAGCCGGCCCATCGGGATTGGCAATGGCTAAAGCGTTTCGAGATGCCTATATTCCCTATGAACAATTTGACTCTCACACCGAGGTTGGAGGGCTCTGGGACATTAACCGTCGCAATACACCACTTTATGAAGCAGCTCATCTAATATCAAGTAAAACCAAATCCTCATTCTCAGATTTTCCCATGCCGAGTGATTACCCTGATTATCCACATCACTCTCAAGTATTTTGCTATTTGAAAGATTATGCAACTCATTTTGATTTATACACCAATATCACCTTTGGTGTTCGCGTTTTAAAGTTAGAGATTAAACAAGGTTTGAGGTGGTTAGTTCATTTCAGTGATAACACCGCTAAGCTCTACGATGCCGTTATCTGTGCGACAGGTGCATTTTGGCAACCTTACATTCCTGAAATAGCTAATTCCTTTCAAGGTGGTAATATGCATTCGATTGATTATGTCTCAGCTAGAAAAATTCAATCTGATAATATTATGGTGGTTGGCTCAGGAAACTCCGCAATTGATATCGCATGCGAGTTAGCAAGACATCACTCGAATGTCTTTCTATCTATCAAAGATGCGCGCCACTTTGTACCTAAACATATGTTTGGTGTCCCTATTGATACGCTTTCGTCTGAACATAGTCTTATGCCGGATTGGCTCAAACGCATTACCACAAATGCACTGTTAAAGATTTGCATTGGCAACCTGAGTAAATACGGCCTCCCCGAACCTACTCATAAGTTATTGCACCAGCCAGCCATCCCCAACACAGAAATATTCCATCATATTACGCATGGAAGAATCAAAATTCAGGGTGAAATTAACAAAATATCAGGGAAAGAGGTCCTGTTTTTTACTGGAGATAGAGCTCACGTTGAAACCATAGTTTGGGCAACAGGTTTCACTGGACACCAAAAGTTACTTGAGGACTTTGTTAACTACAAAAACAGTAAAAACGAGCTTTATTTAGGTTTCATATCAAAGCGTTACCAAAATTTATTTTGTACCAACTTCTTTGAGTCAGACACCGGTCACTTTGAATTATTTGAGACCATGGCAACGACAACAGCGATGCTAATTCTGAGGCAAAATAGAACTGGAGAAAACCCACATAAGGAGTCTTTTGTTCACAGCGTGCTGGAACACTACAGCAACGAGTTTTCGGGTGTGAAGAGCGATCAAATTGGTTCCAGATTTTATAATAGCAGGAAGTGGCGTCTATGCGCTAAGGACTTCGCAAAGCTATTAAACTAGAACAGCTCTAACGTATAGGAATCCACTACTTTTAACGGTGTTAAGCTTATGAAGGCACCACGGGGTATTATTGGCACCTGTGCTCCCGTCTAATGTATTTCTATTCTGTTACGTCCATTTTCTTTGGCAAGGTATAAAGCAATATCAGCATTTTTCATTAAGCTTCGATGTGAAACCAGGTTGCTGCAACATGATATCCCAGTAGAAAAAGTGTATAACGGAATGCCGAGTGTGTTGCTAAAATTGTTTTTGTAATACTGCGATGCTTGATTGATGTCAGCAATTACTTTGCTGCACTCGTCTGTAGCATAAAGTGCACAGAATTCTTCTCCACCCATACGTGAGACAATCACGGCAGACTGCAACTTATTAAGGAAAGCACTAGCAAAATATTTGATTAGTTCATCTCCGACATCATGCCCATATTTGTCATTAACACTTTTAAATCGGTCAATATCAAATATACACAGAGTTACAGCTGTGTTTGTTGTTGACTCAAAAACAGACTGAAATCTCCGACGGTTGGGTAAGCCGGTCAGTTCATCAGTATATGCTTTAGCACTTAACGCTGCCTCATTTAAAACTTTTGCAGTAACATCCCTGATAATGGCATAAATCCACAACTTTCCGTTTTCGTCAAAAATAGAAGAGATACTCAAATCAACATAAAAGTCCCCCTGAGTATTTTTTCGCAAAGCTCTGATGACGCCAGACAACCCCGGTTGACCAGACCGAGCATTGGTAATGTGTCTTTGAATTGCGCTTTTTGCTCGCTCTCGGATATCGGCGGGACATATTAAGTCATGAAAGTCCTTACCCGATATTTCATCTGCGCGATACTCGAAAAGCTGCTCTGCAGCTTTATTCCAGAAAATCACAAGGCTAGTCTCATCAGTGATAATTATTGCATCATGCGCCTGATGCAAAATTTGTTTAAGCACAGCCTCGTTCATAATACCTCACTGAATTCTTGCTACAGTGTTTTACATCAGGGCACACAAAACTAAATTTAGGATAAGAACCTGAACACTTCAAATGTTCAGGTCTTTATGAGCAACTATTGCATAGTCAAGGCTGAAGAAAGGAAAAGTACCTAACGATTAGCTTTGGCTATAAGGCGATGACGACAAGTAAAGAATAGAATAGTCAGGGACAGTAAGAACAAAGTTACCGTTGTTGGCAGGCTTACTGGAGCAGCATCTCTCACCAATGCTAGACTAGCCTTTGAATAGTTTTTACTAAAAATATCAGCATAAAATGCAACAAACCCATCCTGGGTCGTTGTACTGCCATTATTACTTAAAGATGCATCTGACAAGACTTCAGCCATATTAAACATACTATTTTGGTTCTGATCGTTTCCGAAAAGCACTTTTGACACTGCATATGGGTCATAATCAACATAGCACCCGGTTGATACCCCACTGATACTGCATGAGGACAGCGCGGTAAATCCAAACAATTGCAAAAAATTATCAAGGGGGTCGAACGTTGTGTTTGACCACGATAATCTTAGCCGTTGTGACTGATGTTCCTGTAACACCCAAGAGAGCTCACCAAAGTTGAAGGCATCGAACAATATGGCCATTTCTTTGTTGCTTGCTAGTCGCCATCCCTGGCTGGAAAATTTAGCTAAACCTTCGTTTATAGACATGCCGTTGGCCTGATCCCAACGCAACCACTCAAGACCCTGCCCCTTAATAAATTTACTAGACTCGTCTCTCGAATAACCATTAAATTCTATGATCCCCGCCTGGCTATACGAGCTGAGCAAATAACAAAAACCGAAACATAATGCATAAATAAATCTGAACACTAAAACCTCCTGTCGTTGATCTGCCCAAAGGCAGCCGTTAAAAACTTATTGTCCAGTGAGCGAGCATAGAACCGTCCATAAATAGACAGATCATGGCATGCCCAAGCAACAGAGCTGCACGTCTTGTCGTGCGCCTAGGGTGTAGTTTCCACTAGATGATAATTTCTCGCTCTTAAGTAAATACTAAAAGGTCTTGCCCCTCGGATAGTCTGATAGCTTAGATATGCCGCCCAAATCAGTGTCAGTAGAAATTTTAAGATTTAATTAGGGATAATTTACGAACATAGCGTTGCTGCAGTCGATAACTTAGTTGAATGGTTAAAAAATTAATGTAGACATACGAAATACGGAGTTAATCTGTGAAACCGCTCGTTGTTGCACTCCTATCGTCTTATGCTTTAAGTGGCTGTGTTAGCACTGCAAAAATGTATGTTCCTGCTAATAAGGCGATATATCAGTTACATGATGTTACAGGCATAAATCCGCTCTCGTGGAATAAGCCAATTTCATTTGGCCAATGGCGTACTGTAGAAACTTCAGATTCAGGACGTCTCGACAGCTCAATTAATATTGGTAGCGGTCGATTAAAAGGTTCGTACCATTCAAGAACCTTAACCACAAATGACTATATTTCAGCCTCTTGCTCAGGGCTGATAGTCGGCCTTAGCTACAAGGATGTGGAACTTGATCCGTCGCTGGGAAATCTTCCGTTATTAAGATGTATTTTTTCTGGCACCAGCGAAGCAGTCTTCGAGTTAAAACAGAACAAACTTAACAGCATAACTGGAGAATTAGTAAACGGTTTAACGAGCTACAGAATCGAATCTGAACATCTCTATCAAGATGCAAGTATTCCTAGTGCTATTCCACTCGGTTTTACTATTCATGACCAAAACAATGCGCTTTGGACTATAGACAAGGTAAATTTAGGCACTGTTATCGAATGGACCAACTTGCCGGCAAAAGAAAAAAATCTTTTTGCTGCGTTAAGCATGGTTTTGTTGGTTACTGATTTCGAGAGCCTGCTATGGGAGTAGGAACAGTGTATCACCTCAGATGTAGGGAATTTTACTGCGTTATGACACCAAGCATACGCAGGCTAATAACGCTGCTAGTGATAGGAATAAGTTCTTATCCGCCAAATATAACTATCTAAAACACGTTACCAACACTCTTTTATGAATCTCACGTCAAATGCCTTAAACAACCCCGCTGGTGTTATCGTTATAACGATTCTCTGCATCCTATTTGGTGTAATCAGCTTATTTAAATTACCAATACAAATTACTCCTGATATCGAGCAGCCGCAAATTTCAATCTTAACAGGCTGGCGGTCGGCTGCGCCGCAGGAAGTCGAAGCACTTATTATTGAGCCGATTGAGAACTTGGTCAAAAGTGCCCGTGGCGTGACTAAAGTTGAGACAAATATTCAACCGGGCTCCGGTACAATTACGCTTACCTATGAGCTTGGTACTGACATGCAGCAAGCTATGCTCGATGTCATCAATAACCTTAACCAGGCCCCTCCACTGCCAATCGACGCTACTGAACCAAAAATCATTGCCGGAGGCCCCAGAGGAGCGCCAAATACCGCCTCACTATTGATCAGAGCGATACCAGATCATCCTATTGGGGATATTGCACACTTCCAGAAGATTATTGAAGACGTTGTATATCCCAGAC
This sequence comes from Rheinheimera fenheensis, assembly GCF_039871805.1. Classification (NCBI taxonomy): domain Bacteria; kingdom Pseudomonadati; phylum Pseudomonadota; class Gammaproteobacteria; order Chromatiales; family Chromatiaceae; genus Rheinheimera; species Rheinheimera fenheensis. Next base: position 223,307 of record NZ_JBDPJM010000004.1, read on the forward strand.
TTAGCCGTATAAAAGGTGTAGCTCAGGTAAATTTGAACAGTCAGAGACCTGAGGAACTACATATTGTATTCGATCCTCGACGTACAGCAGCCATGGGGCTTAGCTTAACTACTATTGCAAACCAAGTTAGTTCTGCAAAAGATACTTCAGGGGGCTTTGCTGATGTAGGTCGCCGCCAATATACGGTGCGCTTTGAAGGTCAATTTACCCCACAATCTTTGCTCGACATGATTATAGGGTATCACGGCACTCAGCCTATTTACCTGCATGACATTGCAAAGGTTGACACAACATTTTCCAAGCGTGATAGCTTTACATTGCGCAATGGTGATGAAGCGTATTACATCACTATTGCGAGGAATAGTGACGCAAATACCGTTGCAGTTCTTGATGAAATAAATAGTGCAATTCAAGAATTGAACAGAGGCGAGCTATTACAAGCTGGGTTAACAATTGAACTTAGCTTTGATGCGTCAGTTCATATACGTAATGCGTTAGCGTTAGTTCAAAGCAATCTAGGTTTGGGTGTATTACTGGCTCTCACTTTGCTATGGCTTTTTATTCGGGGCTGGAGAGCGACGGCCATAATTGCCTTAAGCATCCCCTTTTCACTCGCTATTGCGCTAATTTTACTTCAGTTATCTGGCCGCAGTCTGAACGTTATCTCACTGGCAGGCTTGGCATTTGCTGTAGGACTTGTCTTAGACGCCTCAATTATTGTCCAAGAAAATATCCTGCGTTTAAAACAGACGGGATTAAGTGATAAAAAGGCGGCGCTGCTTGGTGCAACACAAGTAAGTGGAGCTCTACTGGCATCTACTGCTACAACCGTAGCAATTTTCTTACCTATTATGTTCATGGCGGGTATTGAAGGTCAGCTGTTCTCTGATCTTGCTTTGACTCTCTCAATAGCTGTTTGCAGCAGCTTTGTTGCAGCAATTACTGTGGTGCCTTTAGCTAGCCGATATTGGTTGCCGGTGCATAGTCGCCCTGACATTTTTGCTCAATATTGGGACAGTCTCTCAAAATTCGTAATGCAATTAACCAGTACCAAAAAAAAATGTATTGGTTGGGCCGCGAGCACTCTGCTTTGCTCATTTTTTGTCACTATCTCATTGTTACCAAAGACCGACTTTATGCCACGAGCTCCCACTGACGGCTTTTATTACTTTTTAAGTCTTCCAGCTGGTAGCAATATTGAGTATATCGAGCAGGAATTGGCGACTCGTGTGACTGAGCGACTAGCACCTTACTACAGCGGCGCTAAAAAACCTTCGATTAAGAGTTATAACTTTTACACATTTGGTCCAAACGCTACAGGGGGCTTTATCTACTCTGCTGATCCATCTCGTGTTAAGGAACTAATGCAACTGGTTCAGCACAAACTGTTTGCGGATATTCCCGATGCTAGCGTTTATTTAACCCGTGGTTCAATGATAAACGTTTCCGGCGGAGGAGACGGCCGTAATATAGAACTAAACATACAGGGTTCAACGTTAACTGAGCTTATTAATTCAGCACAATCGGCGGTTAACGCTTTCAGAAAACACTTTCCCGAGGCTAGCGTACAGCCGATACCGTCCCTTGAAATGGCTGAACCAGAATTAAGATTCTTACCAAATGACAGGGCTATTAGCCAATCTGGCTTAACCCGTGCAGAGATAGCTAACTACCTGCGTGCATTTACAAGCGGGCTTTTTGTTTCCGAGCATTTTGATGGCAACACCCGAATGGATGTCATTCTTCAATCAACCCCATGGCAAACACCCGAACAACTGGAGGCGATGCCAATTAGCACCCCAAATGCCGGCATTCAGCTGTTGGGGAATCTTGCAGAAATGCAACAAACTGTAGGTCCATCGCAGTTAAGGCGTGTTGGTGGCAAACGCACAATAAGCTTAATAGTTCGCCCACCAGAGGGTATGTCGCTAGATGAAGGCATGCAGATTATTGAGCAGCACATATTACCCGCAATACAATCCACGCTACCAGACGATGGCGGACTAGTCCTAAGTGGTAACGCTAACCAAATGGAAATAGCTATTCATGAAATGGCCATCAATTTTATATTGGCGCTTTTAATATTGCTGTTACTTCTCACCGCTTTGTTTCGCTCGTTACTCGATGGATTACTGGTGTTACTCATCATGCCAATAGCAATTGCGGGAGGCGTATTAGCCCTGTCACTGCTAAACTTGTTTACTGACCAATCACTCGATTTGCTAACCATGATTGGCTTTATCATTCTAATGGGCTTAGTTGTTAACAATGCCATTCTTCTGGTTGAGCAAACCCGATTTGGGCAACGAAGTGGACTAATCACATCAGATGCCGTGCAGCAAGCCATTAAACTTCGCGCTCGCCCTGTATATATGAGCACTTTGACGAGCTTACTGGGCATGCTCCCACTAATGCTTCTTCCAGGAGTTGGTGCAGAAATCTATCGTGGTTTGGCAACGGTTATCGTTGGAGGTATGGCCGTGAGCGCCATTCTTACCCTGGTGTTATTACCAGCAGTAATACAGCTTACGTCAGCTGCAAAGCCAAGTAGTTCACAAAATGCCAACAAAGAGACCAAATATGAGTAAATTTGCGCTCATTATCGCAGCTTTTTTCTCAAACATAGCGATATCAGAGAGTTTATCTCTTACATCTGTGGAAATTACAGAAGCAAAAGCCAGTCATGAAGTACCAACAACTGATGTACCAGGCGAAATATTGAGCACCAACAATGTTGTATTAACGGCAGGTGTAGATGGACGGCTTACTTGGATACTTGAACCAGGCACTGATGTAAAAGCCGGTGAGCTTATTGCTCAAGTTGATCCTTTGCCGTTGCAACTCAAAAAAGCAGAGATTAATGCTCATATACAACGAGCGCAGTTAAAAGCCGACTATTTTAAAAAAGAGCATTTAAGACTACAGACCTTACACCAGAACCAAAGTATATCATTGCTTCAATTAGACAAAGCAAAGTCTGATCATGAACTTGCTCTTGCCGATGCAAACATAATGACCGCTCAACTAGCACAGCTTGACGACCAACTTGAACGAACCCAAATAAAAGCACCGTTCTCCGGCATTCTGGCGGAGCGCATACAACAAGCTGGCAGGGACATTTCCAAGAACTCGCCAATAGCACGTCTTCAGGACACTCATCAATTAACAGTCCATGCTTATGTACCACTTAAATATTTACGCTTTATCCGACTAGGAGACTACTTAAGCGTTTCTAATACAAAACAGAGCTCAAAAGTTGCAATTTCTGCTGTGATCCCAGCATCAAACGGGCAAAGTCAACGTGCTGAGATAAGGCTGAAATTAATTGAAGACTCAAAATACTGGCTAGCAGGTGAGTTAGTAAATGTAAAAATTCCAGTTCGTGATCCAAGAACAGCAGTTATTGTTCCCAGAGATGCTCTGCTACTCAGGGCATCTGGGATATATGTTGTCACAGTAGATGAAAACAACATAGCACAGCGCAAACTAGTTAAGGTTAGTGAGGGTGAAGGAGAATGGGTAACAATAGACGAAGGTTTGAATGTTGGAGAGAAAGTTGTAACACGCGGAGCAGAGCGTCTTACACAAGGTCAAATTATTTCAAAGAGTTAACTAGCTCCTTGTGAAAAAAGTTTTTCCTGATGATACTTTATGGTCAGTTTTTAAATTTATACAAACTATCTCAAGCAACACCGACTTTATCTTAACTAAGCACTGAATAACCATGAGAAAAACGGAATACACTGTTTTAATCAAAGAAGAATTTGATACTAAAACTAATATTTGACAATCTTCCAGTATTGGAAAAAGGCATTAAAGAACCATCTTTATCTACACTGCGATCTAAAAGTCATTTCCCCTCAAACAAACGAGAAGCAATACCATCTACAAGCATGGCGCTCTTTGTGTTGCTTGTTTATCCGGAATTATGGCTTATCTTGTAATTCAGAGGCAATTTACGCGTTACAGATAAATTTGGCACCACCAGAGGCACCATATTCCTCACAAATGCTTTGGAAGACCCTATATAGCTGAGGATTCGATTCCTATCGTGGCAGCCAAGTTGACCACGCTTTAATTCATTGACTAAACCTAACTCAAGACGATACCCAAAATTCCAATACCTGTTGTTACAATTAAAGTGGCTATTGCTAACCAAATAGCCGTTTTTGCATTTTTGTTAGCATGCTCAGCATTGACGTTCGATAAGTACGACAGATACCCAAAGTATGCTTCGGGTTTCAGGGACCAACGCCCTTGGGTAGACCAGCTGTTTCCTGTAGGGTCTGTTAATTTAAACTTTGAATCAGGGCCATTTGGTTCAAGGCATACCTCTCGCAATATTTCTGCAATTCTGTATTCATTGATCCCATTGAGTTCATTTTCTCTGGCTGCTTCAGTAACACTGAAACTCTCGCGTTTTTCAGATTTTTTCAATACAAATTGCACCAATTTAAGGACATCTGGCTGAAAATTTGCCGGCTTATTTTCCATCTGTTTTCTCCCATAAAATGTCGTAAGATTTGACCGACTATTGTTCGATTAAAAGATCAATAATACAAACTTTGGTCAAGACATCGTCCGCATAACTCGGCCTCATGACACTTACGCCTGGAGACATTCGAATTCAATAATCTGCTCCTTATGGCCACAACTAACGCCTTCTTTACGGGAATTGCGGCAGCACCAGTAGGCACCGTAGCGCCCTGATCGTTGCAACATATCAGCACCACATTTGGGGCAAACCGGCACCCAATTTCCGCACTCGTCATTAAGACAGACTTTAAACCGCCCCCTACGCGTCATAGCAGAGCTGCATTTGCTGCAGCCTGGTTCGGTATGGCTACAGAGCGGGTATTTGTTGCAACCGAAAAAAGCACCAAACTGCCCGGCTCTTGGCACCATGCTGCCGGTTTTGCATTTAATGCATTTGATTAGATGGAATAGCTGCTGGCTTAATGACGTTTCAAATTCATTAAGTTCCAGCGGATACTTGTCGTTTAGTAACTCGACTACAAATTCTGATGCAACGGCCATATCGGTAATAAGATATGCCCGCTGTCTGGCGCGGGTTAACGCCACATAAAACAGCCGTCGCTCTTCAGCATATTCAAACTGCTCTTTAGCGGGTAATAACGCCTCCAGCAGTGGGTGCGTTACTTTCTGTGAGGGGAACCCATGCTTGCCGTTTTCTAATCCAAGGATAACGACATAGTCGGCCTCTTTGCCTTTTGACGCGTGAATGCTAAAGCATTCCAGTTTTAACTGGTGAAATTGGCGGGATAAACGCTTTAATTCGGCATAGTCCGGTAAGTTAAAGCCGAACCGGCCCAGCAGGTAAACAGTACTACCAGGCTCTGCAATCGTAGTTATCTTTTGCAGTACCCTTTCTAATCGGTCCGGCTCTCCCGGGCTAATGCGGTTATCCGCTCGCATTAATGAGACGGTCGGTTTAGTCACACGGGTTAAGGTTTTCAGCTGCTTTCTGACCTGCTGAGGGTTTTGCAGCACAAAACGCGAGGCGACATCGCTGATGCTGTTGTTAAAGCGAAAGGTCAGATCCAAAGGTGTAGTTTGAGTGGGGCCAAACCGCGAAACAAAGTCAGTGGTAAACTGCAAATCACTACCGGTAAAACGATAAATGGCCTGCCAATCATCACCTACGCAGAACAGTGACGCCCCAGGCACGCTATCGCGCAAATACGTAACCAACCGTGCTCTGGCATCGGAAATATCCTGGAATTCATCAACTAGTAAGTACTTCCATCGGCTTTTAAAACGTCCGCTTTTCACATAACTAAGGGCTTTACCTATCATATCGTCAAAGTCGATATGATTGTTCCTGGCCAGTAAGCGCTGATAGTCATCGACTACCGGCAAAAGCAAAGACAACGCCGCTCGCACTTGTTGAGGGTTATCAGCGGCCTCTATAGCGTTCTCTAGTTGACCTTGTTCATAACAATTAGCCCGGTAGCGCTTTAGCAGATCAGTTAGCAGCAGTGCAAAAGCCGATATCGCACCAAACTCTCTCAACGTCTCAAGCACCGCTTCTGGTGGCAAGGGTTCTGGCTTGACGCCAAAGTTCGCGAATTGTTTATCCAATTCGGTATATAACGTCCCGTCCAGATGTTGATAGTGATACAAGGCGACAAGCTTCGTCCCATGCTTTTGGTGTAATTGCTGCTTCCAGGCCATGCCCTCATGATAGGCTTGCCGGTTTACATAAGGTGCGGTATTGCCTTGTCGGTCAATACCGTAAAACTCAATATAAATACCGTAATCCAGCAGGTAAAAGTCGGGGTGGTACTGGCGATGAAACACATCTGCCGTAGGATGCTCGTAGCGAGCCTCATATTGATATTCAATACCTTGCCTTAGCAAGTAATTCGCTATCAGACATTCGCCCAGACTTTTGACTTTCTCGCCTTTAAGCGTGCGGATGTCGTTGGCCAGTATGTAATCGAAATACGCTCCTTCGCTGTCAAAATCAAAAGCATTTTTAACCGGATAAAGGTAATTCTGGAAATAATCCAACACCAACTTTTGATACGCAGGCTGCTTTAAATGCTCTTCAAACCATTCATTCACCTGCTTTGCCAGCAGCTTATCGTCTTCAGCAAGTGGCGACAGCGACGGCTGTTTCCCCTCAACACTGGCAATAATATCTTTGCCCAGCTTATGAAAAGTACTGGCGGTAATCCCGCAATCCCCTAAACGCTTTTCAATCCGCTCCTGCATTTCAGCTGCCGCTTTATTAGCGAAAGCCAACATCAGAATTTCTTCTGCATTCGCCTGTCCACTTTGCAACAAATAACCAGCGCGTCCAACCATAGTGCTGGTTTTCCCAGTTCCGGCCCCCGCCAAAACCAGGTTGTTATCATCGTCAGTTACACAGGCCTCCCGCTGCCTCTCGGTTAGCGGTTTGCTCTCTACCTCATCAAAGAACTTTTTATAAAGGAGAAGCTGCTCATTGACATAGTTTTTTCGTAGCAAAGCGAAGTCTGATTCGGACCAGCCAGATAGAAACTGTAACCATTCGAACGCGGTGAAGTTAACATTAGGATACGCAGTCTTATCTCCGACAGCCCCAAATCGCTTTACCGCTTGTTTCGCCAATGACACTGCGTGCCGAAGTTTAGATGTTCTGGGATAGCCACTATCAAGAAGGGATTTAATCTCAGCTGATACACTACTCATTTCGGGTTCAAGCTGCTGAAACCATATACCTTTCAACCAGTGTATATGCTGTAAGCTATCTTTCTTGGTTATCCCCGCTATCAGGATATCGCCTTGATCGGTTTTCAAACACAAGTCTGAGAAGAAAAAGCCATCACGTCTGACGTTGGCTTTCGCCAGATTTTCAGGTGAGACGATAAAGCGATTTCCGTTGCAAACCTCTAACTCAAGTTGGTTTTTAGCTAGCTGTAACAGTACAGGCTTTTTACCAAGCAACCGCATTAGCCAGTGCGGCTGAATCTTACACTGCGTTTCGGCGTGATTGTTATCAATAAAACTCAAAGAAATTCCATTTACTATTTATTTAGACAGTCTTAAAAACAACCAGCCAAGTCGCTGGGCTCTAGCGTCGGGTTGGCAACGACAGCGTCACTTAAGTCCACCTTATTTGCTAATAAGCCATTCAAATGCAGGTCAAATGAACGCAAGCTCGGATGCAAAGCCATGGGGATATACACATTGACATCTTTCGTCTGGCCTATCCGATATACCCTATCTGTAGCCTGCGCTTCTTTTGCCGGGTTCCAGTGCCGCTCAAGATGGATAACGTTGTTTGCTCCAACAACAGTCAGGCCAACCCCCGCAGCGACAGGAGACATGACAATAACGCCAAATCCAGGCGCAGTTTGAAAACGGTCTATGATCGCTTTGCGGGTTTGAGTATCTTGCTTAGTTGCTACGGCTTGGGTATCGCCATTAATGATGTCCACCTGTACTTTGAATAGGCTTGTTACAAGTGCACAAACATAAGCCTGAACGGCTTTAGTCTCGGCAAACACCAGCACCTTTTCAGCACGTTTTTCTATCTCTTTTAACACCGCAACTAGAGACTGCAGCTTTACTGATAACTGAGCCTGCTTTAATAGCTCATTGCTGGTCTTGGGGATGGACAGTTTCGCATCTATTTCGTGATGAATACTGGCAACCTTTAGCTGCCGCAAGCTTGGCAGAATTACCGCACGCTTGTCTTCAGGACTACAGGTCTTAACATTGCTGATAATGGTATCGTAATAGTCCAGCTGAGGCCCAGACATAACAGCCGATAACAAAGGCAAATACTTCCCTTCACCAGCTTCTGTATCGCCATTAAAAATGCGTTTTTCCGGCAAACCTTTTAGCTTTTCTGCTTTAGTTCGTCGCAGCATGTAGTCGCCGACCCTCTTACGAAGCTCCCGCCCAACGTCAAGCCTAACCTGATTCACTTGCTCTGGGGAAGCCCCCAGGATCGGGGCAATAAAATCTTTTCTGAATGCTTGCCAGGCTCCCAGCAACCCCGGCACCGCAGTATCAAATAAACACCAAAAGTCTTTCAATGTATTTTCCACCGGTGTACCGGTTGCTAGTAATTTGAAGTCTGCTTTGAGCCCTTTGGCGGCGCGGGTAGATAATGCATTAGGGTTTTTTAGGTTTTGTGCTTCATCAAAAGCGACAATACTCCAGTCGACCCGGCTTAATGAAAACTGATAATCCCGCAGCGTTTGATAGGTAGTTAATACTAGGCGGCGCGGCACATCCAGACGATCAGAGCCATATACTTTACCCACTTTAAGAGCATACCGAATAGAGTTGGCGTCCTGAATAAGATTGGCATCTGCAAATTCCTGCAAGGTCTCACGCCCAGCGCCCGCCTCCCTAAAGCGGCTTAAGTCGCCTCCCGCCTGCAAAACAACAATGTCGCTAAACGGTGACTTGTTAAAAGTAACATCTACCTCCGACTGCCAGTTCTCTATCAGGCTTAACGGGGCAACAATCAGTACTGGTTTTTGTGCACGGTTCTGCTGACTGCAGCGTTTGTACCATTCAGAGATAGCCACTAGCGTCATATAGGTTTTACCAAGCCCCATATCATCCGCCAGCAAGGCCCCGCTTGGCTCTGCACTTTTATTGATCTGTTCTAAATGTGCGAGTAGCCAACGGATACCCTCATCCTGATGTGGGTAAGGTGAGCGCTTTAGATTTTCTCGAGCAAAGTTTATATCCGATAAATCCAAACCAGTAACACGAGAGTCTTTGCTGTATTCAATACTATCGTCGTTGCTATCTATCGCAACGACAGCCTTTTCAGGCGCAATGACAGTGTCTTCGTCGATAGCATCCGGCACTTGCGGTTCAGGGTTAATCCTGCCTTCATTAATTGCTTGTTGAATCTCATCAAGCGTTGCCTGAACTTTGGGCTTGTCAGTGATATCAAATAACCTGTCGTCAACAGTAATTATTTCAGCGCCCGTTTTTTGCGCATCTTCAAATAACGCTCTCACCTCATCAAGTTTCTGCTGATCACCAATAATGCTGCTGAGCTGCGCAGCCGGTTCTATCACGTCGTTTGCGCTTTCAAACCAATTCACGCCTGACTTTTCAACATCGCCAAAGTAGCGCTGACAAAACTTCTCTGCCCCATGCACCCGTAATGAAAAACCGGTATCTAAATCAATTAACGCAGCATTTAAGTAAGCGGTTGGCGCTTGTAAAAAAGAAGCGACTTGCTTCTTTGGGATTCGCCGGTTAGTCAGGATTTCTTGTGCGGCTTCCAGTCGTTTTTCATCTAACAATACAAACTTATTTCTGACCCTTAAGATGCAATGTTTATCATCAGCGCTTATCTGTCCTAAGCGGGATTTAATATCGTCAACATTAAATCCATCGCCAAAAGCCGGTGTAAGCATTAAATCACCGTCTGGCAATACATCAACCGCCACACCAACCTTCTCAGGGTGAACGATGTCAATATTGTCAAAATGCGCCAAACTGATTTTCATTCCCGCACGCTTTGCTAATTGCAGCTGAAAAACTAACCAGTTGTTTTCATACTCACCGCGCATTTCTGCGGATAAACCGGCGTGATGGTTAAGTGCCTGCAGAGCACGCCAATCGGCAGGCTGAAGCATATACATCTCATCTTCAGTTAATTTGAGTAACGGGCCGAAAACGCTAAAGTACGGAATATTACTGCTGCCAGGCAAAGCAAGTTCGACCGATGCTTTAAATGCCGACTTTCCAGTATTTCCTTCAAATCTTGTGATATAGCTTCCCGGATAAAATTCAGGAAAATCGAAAAGTGAAATAAAGTCTTCGCCTAGCTCAACAACATCTTCGGATAAAATGGTAAAGCCATTACTATTTCTTACCGCTTTATTTTGTTCAACCATGCCCTTTAAGTAAGCGAGCTGCATGCCAAAATATGGGTTTTTTATGGCGTAGCTTTCTTCATTAACAAGAGCTCTACGCTCAATAATAAAATCAACCCCCTCAATCGGGTCAACACGCCAGCGTAATAAGTTTTCTTGCCCTGCTGATCTGAAGCTTTGAATTAGATCGCGGATCCCCATACTAATACACCCCAAACTTCGACTTATATTCTCTATATCGTGCTGCGCCAATTAACTCATGGATAGAAACCGAAATACCTTGTTCAGCTAAAAAGGTAATAGCGCTATGTTGCCAATTTAGGTGGACATCGTGTGTTAAGTCTCTTAAGCCCCCAACACTCTCAAATTCTTGATAATACTGCCCTACAACCCCGGTTCTAAGAGAGAAATCAGAGAACTTGGTAGCACTATAATCTATAAGTTTGCTTTTGCTCGGCAATTGGTCGAACAGCTTAAGTTTAAAGCTATGGCTTCCCTCGACCATGTGAACTTTTCCGGCTAGGTTCAGATAGATCATTGACGTATCTTTTGAGTCTACACGCGCATACTCAGGGAGCTGGTCTTGCTTGTAGTATCTCTTTAAATAACGCTCAGCGCTCGTACTTAGGAAGAGTCTAGATTGTGACACGACACCTTGTTCAAGCAGGCCCTCCATGAACCGCTTTCTTGATTCAAACATTCTTTCCATATCAGAATGACTAGTGTCTCTGGCACTTTGCTCAAGGACCTTCAAAAACAGCGCCAGATCAAAGCGGCTCAACCAGCCGCGCATTAAACCGATACGCTGCTCTCCGAGCAATACCCACCATTTTTGATAATTTGGATTGGAGGTTGGCACCCGAGGGTCACCGGCAATCGTTAAAATGACACTCTGCCATGCAGATGAAATAGCCGAACCTGCGGACCGATCGATTAATATTTCCAGAACGGCATGTCCAAGCAAACGACTGTCATCAAACGGTGCATTAACAACGTCGGTTTTTACCACCTCGTGCAGGATTTCATGCTCAGCACCAACAGGCATCGTTTTTAATGTTTCGAGGTAGTACTGATAACGGCATAACGTAAGAAAACGACCATTACTGAAGCCACTTAGCCCAAGCTCACGCAGCACACCATCTAAATCGCTTTGTTTGTTCTTAGCAAATGCCACCACCGCGGCTGGACCTGCTGCAGAAAACAATATTTCAGCAAAGTGGGCGTATGATGCTAAATCGCTGGAAGCACCTTTTAGCTCAAGCTTACTAAACTGCAAACAGATTAACTCTCGCCAATCTGCTAGTACCTCTGGGCTTGCTACAGTGTCGTAGCGCACAAAATAGGCTCGTATCAGCTGTAGCAAAGATAGCTTGCTCATTGGGTTTCGCGGTATCGCCATGGCTTCCAGCATCGGCTTATTTAACGTCAGGTGTTTGGCAAAATCATTCCATGAGCCCAGCAGGTAGGTAATCGCACGCACATCAACACTGGTGTTAATACTCTCGGGCAGCCTGTCAGTATTTCCGGACAACACAATTTCAAGAATTCGACGAAAAGCCTGCTGAAACGCATCTGAACCTTTAACAGCATCAGAAGCGATGGTTTTTACCTTTTTCTCGGCGGCTCTTATCAGATTAAAATCCGAGTCTTTCCACTCTGGCAGATTAAAAGATAAGTCAGGCAGACGCATGGTTAATTCATCACCTGTTTAACGGCCTGATAATCTTCTAGCGCTGGCCGACGTACCGTAAAGCGAATATCAATCCTGCGATTTTTTCTCAAGGACTCATCATCACCCATTACGCCGTTAGGGCATAAACTGCCATCATTAATTTCATTACTGCCAACAGAGCAAGGCACTGGCCGCGTTTCGGCGTAACCGCTCACTGAAAACAATTTTTTACCGACATGGTTGGTTAAAGCATCAAGACGAGAATCCTCAGCCATTGCCTGGTTCCAGTAATTCCACACAGAAATAGCCCGGAACGTAGAAAGCCCCCAATTGCCTTTGATCGCCTGGTTACGATAAGGCACCGGATCGGTATGCCCTTCAACAAAAATAGTGTCCAGATATTTCCAGCGTTCTTCCTTGGTAATACTGTTATAAAGGACCCGACCGATATCTAATGCATTTTGCTGAGAGCGTTCATCCTCGGGAATGTCAAAGCGGCCCTGTGCGAAAGTCAGCACATCCTCTGGAATACGTAACACGGTATCGTTGTCACTTATCTTCACCGGAATATTCATGGCATTAAGCTCTTGTTCTATTTCCCGAAGTAAATCCTTTCTTACCTGTTCGGCTTTAGCAATTTCACGAATGGCTTCATCCCATTGTTCACTTTTTTGTGTCAGCTCAAGGATAAGTGCTACGGCGGCCAATACGAAAATCACCAATAAACCGGCCATGATGTCAGAAAAAGAAATCCAATAAGGGTTCTCTTCATCTACCTGATGGCCGTTAGAGCGACCATTTAACGCTCTCATACCGCAGCACCTTCATGACGACGGCTCACTTTTCCGTCAATTTCATCCACTACACTACTTAACGTCTTAACCGCATCCGTCATGGCAGAAATGTATTGGTTGGTATGCTCGTTCCAGGTATTTAACCGAGCAACGGTTTGATCTTTTACCCGGTCGCCATACTCTGACAGTAAATCTGCTACCTGTTGCTGTACTTCCGTTAAGTGTGACTGCAAGGTTTTGGCTAAGCTGTCAAAGTGTGTTTCAACAGCCGTTAAACCATGCTCTGCTTTACCTGCAGCATCATTCAAGGTGCCTGATACCGTGGTTATCTGTTCACCAGCCTGCTGTAGGGCTCCCAGCACCTTAGTAAACACGTCAGAGGTTTCAGCATTGCTCTTGGTTACATCGTCAGCCGCACTTACGGCATCCAATAATTGCTCACCCAGAGTGTTGGTTGCCGCTTTAAGGTTGGATGACAGCAAGCCTAATTGATTTGCACTGGCTTTTAATTCAACTGACACGGCTTGCATCGCGCCGGTAGCATCCTGATGACTATTAGATAACTGCGCAAAACGGTCAATAACCAACTGCAAGCCTGCCAGTAGCTCCGCATTTTGCTCCTTCTGCGTTGCCAATACCGCATCTATACTTTGTGTTACCCTATCCTGATTTGCTTGCAGCCCCTGCAACTGCTCATTCAACAGCTGCTGACGGGATGCATCCCGGCTTTGCTGTTGATCTATCTGGCCACTTAACTCGCCCTGCACTGCTTTAAGTGTATTGGCATTTTGCTCTGCGACTAACGCCAACTGTACTTTCATGCCTGACATAAACTGATCAATACTTTCAGTTAATTGCTGCTGCCGCTGCTGTTCTTGCTGGCTTTGGGCTTCAAGCTGCTGCTGCACGGCACCATTTACCTGGTCCAGTACTTCAGCATTTTTTTGCATCATGCTACTAACCTGACCATCCAGTTTGCTGGCAAATTGGTTTAAGCCGTTTGTCATACCGTTAGATGCCGCAGTAATGTCTTTTGCCGCCTGCTCCATCATCGCTTTTTGTGAGTCCCCTGCAGAACCTACCCCCTGTAAGAAGCGATCCAGCAAAGACTCCAGCGCCTTTTCAGAGCCCGAGTGCGCATTATCTACCAATCGCTCAATAGCAGGGCCGAGTATGGTGTTGAGGCTATGAGCTACGCTGTCACTAATCACATTAGAGGCCTCCTTCATCGCCTCCTGCATTTTGTGGCCAATTTTTTCATCCAGCTCAGCTAAACGGTCATTACTCTGGCGAGTAAAGTCTTCAATGTTAGACAGGCTTTGCTCGGCGGTAATACGCGGATATAAATAGTCGACTTCATTTTGAAATGAGCTGATGGAGGAACGAATATTGCGTTCTAAACATTTCTCAAAAAAGTTAAATAATACGCTGATAAGCACGCCCCAGACCGAGGTCATAAAAGCGATTGATGCCCCGCCAATCATGCCGAAAATACCGTGGGTTAAATCATCCACTTTGGCATTGGCCGGGTCTAACGCACCTAGTGGCCCCAAGCCCAACTGCAAACCAGCGAAAGTACCAATAACACCAATGGCTGTTAAAAAGCCTGGTACAGCAGCTAACAAACGGTTTTCTGTTAACCCTCGTGAAATCGTATGAGTGTTAAAAAAATGAGCAGCATCAAGTGTATTGCACAATCTCTGCTTCTGCGGAATATGCACAAGGGATTCATCAAACTCTCGCCATAAACGCCCATACGTTTGATTTTGTAGGGCGGTATTCACCAACTCACGGCGTTTATCCAATAACTGATCTAAATCCAGCCCTTTTATTAATCGTTTATAAAAACGTAAATGTCGGCTTGCCCGAAAATAGTTAATGACTGACAACACTGAAAATAATATTGCCAGGGCAAATAATGCAGCGACAAATAACGCACTTAAACCTTCCGGCGAGGTAAAATCTCCTGCCCAGAGCCTGCCAAACTCTGGCCATAGTTTTGTTAAGCTGTAATTGCTAGTGTCCATATTGCTATCCAAGCTCATCGTTACATTTTCCAATAGTTGTTATAGGTTTTATTTGTTCATGCTTAGTTAGGTGTACTTTCTGCTAAAGCAGGGTCTTCAGGCTGAGACGCGGCTTGTTCCTGATGCTGTTCTTTTACTTCGGGATCAACATCTGTTCTTGATTTTGCTTCCGAAAGAAATTTGCTGTAACCCACCGTAGGCTCAGCAAGCAATACCATCGTCATTCCAAGCACAGCTCTGGCTTGTGACCTGGTAAACTGCTCAGCGCCATGAGCACCAAGCTGGCACACGTTTTTTAGCTGCTCTCTAATGCTGAGCAGCCTTTGCTCGGCTGACATACTTTGCCGTTCTGAATTATTGCCATGCGCCATTTTGTTGGCTTCAGCTGAGACTTTCTTATCACCACGCAGATCCTGGATGTGCTCGATTATATGTCGACACTGCATCACAGCATCTTTGTAATGGCCGACTTCTATAAACTCCTGCGCTTTGGTAATCAGCTCTTCAGCTTCGTCAGCACAAGCTGGCAGTGGAATTTCAAACAGCACTGTTTGGCGAAAACCTGCATCTTTCAATGCCTTTAACCATTCCTGTCTTGGAACAACAAAATCAGCGATGTCGTAGCTTGGAAGCAACCCATCAGGCGATGAAACCAGTGCCCGCAGAGCTAAACTAAGCTTTATATCGCCCTCCTGGCGATATTCTTCCACGAAGTTGATTTGCTCTTTGGTCAATGTAATTTCGAAGTGCAATTGCTCACTGTTGTTGGCGTATTCATAACATTGAACCAACTGAGTGATTGATGAGATAGGCCCGACCAAAGGCATAGAAGAGCCAGCGAGCGCAACACTGAGGTTGATATCAAAAATGCTGGTCGGCGTCTTACACGGTTTACGCAAACCAATTATCGTGAAAGTAAACGCATATACGCCAGCTGCTTTGCGACCATCAATCTGCAGCTTGTGGCTTTCGAAAATCCGGTTACCGTTTGGACTTATTGTGATTTTCATTCAGCGGCACCCGGAATATCAATTGCTTGTGCAGCTAACAGTGGGTTCTCATTACCTGAATTATCTTCAGAAAACCCTGTCATCATCTTATAGTGGCTTATCTGACCTGCTTTATCGAATACACTACGAAATACTCGCAAGTATGCTTCGTTTGTTTGCTCGCCATGATTAATGTAGAGATCGTCGTGAATAGAGTGCGAGCCATCATTGACCCAAGAAAATAGAGACTGACATATCAACTTGTCTCTCCCTTCGAAACGCGCACAAATTTCATCTTTTCCCATTCCACCCCACATAGTGAAATAATTCTCAAGTATTCTACGTAATGTGTTTTGAAGGCTGACACTAGAAATATTTACTGACTTGACGTCTTCCCACAGCAACTCATAAGCAGAGCGAATGGGGTTTGTTTCACAGCGCCGAACAACAGACCCTTGCTGCTGTTTTTTCACTATCCAAAAACTTTCTTCACTGAGAAGGCGATCATGTTTTCTATTAGTGTTGAAGCTAATTTCCTTGTGAAAGTAAACATTATGAGTAAGAACGAATACTTGTTTTATCTGAGAGTTACGGTTTCTTGTTTCTTCCATAACGCCCTTAATAAGGCTACTCACGATGTAAAGAATGTCGCTGTCTAATGACGATATTGGATCGTCAAAGACGACTACTCGATTAGCTGTAATACCAGACGGTGATTGAGCACCTTTAATAAGATAGTAAAAATACAGGAATGTGATGAACGTCTTTTCGCCTTCACTCAATGAACGGCTTGCATCGTCTCCGTTGGCACGAATTATCCGGTAGTGACGACCTTGATCAGCACCGCCAATAGAAAATGAATTGAAACCAAACGTTTTTAAAAGATCGTTGATGGCAGTGATGGTAGGCTGAATAGATGTAGTTTGTTTTTCCAGTTCAGTTAGCTGTTCATTCAGAGTGCGATGCAAAGCCTTTTTATCTAACAGTGTTTGCTCCATACCCTGAATTGCTCGAGTCAGACGGTTCTTCTCACTTTGGTACTGACCTAGATCATCAGCTAATTCGTTGAGCACGTAACGCCATACCAGAGAAATCAAAGTTTGTTTCTCAGCTACTATATTTGTAACTGTTTGGTTATGCTGAGCTGTCGCGACATTGGCTTGATTCAACAACTCCTGCAATTGAGTAGTCAAAGGCTGTATGGGTTCTAGTTCTATTTTTCGACTTGGTTCATTTAGCTTATTTACTATTTTTGCCTGGTTACCGCTTAACCTCTCTTTCAGTGTTTCAGCCTCTGCGAAAAACAGTTCAGTTTTAAGGAATGGATTGTTGAGTTCACTATTACGCTGTAAGGTCGATAACAATTGCTCGCTCTGCCGTTTGTAGGTTTCGCTTAATTCTTTTAGCATTTGAATATCAGTGTCATAGGTTTCACTAAAAAAAGCTTCCAAATCATGGGCAAATTTATGACCTGTTGATTGCTGGCAGAAAGGACATACTTCTGGGTCTTGCTCATGAAATTTTCGACCTTGTTTTACCCAGTCACTATTGCCCAGACGGTTTATTAGAGAAGCTATATCGACATCTTGATTCCCTACAATGACTTTTTGCAGAAGAGTGTTTTTTTCAGTATTTATAAGCTCACTAGCTGAGAGATTCGCTAACACTGCCACTTTTGCTAAATCACTTGAGAATACAGTTTCTGCTTTCTTCTTGAGCTCTTGAATGGGTAACAGTTGAGCGGAATTTGATGCATGCTCAGCCAATACCTTATCTTTGAAACGTTCAGCATTATTTCTAACGCCCGCGAACGCAACCTGAAAATAGTCATCATGTAGTTGTTTTTGCTTCCAACATTTATCGCGCAAAGCTGGTTCGAGATCCTCTAATTCTTGTCGGGCACCCTTGTGCTCGGCTGAACCATTTAATTGGACGACGAGTCGTGAAATATCACTAGCTACTTTATCAAGTTGTGGTCTCAACGCTTTGATATTTTCTTCTGCTTCAACCTGATTTTCTCCCAGAGTAAAAACACCTTGCAGCGGGCCATCCTGGTTAAAATTACGTTCAACGAAATCTTTGTTGTAAACCATAACTTGCAGCGGGTTTGCGTCTTGCCAAATGATCTGACAATTTTGATAGCTATCAGGCTGCGCAAGCACACGGCTTATGGTCGTTTTACCAGTGCCATTAGCACCAAAAATAAAGTTTATACGGCGAAGGTCACTTAACATTGCCGGTGATTGATATGTCGCTACAATTGGATTTATCCTAATTTCGCCGATCATTCTCTGTCCTTAGAGTTTGCCAGAAAAAGCTCTCTGACTTAGCGTAATGAACAATTCAAAGTGATTAACTGAATTCTCAGAAGAAAATCTTTCCCGCACTGATTTCAAAATGCTCACAAACTCTAACTGAAGGTTCTTTGGTGGCACAGGAATCATCGAGTTATTGAGTGAACCGACATTTAAGTGCTTTTGTACTTGGCCACGCTCTTCTGACAATACTATTCTTTTCCCCGCACCAGAATTGAAGAAGTAAGCAAGGTAGTTTGATTCAAATAAAACCTTTTTAGGCCGAAAAATGAGTACATCTATAGCGTTTATACCATCTAAGTTCTTTGGAATTACAGCTGCTTTTCCAGGCTGTCCAGACCGAACAAGTACTAAGTCATTTTCGTAGACTCTTGATTTAGCAAGTAGAGTTTCATTATCTTCTTTTGAAAAAAATACAAAATTAGAATCATCTATACCGTTGTCTTTGATATTTAATGACCTAATTGCAGGTATACCCTGGTCAACGTAATAAGATGCAGGTTTAACAACCACACCAACAGTAATTTGCTCACTAGCATCTGAGCAACTCATTACCTCCCAGCCCTTTGGATTAGTTACCGGATCACCAAACATCTCCAGAAACACGGCGCGGAGGAAGTCATCAGCGAGTTGGATGGCTTGCTGGCGTTTGCGGCGGATGGCGTCGGCTTTGTCCAGAATAGCGGCAATACGTTTTTGCTCGGCTAATGGTGGGAGTGTAATTTCGAAAGCAGATAATTCTGAAATCCGGATATTTTTTATATTTGCACCAGAAGATGATTTAGTCCAATTCCGGAATTCTGGTGACGATAGGAAATGAAAGAGATATGACGCAGATACTTTTTCTTTATTGGGTCTAATTCCAGCGCAAAATGCACCAAAGGAGCCTTCGAAATCAATATCTGATTTAGCACACTTACCAACTAAATCAGGACTCCCTGACGATGTACACATCACAATATCATCGCGACGAATCTTTTGTTGCTTCCTAATTTTTTCTTTTGGAACCCAAACCTGGCCTTCATTTAACAATAATGTCTCTTGGATACTTCCAGCCCTTATCACTGGTAGTAGCCCTTCTGATTTAGTTGATTCTACCTCGTCCTTTGAAAAGCTAACTCCACGAATGATGTCCGCAACTTCTGATAGTTGAACTTGAATCACAGCATGTCCTCCAGCTCATCCAGATCAGTCATAATCTCGCTTTCCAGCGCTTTAAGCTTTTTCAGAATGAGCTTAGGGTCTTCATACTGCTGCTCGGCATACACCACTTGCTTGTAGCGGTTTATCGATAGGTCAAATTTGTGCTCGATTATATCTTTGGCATCAACCACAAAGGCTTTTTGTGTTTTATCGCCAAAGAGTTTTTGAATTTCGGCCTCTGTCGCATTAGCTTCAACCAGTTTGCGGTATTGTTTCCATTTGGCAATAGCATCTGGCAGGTCGTTACAGCCCTCGCCTTTTAGCTCGGTGCGTCTGTCGTCAAGCGAGTACCCATCGGCTTGCAGGTCGTAAAACCATACCCGCTCGGTCGTGCCACCTTTGGTAAAAAGCAATATCGCCGTGCTTACCCCGGCATAGGGTTTAAACACACCACTAGGTAAGCTGACGATACCTTCAAGCTGATTGTTTTCCAGCAGTTCCTGGCGTAATTGCTGGTGTGCTTTGGATGAACCAAACAGCACGCCGTCGGGTACGATTACCGCGGCGCGGCCGCCAAGCTTGAGCGAGCGCAGAATGTGAGCGACAAACAACAGCTCAGTTTTCTTGGTTTTAACCAAACCCAGTACATCGGGGTTGGTGTTGGTTTCGTCGAGGCTGCCTTTAAACGGCGGGTTGGCCAGAATAACGTCGAAGAAGTTTTCTTCCTGCCGAGGGTAATTCTCTTTAATCGACTTACTTAAGCTGTCCTGATACAAGATATTGGCACCATTAACACCGTGCAGCGCCATGTTCATGCTGGATACGCGCAGCATAGTGGTGTCAAAGTCAAAGCCCCAGAACATCTGCTTGTTAATATGGTCTCGGAACGGCTCCAATTTGTCCCCGGTGTAGTGCTTATTGCCGTCTTCATCGGTAAAGGTGCCAGCCTCACTGGAATGCACCCGGTTAAGATATTCCATAGTGCGGGCTAAAAAACCTGCGGTGCCGCATGAAGGGTCGCAGATAACATCTGTTGGCTGCGGGTCCATCAGCTCGATCATGGCATCAATAATATGCCGCGGCGTGCGGAACTGGCCATTTATACCGGCCGTCGTGAGCTTACTTAACAGGTATTCGTATATATCGCCTTTTACATCGCTTTGCGTTAGCGGCAAGGCATCTACCATTTCTATGGCGCTTACCAATACCGACTCGTTTTTTATCTCAAGATCGGCATCTTGCATATACTCGCCAATGTGACCAAGCGCCTCTATAGCGCTACCCTCTTCGCCCAAACCGTTTTGCTGATCAGACTTTTTACCCAGCGTGGCAAAAAATGGAAACACCTGCTGCTTTAAATGGTTTTGCAGCTCTTTACCGCTTTTTTGCTTAAAATTTTTCCAGCGCAGCAGTTGGCCTTCTGGTGTATTGGGGAAAATACGCGAAAAGGCTTTACCGGTACGGTTAGCTTTGCGTTCGGCCATGTCTTCCTGCATATCCAGCATGCGGGCAAACATCAGATAACTGATTTGCTCGATAACCGTTAGCGGGTTGGTGATACCGCCGGTCCAGAACTTTTCCCAAAGTTTGTCGATATCGTTACGAATTTGGCCTGTTAGCATTACTTCTCTCGCTTATTCACTAAGTGCTGTTTCTGGTTCGGCTGGCGATGCTAACAGAACCTCGGCTTCCGTGCGGTTGTTTTGTGCTTGAAGATCGTTGTCGTCAACCGGCTCGACGATTAATGACAACCGTTCAGTTTCAAAATCGATATGTGCGGCTTCAAGTTGTGGTAAGTTTTTGCTCACCTTGGCCGACAATTGACTAAAGCGCTCCACCTTGCCATACAGCCCCTGCTGCCCTGCCAATGCTTTTACCGTGTTGTTGTAGTGGTTACTGACGGTGCTTAAGGTGCCACCGAGCTTACTGAGCCGATCGGCGACCAAACACACCTGGTTAAAGATTTCACCGGCTTTTTCACTAATTTCCCGCGCCTCGGCGTTACTGCGCTCGATCATCCAAAGATTGGAAACGGTGCGCAGGATCGGTATTAATGTGGTATGCGATACCAGCACAATGCCTTTCTTATAACCGTATTCGAACAGGTCTTTGTTATTCTTAAGCGCTTCTATGTAGGCAGGCTCAATAGGCATAAACATCAGCACAAAGTTAGGGCTGCGCATACCAATTAAGTTGGTGTAGTCTTTTGAGGCTAAATCATCAATGTGCTTGCGTACGGCTTTAACATGTTCAACCATCGCCAGCTGGTACTCTTCTGGGGTTTGTGCGCTGACAGTACGATCATAAGCCACCAAAGCCACTTTACTGTCAATAATAATATGCTTGCCATCTGGCAACTTAACCAGATAGTCGGTTTGTTTTTGCCTGCCCTCTGCATCTTTAAAGGCAGTTTGCACTTCGTAGTGGGCATCTTCAACCAAGCCGCTCATTTCCAATGTTCGGCGAAGCTGCGCCTCCCCCCAGGCCCCCCGCTGCTGTGAGTCACCTTTTAAGGCTGAAGTTAAATTATTGGCCTCTTTGCTCATTTGCAGTCCGATATCCAGCACCTTTTTAATTTCTGCATTCAGAGTGCTGTTACCTTGTAGCGACATGTCATGCACTTCATTAACCCGCTTTTGGAAGCCTTCAATTTGCTCACGGAACGGTTTAAGCATATTGTCGATACTGGCCTGGCTAGTATGGGTAAAGGTTTTACCCTTCTCATCGAATATTTTGTTGGCTAGGTTTTCAAATTCTTTGGTAAGTGACTGTTTTGTTTCACTTAGTTGCTGCATTTGTTCTTTAAAATGCTCGTCTTTGCGCTGAAGAGTGGTTCGCAGTTCAGTGTGCTCGTTACTTAACGTCTGATAGCGCTCTTGGAGCTGGCTGTATTTTACTTGCTGCTCTACCGATTGCTGTTTTATTTCTTTTAACTGCTCACGCGCATCGTTATTTGAAGCCTCAAGCTGTTTGGCTTTTTTACCTTCTTCTGCCAGTGCATCTTTTAACTGACTAACCTGAACGCGCTCTTGATGTAGTGTTTGTTCAGTTTTTTCAAGACGCTCTTGCAGCTCTGCTATCCGTTTAGCTTGTCCGGCGTTATCGGTAAGCGCATTTTCCAGCCGTTTTTCAGCAATATGTTTTTGCTCCGTTGTGGCATCTTGTTTTTGGTTTAACTGCTGATATTCCTCTTTATGAATGGCAATTTCAGCCGTTAGCCGCTGCTCGGTGGTTTCTGCTGCTGTGAGCTGAGTTTGCAGTTTGCTTTCGGACAGCTCTTTTTGACGTAAGGCGTCTTCAGCCAGTATAAGTTTTTGCTGCAGCTGTTGGTATTGGCCATTCGTTTGCTCCAGCGCTTGCTGGGCTTGTTGTAACTGTGTGTTTAACGCAGCAACCTTACTGCTGGCTACTGCTTTTGCGATAAAATACCCCAGCGCCAATAACACTGCAGCAGCAATAACAGCCATTACAATTAAACTGGTAGTCCATTCAATACTTTGCATTGTCACTCCTGTGAAGCATTAGGTTGGTTTGGGGCTGTTGCCGGTAAAGTTTGCATAAAAGGTTTAAGTGCCGAAATTAAATCGGTAATGTCCTCGGCGGCAAACACGCCATCTATGCCTTCGTGTGACACCGCCGTAAACGGAGCGTCATACAGCTTATCAATTACAATACTGCCGTGCTGCGCAATATAGGTTTTCAGCAGGTTCATAAAGCTTACTTGCTTGGCAGTAAGGGTGGGATGGCTGTGTAAAAAGCGCTTAAAGTGCTCTTCTATTGCTTGCACGTCTACGCCAATCATCTCGCGTACGGTGATATGCAGCTGCTCTGCCGTTCTGCCATAAAACTCGTTTAACACCTCAAGGCTTACACCAGGGTGGCTGGTAAGAATGGTAGAAGTAAGGCTTTGCAGTTCATGCTCAGCAATAGGCTCGCCTTTACGGATTTTTTGTAGTGTCGGGTTAGCAGCCACCATTTGCTCTAAAATGGCTTTTAGCCTGCGCCGATAAAGCATAGCCTCATCTGCACCGGCAATTTTAACCTCGCGATCGGCCTCATGCACCCCGCTATCACTGGTACGGGTGCTAGCAGTTTCGTAACCGGGGCCTGTAGCCTGCTGGCGATACTTCATAATGCCGCGCAGTTCTTCGCGCACCTTTTCTAAGGCTTTAATGCTGGGGTTGTGCCAGAATGCGCCGCTACGCACCATGGCAATAACAGTATCTTTTTGTCGCACGGCCTGAATGTTAACCGCCAGCTTATCCAGCTCGGCCAACAACTCGTTGCGGCCATCTTCAAAGCAGCTTGCTTGCTCAACCATACAACGTTCTATATTCGCCATCAGCTTATCTAACTGGGTTGCATGTTTATCACGCAGTACACGCACAGCCATCAGTGGGGCAATATCATTGACTAACAAGTGCTGAGTTTTTGCATCCAGCTTTTGAAGTAAATCAGTTTGCTGCAGTTGGTGCACCACGCGCAGTTTTCGTTTTACGGCAACGCTGTTGTCTGGTAAATCATTGATGTCGGCGCGTAGTAGCGCTACGGCGTTATCAAAGGCTTCGGCATGGTTATGCTTTAACGCTGCCTGCGCAAGTAGTAAACGTGCTTCAAAGGTGGTTTGCAGTAACGATTTGCCGCCTGTATCTTCCGGCTCCTGGTATTCTTCATCAAAGTAGGCAAAGTTGCCGTAGTGATCAAAAATCAAAAACTCAGTTTTGTGCTTGCCCGGCCCAAACAAGTTTGGCCGCAAGCGCGTGCCTCGGCCGATCATTTGCCAGAACTTAACCCAGCTTTTTACCGGTTTAGCAAATACCAGGTTCACAACCTCAGGTACGTCGATGCCGGTATCAAGCATGTCGACGGAGATAGCAATACGAAAATCGTTATCGGCTTTTTTAAATTCTTTAATCAAGCTTTCTACATGCGGGATATCGTTGTGAATAACTTTGCACACCTTAGCGCCATATTGCGGGTACAGCTTCTCGCAAAATAACTTAGCTAAATGCTCGGCGTGATCCTGACGCTGGGCGAAAATAATGGTTTTACCTACCAATGAACCCGTGTCATCTTTAATGCCATTATTCATCAGGTTTTCAAGAATGATACGGTCGGTGTCTTCGCTGAAAATTTTTCGACCAATATCCTTACCCGCAATGGTAGTGTTGCGCGCTTCCTCTTCGCCCAGATCTTCCTCTAACTGCCGTTGCTGCTCAGCCGTTAACTGGCTGTAGTGAATACCTTCTCGCAGAAAATCGGTAGTGAGATCTTTGACCCTGAACGGCACCAGGTAAGGCGGTTCATTATTGATCGCTGCATCTAAACCAAATTCAAAAGTGGGATCTGTGGTTTCACAATCGAAGATATCGAAGGTATTGCGGCTAATAAACTTCACTGGTGTTGCAGTTAAGCCAACCTGCAAAGCATCGAAGTAGTCAAACAGGTCACGGTATTTATTGTAGATACTGCGATGTGACTCATCGGCAATGATGAGGTCAAAGAAGCCAACATCAAGCTGAGCGAAACGGTTTATCATGCCTGGGTAAGTGGCAATATAGACGCGAGCACTTTGGTCTATTTTATTGGTTTCGCCGATAACACAACGCGGCTCAGAAGGTAGGTTTTGTTTAAAGGCATCATCCGCCTGCACTCGCAGCTCTTTACGATCACATAAAAACAGTACGCGTTTGGCCCAGCCGGTTCTGAGTAACAATTCTGCCAATGCAATAGCAACACGGGTTTTGCCAGTGCCGGTCGCCTGAATAATTAACGCTTTTCGCCGCTGATTTTGAAAATGTGCCGCAACGGTTTTTATCGCTTCAATTTGGTAGGGCCGGTCGGCAATATCTAGATCCGGGTTAAAACGCTGCAGCTCAGCTTCACGGTATTGACGCTGGTAAATCAAGTAGTCGAGACTGTCTTTGCTGTAAAAGCCATAAACCGGTCGGTAAGTATTGTATTGGGCATCATCCCAGATAAAGGTTTCATATCCGTTGGTATAGAAAATTACTGGCCGCTGATAGCCCATCCGTTCAAGCGCGTCAGCGTACATGCGCGCCTGCTCACGGCCAGCCTGCAAGCTGGTATTACCCGACTTTTTAGCTTCAACTACCGCCAAAGGCTGGCCATTGTCAGCCCATAGCACATAATCGACATACCCTTTGCCACTGGGGTTATTGGGAAACGCAACCTCAACTTCCTGCCCAACCTTGTCTGGATCTGTAACATCCCAACCGGCTTGAAGTAACATGGCATCAATCATTAATGCCCTGGTCTTAGCCTCACTCCATTGCAAGCTGTGAGCAACTTGCTGGCTTTGTTGCTTTTGCCGTTGTAGTACAGGTTTAGGCGGCGGGCCAATTTTATCGGCATTTTTAGCGCGTTCGGCATCAAGCTTTTCAAAGATTTTCTGCAGATCTTCCTGCTGCTTTTTTAGCTCTTGCTCGTATTCAGATACAGTTTTCTGCAGCTGGTTAAATGCTTTTGATGGATCTTGTATGTCTACGAAAGCGGGAATACTGTTTTTATCTTTACCGTAATATTTTACTGCCAGGTAAATAGCCAATTGATGCGCCGTGCGCAGCGCCATTTGCGCACTTTGTAATTCGCCTTCAGCACCATGGGCAGTATCGTTACCTTTGATACGGATAAAGTTGATTTGGTAAATGAGTGATTTGCTTACGCAGTCTTCAAATACTGGGCTCTTAATAAGCTCATAGAATGTTGCTTGCGGCATGCGTGGCAGCAATTCTGCTTTGTAGATGGTTTTGGTAAGTTCTTCAGCAAAGCCACGCAAGCGCACTAAAGTGCTACCTGGATCGATGTGTAACACAGCTTCTGCTAATGCACAGAGGTTAGCCAGATTTTCATTTTCCGGCCGCAAAAATTCAAAATTGGTTGAAATGATCTTTTGCATTTTATCCCTTGTACAATTGGCTATAGCATTATCAAAACGTGTTATCAGCAAATTGGCTAATTCACTTTTCGTCCCTGAATTAGCAATAACCGATAAATTTACCTCTAAAAATCACCACTGTACAGCATAAATACTCTAGCCGCTCTTGATCGGGAGAGGCCTAAGCTTTTGTGATTACATTGCTTCTCAAAACGCATGCAATAGCGCTTTAACATCCATTCACCTAAGCCGGTTAAACGCTGGCTCATCAAAGTAATCATAATCGCCCAGCTTTAACGCCTGCTGGCGACGGGTTTGCTCTTTAGGTTTACGCTCGGCAATGCTGACGCCGAACACGTCCTGATGTACCTGCTCCATCACTTGCTGTACTTCCGCACGGCTACAAAGCGCTAATAACTCGCCGGCGTGGATAAAGCCCTGGGTACGCAGGCGCAGATCTGCATTGTCTTTATCCGCCTTGCTGGCCTGGAAGATATCGCTAAATTGCTGCTTCAGGTTGATGAAAAACAGCTCGCGCTGGGCGTAGTTCATTGTGCTCTCCTTATTTTGCTTAAGGTGGCATCCCTGCCAGTTAATCCCTGTTACATCCTGTCGATGCGTCCTGCATCTTTTCCTTATCATCTGCGCTTAGCTTTATGTAACCAACAGTGACATGTCATCCGTGTGCTGTCATAGTAAGGCGTTTCTAAATTGACGCCATACTGTTCAGGTGTTCAGTGTATGGTTTTCAGGCATATGATGAGATATTCGAATCAGCTCCGCTTTTATAATTGCTAATTGCGTGCAAAGCTTCTTACTAACTTATCTGGTTACGATGGAATTACTGAGGAAAAACCAACAACATGAGGGATGTATATGTTTGAGGGTATATCTTGTAATCATTGCAGGTTTCATTTTTCAGGCATTCCATCAATGGGCTGTATTGATGAAAACGGTGAGCCAGCAATTATGACGCTTCCTCTAGGTTCTCGCCCAATTGACCAAGAGATCAGAAAAAGACTGCCACATGGCTTTTTCGACGATCCTAAAATGCTATGGTCACTTAATGACTACCTGTGTTTGGACTGTAAAAAAGTGTCAAGATTGATTTCTGGTGAAAACAAAAACTGTCTGCAGTGCGGCAGTGTTAGATTGCAAGGTTCATTTGAGCTTGAAGGGAAACTATGTCCTGTTTGTAATATAGGCATTTTCGAGAAAGGTCCACCATCAGATATTTGCTACTAACTTAGATTAAGGTGCAGCAAAATCTTCATTTCCAAATTTGGGACCAACTAAAGCTGCAAATTAACCCTTAGTATTTAATGATACACAGCTACAAGACAGGTTAGAAAGATATGGAAGTAACAAACACCGGCTGGCCGATACGTTGGGAGCTGTTAATGCGCTACCGGCTGATTGAGATCGTGGCGCTCTGGGAAGGCCGCCTAACCACTAACCACTTGTGCAATAGCTTTGGTATAGCCCGCCAGCAGGCGTCCAAGGACATTAATGCCTATCTGCGCGACGTTGCGCCGGGTAATTTAGTATATGACAGCAAACTTAAAGGCTATAAGCCTAGTGACACCTTTACACCGAAAGTCACCAGCGGCCTGGCGGATGAGTACTTGCATGCCCTTGCCAGCACCAAAGACTTTGCCCACACCTTTAGCCAGCTGGATTTAGGCTTTGCCCACACCGAAATGCTAAGCCCACCGATTCGGCAGGTAAACCCGGATATTTTACGCGCCCTGGTACAGGCGGCCCGTGACGGTAAAAAGATTGATATGGGTTATGTGTCGCTCACTAGCCCGGATGAAGAAAGCCGCATTATTGCCCCGCATACTTTGGTGTGCACTCACCTGCGCTGGCATGTGCGTGCCTATTGCGAGAAAAACCGCGACTTTCGGGACTTTGTGTTAAGCCGCTTTCGTGGCATTAATGACATTGAAGGTGATGCGGATATGCGCCGGGAAGATGACGAGCGATGGAATACGATAGTGAACATTATCCTGATGCCAGACTCACGCTTAACTGATTACCAAAAAGCCATTATTGCCGAGGACTACAACATGATAGATGGCAAACGGGTAATACCAGTGCGCTCTGCCCTGGTGCCTTATGCCGTGCAAGCGCTAAACCTGGATTTGGCGAAAATAGAAGCCCGCCCGGAGGCGCAGCAAATTATGGTGGCGAATTTAGAAGAAATACGCAGCCATGCGTTTTAACTAAACATATGTAAGCAAAAGATACAGGTTAAATTTTACCCGGCGCGTTAAGGCTTTTCAAAAATTGGCCGACAACCTAAGCTCAGGCAATGCAAATAGGAGCCATCGCCATGAGCCAAAACACAACACTAAACGTGACTGAGCAGCAGACCAATGAACTGCGTTACTTGCACAAGGTAATGCAGGCTATTCAGATTTTAGGTGAGCAGCCCAGCATGAACGTGGTGGCTTACGGCAAAATATGGCGCTACGGCGATTTACTGAAAACCGCCGTGCGTTACGCCGAACTTGCCGAGCTGCATGGCTATGACACCAGTGCCTTTAAGCACTGGTTTCAACGGGACATCGGGCTGTTTCAGCAATACGGAATTGAGCTTAAGGTCAGCTAAGATTTAGCTGTCTTTGACGCCAAATTATTGTCACTAAGATCTGCGCACATGAAAACGCTTGTTTTAGGTGCGCTGTACCTAGCCAGAAAATAACCCGGCGAAATTTAGCGTCTATTTTCGCCAAAATAGCCCCCTCATTTCTGCAGCAGAATAAACGCAAAAACTGCCCGACTGTTTCATGTCATTAATTGACGATTTGGCTGCTTTATCAGTATATTAGGTATGCGTGACTGAGGTCGCGATGAGCATAAAACATAACCCAAAGTTTTTGCACCACAGGTTGCACCACAGCTTTTAAAAATAAGGCGCTAAGCCTTGATATATCTGGATGTTCGATTCCTGTTGGGGCAGCCATTCCCACACCATTTTCTCCTTTGCTGTTTAGTACCTAACTTGCATTTTGCGTCATAGCTGTCCATGCTGGCAGCTGTTAATAGCAAAACAGGTGACGCTGATGAGTATTGAAAACAACGACACTGAACTTGATTGCACAGTAGAGCAAGGTTGTGATGCGATTGAGCTTATTATTCAGCCGCGTGAAACCGATTTAGGCGACTTTAAGGTTAAGCGTTTGCTGCCAACGCGGGCCCGCAAGATGGTTGGCCCCTGGATTTTCTTTGACCATATGGGCCCGGCGCAGTTTGGCCCGGGCCAGGGTGTGAATGTGCGGCCGCATCCGCATATTAATCTGGCCACGGTGACTTACCTGTTTGACGGTGAAATTTTGCACCGTGACTCGTTAGGCAGTAAGCAGTGTATTCGCCCTGGCGATATTAACCTGATGGTGGCAGGCTCTGGCATTACCCACTCTGAACGCGAGCGGCCTGAGGTAACTGATTCGGTTCACCACTTAGATGGTTTGCAGCTGTGGTTAGCCCTGCCCGTTGCCGATGAAGAAATTGCGCCGGCGTTTTATCACTACCCCGCTGGTGAAATCCCGGCACTAAATGTATCAGGCGTAGCTGTGCGGGTGCTGATTGGCGAGGCTTACGGCGTACGCTCACCGGTAAAAACCTTTGCCAACACCTTGTATGTTGAAGCGCAGTTAAAAGCGGGCCAAAGCCTAGTGCTGCCTGATGCGCCAGAGCGTGCTTTATATCTGGTTTCGGGCAGTGTCAGCGCGAAAGACACCGAGCTTACACCGCACTGCATGGCCGTATTTAACGATACGCCCAAGGTTAGCGTGCGGGCCAATACCGACAGCCGCCTGGCCATTATTGGCGGTGACAATGTCGGGCCACGTTTTATTAACTGGAATTTTATCTCCAGCCGCAAAGAGCGTATTGAACAGGCCCGGCAGGATTGGGCCGCCGGTCGCTTTGCTAAAGTGGTTGATGATGAGGAAGAGTTTATTCCGTTACCGCCCTGAGTGTTCAGGGCGCTTGCTGCTGAGTTTGGGCAGATGCCAGTACAAACTGCGGGATATGGATCTGACCACTGGCCAGCAGTGCTTTACTCTGCAGGTTAACTACCCGGGCATTAACCACCACGCCGGCATTATCCTGCAGCATAGTGCCAGTGAGAACATAAGCTGCACGTTGTTGTTTATCCAGGTAGGCACCCCGGCTAAGGGCAATGTCACCCTGCGGCGTAACGCGAATATGGCGGGTTACTTTAATATCTGCCACCGCAACACCAAGACGATGCAACTGAACAAATAAATGCTCCGCCAGTTGATTGCCCAGTGCATTACTATGTGACAAGGCCGCGTCAAGCTTTACAAAGGAGCTAATCGCAATAGGCTGTGACGGCGTTTGATATTGCATAGACTGCAGCAGCTGCAGGGCTAACTCGGCGGCATAATCACTCAGAGGTTTAGTCGGCTGCATTATGGCCACATTAGGCGGTAAGTAATTACCGACTGCCACTTCAACAGCGGGCTCATGTTGCTGTGCCCCAGGGCCTGTAGCCTGTTGCTGAACAGCAGGGTTAATTAGCTGACAGCCCGTAACCAGTATACCAAGGCCCAAAACGCCTGCTATTTTCATTGCTACCTCTACCATTATGCTGTTATATCTGTATATCGCCAGCGGCTGAACGTTCTTGAGCCAAAGTGGGTTTAACCTTGCTTTAATTGTAATTTGTCATGTCCGGCATTACCCAGCACAGCGGCTACTACCTGGTGAGGCACAAAAGTGCGCGCCGCGGCGACGACCTGTTTGCTGTCAATACGTATTAAGCGGGCATTAACCAGTACACCTTGTTTATGTGCAGTGAGGGTACCTGTTACCACAAAGCGGATCGGCTGGCTGCTGCTTAGTTCAGTGAAATCGCGGCTTAGCGCAAAGTCGCCACTGGGCGTGACGCGGATATAGTCTGTTACTTTGTAATCCAGCACGGCGACACCAAACTTATGTAAATCATACATAATGGCTTCGCTTAAATGGTTACTTAATACCGTGCCCTGATCCAGCGCCGTGTCGACATAAGCAAAGTCAGTCACCCCTACCATACCGCCTTCCTGCGCGGAATGATGGTTCGACATCAGCTCATGCACCAGCACACGGGAGTATTCATTAATCGTCAGTAGCGGCAAGGGTTCATTGGCAGCATGCTGTGATTGCATGGCAAAAGCGTCTGTCACGCCCGCGCGGCTGTTGTCGTCAGCGGCGACGACTGCACCAGTAGGCGCATAATGCTGAACACAGGCTGTCAGCAATAGTGACGCCATTAGCAAAGGGATCTTTTTCATTCGATTTCTCCTGACGCACTGCGCCGGTACAAGGTATTGCCACGCTTATCAACCTGCTGCTCAGGCCACAGCACATTGGCCGGTACATAGCCGCTGGCGGCTGCAAGCACCTGTTTGTTCTGCAGCCGGATAAGCCGCACATTCACCAGCACGCCGTCATCCATCTGGGTGTAAGTGCCGGTAAGCAAGGTATCGGCATCAGAAGCAGGATCTATAGCGTCAAGTTGTCTGGACAATGCCTGTTCATGCTCAGCCGCTAATAATAGGCTATTACGCAGCCGGTAATCATACACAGTAAGGCCGTGCTGTCTGGCGTGCACCAACATATTCTCGGCAAGCTGATTAGCCAGTTGCCGCTCAGTGCTGTCAGTGTGCGTAAGGCTTAGGCTGTTAACCGGTAAAAACGATGCTACGGCCACACCGTCGGCACTATAACGTTGCGCCTCAAGCTGCTTAAATAACTGTTCAGATAATTGTTGGGTGTAATGGTGTAAAGAGTAGGTGCTAAGCGCTGTTGGCGCCTGTTGTACCACCGGCCTTACCTGATGAGTACAGGCGCTGAGCAACCACAACGTCAGCAACCAAAGCATGGCTTTCATATGCAACCTCTGCGTGCAAGCTATTGTTAACGCTAGTTAGCTGCAAAAAACAGGCCAACACAGATGCTGGCCTTTTGACACTATATTGCCACAGGGGCTTTAATATGTGGGTGGGCCTGATAATTCAGCAGGGTAAAGTCTTCATATTTAAAGCTGAAAATATCTTTTACCGCCGGGTTCAACTGCATTTGTGGCAACGGATAAGGCGTGCGTGCCAGTTGAGTATTCACCTGCTCTAAATGGTTTAAATACAAATGCGCATCGCCAAAGGTATGCACGAAGTCACCAGGCACTAAGTCACACACCTGGGCTACCATCAGGGTGAGCAGCGCATAGCTGGCAATGTTAAACGGCACCCCCAAGAAAATGTCGGCGCTACGCTGATACAGCTGACAGGATAACTTGCCATCGTTGACATAAAACTGAAACAGCGTATGGCACGGTGGCAGTGCTTGTTTGCCTAAGGCCGCATTGTCGCGCGGCGATATAGAGGTGTCAGGTAGTACCGCAGGGTTCCACGCGCTTACGATTAAGCGGCGTGAGTCCGGTGTGCGTTTAATGTCGCTGATAAGCTGGCTTATCTGATCGATCACCCGGCCATCTGCCGCCTGCCAGCTACGCCACTGGGCACCATATACCGGGCCTAAGTCACCGTCTGCGGTGGCCCATTCGTCCCAAATCGACACGCCATTGTCTTTTAAATAACCAATATTGGTGTCGCCTTTCAAAAACCACAGCAGCTCGTGGATAATAGAACGCATATGGCACTTTTTCGTTGTGACCAGTGGAAAGCCCTGCTGCAGGCTAAAGCGCATTTGGTAACCAAAGACGCTAATGGTGCCGGTGCCGGTGCGGTCCGTTTTTTTGTGGCCATGCTCCAGCACATGACGCATTAAATCTAAATATTGCTGCATGCTCAGGCTCTCTGTTTATTTTGCTTGTTCTGCTTTGCAACCGGCTGATGGGTCAGGTTGGCATAGATAATCAGGCCGATACCCGCAATAATCATAGGTAATGATAACCACTGCCCCATCGACATGCCGGCCGATAACAGCCCCAGATGGGCATCAGGTTCACGATAAAATTCCACGAAGAAACGGGCGCTGCCATAACCAGCTAAAAATAATCCGCCCAGGCTGCCTGCCGGCGGGTTAAAGCGGCGATACAGCATAATTAAGCCAAACAATACAATACCTTCAAGGGCGAACTCATACAGTTGTGACGGATGACGCGGTAAAGGCCCGGCGCCGGGAAACAGCACCGCCCAGGGCACATCGGTCGGCCGGCCCCACAGCTCAGCATTAATAAAGTTACCCAGGCGTCCGGCTGCCAGCCCCAGCGGAATAAGGGGCGCGACAAAATCGCCCAGCACCAGATAGGCCTTTTTATTGCGTTTGGCAAACCAGGCCATCGCCAGTAGCACACCCAGCAAGCCACCATGAAATGACATGCCACCGGTCCAGATTTTGAACAAGTACAATGGCTCGGCTAAAAACAGTTCGAACTGATAAAACAACACATAACCGATACGCCCGCCTAAAATAACGCCTAAAAAACCGATAAACAGCAGATCGCTAACTTGCTGCTCGGTCCAGCCAGAGCCAGGCTTTTTTGCTGCCCGGTTTGCCAGAAACCAGGCCAGAGCAAAAGCAATCAGATACATCAGACCATACCAGCGTAAACTCACCGGCCCCAGTGAGAAAATCACCGGGTCAATTTGTGGAAAGGTTATATAAGCAGCAGACATAATTTCCCTTAACTTAAAATCATCCTGGCACCGACCAAGAGCAGGAAGACACCAAATACCCGTTTAATCATCAGCACCGGCAAACGCTGGGTTAATTTAGCCCCAATTGGCGCAGTAAATACTGAAGTCGAGACTATACCCAGTAGCGCCGGCAGATAAATGTAGCCGATAAAGCCATCTGAAAGTTGATAGTGCTGCCAGCCGGCAATTACGTAACCCAGGGTGCCAAACACCGCTATGGCGATGCCACTGGCAGCCGCACAGCCAATAGCCCGGCGCATATCAACAGAAAAATAGTTCAGCATGGGCACAAACAGCGCACCGCCACCTATACCCAGCAAGCTGGCCAGGCCGCCCAGTACAGCCGAGAAAACCGCCATTACAGGGCCCGTCGGCAGGCTTCTTTTCCCTACTGCACTACGTGAGCCCAACATACGCAGCGCCAATAGCAACACAGCTGCACCAAAAATATCTTTAAGCAAAGCGCCACTGATATGATGCGCCAGATAACCAACACACCATGCACCGATAGCGGCACCTATCATTACCGCCCCGGCAACAGACCAGGGCACGTTACCCCAGCGATGATGCGCGTAAACCGACGAGGTAGCGGTAATGATAATAGAGGCCAGCGAGGTAGCAATGGCAATTAAGATAGCCTGCTCCGGCGGTACTATGTTAAACAGCGGTAGTAATATCACCAGCGCCGGTACAACCACTAGACCACCACCAATACCCAGCAAACCGGCCAGGAAGCCAACCAGGGCACCTAAAATCAGGGTTATAGCGATAATGCTAAGCACAAAATTCTCATTATGGTTTCAGGCCGCGCAGTATAACAGCTGCTGGTAAACCAGACAGCACGTTATGCACGTAATTGGCTCAGAAGTTGTTTTTGCTCCAAAAAGCGCTGCGTGGTGAGCCGCACCTGGCGCGCGGATTGACACGATAACACCTCAGGCAACAGCAGCGCCAGCTCGGACATTTCTACCCGACGCAGCAACCATTTTATTTTTGCCAGGTTACTGCTATTCATACTAAAACTGTTGTAGCCCATCGCTGCCAGCAGAAGCACGCCGGAAGGCTCCCCCGCCAGCTCGCCACACACGCTAATGGGAAACTGCAAAGCCTGCGCCTGCTGCGCCAACTGATTCAGCGCCCGGAGTACCGCCGGATGCATCGCATCATACAAGCCGGCTACCCTGGGGTTGTTACGATCAACCGCCAACAGATACTGGGTTAGATCGTTAGTGCCGATTGAGCAGAAATCGACCTTCAGTGCCAGCTCAGGTAACTGATACATGATGGATGGCACTTCAATCATCACACCCACTTTAGGCTTTGGCATCTCTATCGCCAGCTCGTCACTGACTTCAAAACAGGCTTGTTTGATCAGCCGCACCGACTCATCGACTTCTGCCAAATCGGCAATCATTGGCAGTAAGATGTGCAAGTTATCCAGCGCCAGATTGGCTTTTAACATGGCGCGAATTTGCACCAGAAATATTTCCGGATGATCCAGGGTTAAACGGATACCGCGCCAGCCCAAAAACGGGTTTTCTTCGACAATGCTAAAATATGGCAGCGCTTTGTCACCACCCACATCCAACGTGCGCATAATCACCGGCTTATCCGGATAATTTTCCAACACACGCCGGTACAGGCTTATTTGCTCCTGCTCGGTAGGAAAGCGGCTTCGCATGATAAACGGAAACTCGGTGCGGTACAGGCCGACACCGCCGGTGTATTGCGGATTGGTGGTTTCCAGCTCTATTGCCAGGCCTGAGTTGACCATCAAGCTAAAGCTCGCACCGCAGGCTGACTGCGATGGCAGGGCAATTTCAGCCTGATAACGCGCACTTAGCGCCGCATCTTCACTGATAAGCCGCTGATATTCCTGACAGATGGCTTCAACCGGCGACAACAGAATATGGCCCTGATAACCATCAACAATTAAGCGCTGGCCCTGCCAGTGCAGTAGCGGCAACTCACTGACACCCATTACGGCCGGAATACCCAGCGCCCGCGCCATGATAGCCGCATGCGAATTAACCGAGCCTTTCAGTGACACTATCGCCACCAGCTGCTCACGGGGTACTTCTGCCAGCATAGTGGCTGTGACGTTATCAGCCACCAGCACCACTTTTTCCGGCAGCTTAATTTTGCGCTGCTCGGTATCCAGTAAGTTGTTCAAGACCCGCTGGCCTAAATCGCGGATATCGGTGCCGCGCTCACGTAAATAGGCATCGTCCATATCGTCAAACTGGCGGGCAAACTTCTCTACCACCCGTTTTAACGCACTTTTGGCACACCAGCCTTCCGCGATCTGCTGTTCAATTTCACGGCCCAAACTGGCCGCATCCAGCAGTTGGTGATACACATCGAAAATGGCCAGCGCGTCTGCCGGCAAATGCCCGCTCATCCGCTCCGATAACCGGTTAAACTCGGCTTTAGTTATTTTTACCGCACGATAAAAATGCGCCAGCTCTTTTTCGGCATCGTCAGCACGTTTTAACGAAATGGCGTTAAAATCATTAGCCGGCTCAAGCACCAAGGCCTCACCAATGGCAATACCCGGTGCACCGGGTAAGCCCTGCAGCTGACCGGTCTGGTTCTGGCTTGGGCTACTTTCACTGGCGGCCTGACGCATTTCGGCATTCGCCAGCACGGAGGCTAACTGCGCTCCCAGGGTCACTAAGAAGGATTCTTCGTCTTCATTAAATACCCGATCGGCCGCTTGCTGAATGGTTAATACGCCCAGCACTTTACGATGGTGAATAATTGGGCAGCCTAAAAAGGCTGAGAAGCGATCTTCACTGACTTCGGGGGTGACTTTAAAACGGGGGTGCAAATGGGCTTTGGCCAGATTAATCGGCTCTTCACGCTGACCTACCCAGCCAATCAGGCCTTCAGAAAAGCCAATAGCTACCTTACCAATGGCCTCAGGATTTAAGCCATCAGTGGCCATCAACATAAAATGTTGCTGTGAATAGTCAGCCAGATACACTGAGCAACACTCAGTTGCCAGTGCCTGTTTTACACTTGTTACTAAGCCAGCTAACGCGTTATGCAGCACTGGCTCTTGTGCTACGTCCTGAACAATTCGCCTTAACTGGCCTAACATAAGAGCCTCATTATCAGTTTAGCTAATTGCCTAAGCTTTTGTTCTAAACTTTCTTTTTCCCTTCACGGCGGATGAACGGCAAAGCGACTGGGGCAAACTCTTTCATGACTTTCCGGTAAACTTCGCGCTTAAACGCCACCACCTGCCGTACCGGATACCAGTAACTGACCCAACGCCAGCTATCAAATTCCGGGTGCGTAGTTTTTAATAAGTTTACATCTTCATCAGCACAGGTCAGCCGCAACAAAAACCACTTTTGTTTCTGGCCAATACACACCGGGTTACTGTCTTTGCGGATCAGACGCTTCGGTAACTTGTACCTTAACCAGTGCTTGGTCGTGGCAATAATTTCCACGTCTGCAGCAGTTAAGCCAACCTCTTCGTGTAACTCGCGAAACATGGCTTGCTCTGGCGTTTCGCCATCGTCAATGCCACCCTGTGGATATTGCCAGGAATGCTGACCATATCGTTTTGCCCAAAACACCTGTCCCTGGTGGTTACAAATCACTATGCCGACATTGGCGCGAAACCCTTCGGCATCGATCACACAAACCTCTGGCGGATCTTAAAACACTAGTAGCAAAGATTCTTTCACAAAGTACAAGCTTCGGCAAACGGTATTTTCAGCACACCTTTTACACACTTATCCACAATTAACATTAAACACCGCCAACCAATGTGCACTTTTTCACAGAGTCTGTGCATAAAACTGTTTATAACCCAAAGTTAGACACTGTATAACTATTAATGCATCATCACAGCATGGCAAACCAAAATAGCAAAACCATTTAATATCAATACCTTAAACCAATCAAACTGACTCCAGGCCGCTAACTTTGTTGTGTGTAAGTTAGTTTGCTTCGTTTTTAAGCAGCCAATAGCGTAAAAAAATGCTAGCGTAGCCCAACCCTGCAGGAAGATACGGATTATGGTGTTAGCACCCACTTCTATTAGTGAATTACAACAGCGTGCTCAGAGTTTAGCCGGCTTAACACTGGGCCAGCTTGCTGCGCAACTGCAGCTCACTGTGCCGGCAAATTTGCAAAAAGATAAGGGCTGGGTAGGCCAGTTATTAGAGCAGGCTTTGGGCGCCAGTGCCGGAGCGAAAGCACTGCCGGACTTCCCGCAATTAGGCGTCGAACTTAAAACACTGCCAATTGATCGCCACGGCAAACCACTGGAAAGCACCTATGTGTGTATAGCCGCGTTAACCGGAGTGGCTGGCCAACTGTGGCAACAATCCTGGGTGTGTCAAAAATTGCAGCATGTTTTATGGGTACCTATTCTGGCCGAGCGTAGTATTCCATTAGCAGAGCGGATGATCGCAACGCCTTTCTTGTGGCAGCCCGATGCCGCGCAACAACATGCATTGCAGCGGGATTGGGAAGAGCTTATGGAGCAAATCACCTTAGGTGGTATTGATAACATTAAAGGTAGCCAGGGCAAAATCTTGCAGCTTCGCCCCAAAGCCGCCAACAGCAAAGCTTTAACTGATGCTATTGGCGCCAATGGCGAGCCGATTAAAACCCTGCCCCGCGGCTTTTACCTCAAAGCCAGCTTTACTGCTGCACTGTTAGCCCGGCAGTTTCAGTCGGGTTAATGGCGGTATTTTTCTACTATCTGCTCGTAATTGCCATCAGCTTTTAACCGCCCCAGCCCGGCATTAAACTGCTGTACCTGCTGCTCGGTAACTGAGGCTTTACTGAACATCACATAGACATCGGAACTGCCAAGGCTGATCGTATGCGGCACTATGTATTTATCCAGGCCCTTACGGCGCAAAATGGATGCACCGACATAGCTGTCTTCCAAGAGACCGTCGATTTCCTCATCCAGCAAGCGGGCCATATTCAACTCGCTAATAATGGCACCAACAAATTTGTCTCGATGACTGTCATCCTCATACAACGCCGCCACTTCATCGCCATAAAAGTACTCGTTCACCACCCCAACTTTATGCCCTGCAGCTACAAAGGCTTGCAGGCTATCGTAGTTTAAAGCGCTATCATCACGGCGTACATAAAGCTGAAAACGCTCTTGTCGGTACGGCTCTGAAAAATAAGCAAAATCTTCACGGTCCGCCGTTTTCGAGGCGCCCAGCACAAAATCGATATTGCCTTCTTTGAGTAAGGTGAGCAGTTCCAACCAGCTGCCTTGCACTACGTCCAACTCGCATTTCATGTCTTTGGCAACTGCCTGCACCAGTTCAACATCGAGCCCGGTAACATTATTGCCGACACTCATGTACTGATATGGCTCCCAGGCGTCAATGCCCATGGTGAGATGACAAGCTGGCGCAGTGACCTCTGCCAGCGCTGCAGTTTTAACAGGATTAATGGTAGCTTGCTCAGCCGGTTTGCAGCCGAGCATAGAGATAGATACTACAACGACCAACAGCATGTAAGTTTTCATATTACACCTCAAGGCGTTATTAGCTTACCTCAAGCGTAGTGTATAAAAGCTGTGGTTGCAGCCCAATCTTTAGCAGTGGGCAAAATTAACCTAGTTTCAGTCATTACCGGCCCGCTTTGGCGCGCCGAACAAGCTGCTCAGCAGCTGCCGCAGTGAGCGCGCAGTCAGCGCGTCCTGTAGCATACGACGCCACTCATAAAAAGTAATGGTGACGGGATTATCAGAGGTAAAATCTTCGGTAATGCCGTAACGGCAAGGTTCATCATCGCGCTCGGGCACGTAAGTGCCAAACAAGCGATCCCATATAATCAGCACACCAGCAAAATTTTTATCGATGTAAGCCGGATTACAGGCATGATGCACCCGATGATGTGACGGCGTGTTGAACAGCCATTCCAGCCCCCCGAGCCGGCGTACCGATTGGGTGTGGACAAAAAACTGAAACGCCAGGTTAATGGCAACAACCGCAAACACCACAGCCGGGGCAAAGCCCAGCAGGATCATTGGCGTCCAGAACAACCACATGCCCGACAGCGGATACATCAGGCTTTGTCTGAGTGCTGTACTGAAGTTCATTTGCCGCGAACTGTGGTGCACCACATGCGAGGCCCACAGCCAGCGGATATGATGTGAGGCGCGGTGAAACCAGTAGTAAAGAAAATCCTGGATTAAAAACGCCAGCGCTACGGTGATAACGCTAAGCTCAATCTCAAGTAAACGAAACTGATGCAGCCAGAGAAAAAACGGCATTAACAGCAATAGCGCCAGCATATCACTGCCCTGGTGTAGCAAGGCCAGTACCGCGTTGGTCAGCGTATCCTGCCAGCGATACCAGGCTTTGCCTGCACGCTCGGTACGCCACCACTCCCAGGCAATAAAACCCAAAAACACCGGCGCCAGCGCCAGCAAAATAAACTCAACCGGAATCATCTTTACCCTTGTAGTATTTGCGGTATACCCGTTGATACTACTGCAATAGCGGCAAAAACTCTATGTTGGCCGCAGCGCAGCTAACTTGTGGCAGTAAGCAAGCAAAAAGGCGCCGTTTGGCGCCTTCGTATCATAACTAAACCTTGTATTTAGTAGCGGGCTAAAAACTCTGCACGGGTACGGCCGTCATCTTTAAAAATGCCGCCCAGTGCCGTGGTTTGAGTTTTAGAGTTTACATCCATTACACCACGTGATTTTACACAGTAGTGCACAGCGTCCATGGTCACCGCCACATTTTTGGTTTGCAGCAGGGTTTGCAGCGCCACTAAAATTTGCTGGGTTAACCGCTCCTGCACCTGGGGCCGCTGGGCAAAAAATCGCACAATACGGTTTATTTTCGACAAGCCAATAATGCGCTTTTCCGGAATATACGCCACGGTAGCACTACCATCAATGGTGACAAAATGATGCTCACAGGTGCTGGTAAAGCTAATGTCTTTGACCTTCACCATTTCTTTTACCTGCATCTTGTTGTCGATGAGGGCGATCTTGGGGAAATTTTTGTAGTCGAGCCCGCCAAAAATCTCGTCGACATACATTTTGGCGATGCGGTGCGGTGTTTCGCTCAGGCTGTCATCCTGTAAATCCAGCCCTAGTGTGCTGACCACTTCTGTCATCAGCGCACTGATTTTGCTGTATTTTTGATCGCGCGACAGGCCATTTTCCAGCATAGGCGTTTCAAGCCCCTGGGCTTCCAGTGCACTGCGTACCAATATTGCTTCTTGTGATAACATAACTATATCCAAACCGGCTGTGTAACCAACAATACGTGCCGCTAAAGCCGATAGTTTACGGGTAAAGTCATTTTTTTGCCATTTATATCACGACCACAGCTGCGCTAAACGGCAGCTGTGTATAAGGCAGGGGGGTTACTGTACCAAAGACAGCGCTTCAAGCAGCTCACGCGGCTCCACTTCCGGGCCGTTTAAACTGTCATCCCAGTTGGTGCCGATTAATACGCCATCGTCGTACATCTCTTTTAACCAGCCTTCGCAAAACACGTCCAGCGGTATCGCCTCCGGTTTGTAAACTGCCCACTCTTCAGAGCAATGGGCTTTAGCCGACGCTTCATCTGACCAGAATGGCATCACGTCAGTGTCTTCAAACTCAACCGATTCGACTACCAATAAGTCTTCGCCGTCAGCCAATACGTACACTACACCGTGCGTTTTGGCTTCTTCAACGAAACGTTGAAAACTCGGATCCTGCGCAAACTGACTCATACTTATACCTACCAGGCTAATCTACCAGCTGCTATTAGACCAGAAAGCGCCGGCCAAAAGCGAGTTTTATCTTGCGCCACCGCTGTCTGCTTTCCCTGTCGGCGGAAAATAACGTACAATTACGCCCACTTACAATGGCAACGATAAGCGTGATTTTATGGCTCAGTATATCTATTCGATGTATCGCGTATCTAAGGTGGTTCCACCTAAGCGTACTATTTTAAAAGACATTTCACTCTCTTTCTTTCCCGGTGCCAAAATTGGTGTGCTGGGTTTAAACGGCTCGGGTAAATCTACCCTGCTGCGCATTATGGCCGGGGTAGACAAAGAGTTTGAAGGCGAAGCGCGCGCTTTAGCCGGTACCAAAATTGGTTACCTGCCACAAGAGCCTGAGCTCGACCCGAACAAAACCGTAAAAGAGGTGGTGGAAGAAGCCGTTGCTGACGTTAAAAAGGCTTTTGCCCGCTTAGATGAAGTATACGCCGCTTACGCTGATGAAAATGCCGACTTTGATGCTTTAGCCCGTGAACAGGGTGAGCTTGAG
This sequence comes from Rheinheimera fenheensis, assembly GCF_039871805.1. NCBI lineage: Bacteria > Pseudomonadati > Pseudomonadota > Gammaproteobacteria > Chromatiales > Chromatiaceae > Rheinheimera > Rheinheimera fenheensis. The sequence continues at coordinate 265,451 of NZ_JBDPJM010000004.1, forward strand.
GCGTTAATTCAGGCCAAAGATGGCCACAACCTGGACAATACACTGGAGCGCGCCGCTGATTCACTGCGTCTGCCGCCATGGGATGCCAAAATTGAACATTTATCCGGTGGAGAACGCCGCCGGGTCGCCATTTGCCGTCTGGTGCTTGAGCGGCCGGACATGCTACTGCTGGACGAGCCGACTAACCACCTGGATGCCGAGTCCGTCGCCTGGTTAGAGCGCTTTCTGCATGATTATCCGGGTACAGTTGTGGCCATTACCCACGACCGTTACTTCCTTGATAACGTGGCGGGCTGGATTTTAGAGCTCGACCGCGGTGAGGGTATTCCTTGGGAGGGTAATTACTCTAGCTGGCTGGAGCAAAAAGAAGCCCGTCTGGCACAGGAAGAAAAGACCGAAAATGCCCGCCAGCGCTCTATCAAGCAAGAATTGGAGTGGGTACGCACTAACCCTAAAGGCCGCCATGCCAAGAGCAAGGCGCGTATGGCCCGCTTTGAAGAACTGCAAAGCCAGGAATTTCAAAAGCGTAATGAGACCAACGAGCTATTTATTCCGCCAGGGCCGCGCCTGGGTGACAAAGTGCTGGAAGTTAACCACCTGCGTAAAACCTTTGGCGATCGGATACTGATTGACGATTTAAGCTTTAGCATTCCTAAAGGCGCCATTGTTGGCATTATCGGCCCGAACGGTGCCGGTAAATCTACCCTGTTTAAGATGATTAGCGGTACAGAAAAGGCCGACGCAGGTGAGATCAGTGTCGGTGAAACCGTTCACATTGCCAGTGTTGATCAGTTCCGCGACAAGATGAACCCGAAAAACACTGTGTGGCAGGAGATATCCAATGGTCAGGATATGCTGCAAATCGGTAACTTCCAGATCCCAAGCCGGGCTTATGTTGGCCGCTTTAACTTTAAGGGTAACGACCAGCAGAAGTTTATCGGCGAGCTGTCTGGCGGTGAGCGTAACCGCGTGCACTTAGCCGCGCTGTTAAAAGCCGGCGGCAATATGTTGCTGCTGGACGAGCCAACCAACGATCTGGACGTAGAAACCTTACGGGCATTGGAAAACGCGCTGCTAGACTTCCCGGGCTGCGCTATGGTGATCTCGCATGACCGTTGGTTTCTCGACCGTATCGCCACCCATATTCTGGATTACCGCGATGAAGGTAAGGTTAACTTCTTTGAAGGTAACTACTCCGACTATGAAGCCTGGTTAAAAGCCACCTACGGTGCCGATGCCCTGCAGCCGCACCGGATTAAATACAAACGTATTTAAACACCCTTAACATAAACGCCCGCACTGCCGGGCGTTTTTAATTTAAGTCAGTCGCCACTTTAGTCTGCTGCCGGTACTGCGAAGTCATAATGCTCTGGTATTGCGCTGTGGTGGCCACTTTGGCATGTGCCTGCTGTAAGCGCAGGACCAAGGTTTGTGGAGTCTCAATACTGGCTGCCAACCAGGTTTGTTGTGCTAACTGCGGGATGGCATAAACAAAACGTACTGCGCTGTCTGGCAGGCCTACTACCGCCGCCATATCGACCAAGGCGACAGGGTCATCAATCACCAAATCGACCTTAGCGTTTAACAACAAATGCCAGGACTCCCCCACATCTGCCGCCAACACCAGTTGCTGGCCGGGCGTAAAGCCTTGCTGCCGGAGAAAATCAGCCGATATATCATCACGTTGTACCGCTATACTGTAGGGTCTTGCCTCATCCAGATGTCTGATATGAATATCCTGCCGGTAGCTTAACGCGACAAACCCCAGCTGATAAGCAGCAACTGTACCGATCCAGTGGAAGTCATTTTCGCGCTCAGGCGTGCGCGCCAGGTTGTAAATCAGTACATTAGGTTGGCTGCGCGCCAGATGCAGCGATCTGGCCCAGGGAAACATCTCAATTTCAGCCGTTAACCCCGCCTCGGTCAGTATTGCCTGCACCAGCTCAGTGCTTAAGCCTGCCACCTTTCCGTCCTGCCAGATTTGATGCGGCGGCGATAACTCGGTTACCACTCTAAGTTTTGGCTGTGCACAAATGGGTAAGCAACACAATAACCAAAGCAAACAACAAACATTACGCATAACACTCGCTATCTCACTACACCGTTGAGCAAAGCATAGCGCATTTTACTGTCAGTACACCGGTAAAAACGCGATGTCAAAATGACTAATTCTTAGCCATTTTTGCCAGTCAGCATTAGTCACTTTAGCTACCTGACATACCTCACTTCAAAGAACAATAAATAATATAGATAAAAATCAGCTAGATAAACAAAACCATCATACTGGCACGCCACTTGAAACACACAGGTTGTAGTAAACCACAACCACTGAAAAGGATAGGATAAATGAACACTCTGACTAAATTAACGCTGGCCGCTACCTTAACTCTGGCTTTCACCTTACCCGCGCATGCCAATAGCCTGACAGAGAATCTGACCCAGGCGGTTAGCACACAGCTGACCGAGCTTAGCGCTAACATTAAGCAACAAGCTAAAGCCGCGCTGGAAAAAACGGCTGCCGAGCTATTCTTCAGCTCAGGTACTGAGCAGGCACAGCAACAACTGCTGCAAGCCACACCTCAGACAAATGCAGTTAAAGAGCCGACAGCTAAACAGTAAGAGGCTGAGATGATGTTAAACAGCAATAAGGTGCTCAGGCTACTGCCGTGCCTGAGCTTGCCTTGGTGCCACACTAAGCCATTGCAGCAGTTATTGCTCAGACCACACTGCCAGCTCGTTTCCATGCGGATCAGTAAAGTGAAAGCGGCGCCCACCTGGAAAACTAAACACCGGCTTTATAATGTTGCCGCCGGCGGCAACGATACGCTTTTCACAGCCGGCTAAATCTTTGCTGTAAAGCACTACTAACGCCGCTCCTGCTGCCACTTTTGATGTCAGGGTTGAGCGATAAAAACCGCCATCTAAGCCTGAATTGGCAAACGCAATATAATCATGGCCATAATCGGCAAACACCCAGCCAAATACGCCAGTATAAAACTGCTTTATCGCGGCCAAATCGGCGGCGGGCAACTCAATATAATTAATCTGCTCGTGCTGACGCATTATCCGTCTCCTATATTGCCACCGACTTTACTCTACTGCAGGCCATAGCGCACAACAAGATAGCAAAAAAGAAAAGCCACGCGGGTTGGGATCGCGTGGCTTTTCGGAGAAACGGCTAAGTACCTATTCGGTAACAACCTTACTTGGTATGCACCAGGTGACTGCTATGCATGGCCCGGCCAAACGCGGCCAACAGCCGGTTGAGTTTACGTAGCATCAACGAGCGCGCGACGCCGTGTGCACGCGTTGCGGCTAAGCTATGCTTGGTTGCGGTAGTCTGAACTGCGCTCATTATTCACCTCTTGGTTATCAACATTGTTTAAACTGTGAGCATTATGCCGGTTATTTTTACCTTACACGAACGAGATAAATTACCACCAAAGCATTACTTTAATTAATGTATTATCGGGAGAAAATTCATTTTGAATTCAGCCAGTGCTAAGTTGAGATGCAAAAAACACGAGATAAAAATTAATTTAAATGCGGAAAAAATAGCAATTTATGCGCAAGCAACCCAATAAAATCGGCAGCGCAAGCGTTTAACTGAATAAAACGCCAATATTACCAGCATGAATTTTGACTTAATTTCACTAATCAATTTAGTGATAAATTTGCTGCTATCAGACAGCAGAAACAATTTTTGTGCCGGCACTGGTCAGGCAGGAGCAACCATGCTAAATTACATGCGAAATATTCTCATTTACATATCAGAGGCATTACCATGAAATCGTTGTTAAGTGCATTATTTATCACTGCTGGCATGCTGGCTTTTACTGCTGCAGCAGCCGACGACCGTCCAGATCACTTTACAGGTAAACAGGCAGACACACTGGAGCAAGCCGTAACCAATTTCACTGAGTACAATGCCAAATTAAAGACGCTGTTAAGCGCCGAGCTGACACCGCAGGCCATGGCAGAGATCCATCAGTTGACGTACACGCTGGAAGTGGCGCTGGAGAAGATCCACAGCGAAACCGGCAAGCTTAAAGACACGCTGGAACAGCTGCATATTGCGTCAGAGCGCATGGATACCGCCACTGCCAAGCAAAGTGGTGACAACTACATTAAAACCGCGCAAACGTTGGTGAAATAACAAGCGTGTCTGACCTACCCTATGCGTTGCAGTATGCCGTTGGTGAACGGTCACTGACGGCACTGAGCAATCAGCAGGTAGCTGTAGCGCCGGTTTTATGTTTACATGGCTGGCTGGATAATGCTGCCAGTTTTATACCACTGGCACAGCATTTAACAGATATACCCTTGGTTGCTCTTGAGTTTGCCGGCCATGGCTATAGCAGTCACCGCAGTGCTGATGCGCGTTATTATTTCTTTGATCATGTCGAAGATATTGTACAACTATGCCAACAGCAGGGCTGGCAACAACTGACTATCATTGGCCATTCGATGGGCGCTATGGTGGCGACGGCGCTGGCCGCCAGTTTTCCTGAGCTGGTGCAAAGGCTGGTGCTGATTGACAGCCTGGGCTTTGTCACTGATAGCGCAGCAAACGCCGCTAAGCAGCTGCGCGATGGTATTAAATCGCGCCTTAAGGCCACGGCACGTATGCCCTGCTATGCCAATCTGACAGAGGCAGCAACGGCAAGACAAAAGCAAAGTGACTTTAGCCTGACAGAAGCCTTACTGCTGGCCGAGCGCGGCACAGTTGCCACAGCAGATGGCCTTAGCTGGCGCGCCGATATGCGCCTCAGGCATAGCTCGGTGTATCGGTTAACCCCAGAGCAAGGCCAGGCGCTAGCGGCGGCAGTAAGCTGTCCGGTATTGGCCATAGCGGCCAAGGACAGTGCTTTTTATCCTAATGTACAACACTGGGCCCGCTATTATCCGAGGCTGACACTGGAGACCGTAAGCGGCGGCCATCATTGCCATATGACGCAGGCTGCTGTGGTGGCGCAGCATATCGAAGGTTTTCTGTTAGCATAAAAAAACCGCAGCGAACTGCGGTTTTTATCTATAACACCAGCATTAATCTTTCAGCACTGTGGCAACAGCTTTAGCAAAATAATCAATGTTGCTGTGGTTTAAACCAGCAATACTGACCCGGCTGGAGCCGACCATGTAAATGCTGAACTCGCTGCGCAGCCGGTCAATTTGCGCTTTATTAATACCCAAAAAGCTAAACATACCGTGCTGACGGGTAATAAAGCTGAAGTCCTGCTGCACGCCTTCCGCTTTTAACTTATCAATAATTAACTGCCGGTAGCTGTTAATACGGTTACGCATTTCGGCCAGCTCTTCATGCCACAGCGCTGTCAGCTCCTGGCTGTTTAAAATATTTGCCACGATAATAGCACCGTGTGCCGGTGGCATTGAATAAATGCTGCGTACTACGCTTAGCAGGTTTACTTTGGCAACATCGGCCACTTTGCTGTCAGCGGCAACTATGGACACGGCACCGATACGCTCACGGTACAGGCCAAAGTTTTTCGAGCAAGAGCTGCACAGGATCATCTCTTCAACCTGCTCAGCTAAATAACGCAGACCGCGCGCGTCTTCGTCCAGGCCTTCGCCAAAACCCTGATAGGCCATATCCACCAGCGGTGTAAAACCGCGCACTTTGGCAAGATCAGTAAAGCGCTGCCACTGGGCAAAGGTTAAGTCCATACCACTGGGGTTATGACAGCAGGCATGAACCAGCACCACATCACCGGCAGGTACCGTGGCCAGCTCAGCAAACATCGCCTCTTCGTTTAAGCCCTTGGTGCTGTAATCGTAGTAGCTATACTCTTTAACTTTAAGGCCAGCGGCCTGAAACAATGAAATATGGTTAGCCCAGGTTGGATTAGTCACCCAAATGGTGGCATTAGGATTGGCTTTTTTAATAAACTCGGCAGCGACACGCAGCGCGCCGGTGCCGCCTGGCGTATGGGCAGTGGTTACCCGGTTGGCCAGCAGTACTTTATGGCTGTTACCGAAGGCCAGCTTTTCGATATGAGCGTTAAAACCTAAATCACCGGCCATGCCGATATAGGTTTTGCTGTCTTCCTGTTTTAAGCGCAGCGCTTCTGCTTCTTTAACGCACTTCAGTACCGCCGTGTGGCCCTGCTCGTCTTTATACACTCCAACGCCAAGGTCTACTTTGTTTGGGTTTGGATCTTCTTTATAAGCTGCCATCAAGCCTAAAATCGGATCGGTGGCCACCGGTTGTAACTGAGCAAACATATTGTTCTACCTGAGGTTAAGTTGCATTAAAAAGGCGGTTAAGGCAAATAGGCCGGCACCGTTAAACAAACCGCTACCAGCAGTGCTAAGGCATCTGTGGTAAAGACGTTTTTATGAAAATCTTCTGCATCGACAATGCCGACTATTTTGCCTGATTGGTCAAACAGAGGCAAACAGGCTTCCGCCTGCACCTTAGGATCGCAGGTGTAGTACTCGCCACCGGTACCTAAATAGGCCGCCACATCGTTAATCACTTTTGCTTTACCGGTTAAACCCACAGTGCTGTTATTGCTGATTTTGGCAAATTCGCTGTTAAGCGGAAACTCGGCCCTTGAAGCCGCGCCATAATAAGCCAGCTTTACCAGCACCGGCTCGCCGGCTATATTAGGGCGCGCCTGATAAATACCAAACCAGTCTAAACCAGACTGTTGCTGATAAAACGCCGCTATTTTACTTAGCGCTGCAAGCGCCTGCTGGTTAGTGGCTGTTTGGCCGCCCAAAATGGCCGTTAAATCATAAGGCTCTTCAGAGAGCTGGCCAAATAGAGAACAGGCACCGCCCTCGCCCAACTCAGGCACTTTATACTGCCATTGCAAGGCAGGTACTGCTGCCGTCTCAATATAGGCCTGTAAGGCGTCCAAATGCCGCTGTACCTTCGCAGCAATATCAGCAGCAACATCAGCAAACTGAATAGACAAACCAGAGCGCTGCAAATAGTCGGTTACAGCAACAGAAACATCAGACATTATAGCCATCCAGATTTCTAAAAATTGTGACGCATTTTACCAGAAGCCAACAAAAATCCAAGCTGTAAGCCCACGATAACGGGAAAATGTTGCCGGGACTGCATTGGATGTTTAAGCTGACAGCCTTGTAAAGTAAAGCGAGCTTTTTATGGCAGAAAATAAACTTTCTCTGGCCGACTGGCAGGCAAAAATGAACCCAGAGGGGCAATCAACGCCAGTGAAAACGGATGCTAATCTGGTATACAGCACCGACAGTGGCCGCATTAGCGCAGATAAAACAGCAAAAAAGCCTACCGGTGAAGCTTTTTCTGATGGCGCTGTGCGTATCCGCAGGGAGACCAAGGGCCGCGGAGGCAAAGCGGTACTAACCATTAGCGGCATTGCCAAACCCCATGACGAGTTGGTGCAACTTGCTGCGAAGCTTAAGAAAAAATGCGCCTGCGGTGGTGCAGTAAAAGACGGCGTTATTGAAATACAGGGTGATAAGCGCGAGTTGGTAGAGCAGTTATTACAGGCAGAGGGCTTTAAAACCAAATGGGCCGGCGGTTAATTATCTTGAGTAAAACTCAACTCTCTCACACACCACAAAAGAAGAGAATCGGATTGCTCTAAGCTAACCGTTGAAGCCCTGGACGGGCTGAGACGAGCCCCCAGGGATGGGTTTACGGCGTGTTAGCGTGAGCAATCCGGTTCGACTCCGGAGTGCAGAGCTCTATGCTGTCTTACTTTACCTCTTCACGGTTATACGGCTGACCAAACACATCATGGAAAAAGCTGCTTTTTAACCAGTAAGGCCGCTGCTCGGTATTGGCCACGTCTAGTGCGATATTAAAGTTAATATCGGCAAAGATGGCGCCAAAATCATAGCGTATTGCGCCGTAGTCTTTAATTAAGCTTGGAATATCGTCCGATGGCTTATGGTAATGCTTGGCAAAAAAGCTGGCCCACACCTTACCGCCATCCTGCTTGGGATCCTGCGATTTAAAGCCAGTCATTAAAAACACCGCTGGTACGCCCTTTTTCACTAGCGTGTAGTGATCTGAGCGGGTAAAAATGGCCTGCTCCGGCATAGGATCGGCGCTTAAAGCAATGCCCTCTTTGGCGGCTGCCTGCTCAACCACTTTACCTAGCGACGAGTGATTAGCACCAAAGGCAATCATATCGGCAAAGGGGTACAGTAGTACTGGCATGTCCAGGTTAACGTTGGCGACCAGTTTATCGATAGGTCGGGTTGGGTTATTGGCAAAATAGTCGGCGCCCAGCAGGCCCTTTTCTTCACCGGTTACCACTAAAAACAAAATCGACCGCTTCGGTTTTTGCGCCAGACTGGCAAACTGACGGGCAGTTTCCAACAAAATGGCCACGCCGGCAGCGTTGTCCATCGCGCCGTTATTAATTTTATCTTCGCTGCGTAAATCGTTGCTAAAACCGATATGATCTGAGTGCGCGGTAATAACCACGTACTCGTCTTTCAGCTTAGGATCTGAGCCTTCCAGCACGGCTACGACATTGGGGCTGCTGATATCCTCATGCAGGCTGCTGCGGCTTAAGGTGGCCGACACGCCAAGCTCAAAGCCTGCCGGGCCTTTGGGCGCATCTAAAGTGGCAAAAATCGCTTCAAGCGACAGCGGTGCTTTGCTAAAGAACGCGGCTGCCGCATCAGGATGCACGTAAGCGCCAGCTTTTAAATTTGGGTAGCTGTCAGCGGGTGTGCCATCGGTCTGCAGCCATTCCATTGATGGCGTGTTTAAATACAGCAAACTGCTGGCATAAGGCCGCACTTTTTCCTGCTTTGGCGTATGCAGGGTAATAATACCCACTGCGCCACGCTCGGCGGCCAGGCGGGTTTTCAGGCTGTTTAAATGCGCGGCTTCTTCACTGGGTAAGCTGTCGGGGCGACCCGAGAGCAATACCACAATTTTGCCAGCCACATCTAAATTGGCGTAATCGTCCAGGCCAAATTCTTTTGATACCAAACCATAACCGGCGAATACCAAAGGCGCTGTCACTTCTGTGTTGGCAAATTGCAAACTGGGGCCGGTAAAAAAGGCCTTGGGGTACGCCAGCTCAGTGCTTACACCGTCAACATGCAGGGTAAATTTGGCACTGTCTTGCGCCAAACGGGCTTTTCGCAGTGGCACGCGCTGCAAATAGCTGCCATTGTCACCGGCCGGCTTTAACCCCAGCGCCTGTAACTGGCTAGCAATATACAGTGAGGCAATTTCATGCTCGTTACTGCCGGTGTCACGCCCGGCTAATGCATCTGAGGCCAGAAACTGCATATGGGCTTCTATCGCGGTGGCACTGGCCGCGGTGTTAGTTGGGCTAACGGGTGCTGTCGCCGAGCAACCTGCCAGGCTTAACGCAGCAGCAATAAATACAACGGTTTTCTTCATCGGTTTTCCTTTAAACAGCAGTGCCAGCAAAGGCTGGCACTGTTTTTACGACCTACAGCGTACTTTAGTTGATACGCTGCTGATATTTGTTATGCAGCTGTTTATGACGGTTATTTAAATCCACTTCCCGGCCGTCAATCCACAAGTGAGTAACCTTATGGCCGAGATAATCGAAAATATCGCCCTCTGATACCACTAAACTGGCTGCTTTGCCCACTTCGATGCTGCCAATCTTATCGGCCACACCGGCAATTTGTGCCGCGTTAATCGTCACTGAGCGCAGCGCCTGCTCTGGCGTTAAGCCGTAGCTTATAGCCTGACCGGCTGCGAACACCAGGTTACGGGTATCCCAGAAACCATCTAATGACAGCGCAAACTGCACGCCGGCATCCTGCAGGGTTTTGGGCACCACAAAGGCTTGCTTGTAGTTTTCATCGACCCGGCTGGGCAAGCCATAAGGCGCGGTGTAAATAACCGCAACTTTGGCGGCAGCCAGCTCATCGGCCAGGCGCCAGCTGTCACGGCCGCCGACGATGGTCAGCTTTAAACCATACTGGTTTGCCAGTAACATTGCCTGTCGAATTTGCCGCTCATCGTCCGCATGGACAAACAGTGGTCTATCGCCGTCAAACACCGCCAGCATTTCATGCCAGCGCGAGTCCAGGCCATGGTTTAAGCCCGCTTTTTCCGCATCGTAATAAGCTTTGGCATCAGCAAAGTATTGGGTCAATTGCGCCAGCTGTTTCTCGTTGGCTTTACGCACTTCATCAGCCGGTCTTGGGTTCCAGCGCGAGCTTAACGTGCTGGCATTAGGCCAGCGAATATGCAAACCCGTGCCATCAGCAACCAGCGCATCCTGATGATTCCAGGCGTCTAACTGCATTAAGCTCGATTGCCCCATTAACATGCTGCCAGACGGATACACCATGCTATAGGCAAAGCCGTTACTGCGAATGGTTGGGATCACTTCCGAGTCGGCATTATAAGCCACCCGCGCTTTTATATCCGGGTTAGTGTGGGTAACCTCGGTAGTGTCGTCTGTCGCACGCACCGCCTCAATTTCAACCAAACCCAGTTGATTGGCCAGCGCAATTAAGCCTGGGTACAGGTGTTTACCGTCCAGGTCCAACACCTGAGCGCCTTGCGGCGGCGCTAGATCCGGCCCCACGGCGGCAATTTTGCCATCGACAATTAACACATCAGTGTCGTTTTTTACGCCATCGGTTACCGTGTGCACCGTCAAGTTGGTGAGCAGCAGCGGTGTACTTTGCGCTTTACCCGGTACCATATCATGCGCCTGAACCGTTAAGCTGAGCGCCACCAGCGCTAAAGATAAACTCAGTTTCGTTAATTTCATTATCTGTCTCCCTAGTGGCTGTGGCCATGGCTATGTAAGTGACGGCCGATGTGCCACCAGTCGCCCTGATCTTCACAGTGCCACTCAGGTTCATCTTGCTTATAAGCGTCTTTATCACCGGCTTTGGCGTCATCTCCTGCACCCAGCACTTTTTGCACCAGAGCCGCTTTCTCAGCGTCCAGTTGTTGCTGTAGCGCCTTGTCGGTGTTGATATCAAAGTACTTGGTGCCGCCAATCCAGGTTTGCTGTGCCTGACTGTATACCGACAACGGGTGTGCACTCCACAGCACAAAGTCAGCCTGCTTGCCGGCTTTGATCGAGCCGGTCACGCCATCAATTTTCAGCTGCATTGCAGGGTTAATGGTGACCATCTTCAGCGCGTCATGCTCGCTCATACCGCAGTACATTACGGATTTCGCGGCTTCCTGATTTAACCGGCGCTGTAAACCGGCATCGTCAGAGTTAATGCTGACATTCACACCCTGCTCTGCCATTAAACAGGCGTTGGTCGGAATAGCGTCCTGCACTTCAATTTTAAACCCCCACCAATCGGCGAAGGTAGAGGCACTGGCGCCATGGGCGGCCATTTCTTTTGCGGTTTTATAACCTTCCAGAATATGGGTAAAGGTGGTGATGCTAAAACCCATTTCATCAGCCAGTTCAATCAACATCAGAATTTCAGACGCCACGTATGAGTGGGTATGAATAAAGCGCTGTTTGTCCAGAATTTCAACCAGTGCCTGTAAGCGGTAATCCATGCGCGGTGGGGCCACCTGCTCGCGCTGGCGTTTAGACAACTTGTTGTAATCGGCCAGCCGGGCTTTGTACTCTTTAGCTGCCTGGAAGGCATCACGAATGGTGGTTTCCACACCAATACGGGTTTGCGGATAGCGCTCGGTAAAGGCATCACCCCAGTTTGCCTGCTTGACGTTCTCACCCAGGGCAAACTTAATGCTTGGCGGTGCCGCCTGCATTTTTAAACCCTCGGCTGTCTCGCCCCAGCGGAACTGAATTACCTGCGCCTGACCACCTATAGGGTTAGCACTACCATGTAACAGCTGCGCGGTAGTGGTGCCACCGGTGAGGCCACGGTAAATATTGATGTCCTCAGGGTTTATCACATCACCAATGCGCACTTCTGAAGTCACTGCGTCAGTGCCTTCATTGACACCGGCCTCAATGGCAACATGCGAGTGCTCATCAATCAGGCCCGGTGTTAAATGCATGCCGGTAGCGTCTATTACCTCAAAGCCTCGAGGAGTGCTGAGGTTTTTGCCAATTTTGTCAAACTTGCCGTTGCGCACAATAACATCGGTATTTTCCAGCACGCCATCGGCTTCAGCGGTCCAGACCGTGGCATTTTTAATATGCACATTCTGCATTTTCGCCCGCTCTGGCAAACCATAGGCGCGGTTTGGAAAGCTGAGCTTAGAGATAAAGGCCGCCGGTTTGTCGCTGGTAGCTGCCGTTTTAGTCGCAGTGTCGTCTGAGCTCAGCGGCTGGCGCTGCGCCTGAGCGGTATAAGTTGCGGTACCCAGCTGCCATTTCCCACTTAACTGGTTGTTAAGCAGCTGGCCGCTAAATTGCGCTACCTGATTACTGCCGGTTAATTCAGCCAGTTTCAGACTAAACTGCAGCTGTTGCTGCTGGCTAAGCACATGCTCCAGTTTGACAGTTTTTTCAGATTCAGCGCCCAGTAGTACTGCGGTACCACTCAACTTATCGGCCGAGCCGGTTAAGCTGATTTTTACTGCTTTACCCTCTAGCGTGAGCTGATAGTCGCCGGCAAATTCAACCGGTGCAATCGGCTTAATTTCATGCTGCTGACCACGCACCCAGGTCGCAACAATTTCGCCATCGGCAAATAAGTCACCGCTAGCCAGCACCAGATCGGCCTGATAACCCGGCGCAATTTTACCCAGCTTATCTGACACGCCTGCAATAGCAGCCGGTACGGTAGTCAATGCGGCCAGCGCACTATCCGGCGATAAACCGTGCTTAACCGCTTTGCGCAAGTTGGGCCAAAAGTCTTTTTTTTCTTTTAACTTGTAAGTAGTAAGTGCAAAAGGCACACCGGCACTGGCTAACGCGCCCGCATTAGCCGGTGCACGCTCCCAATGGCGCAAATCGGCCAGGTTGACATCCAGCTGATCGGCCAGCTGCTCTACTGCCGGTGCCGCCGGAAAATTGAGCGGTAAAATCAGCTTGCGTTGCATCGCTTTAATCGCATCCAACTGCACATATTCATAGCCAGAACCGACCAGTGCAGCGTTTTGCAGCTTAAATTCGTTGAGCAGCAAATGCGCCCGCAGCAAAGAGCGGTCATCTGAGGTTTCAAAAATTGCCCCCTGCTGCGCCAACTGACCTAGGCTATCTAGCGCAGCGTTATACTCGATTGGCGCATTAAAATAGCGCACATCGGTTTTACCATAGGCCTGGTTATACCAATTGGCATCGCTTAAGGTTTGGCGGATAAGCGCTATACTGCCCATCAACGATGACGGGTAGCTTTGCACTGAGGTGCCTTTGCTAAAGGCCATAAACTGCGGCCCTTGCGCTTTTAATATAAGCTCGTTAGGTAAACCTTCCCCCAAAGAGCTGACAAAGGCTTGGCCCCGAAAAATGCCGTCCATTCGCGCTGATTGCGCAGCGGTAAACCCAAGCTTTCTCAGCTCCTCTGCCGCTTTTGCGTCGGGCTTAAACTCGTTCACCCAGCGTAATTCAGCATGAATAGCCGCATTACTGGCATTGCCGCCTTTGCGCTCGTTTTTATACACCGGCGCATCGCGGTAGCTGCCCGGCTTAGCCGGCTTGGCAGCTTCTATGCCGTATAGGGTATAGGGGTCAATAAAGCCGGGGTAAAGCGTGTAACGGCTGGCGTCAATTTGTTGATAACCGGCCGGCACCGACACTTTGCTGCCAACAGCACTGATGCGGCCATCGGCAATCAGCACGGTAGCATTTTGCAGCTTTTTACCGGGCTCAGTGTAAACGGTGGCTCCGGTTAGGGCGATAAGGTTAGGTGTTTTATCGATAATGCCTTGCAGCGGTGAAGTCTGATCGGCTTGGCTACCAGCGGTAAAAACCGTGAGCAGCGCTGAGCTTAGCAGCGACAGACGGGCTTTGGTCATAACATGTTCCTGAATTAGCGGTTAACTGTTAACAACATAGTTCAGCCGGCTTAGCTCCTGCTCTGCCAATGGCATGCTGAAGTAGTAACCCTGAACCTGGTAGCAAGCATTTTTTCTTAAAAACTCAACTTGTTCTGCCGTTTCCACCCCTTCTGCTACCACGCGCAGGTTCATTTTCTGCGCCATGGCGATGATCGCCGCGACTATGTCCATGTCGTTACGATCATCCGGGATATCTTTGACGAACGAGCGGTCTATTTTTAGCTCGTCTACCGGAAAACGCTTTAAATAACTAAGCGATGAATAGCCTGTACCAAAGTCGTCAATAGATAAAGACACACCCAGACGTTTTAACTGATTTAACTGGTTAATAGCCGCATCGGTGTCACCCATTAACATACTTTCGGTGATCTCAAAAATTAAACTAGACGGTTTAGCGCCGGTACGTTGCAAAATGCGCTCAACGATTTCTGGCAGGTTATCGTCATTAAACTGCCGCACGGACAGGTTAATTGACAAACTGACATCAAAACCCCGGCTATGCTGACGGGTGAGAAAACGACAGGCTTCCCAGATAATCCATTCGCCAATTTGCACAATAAGGCCGGTGCTTTCAGCCACACCAATAAACCGCAGCGGCGGCACTAGGGTGTTATCCGGTCTTAGCCAGCGCAATAGGGTTTCATAGCCGACAATACTGTTGTCACGGATATCAATTTTCGGCTGATAGTAGAGTAAAAACTGATGCTCGCGGATTGCTTCACGTAGCTGGTTTTCGATAAGTAAGCGCTCTTTGGCGGCTTCGTTTAAATCGGGGCTGAAGAAATGAAAGGTGTTTTTACCACGCGCTTTGGCCTCGTACATCGCCAAATCGGCATGTTTTAGCAATAACTCCTCTTCTGCGGCATCCTCGGGCGCCACGGTAATACCGATACTGGCGCTTATTGACACCTCATGTTGCCCCAATTTCACAGGTGCAGCAAACGCCTGTTGCAAGTTAGAAGCGATGGCTGAAGCCTGGCCGCGGTCTTTAATACCACTTAAAATAACGGCAAACTCGTCCCCACCCAGGCGGGCTATGGTGTCTTCTTCACGCAGCCGGCTGATAAGCCGCTTGGCGACCTCTTTTAACAGCTCGTCGCCGGCATCATGGCCTAGCGTGTCGTTAATACGTTTAAACTCATCTAGGTCAAAATACAGCAGCGCAAAGTTGTAATAGCCACGGTGAGACATCGCAATGGCTTTACGTAACTGATCGCGGAAGTAACTGCGGTTAGCCAGGCCAGTCAGCACATCGTAGTAAGCCAGCTGTTCCATTTTTTTCTGGCTGGCTTTAATAAAGGAAATATCCTGCATGGCGCAGACATAGTTGCTAATATCACCCTTCTCGTCCCGGATTGGCGCTATCGCCAGCGATACCCAAAGCTGCTTGTGTTGATATTGCAGCAACATATCGCCGCGCCAGTGCTGACGCTCGCCCAGAGTTTGCATAATTTCTTCACCGACATGGTGCATCTCTTCGGCAAATAAACGGTGTAAAGGTTGTGCCTGCAGCTGTTCTGTGTCACAGCCGAGCATTTCGGTTAAAAACGGGTTGATATACTCGACATTCAGCCGCTGATCAGTCAGCACTATGCCCGAGCTTGAGAAAGACACTGCTTTACTGAGCTTTCGGGCCGAGCGCTCGGCCAGCTCCTTTTCTTCTATGCGGGCATTAAGGCCGTTAACCAACTCGGCAATTTCGGCCGACATACTGCCAAACGCCTGATTTAACAAGCCTATTTCATCAGGTGTATGGTCTAGTGTTATCTGCTGTAAATCACCGCGTGACAGCCGGTTTATCGCCGCTGATAAGCGGTTTATCCGCTTTAACATAAATTGGTAGACAATAAATTGCAGCAGCAGCGACACCAAAAGTGCCACGATAAAAAAGGTCATTAATAATTTAAACCGAAACTGCGTTAGTGAAGCCAGTACCGCTGCTTTTTCACTGTAAACGGCTAGGTGCCAGTCTAAACGCTCAACCGGCGCGCTATAGATAAGATGTTCAGGCAGTAAAGTAGCCGCTTCAGCAGGGCTTACTGTGGGCTTTGCCACTGCAGAGGCATACTGCTGCAAGGCCGCATTCTGAATATTGACGCCGGCATAGGGGCTATTCATCGCCGGTTCGTTTTCACTGCGGCGGGGCGGCAGGCCAATGACCTGGCCCTGACTGTCAAACAGCATGACTTTTTGCAGCGGTTCACCCGCTGGCAAACTGGTTAAAATATCGCCCAGCACATAATCAACACCTGTAACACCTATAAATTCATCCTGGATATACAGCGGAATAATCAAGCTGGTCATCCATTTTTTCCAGATATCGTCGTAGTAAACCGGCGTCCAGCGCGGTTGGCGGGTGGGGTTTTGTTCGGGCGTGGCGATTTGATAAAACAGATCCTGCTGAAAATCATGCCCCGCCTCTACCTGCAGCGCCCAATCGGCCGGTGATATGCGGATAAACTGCTCTTTGCTGATAAAGTAAAAATTAAAAAAGTCGTGCAACATCAAAGGAGACAATTGCTGCCATAAGCCAGCCGTTACGTCAAACAAGGCGGCTGTGCGGCCGTTATAGCCATTGGCGGCAATAAAGGCGCCGGAATAATCATCCCAGGATCGCACACTGCCATCAGCGGCCTCTGTTAAGCGAAGCGGCGCTGCCAGCCTGGTCTGAGCCAGCTTACGCATCACCACCTGATTAGCCGCCAGCGCTTTTTGTTCTTTTTGCAGCAAATCGTAATTAAGTTGGGTAGCCAAACGTTTGGCGCGTTGTTCTATCTGTTGTTGCTGTTGCTGCAAGGCAATATCCTGTTGCAATAGCATAACCACATAACCAATGGCAAAACCGGCCAGTACTATAGCGCTAAACACCACCAGGGCAAATTTGAAGCCCAGTGAATCCGTTCCGCTTGGTTTAGTAAAATTGACGTCCTTCACTTATACGGCCTGATCCTGTAAAACACTTGATTATTGGCAAAAAATTGCGTTCTGCTAAGCTATTGCCAAATCATTATTGCATGTAAATTCAGCAAAAGAGAATGAAACCATGAAAAAACCCTTAGTCGCAACACTGTTATTCACCCTTTGTTCATCTACCGTGATGGCCAAAAGTGCCTTTACTGACGCTGGCGACAGTATTAAGTACCGCCAATCGGCCTTCCAGCTAATCCGCCACAATATGGCTGACATTGGCGACATGTTAAAAGGTGATGTTAATTATGATGCAGCCAGAGTGGCAAAACGGGCAGCTGCGCTGGCTACCCTGACCACACTGCCCTGGGAAGCCTTTACTGTGCCGGGTGCAGAGCAAGGCGGTGGTGATGCTAAAGCGGCAATTTGGCAAAACCTGCAAGACTTTAACAGCCGCGGTGAAAAACTCGCTACTGATGCTCAACTGTTAAAAGCCGCTGCTGACAGTGGCGATCAGGCTGAAATTCGTAAAGCCTTTGGCAGCTTTGCCCGTAACTGCAAAGCCTGCCACGACGATTACAAAAACTAATAAACCTGTTGTGCTATTCATGCGGCGCTGCCTTACAGCAGCGCCATTAGCTTAGCCCCCTGCCAGTAGTACAGCGCAGTTAACAGCAGCGCAAGCAGCAAAAAAAACCAACCTGAGTGCTTTAACTTGGGGGGCACTTCACCGGTCTGCCTGTCTTTGCCACTTAACATAACCCACAACACATTATGCAGCCGTATGCTGTGCCACAACGCCGCCACAACGTGCACTGCTATTGCTGCCAGCAGCACATTGATATTAATTTTGTGGATAGCCGATGCAATATCTACCCAAGCCGATGGCAGCACACTGACCAGGGGGCCATCACTTAAGTAGCTATTGTCAAAGGTTGCCAGGCCGGTAATTAACTGCAGTAATACTAAGGCGATAAGCAGCATAATCATATAAAACGATGCCGGGTTATGCCCTGTTACCGGGTAAGGCCGGTGCAGGTATCGCAGAGCTTCAAGTGGTGTTGCGGCAAAGCGGCTAAAACGCGCCGAGTCACTGCCAATAACCCCCCAGACAATACGTGCCACTATCAGTGCCAACAGGGTGTACGCTAACAACTGATGCTGCGCCATTAAGCCCTCTTCGCCGGTGTACCACAAACCGGCTATCAGCAGCAGCTGGCTCCAGTGGAAAAACCGCACGGCAAAATCCCATACTTTAACTGGTTGTGACATTCGGCAAAGTCTCCGTTATGCTAAGTTTTTGATTTTATACTACAGAGTACGAAAGATGAATTGGTGGAAATGGCTGCTGAGCGTGGTAACGCTGATATTGACTGCAGCAACGGCAGTAATATTTGCCCTACTGTATTTAAGTTTACCCAAGTACGAGGGCGAGCATAGCACAGGCATTGCTAACGCCGCCCGCTTGGAGCGCGACGCACTGGGGTACCTGAGCATTCATGCGGCCGATCGCAATGATGCTGCTTTTGCGCTGGGCTTTGCCCATGGCCAGGAGCGTTTTTTTCAGATGGACTTATTGCGCCGCAGCGCTGCCGGTGAACTGTCGGCACTGTTTGGTGAGCGCGCTATAACAGCCGATAAAGCGCTGCGCCAGCATCGCTTTCGCCAGCGTGCGCAAAGCGCCCTGGCACAGTTAGGCTCTGCAGAAAACCAGCTACTGAGCGAGTACAGCCGCGGTGTTAACCATGGTCTGGCCGCACTTAAGGTCAGGCCATTTGAATACCTGCTACTGAGACAGCACCCTGAGCGCTGGCAGAATGCCGACTCCATTTTAGTCATCTATACCATGTATCTGGATTTACAGGGCAAATTGGGCAGTGATGATTATGCAATGACAGTGCTAAAACAAAGCATTCCGGCTGACTGGTACCGTTTTTTACAGCAAGAATCTGATATTTGGCAGGCCGCACTGGACAATAGCGTCACAGCACCGGTTAGCCTGCCTGACAGCCCCTACCCTGAGCTGCTGCAACAGCAGCTGACCAGCTGCAACCAATGCCAAGTAAAAGATGCCACCGACATTGGCAGTAATAACTTTGCTGTGGCCGGCAGCCTGACAGCACATGGCAGCGCTATTCTGGCCGATGACATGCACTTAAGCAGCCGGGTACCCGGCATCTGGTTTAAGGCCCAGTTAAACTGGCGCGATGACGATAAAATACGTACTGTCACCGGGCTTACGCTGCCCGGCACACCGGCGGTTGTGGTTGGCTCTAACGGACAACTGGCCTGGGGCTTTACCAACAGCACAGCCGACTGGCACGATTTGGTTGCGCTTAAGTTATCTGACGATGGTAAGCGCTACTTGACAGCCGATGGCTGGCAAAACCTGCAGTATTACTATGAAACCATTAAGGTAGCCGGCGGTGCCGACCAAACCGTTGAGCTGGCAGAAACCATCTGGGGACCCGTTGTGCGCTTTGCTGACAGCCCGGCCTACGCCCTAAGCTGGGTAGGTTATGATAGCCAGGCGGTAAACCTGAACCTGCTGGCGTTAGAACATGCAACCACCGCAGAGCAAGCATTGGCGCTGGCACCCAGTTTTGGTATACCGTCACAAAACCTGCTGGCGGCCGACAGCAAAGGTGACATTGGCTGGCGTCTGACTAACCGTATCCCCAAACGTCAGTTAGATGATTTTGATACCGCACAAGACTGGAGTGACGGTCGGCAAGGCTGGTTTGGTGTTATTGACGAAGCACAGCACTTAAGCATCAGTGAGGCTGAACGCTTATGGACCGCCAACGCCCGTATGATAGGTGGCGAGTTTTATCGCCTTATCGGCAACGGCGGTTATGACTTGGGCGCCCGGGGTTGGCAGATTCAGCAACGCCTTAACACCTTAAAGCAGGCTGATGAGCAGGCTTTGCACGCGATACAACTGGATAACCGGGCGCTGATGCTTGAGCGTTGGCGCGATCTGTTACTCACCGTGCTCACGAATGACGTGGTATCAGCACATCAGTTACAAGCTTACCGCCAGCACATCATCACAGGTAGCCAGCGTGCAGCGGTGGACGACGTTGGCTACAGCCTGGTGCGTGCCTTCCGTGTTAAGTTGCTTGAACTGCAATTTGCACCGCTGTCAGCCTATCTTGAGCAACACGGTGCCCAAAGCCAGAATTTAAAATATTCTCTGGAAACGCCACTTTGGGCCCTGCTACAGCAGCGCCGTGCTGATACCCTGCCCGATGCCTATGCCAGCTGGGATGCTTTACTGCTTGACGCCGTGCTGCAAAGCAAAACCCAACTGGAACAACAATTCGGCAGCCTTCACGAAGCCAACTGGGGTAACATCAACACCGCCAGCATTTCACACCCGCTGGCCAGCGCCGTACCGCTTTTGGGCGACTGGCTAAATATGCCGGCCACGCCGCTTAATGGTGACAGCCATATGCCAAGGGTACAGCGGCCAGGGTTTGGCCAGTCACAACGGATGGTAGTGGCGCCTGGTCAAGAACAGCTTGGCATACTAACCATACCAGCCGGGCAGTCGGGCCACCCGTTATCGCCGTTTTATCGCGCCGATCACCACTACTGGTTAAACGAGGTGGCGTTGCCGTTTTTACCCGGTGAGAAAAAATATCAACTGCTGCTTACTCCGCAGGGTTGACTTTAGCCATCCAGACGGACTATGTTAGCGAACATGAACACCGTATCTATCGCGCTCAGCTTTTTTCGCTTTACCACCTTAAACGGGAGGCGGTAAGCTGCGCGCGCAGTAAAACCTGAAAACCTCCCACACCGGGAGGTTTTTTTTTGCTTATTTTACTTACAAAAAGAGAATGCACATGGAACTGGATGAAATACGCCACGCGATAAGCGATACCGATCAGCAGCTGTTGGGCCTGCTGGCCAAACGTCGCCAACTGGCACTGGCGGTAGCTGATGCCAAACTGGCGCAGAATAAACCGATCCGCGATCAAAAGCGCGAGCAGGAGTTACTGGTCTCTTTGATTAACCAGGGTAAGCCGCTCGGATTGGACGCACAGTATGTTACCCGGCTGTACCATGTCATTATTGAAGACTCAGTATTGCAGCAGCAGGCTAAAATCCAGGGTCAGTTAAACGGCACCGATGCACCTGCGGTACGGGTGGCGTTTTTGGGTGGGCAGGGTTCATACAGTTACTGGGCAACGCAAAAATACTTTACCCGCCGCGCCGAGCGCATTATTGAGCAGGGCTGCGACAGCTTTAACGAGATTGTGCAGGCAGTAGAAACCGGCCATGCCGACTATGCACTGCTGCCGATTGAAAACACCTCATCGGGCAGTATTAACGAGGTGTATGATTTACTGCAGCACACCCGTTTGTCTATCGTCGGCGAGCTGACCCACCCTATTGCCCACTGCCTGCTGGGTTTGCCGGGCACTGATTTAAGCAAGATTCGTCAAGTCTGTGCCCACCCGCAGGTCATTGCCCAGTGCAGTCAATATCTGCAAGGGTTATCGCAAGTGAAAATAGAATACTGTGACAGCTCATCCGATGCCTTTAACCGCATTAAACAGCAGCAAGACCCAACGATTGTTGCGATTGGCGGGGAAGAAGGCGGCCAGCTGTATGGCCTTGAAGTGCTGACGCGTGACTTAGCCAACCAAAAAGACAATGTCAGCCGCTTTATTGTGGTGGCGCGTAAACCCGTGACGGTGGCAAAAGCCATACCGGCAAAAACCACCTTTATTATGTACACCGGCCAGCAACCAGGCGCCTTAGTAGATGCACTGTTAGTGCTAAAACAACACGGCATTAGCATGGGTAAACTAGAGTCCCGCCCCATTAATGGCAACCCCTGGGAAGAGATGT
Source organism: Rheinheimera fenheensis (assembly GCF_039871805.1). Lineage (NCBI taxonomy): Bacteria > Pseudomonadati > Pseudomonadota > Gammaproteobacteria > Chromatiales > Chromatiaceae > Rheinheimera > Rheinheimera fenheensis. The sequence goes on from NZ_JBDPJM010000004.1 coordinate 287,136, forward strand.
TCTATGTCGATGTATTTGCCAACCTGAATGATTATGCCATGACCCGCGCGCTGGAAGAGCTGAATAAAATTACCAAGTTTATTAAGGTATTAGGCTGTTACCCCAGTGAAGATATTGAGCCGACGCAGGTAGTAAATACCTAAGCCAGGAGGCGCAGCGGCAGGTTCTGCGCCCCCCAATTCACGCTTGATATAGTTCCAGTGGCAGGCCGTCCGGGTCTTGAAAAAAAGTAAAGGCTTTACCGGTGTACTCATCGACGCGGATCGGTTCTACTGCTACGCCGTTTACGGTTAAATAATCGGCAAACTCTGCAACATTATCTACCACAAATGCCAGATGCCGAAGGCCCTGTGCTTCTGGCTTGCTGGGCCTGGGGGGGGGACTGGGAAAGCTGAATAGCTCAATTTGATTACCGTTTGGCAGGGCTAAATCTAACTTCCAGGAATCGCGCCCGGTGCGGTAGTTTTCGGCCAGCACTTTAAGCCCCAACAACTCCGTGTAAAAACGTTTAGAGCGGGCGTAATCACTGCAAATTATTGCCACATGATGAATAGACTTAAGGGTTGGGCGTGTCATAAAAAAGGCCTGATAAGCGTCAGACCTGTAGTTTATCAAAGTATCTTTTTCAGCTCAGCCTTTAGTTTGTCATCATTTGTCGAGGCCAATAGCGGCTGAGTAAGAGCCTTAGCTTTATCGGTTTGATCTGACAGTAAATACAGCTGCGCTAAGCGAAATTTAGCCCAATCAAGGCGATCTGCCTTTGGCGCATGCTGCAAATAGTGCTGCATAGCGGCAATGCCTTCACTAATAGCGGTTTTACCCAGTACCGCGCAGCGTGCTAACTGATAATGGCTTTCGGCAATTGAAGCTTTAGCGTCATCATCTACAGCGGGTTGTTGTATTGCCTGCTGCAGCAAAGCAATAGCAGCAGGATAACTCTCCTGTGCAGTTAGCTGCATAGCGCGCTGAAAATAAGCCTCTGGGCGCTGCTGCAGCGGCTTAGCTTCAGCTAAAAACTGTTTAAAGGCCTCATCATCACTAAACTCAGTCAACCTTAAATGCAGCAACCAGCCTTGTACTTCGTCCAGTTGCTTAAGCTGCTGCGCCAGCGCTTGTGCTTTATCTTTATCGCCGCCGGCAATACCGGGCGCCTGAGCTAAAAAGCTGCCCAGGGCGATATAACTGCGCGGGTTCTCCGGCGCCAGCTTCAGCGCGGTTTCATAGGCTTTTTTACAGCGTTTAGCATAGCCCAGCGCACTAAACATACTGGCGCTGCTGGCGAGGTTACAGCTGGCAGTAGCATACCAATGCTGATAGTCGGCGTTATTAGCGTCATACTTAACCGCCTTTTCCAGCAACGCCTCAGCCCGTTCCATCTGCTGCAGGCCCGCTTCAGTGCGCCCCAGTAACGCCAGTAATTGCGCATCTTTGCTTTGTTTGCTTACCAAAGGCGCCAGTAAAGCTTTGGCTGCAGCATAATCATTAGCCTGCCACAACGCCTGCACCTGGCTGGCAAGCTCCATATTGTTCGCCTGTACTGCACTGCTTAACAGTAACAAACCAGAAAAAAGAGTACGGCATAGTGTGTAGCCCCGCATAGTGCTGCTCCATGTTGCACTGCCAAAATTGACAATGTTCAGACTATAAAACAGCACCTAGCATTCAACCATAGGCCAGAAGTAACAAAATGTGTGTTATGTCTTACAGCTCAATAACATCACCTTTTTGCGGGATTAGCGCGTTAATCCCAAGCTCTGCCAGTTCTTGTTGTAAAGCCTCTTGCGCCTCTATCTCACCATGCACCAGATAAAACTGCGGCTGCCCGCCGATGGCCTGCGCCCAATCTAACAATTCACTTTGGCCGGCATGGGCGGAAAAGCCGCCTATGGTATGCACTTTGGCCTTTACCACGATTTCCTGACCAAATAGCTTTACCCGCCGCTCACCATCGACCAAACGGCGACCCAAAGTGCCGTACGCCTGAAAGCCAACAAAAATAAGATGGTTAGAGCTTTTCCATAAATTGTGCTTGAGATGATGCACAATACGGCCACCATTACACATACCGCTGCCGGCGATAATAATCGCGCCACCGCTAACGCGGTTTATTGCCATTGAATCTTCTACCTTTTCAGTAACACGCAGCATCGGTAATAAGTCTTGTAACTGCATGCCTTTTTTAAAGCCAATAGCGGCCAGATCTTTTTGGTCCAGGCAGTGCAGGTAATCATTGTAAATATTGGTAATGCTAATTGCCATTGGGCTATCAAGGAACACCATGCGCTGCTTTAAACGCCCCTGATGATGCAGTAGTGCCAGGTAGTATAAGATTTCTTGTGAACGCCCCAGGGCAAAAGCAGGGATAAATACATTGCCGCCGTCTTTGTTTGCTTGCTCCAGCGCCAGCGCCATTTCATCAAGCGAGTTATCAATATTTTGATGGTTGCGGTTACCGTAAGTGGATTCCATCAGCACGATATCCGCCTGGCCAATATCAGTAGGATCATGCATCAGCACCGTAGCCGGATTACCTAAATCACCGGAAAACACCAGCTTTCGCATTGCTTTATGGCCTTTTAACCAGAGCTGCACAATGGCGGAGCCGAGGATATGGCCAGCGTCACAAAATTCAAGTTCCAGCCCCAGCAGCGGTGTCAGGCGTTTTTTGTACGCCAGAGTTTCGCACAGTTGCACCACCCGCTCAGCATCATGCAGTGAAAGCACTGGCTCTTGCAGTTTTTTGCCGGCGCGGGCCGCTTTTTTGTTTTGCCACTCTAAGTCTTTTAAGTACAGCAATACCGAATCTTTTAACAGCACCGGCAGTAACTCGGCCGTGCCCGGCGTGCACATAATTTTGCCGTCAAAACCGCGCGCTACCAGCAGCGGCAACAGGCCACTGTGGTCAATATGAGCATGCGATAAAATAACCAGATCAATGTCTTTGGGTTTAAAGGCAAAACGAAACTTGTGCCATTCCCGTACCTGATCGGCGCCTTGCACCATACCGCAATCGAGTAAAATTTGTTTGCCGTTTAGCCTAATAAGGTAGCAAGAACCGGTCACTTGCTGAGCAGCTCCGATAAATTCAAGCGTTGCAGACAGTGGCATAAATGTAATCCCTTCTGGTCAATGTCGTACTGTTATACAGCGTTAACTCAGTTTAAAGGTTAGTCTATATCAAACAATATGTTAGTTACGCTGCTTTTGCTTTAAGCTAAAGCCAGCTTAACGCTCTGCCATGGAGATACCGTGATGACACCCGATCCGCATCAATTACACGAGCGCCATCTCAGCTCTGCTCAGCAATCTGCAGAGGCAATCAGCAAGTTACAAGACCATAGTTCCTATCGACTGGCATTTACTGACAATGCATTTTTAATGCAGGACGAGCTACGCCATGTACGCCTGCAACTGGAATATTTAAAACCGCAACTGGTGTTAGAGCAGCACAATATAGATGCCACCATAGTGGTGTTTGGCAGTGCGCGCTTTTTATCGCCCGAACATGCACAAACTGAACTGATAAAAGCAGAGCAGCAAGCCGCTACGGAAAACAGTCTGGCTAACCAGCAAGCCCTGAAGCAAGCGCAAAAGCAAGTGCGCAATAGCCAATATTATGCGGCATCTCAGCAATTTGCGGCACTGGCCACCCGCCACAGTTGCTGCCACCAAGATTGCGCCATGACGATAATTAGCGGTGGGGGGCCGGGCATTATGGAAGCCGCTAACCGCGGCGCCATGGACGCGGGTGGTCAGAGTATTGGCCTTAATATCGTGTTACCGCGCGAGCAGCAGCCCAACCCTTACATCACCCCGCAATTCTGTTTTCAGTTTCACTATTTCGCCATTCGTAAAATGCACTTTTTACAGCGCGCCCGCGCTCTGGTCGCCTTCCCCGGTGGCTTTGGCACTTTAGATGAGCTGTTTGAAACGCTGACGCTTATTCAAACCAAAAAAGCTGAGCGGGTGCCGGTGATTTTGTATGACAAAGCCTTTTGGCAGCGCCTGATCAACTTCGACATGTTGGTGGAAGAAGGTTTGATAAGTGCAGATGATGTCGACTTGCTCCAGTATGCTGACAGCCCAGAACAGGCCTGGCAGCTGATACTGGATTTTTACCAGTTGCCCGATTAGCTGCGGCTGTCAGCCGCTTTTTGTAGCAGTTGCTTACTTTCCTGCAAAAATTGCCCGGCCAACTCACCAAAAAACTGCTGGCCTTTACCAAACTGCGCCATTAACCCGGCTTTATCTTTGTCTTTCAGCAACTGCAGCAGCGCCGTGAAACGCTGCTGATAACGCTCCAGCAAAGCCGTAACTTCACAGGATGACAGCATAATGTCGGCATAAAGCTCAGCGTTTTGCGCAAATAGGCGCCCCACCATCGCCAGCTCCAACCGATAAATCGGCGAGCTTAGCTGCAACAGTTCATTTAAGTCGGCGTTCTCATCCGCTAAATGCACACCATAGACCAAAGAGGAAAAGTGCCGCATGGCCTGGATCAGTTGCATGGCACTGTCATGCTCTGCCGCTTGTTTAACCGCCAGCTCAGCACCCCAGACTGTTAACTGCTTTAACAGCCACTGATATTGCTGCTCTGAGCGACCATGACACACCACCACTACCTGCTTCACCAGGTTAGTAATATCCGGGCCAAACATCGGATGCAAACCTACCACCGGGCCACCGTGTTTAGCCAGCATAGCGGCCAGCGGCTGCGCTTTAACACTGGTGATATCAGCCAGAATACAATTAGCCGGCAACGGGGGTAATTGTGCAATTACCTGCGACGTAAGTGTAATAGGCACTGCCAGTAGCACCAACACAGCCTCAGCACAAAGCTGTTCTGCCTGCAGCCAGTCTTGTTTCTCCAGCACCTGAACGTTAAAACCAGAGCGGCGAAACAGGCTAACAAAACGCGCACCTAAGGCACCGTCGCCGCCGACCACCACCACTTTACCGCCGCCTTCCCGGCAGCAGACAAAACCGCTTTCCTGTGTCTGATACGACTCACGCATAATGCGCCTGAGCACATCTTCGGCTAAATCTGCCGACACGCCCAGTTGCTCAGCTTGTTGGCGCCGCGCGGTTAACAGTGCCTGCTCGCGCTCCGGTACATACACCGGCAGGGCATACTGCTGCTTTATTTTCCCTACCTGAGCCGTGACTTGAGCCCGCTTGGCAAGTAAAGCTACCAACTGGCTGTCAAGACTGTCTATCTGCTCACGCAGCGGTGCCAAGGCCTGCTTAGCTGAATCGCTCATCTTAAGCAGCCGCCACCACAGGTTGCATTTGCTGGTGGATCTCTGCCAGTAGCTTGGCGGTGGTATCCCAATCAATACAGGCATCGGTTACCGATACACCGTATTTCTCCGCTTTACCGTTAATTAAGTCTTGCCGACCAGCATGTAAGTGGCTTTCCAGCATAATGCCAATAATGGCATCGTTGCCGGCCAGCCGTTGACTAATCACATTCAGTGCTACTTCGCCTTGGCGGTTATGATCTTTATTCGAATTACCATGGCTGCAATCTACTACGATGCCGCGCGGCAGTTTTAACTTATCCAGTTTAGCCAGTGCGTCCTTAATGCTTTGCTCGTCATAATTTGGCTTGGCACCACCGCGCAAAATAATATGGCCATCCGGGTTACCGGCAGTCTGCACTAAGCTCACCTCACCGCGTTGGTTAATCCCGATAAAGCTGTGACCACTGGCTGCAGATTGCAGCGCATTTAAGGCGATATTTAAATTCCCATCAGTACCATTTTTAAAACCAACCGGCATAGACAAACCGCTGGCCATCTCGCGGTGGGTTTGCGATTCAACGGTGCGGGCGCCTATTGCAGACCAGCTGATTAAATCTGACAGATACTGCGGGCTTATCGGATCTAACGCTTCGGTGGCGGTGGGCAGTTCCATCTCCACCATTTTTAGCAACAATTCGCGGCCCCAAGTTAAGCCGGTTTCTAAATCGAATGAGTCGTCCAGATGCGGATCGTTAATAAAGCCTTTCCAGCCCACTGTGGTGCGCGGTTTTTCAAAATACACCCGCATGACAATGTATAAACTGTCGGCGTACTGCAGCTGCAACTGCTTTAGTTTTTGCGCGTACTCAATAGCGGCAACCGGATCATGAATTGAGCAAGGGCCGGTGACCACCAGCAAACGTTTATCACGGCCATGCACTATGTCAGCGATAGTATTGCGGGCTTGTTGCACAAAGTGCGCGCCCTGCTCTGACAACGGCAGCACCTTTTTCATTACTGCCGGTGGACTAAGCGGTTTCTCCGCCACTATGCGTAAATCGTCAACTATCTTGCTCATGCTAAAACTCCGCCAAAGAATTTGCAGGCATTAAGCATAGGTAAAAACACTAAACTTGCTAAACGCGCCCTTACGTAAACTTATTTATACACTGCGTAATCATTAAAATACAATTTACGCATAATAAAGATCCAACCTGCCAGCGTCAACCCAGGCAACACCAATAAAATCAAGATATACAGACAAAGCAAGACAATCTTACTATCGTATTATTTTGTTTACAAAAAGATGGTTACTGCCGTAGTTGCTGGTAGGCCTGACGCAACAAAATAAATTGCTCTGCACTACCACCACGATCCGGGTGGTGCTGCAACGCGAGGCTTCGATAAGCGCGTTTTAACTCGGCCTGGCTAAAATCATCAGTCAACTGCAATACCGCCCGTGCCTCTGAGTAAGCAAGGACGTTAGCAGCTTTACCGCTAGCTAAGACGTGTTGCCAAAAGGCATCAATATGCTGATCAAGCAATTGTTCAGTCATCTGATAGAAGTTTTGCCAGTTCATATAGTAATTTCGCCGACTATCCTGCCCTTCCGCTTCAGGCAGGGCAGTCGGGGCAAGTAACTGCACTTTAGCCAGGCCAATACACAGATAGCCCTGATTAAGTTCAAGTAGCTCGCTTTGTAGGCGGAACAATAAATGGTAAAGCACAAAGTGCTGTTGAAAACGCGCCAGATCTGCGCTGATCTCTGCCTCTGACTGGAGTTTTAAGCCAAGCCGATTGAGCAGGTACTGCTCTTCAATAGGCTCTGCAGCCGCTACCGGCGCCGTGCAGATGATATTGAGTAACTGGCCCTGCAACAGCGCAAGAACCGGTTCCGTAAGCGGGGCATTAAGGTATGTCATAGCACTACCATGCCAGAAAGAAAAAAGGCCGACAAGTGTCGGCCTTTCAAGGGTTGCTTAGTTAAGCTTTTCGCGGATACGCGCTGATTTACCTGAACGATCGCGTAAGTAGTAAAGCTTAGCACGGCGAACGGCACCACGACGTTTAACAGTGATGCTGTCTACCAGCGGGCTGTGCGTCTGGAATACACGCTCAACACCTTCGCCATTAGAGATTTTACGTACAGTGAAAGAAGAGTGCAGACCACGGTTACGCTTGGCGATAACAACGCCTTCGTAAGCCTGTAAACGGGTTTTGTCACCTTCTTTAACTTTTACCTGAACTACAACAGTATCGCCCGGCGCGAACGCTGGAACGTCTTGTTTTAACTGCTCTTGTTCAAGCTGCTTGATAATGTTTTGGCTAACTTTGCTCATAACAATCTCACTTTACCTGGAATTAACTGTCTTCTTGCTGCCCCGTCCGGCACTCTTGCTGGTGTTCCTGTTGAAACTCAGCCAGTAACCGTCGTTGCTCCTCAGTCAGAGCCAGGAGATTTAACATATCTGGTCGTCTAAGCCAGGTTCTCCCAAGAGACTGCTTTAAACGCCAGCGTCGTATATTTTCATGGTTTCCACTCAGTAATACTGCGGGAACCTGTTTGTCTGATAACACTTCCGGCCTTGTATAGTGTGGGCAATCAAGCAAACCGGACGCAAAAGAATCCTGCTCTGCCGACTGTTCATGCCCCAGTACTCCTGGTACTAAGCGCGACACTGCATCTATCAGCGTCATTGCGGGCAATTCACCGCCACTTAACACGTAATCGCCAATTGACCACTCAGAATCAATTTCGCTTTCTATTACGCGCTCATCAATGCCTTCATACCGGCCAGCTACTAACAGCAGCTTAGAATATCGCGCCAGTTCGGTGACACCTTGTTGGTCCAGCTTGCGGCCTTGCGGCGACAAGTACACCGTGTGTACACCTTCTCCTGCAGCATGCTTGGCGGCGCGTATAGCGTCACTTAGCGGCTGCACCATCATCAGCATACCTGGGCCACCACCATAAGGCCGGTCATCGACAGTGCGGTGTTTATCCGTTGTGAAATCACGCGGGTTCCAACATTGCAACTGCATAATGCCCTGCTTAACAGCACGGCCGGTTACCCCATATTGCGTTATTGCTTCAAACATTTGCGGGAACAGTGTTACCACTCCTACCCACAATTTACTGTTTTCAGGCATTAAAACGCCGGGTCCCAGTCTACGATAATGCGACGCTCGGTTAAGTCGATGTTTTTAATCACTGTATCCATTAAAAACGGCAACAACCTCTCTTTCTGACCAAATGCATCGGTACGGTTGGCTTTAACCACTAAAACGTCGTTAGAGCCGGTTTCCATCATGTCAGTGACTTCACCTAAGTGGTAGCCCGCTTCATTTATTACTGCCATACCCATCAGGTCTTTCCAGTAATATTCGCCCTCTTCTAACGAAGGTAGCACGTCGCTTGCTACGGCAATTTCAGCATTAACATACTGCTGTGCCAAATCCCGGTCATTAATGCCGTCTAGTTTCGCTATCAGGCCATTGCTATGGCGCTTCCAGCTGGAAACCTGCACTGGCTGCCAGTTACCCTGAAATTTTACCTGCCAGGGTGTGTAATCAAAAATCCCTTCCGGGAAGTCGGTGTAAGCATTTACTTTCAGCCAGCCATTGATGCCGTAAACCGCACCAAATTTGCCAAGAACGACTAAATCTTTCTCACTCAAGCTGACTACTCCACCAACCTGTTGCTAATTAAGCAGCTGCTTTTTTAGCGTTTTTTACCAGAGTTGCAACGCGCTCACTTAATGAAGCACCTTGTGCTACCCAGTGATTAACGCGGTCCAGGTCTAGACGCAGTTTCTCTTCAGTACCGCTGGCGATTGGGTTAAAGAAACCCACGCGCTCAATAAAACGGCCATCACGAGCAAAACGGCTGTCCGCTACCACAACTTGGTAAAATGGACGCTTTTTCGCGCCACCACGTTGTAAACGAATAGTTACCATAAGGCCCTCTAATTTTATCGTTCAGGTTTTATCAAAAATAACAAAGCCCCCAGTCAGACTGAAGGGCTGCAGCATTTTACTGATTTACCGGCCAAATGCAAGGTATTTCGCGGCTTAGCCGCACTATGCGCAGAATAAAGAAACCCGCCTGCGGGCGGGTTTGTCAACGTGGTTAACGTGGAGGCAGCATACCTGGCGGCATTTTACCGCCCATGCCACGCATCATCTTCATTAAACCGCCTTTACCCGACATCTGCTTCATCATTTTCTGCATTTGGGTAAATTGCTTCAGCAGCTGGTTAATGTCCTGCACCTGTGTGCCCGAACCTGCAGCGATACGTTTTTTGCGTGAGCCTTTAATCAGATCCGGGAATTCACGCTCTTTCGGTGTCATGGAGTTAATAATGGCTTCCATTTTAACAAACTGCTTATCGCCCATTTGGTTCATGGCACCGGCGGGTAAGTTTTTCATCCCCGGCAATTTGTCCAACATCGACATCATGCCGCCCATGCTGCGCATTTGTACCAGTTGCTCGCGAAAATCTTCCAGCGAGAAGCCTTTACCCTTCATCACTTTTTGCGCCATTTTCGCCGCTTTATCTTTGTCGACCTTTTGCTCCAGCTCTTCAATTAAGCTAAGCACATCGCCCATGCCTAAAATGCGCGAGGCGACACGGTCTGGATGGAACGGCTCTAACGCATCGGTTTTCTCGCCGGTACCAATAAACTTAATTGGCTTACCGGTGATATGACGAATAGACAGCGCTGCACCGCCGCGGGCATCACCGTCTGCCTTGGTTAAAACAACCCCCGTCAGCGGTAATGCTTCGTTAAAGGCTTTGGCGGTATTGGCGGCATCCTGGCCTGTCATGGCATCAACCACAAACAGGGTTTCAATTGGTTTTACCGCGCTGTGCAGGGCTTTAATCTCATCCATCATGTCAGCATCGACATGCAAACGGCCGGCGGTATCGACCAGCAGCACATCAAATATGCGCGTGCGGGCATGCGCTATAGCGGCATTAACAATATCAACCGGCTTTTGCGAGATGTCGCTGGGGAAAAACTCCACACCAACATCTTTTGCCAGTGTTTCGAGCTGTTTAATTGCCGCCGGACGGTACACGTCAGCAGAAACAACCAATACTTTTTTCTTTTTGCGCTGGGTTAAAAATTTCGCCAGCTTGGCCACAGAAGTCGTTTTACCGGCACCTTGCAAACCTGCCATCAACACTACTGCTGGTGGCTGGGTATTTAATGCCAGCTCTTCATTAGCCTCGCCCATCGCCTCTTCTAAGGCTTTGCGGACAATTTTTAAAAACTCCTGCCCTGGCGTTAGGCTTTTACTTACCTCAAGCCCAACTGAGCGCTCTTTGACGTTAGCGACAAAGTCACGCACCACCGGCAGCGCTACATCCGCTTCCAGCAGCGCCATGCGCACTTCGCGCAGGGTGTCTTTAATATTGTCTTCGGTCAGCCGGCCACGCCCGGTAATGTTTTTCAGGGTGGCGCTTAACCGGTCAGCTAAATTCTCAAACATGATTATTCACTCTACAGCGATGATGGCGCCGATTATAACAAACCACAGCGCCAGAAGCAGCCGTTAAGAAACTGTTGCTTGCGGTGCTGGGCTTAGCCTTAAAGTTGCAATACAATACCAAGCCATCGAATTGAAAGGAACTGCTGCAGATGACTGATGCGTTATTAACCATACTGGCGTTACTTGCATACCTGGTAGCTACCGGCTCGGTGTTATTACGCATTTTCCACCCGCAAGGGCCGCATTTTAAAACTACCTTTGCCACTGCCGTTGTAGGCTTAGTCCTGCACATGTTGGTATTAACCAGCATGTTATTCACGACAAACGGACAAAACTTTAGCTTGCTGAACGTTAGCTCTTTAGTATGCTGGCTTATCACTGTGGCAGTAACGCTTACCTCTCTGCGCTCACCCGCTGTGCTGTTACTTCCTGTGGTGTATGGCTTTGCCGCCCTGATGCAGCTGGCTGTTCTCATGTTGCCACACCATATGCAGCTGCAACATTTTGAGCATAGCCCGGGCTTATTAGCGCACATTATGCTGGCATTTTTAGCTTATGCCGTGTTGATCATGGCTATGTTGTATTCTTTTCAGGTCAGCTATATCAGCAACAAACTTAAGCAAAAAGATTTTGCCGCTATGACGCGTTATATGCCACCACTGGTGCAGGCAGAAGTGCTGCAGTTTAGGATACTGCTGGCCGGCACAGTGTTGTTGGCGCTGGCGTTGCTGGTCGCAGCCCTGTTTATGGACAACTGGCTGGCCAAAGAAAACCTGCATAAAAATGTATTCAGTTTTGCCGGCTTTATTGTATTTGCCGTGTTGTGCTGGGGACACGCTAAACAGGGATGGCGTGGCAGAGTGGCCAACACACTGACGATTATTGGTGCAGTGTTGTTAACCCTTGGCTATTTTGGCAGCCGCTTTGTGCGCGAAGTGTTGCTTAATACACTTTAATTCTTGACTCAACAAACGCTTCGTAATATCAAGTACAGGTGTTTGGTAATGCAGGTAGTTAACTCTTGGACGACATATCGACGGGTACGCTGTTTATTATATTAGGCGTGCTCCTATTCATATCTGCCTATTTCTCGGGATCAGAAACAGGCATGATGTCTGTGAACCCTTATCGTTTAAAGCATTTAACAAACGAGAATCATAAGGGCGCCATTCGGGTAAGTGAACTGCTAAAGCGGCCAGATCGTCTAATCGGCCTTATCCTTATCGGTAACAACCTGGTTAATATCGCGGCTTCTGCAATCGCCACTATTATCGGCATGCGGTTATACGGTGATGTCGGTATCGCTATCGCCACGGTTGCGCTGACTATGGTGGTACTGGTTTTTGCTGAAGTTACACCAAAAACGATAGCGGCATTGCATCCGGAGCGTATTGCGTTTCCAAGCTCGGCCTTGCTTAAGCTGCTGTTAAAAGTATTTTACCCGCTGGTGTGGCTGGTCAATTTCGTTACTAATGGCATTTTGGCGCTGTTGGGTATCAGCCCGGAAAAACATCAGGGCAACAGTTTAAGTGCTGAAGAGCTGCGCACTGTCGTGCATGAGGCCGGCGCGCTGATCCCTGAGCAACACCAAAGCATGCTGGTTGGGGTATTAGATTTAGAAAACGCCACCGTAGAAGATATTATGGTACCGCGCAACGAAATTGTCGGCATTGATATTAACGATGAGTGGAAAGACATTGAGCGCCAACTGGCGAACATGCAGTACAGCCGTATTTTGTTATACCGTGACAATATCGACGATGCGGTGGGTTTTGTACATCCGCGCGAACTGATGCGTTTACTGATTAAAGAGCAACTGACCAAAGCCAGCCTGATGCGTGCGGTGAGCGAAATTTACTTTATTCCGGAAGGCACCCCGCTAAACACCCAGCTACTGAAATTCCAACGCACCAAAGAGCGTATCGGCCTGGTAGTTGACGAGTATGGCGATATTCAGGGGCTGGTGACGCTGGCCGACATTTTGGAAGAAGTCGTCGGCGAATTTACCACCGACATCAGCGATGATGGCAACGAGGATATTAAGCCACAACCCGACGGCTCTTACCTGATTGATGGCGGTATTAACCTGCGCGATTTAAACCGCGAAATGCAGCTGGAGCTGCCCACTGACGGACCGAAAACCCTAAACGGGCTGATCTTGGAACACCTGGAAGAAATTCCGCAAGGCAACCTGAGTATTCGTTTGGCCGGTTACCCGATGGAGGTCGTTGATGTGCAGGACAATATGATAAAGACAGTGCGGCTTCTACCGCACCTGAAACAAAATTAAAAAAACCGGCGCTGCCGGTTTTTTCTTACCAATAACAACTTAGTCAAAAAACAGCCGCCACAACCAGCCACGCTGTAAATCCTCTTCACAGGTTTTCAGCTGCGCTGCGTAAGTTTTTGCCCGGCTATCGACCTTTTTTGCAGTTTGCACCAGCCAGGCTTTTTTCTTATAACTGCCACGCTTAAAGCCGCCCCAGCCTTCGTGATAATTCAAATATTGACTGTAAGCATCCCACTTGGAAACACCGTTTAAACGCTGGCTTTTGCTGATATACCAGCCCATAAAGTCGATCGCATCGTCAAAGTTATCCCGGCTGGCCCAGAAGCGATCGGCTTCTTTTACGTATTCGTCCCAGGTTACGGTTTTCGCTTGAGAATAGCCATAAGCACTGCTGGCACGACCATAAGGAATGAAACCCAAAAACCAGCGCATTGGCGGGCGGGCGTTGTGTTTAAAGCTGCTTTCCTGATACATGATGCTCATTGGCACATGAATAGGCACGCCCCACTTGTCGCGCACTCTGGCCGCTGCGTCATACCAGTCGCGGTGCTCATAAAAAATTTCGCACAGATTAGACACGTTCTGTGGCGGTGGTGTAGCGCAGCTGCTGATTAAAAACACAGCAGAAACAGCGAATAACAGCGGTTTTTTGGTGATCTGAACTTTTTTCATCCGCTTGATTCTAACAAGGTGCATGGACGCAACCAAGTTTTATCTCCCTGGATTACTATTACGGCTACCCTCGGGTAGCCGCTTTTTTTTAGGCCGCGCCATCACATTTGGGCACTTCAGCATAATACTGGGCAATATATTGCTCAAAGCTGAGGTTATCTTGCTGTTCTATCAGTTGCTGCTGCTCAATTGACTGGGCCGCCGCCTGCACAAATTGCGACTCGTCATAAAACTGATAGGGCTGCGCTAATAACTGCTCACTGTACTGCTTGGATAGCTGCAAAATAAAACTGCCGTTGTCCTGTTGTTTAGCCAGTAGCTGGTTCAGTAGTTTACCCGAGTAGGTTTGCGCCGGGTCGAGCAGACTTAAATAAAACTGCTTTAACGCCCCAGTGTAGCGCTCGTTGCCGTAGGCCGTATCCAAATGCTTAGCAATCGGCATCATGTCAGCGAACAGCTCTTCAGCCCAGTCCTGCATTAACCGGGGCTGGTTATTGTCCAGCAGTTCAAGGTTAGTTCGCCGGCCATCAGTGACGACTTTACGTAAATTTTGCTCGGTAATGCTTTGCTCGGCTGCAGAGAGCGGTGGGCTGTCGCTTAACAAACAATACAGTAGAAACACATCAAGAAAATGCATCTGCTCGGCAGTAATGCCCACCGCACTGAACGGATTTACATCCAGTGCGCGCACTTCAATATACTCAACGCCACGCTTCGCTAAAGCACAGGTTGGCCGCTCACCAGACTGGGTAGTGCGCTTAGGCCGGATGGTTGAGTAAAACTCGTTTTCTATCTGCAACACGTTGGCATTAAGCTGCTGATACTCGCCGTTAACCTTAACACCAATATTACGGTACTCTTCTGACGGCATGCTAATAGCCGCATGCAAGCCAGTGATATATTCAGCCAGGCTGTTATAAGTCACATTTAAGCTCGACTGGGCACTGTTGGTGTAGCCTAGGTCGCTCATACGCAGTGAGGTGGCATAAGGCAAATATAGCGAGCCTTTGCCCAGCGTCTGAAACGGATAACGGCTGCTGCGCCCTTCTATAAAAGACTTACACATCGCCGGTGAAGCGCCAAACAGGTAGACAATTAACCAGACGTAACGCTTGTAATTACGAATCAGCGCAAGGTACTGCTCAGAAATAAAGCTCTGCAGCTCATCGTGCTGCCCCAATACTTGCTGATATGTCTGCCAGAAAGTGTCAGGCAAAGAGAAGTTAAAATGCACCCCACTGATTGCCTGCATCATACTACCATAACGGTTATGCAAGCCTTTACGATACAGGGTTTTCATGCGGCCAACGTTAGAGCTGCCATACTGGGCAAAAGGGATGCTTTGCTCTTTGCTGATAAAACACGGCATGCTGGCGGCCCAAAACTGCTCATCTGCAATATTTGCTGCAGTAAAACGATGAATGTCGTTCAACTGCGCTAAGGTGGTAACAATGCTGTCGCTAACGGGCGTGATAAATTCAAGCAGCGATTCAGAAAAATCGGTAGTGATCCACGGGTGGGTTAATGCCGAACCCAGCGCCTGCGGGTGTGGTGTTAATGCCAGGCTGCCGTCCTGATTTACTCTCAGTGTCTCGCGCTCTATACCATGCAAAATACCCGTTACGGCTTTAGGGTTAAGGTTGTCTAACTGTTGCAGCCGTTGATTTATCGTTGAGCCCAAGAGAGTTCCTTAATTAGCAAGACGCTTGTGGCAGGAAATTGGGGCGCCACAGCAAACTTCAAGACCAGAGCTCAATTTAGCCTGTATTTTCACTGGCAACAATGCTGTTTTAGGCCAAAAGCCTTTGCTGAGAGTTCAAGCTCAGTGACCATGAGCAAAAAAATAACCCCGCGAAGCGGGGTTATGGTGTTAAACGTTTTATTCTTTGTCAGGCACGGCTTTGTCTGCAGCCTTTTCTTTTGCGCCAGCTACCGGTTCAACGCCCGCTTCGGCAAAGTCAGCATCGTCTGAATCGCCTACGACATGCTCCAACTTTAATTTACGCACACTGCGGATAGTGGTGACCGGCCCTGAGCATGCATAAATAAAGAAGATACCAAACAGCATCTCGGCCGGGCGTGAGGCAATCACGACAAACACCAGCAGCACGATAAGTATGGTTAAAAACGACACCCGATCGCGCCAGTTTAAATCTTTAAACGAGTTATATCTGAAGTTGCTCACCATCAGTAAGCCTGCCGCTATGGTTAATAAGCCAACCAGATAGCCCAACTTGTCGCCGTTTACCTCGTAAATGCTGCCAACCCACACCATACCGGCGATAATACCGGCCGCGGCCGGGCTTGCCAGCCCCTGAAAGAACCGGCTGTCGGTCACGCCTAAATTGGCGTTAAAACGCGCTAACCTTAGTGCAGCACAAGACACATAAATGAAGGCGGCCAACCAGCCGAATTTGCCATAATCAGCAAGGCCCCAGTTATAGGCCACTAGCGCCGGCGCCATACCGAAGGCAATCAGATCAGACATACTGTCGTACTGAGCACCAAACTCACTTTGGGTATTGGTTAATCGGGCTACGCGGCCATCAAGACCATCGAAAATCATCGCAATAAAAATGGCCACAGCGGCAGCTTCAAAGCGGCCATTCATCGAGGCCACTATGGCGAAAAAACCAGAAAATAAGCCGCCGGTGGTTAATAAGTTTGGCAGTAAATAAATGCCTTTACGCGGGCTGCTGTCAGTCGTTTTTGAATCAGTCATAACACACTTCTGTTAAGTAAATTACGCCAGATTATAAGGGACATACCCTGGCATGGATAGCCTTTGCTAAAAAAGTGACCGCCGAAGCGGTCACTTTATCATCGACATCAGCTACAACACTTAGTGACTGCTGACCACAAACTTAGTTCCATCGTGATCCAGTGCCACTGTGCTGCCCGGCGGCACATCGCCTTGTAACAGCGCTTGCGCCAGCGGGTTTTCCAGATGCTGCTGAATGGCGCGTTTTAGTGGCCGTGCGCCATACAGCGGGTCAAAGCCTACTTCAGCCAGTTTATCCAGCGCCGCATCGCTAATGCTAAACTGATACTGCCGCTCGGCCAACCGCTGCTCCAGCCTGGCCAGCTGAATACGCGCAATGCTGCGAATTTGCCGGCTGTCCAGCGGGTGGAACACCACGGTCTCATCAAGCCGGTTTAAAAATTCCGGCCGGAACTGCTTGCTTAACACGCCCATCAGCATCTCTTTCATCTGACTGTAGCTGTATTCACGGTAATGTTCCTGAATAAGATCAGATCCCAGATTCGACGTCATAATGATAACGGTGTTTTTAAAATCTACCGTGCGGCCCTGGCCGTCAGTTAAACGGCCATCGTCCAGCACCTGCAGCAATATGTTAAACACGTCAGGATGGGCTTTTTCTACCTCATCCAGCAGTACCACCGAGTAGGGCTTACGCCGCACCGCCTCGGTTAAATAACCGCCCTCTTCATAACCAACATAACCCGGTGGTGCGCCGACTAAACGCGATACCGCATGTTTTTCCATAAACTCTGACATGTCGATGCGAACCATGGCATCGGGGCTGTCGAATAAAAAATTCGCCAGTGATTTAGTCAGCTCGGTTTTACCCACCCCGGTTGGCCCTAAAAACAAGAAAGAGCCTATCGGTTTATTCGGATCGGCAAGGCCTGCACGCGAGCGGCGGATAGCGTGTGATACCGCAGTCACCGCTTCATCCTGGCCAATCACCTTGTCATGCAGCGCTTGCTCCATCCGCAGCAGTTTATCGCGTTCACCTTCCAGCATTTTGCTAACCGGTATGCCGGTGGCTTTAGATAACACATCAGCAATCTCCTGCTCGGTCACTTTATTGCGCAGCAAAGTGTTTTCATGCATTTCTGCCTGCGAGGCCAGATCCAGCTTTTTCTCCAGCTCGGGAATACGGCCGTACTGCAGCTCTGACATGCGCTGTAAATCGCTGGCGCGGCGGGCGACTTCTAAATCTAACCGCGCTTGTTCAAGCTCGGTCTTAATATTTTGCGTGCCTTGCAGTGCGGCTTTTTCCGACTCCCACACTTCATCCAGCTCGTTGTATTTGGCATCCAGCTCACGAATTTGCTCTTGGATCATGTCGCGGCGCTTTTTCGTTGCCTCATCGGTCTCTTTTGCCAGCGCGTTGTCTTCCAGTTTTAACTGAATAATGCGCCGCTCCAGCCGGTCCAATTCTTCCGGCTTTGAGTCCATCTGCATACGAATGCTGGATGCGGCCTCGTCAATGAGGTCGATGGCTTTATCCGGCAGTTGGCGGTCCGATACGTAACGATGCGATAAGGTTGCTGCAGCAACGATGGCCGGATCAGTAATTTCTACCGCGTGGTGCAGCTCGTAACGTTCTTTTAAGCCGCGTAAAATAGCAATGGTGTCTTCCACTGTTGGCTCTTCAACCAACACTTTTTGAAAGCGCCGCTCCAACGCTGCGTCTTTTTCAATGTACTTGCGGTATTCATCCAGCGTGGTAGCGCCTAAACAGTGCAGCTCGCCGCGCGCCAGCGCTGGCTTTAGCATATTGCCGGCATCCATGGCGCCATCGGCTTTGCCGGCTCCGACCATGGTATGAATTTCATCGATAAACAGAATCACCTGGCCTTCTTCTTTGGCCAGTTCGTTTAAAACCGCTTTTAACCGCTCTTCAAATTCACCACGGTATTTGGCACCGGCTAATAAAGAGCCCATGTCCAGCGACAATACGCGTTTGTCTTTTAAGCCTTCTGGCACTTCTTTATTAACGATACGCAGCGCCAGCCCCTCGACGATGGCGGTTTTACCGACACCAGGCTCACCAATTAATACCGGGTTGTTTTTAGTACGCCGCTGCAGCACCTGAATACAACGGCGAATTTCTTCGTCGCGGCCTATCACCGGGTCAAGCTTACCGGCCTCAGCGCGGGCGGTTAAATCGACAGTATATTTGGTCAATGCCTGGCGGGTATCTTCGGCATTAGGATCGTCTACTTTCTGGCCACCGCGCATCTGTTCAATGGCGGCTTCAACCCCCTCTTTACTCACACCCAGCAGACGTAAAATTTTGCCAAGGTCAGATTTATCTTCGGTTGCGGCCAGCACAAACAACTCGCTGGAAATAAACTGATCTTTACGCTTTTGCGCCAGCTTGTCACACTGCTGCAGCAGCTGAGCGGTAGCATTAGATAACTGCAGGTTAGCGCCCTCGCCTTCAACCCGCGGTAAGCGATCTATGGCCTGGCTAACTTTGGAGCGCAGTTCGTTAAAGTTAATGGCCAGCTTGTTTAACAGCTCGCGCACTGTGCCGCCTTCCTGATTTAACAAAGCAAACATCAGGTGCACTGGTTCGATATATTGCTGATCACGTCCCAGCGCCAGTGACTGCGCATCGGCAATAGCTTCCTGGAACTTACTGGTAAATTTGTCTAGTCGCATGCATCTCTCCTACAAGCACAACCTCGATGTGCTTTAAGATTGGGCGCTATTGCTGGAAATTCAAGCAGCGAACGTCAAAAATTTGACTTAGATCAGCTTAACCAGATAGAACTGGCCATGCGACCGGTTTGGCCATCACGCCGGTAGGAGAAAAATAGTGCGCTGTTTTGGTAGGTACAGTAGTCGCCGCCATAGACTTGGCTAACGCCACAGGCAGCTAAACGCTGGCGCGCCAGCTGGTATAAGTCGGCATGATATTTACCGGCTTTACCCGCTATAAACGCCTTGGCAGCTGAGGGGTCGTGCGCAATAAAGGCCGTGCGCACTTCAGTGCCAACTTCAAACGCCGCCTGGCTGATTGCCGGGCCTAAATACGCCAGCACCGCCGCGTCGGATGTAAAGCTGGCTAGTGTCGCTTCGATGATGCCATCACACAGCCCCCGCCAACCAGCGTGCACTGCAGCCACCTGAGTGCCAGCAGTGTCACACAACAACAGCGGTAGGCAATCGGCCGTCATTACTGTGGCCACTATACCAGGCTCACGGCTAATGGCAGCATCAGCGGTTATACCGCTTTCGCTGTTGCGGGTGAGTGTCGCGACTGTCACACCATGTACCTGATTTAGCCAAACAGGTGCATTGGGCATTGCTGCCGCTTGTTGGTATTGCTGGCGGTTTTGCGCCACCTTTGCCGGATCATCGCCGACATGGCCGCCCAGATTTAAACTGGCTAAAGGCCCAACCGAACAGCCGCCTAAGCGGGTGCTGCACACTGCATGTACATTCGCCGGGGCAGGCCAGTCAGGGCGCAGTAAGCGAGTCATCTGTGGCTGGCTTTATACGTAGTCCAGCCCATGCTCGGCGGTGTCGGCACGCAGTGCCGCATTAAGCTCGACCATGTCCTGTGGAATAGGCGCATGCCATTCCAGAATTTCCAGCGTAATAGGATGGGCTAAACGCAACATAGCCGCGTGCAGTGCCTGGCGTTTAAAGTTGCGCAGCACCGTGAGTAAGTGCTCACCGGCTTTACGCGGTGGCCGAGGCCGGCCGGCATACACCGGGTCGCCGACCAACGGGTGGTTAACATAGGTCATGTGCACACGAATTTGGTGGGTGCGGCCGGTTTCTAACCGCAGCCGTAACCGGGTATGAGCACGGTATTTTTCCATCACCCGAAAATGGGTGGTGGCTGGTTTACCTGATTGACTCACCGCCATGTGGGTGCGTTTGGTCGGATGACGGCCAATCGGCTCGTCAATAGTACCGCCACCGGTCATAGCACCATGACACACGGCTTCATATTCACGGGTAATTTCACGCGCCTGCATGGCTTCAACCAAATGCGTCTGAGCCGGTATGGTTTTCGCCACCACCATCAGGCCGGTGGTGTCTTTGTCCAACCGGTGAATAATACCGGCGCGGGGCACCTCGGCAATGCCGGGGCAATGGTGCAACAGCGCATTTAGCAGCGTGCCGTCACTGTTACCCGCGCCTGGGTGCACCACTAAACCTGCCGGCTTATTAATTACCAGAATATGTTCGTCTTCGTAGACGATATTCAGGTCAATTTGCTGGGCTTCAAAGCGCTCGTCTTCAGGCAGCTCGGCCAGAATATCAATTTGCTCACCACCCAGTACTTTTTCGCGCGGTTTGTTTTGCACTGCGCCATTTACGCTAACGGCATCCGCCAGGATCCACTCTTTTATGCGTGAACGCGAATAATCCGGGAACATTTCAGCCAGCACCTGATCTAAGCGCTTACCAAAAAGATGGTCTGGTACAATTTCTGAAAGTTTTAGCTGTTTTGTCATAACGGAAGCAGTTATCCTGTGTGCAACCCCGGCGGGTCTGGGGTAGAATCGCAATAACGGTATTTTAGCGATTTTACCCCCGACTAGACAGCCATTTAGCTCAAGTAGTAACGGATTTTTACATGAAAGCGAATTTTATACTGATTTCTCTACTGGCTCTGACCTTAACTGCCTGCGCCGGTAAACCCAAAGAAGAGCTGGACACCAGCAATACTCCAACGGCGCAAACCATGTATCAACAAGCCAAGGATGTATTGGATAAAGGTCTGTACAACCGTGCCATTGAGCTGTTAACCGCCGTTGAAGGCCGTTATCCGTTTGGCCCACTGGCTCGTCAGGTACAGCTGGACTTAATTTATGCCTATTATCAGGCGGGCGATATTACCAAGGCACTGGCCGGTATTGATCGTTTTATTCGCTTAAACCCAAACCACCCTGAGCTGGATTATGTGTACTACATGCGTGGCTTAAGCAACCTGAAAGCCGATGAAAACGCACTGCACAATATGCTGGGTATAGATCGGGCAGACCGCGACTTAGCCAGCACCCGCCAAGCATTTGATGATTTTAAAACCTTAGTGAGTAGCTTCCCGCAGAGTAAATATGCGCCTGAAGCGAAAAAGCGCATGCTGAGCATTAAAGATACACTGGCGCGCCATGAACTGATTATTGCCGATTATTACATGCGCCGCGGTGCCTTTTTAGCCGCCGCCAACCGGGGTAAATACATTGTCGAGTTTTACCGTGACTCTCCGCTGGTAGAACAGGCACTGGAAGTGATGGTCGAGAGCTATGACAAACTGGGGCTGACCAAGTTAAAAGAAGACACCTACCAGGTATTGAAACTGAATTTTCCGCAGAACAACAAGTTTTAAGTTGAACAGCCCCGCCGCAGCGGGGCTTTTTATTGCCCCAAGGCTTCTGACTGCTAAATCGCTTCCAGCGCTTCTGCCAGCTTCGCCACGCTGATTACTTCCATACCGGCAATCGGCTCTTTTGGGCTATTGGCGATTGGCACTATGGCGCGCTTAAAACCGTGTTTCGCCGCCTCTTTTAACCGCTCCTGCCCGCTGGGTACCGGCCGTATCTCGCCTGCCAGCCCCACCTCACCAAACACCACCAGATCATTGGGTAAAGGTTTATCACGAAAGCTGGACACCAACGCCAGCAAAGTAGCCAGATCAGCACTGGTCTCATTCACCTTTACACCACCGACAACGTTAACAAATACATCCTGATCAGCCATTTGAATACCGGCATGACGGTGCATTACCGCCAGCAACATTGAAATGCGGTTTTGCTCCATACCAAGGGTCACCCGGCGCGGGTTATTCAGTGGCGAATAGTCGACCAACCCCTGAATTTCTACCAATAGCGGTCGGGTACCTTCCCACAGCACCATGACGATGCTACCAGACTGATCTTCTTTGCCGCGGGTTAAAAAGATTGCCGACGGGTTTTTCACCTCTTTCATGCCCTGACCGGTCATAGCAAATACGCCCAGCTCATTTACCGGACCAAAACGGTTTTTATGGCCGCGCAGCGTGCGGTAACGGTTATCGCTGTCACCATCGAGCATAACAGAGCAGTCGATACAGTGCTCCAGTACTTTGGGCCCAGCCAGTGAGCCATCTTTAGTAACGTGCCCCACCATGATGATGGCAATATGATGCTGCTTGGCAAAACGGGTTAAAAAGGCCGCGCTTTCGCGCACTTGCGATACGCTACCCGGCGCCGACTGAATATCTGCCAGATGCATCACCTGAATAGAGTCGATCACCATAATGCGTGGCTTTTCCTGCTGCGCCAAATGGCAGATGGTCTCGACATTGGTTTCGGCCAACATTTTAAGTGCGTTGGTAGGTAAGCCCAAGCGCTGCGCGCGCATCGCCACCTGCTGTAATGATTCCTCACCAGTAACATAAAGTGCACCGCCCTGCTGCGCTAAACCACACATAATTTGCAGCAGTAAGGTACTTTTACCGGCTCCAGGGTGGCCACCAATCAGAATAGCGGAACCCGGCACTATGCCACCGCCCAGCACGCGGTCAAACTCGGCAAAACCACTGCTAAAGCGCGGCACGTCCTGTAAATCCACTTCGTCCAGGCGCATTACTTTTGCCACCGCCGCCCCGGCATAGCCTTCCAGCCGACTGCTTTTACTGTTGCTACCAAGCCTGACTTCACTCACCGTATTCCAGGCACCACACTCGGTACATTGACCTTGCCAACGAACAAAATCGGCCCCACAATCGCTGCAAACATATGCAGTTTTAACTTTTGCCATAGTTTATTTTCTCAAGCTAAATGAAAGGCATGGATATTGCTTTTCAAAATGTAACAACGTAGCGTACTACAGATTATAACTATAGGATGCCGGTATTTTGGCATTTAACCTGACTGAATTATGACAGCGACCGATCTACAGGAACATATTGGTGTAATTGACCGGATGAAAAGCCTGCTTAACAGCGCAGACTTTGATCAGGTATTTAGCCTGTTAACGTCAGATCTGCCGAAGTCAAAACAGTTTTTGCTAAAAATGGAATTAAAACGCATGGCACAGCCATGCAATTTCTTCATTGATTTACGAGGCCATGTTGATGGTGAAGTAAAACCCTATGAATACATGGGCAAAACGCATTACATGGACGACAACGCTATCCGCGTATTTGAAGCCGGTTTAAAACAATACGGTGGTTATACGCTGGGTTTATATGAAGAAGTGCTAAATACCGAGAACAATTTTCGGGTAATGCACCGTAAACAAACGGAAGAGCGGGTGCGTAATGCGCTGCAACAAACACCCGGCTCTGCAGATAGCACGACTGAGCCTACCGCCGCGCCAACTCAATGGGCTAAATTAATCCGGTTTGGTAACTATACCAGTCGGCGTGACGAGCGGATGCACTTTAGTATCGATGTTGAGCTGGAGTTTAACCAGCAGCGAATAAAGGCCAGCACCTCAGACTTATCGGTGTCGGGCTGTAAACTCAAACTTAACAGCGCTTTACCCTTAACCACTGACAGTGTTATTAAGCTGCATTTCACCGGGCTAGAACAAGAGTTTATGCTGGGTCTGGCGCAAGGGGTATCATACACCGTTGTCGACACTGAGCAGCAAGCTAATGCTTTTTACCTGCGTCTTAAGCGTTTACCGGATGAAAATGAAACCCAGTTTGCAGACTTTTTACAGCGCTTTATTAACGGCAATAAAAGACGCTATAAAGTTAACCTCGACAGCGTAAGCCAAAGTCTGCTTAGTAAAGGCTATGAGCAGTTTTACCTGCCCCGCAGCGCAAGCTTACCGGTCTTTATCGCGGTAAAAGACAACAGGCCCATACCGGTCTGTGCGCTGACCACAGATTACAACAAAAGTGTCTGGCAGTATTTTCTTGATGAGCAGCATCAGGCCATGTTTATCAACATCTGTCACACCAAGCGATTAAAGGCGCTACTGCAACAGAATAGCCATGACAAGTCCACCATACTGTACTGCTTTACTCATGCGGTAAAAGGCAAGCTGTTTTTTTACTCAGCTACCCGTGAAGAGCTAGCGCTGAATGAACAAACACGACAACTGTTTCTTGGCTTTGGCGCATCTAAGGCCAGTTGGCGGGTGTTTCACCTAAATCTACAGCGCACGTCACCTGTAACAGCAGAAATGCCATCAACCGTGCCACAAACTGACAACAGCAAACCTGCAGCAGGGTTGACACCGCTGGTGAAGCACTTTATTCAGGATCTGCGCTACATTGTCAGCCTGACCGATATTACCGCGACCGAAAGCGCGTTTTGGTATCAGAATTACCCGGTGGATCAACAGCAGCTAAAGCTACTAGCCGTATTTGGTCATAAAAAGCTGGCTCAACAGCCCCAGTGCGAAGCTGTGGCGGTGCAGTATGTTAACTTACGCTCAGAGTCGCGTTACCTCTACAAAACCAGTGTAACTATTACCGATCCTGAACAGCAGAGCGAATTAAACGGCCACAGCCGGGATTTTTCATCTAAAGGTATGCAGCTCGAAACCACACTGCCGGTGCGGTATAACAAGGGCGATGTGGTGCTGTTAAACCTGCCGGACATGCAGAAAATAAGCAATAAATACAGCTTAAGCGGTCTACCTTACGAGATAATGGCGGTAAGTAAAAGCCGTACCATCATGAACCTGCGTGCTGCAGAAGGTACAGTGCCGCATCCTGGCCGGTTGTTCTTTCAGCAATTAATTCAAAATAACCGCGCCAAGTTAACGCCAGCAGAAGAAAGCCCGAAATATCCGGGCCTGTCAGTAGCGCTGCGTAACATGTACCTGAGCGCACAAAACCATTTTGTGTTGTTTGTGCACCGAAAAGGTATTCGTTACGAAATTAATACGCTGGCACGGGGCAACGCTGCGATAAGCTTGCAGTTGTTACTCACACAACCCAAGCATGACGATAAGATTGCCCTATCGCCGCTGTTGCAGAACAACGCCGCCAGTTTATATTTTGCCCAACAGCTTAAACATATGAAGCGGCTTGATAATGCGCGCGTTTTTGAGCTGTTTGTTCAGGTTAAAGAAGATAGCACCCAGGGTTTACAGCTCACCTGCCGCTATGATTACGAATTTGGTAATGAGCAACACAAACAGCAATTTGTGTTAAATGCCAGTAGCAGCGGCAGCCTGTTTTGCTACCGCTTGTTATTGTCACGCACCGGCCGACCTGATATCGATTTCATTGCAACTGAGCTCAATTACATCAGTGCTTATGCCATTCATAAAGCTAAAAAACTGGAAGAAGAACTGTGGAGTGTCGCAGGTGTTTTAGATGCGATAGACATCTCCGCTGAAGTGCTGTGGCGCTACGGCGCATCTGCAGAGCACAGCGAACAACATGAACAGCGCCGGCTTGCGCTACTTGCCAAGCTGCAACAGCCAGTCACGTAATTGTGGGAAATGATCCTGCACTGCCGCCGGGTGTGTCAGCATAGAGATATGGTCATAATCCTGCTGATAACCTTGCGCTTTCCCCAGTAAACTAAACCGCGCTTGCGGTGCGGTTTCAGCGATAAACGCCTGTACATCAGCCGGATGCCCCAGCAAACGATCATTCTGCGCGGCAAAGTGCCACACTGGCGGCCAACGAAGTTTACTGCTGGCAGCGGCGTAGTCAAAATTATCCGTTAAATCGGTAAAAGGGGCGCCCTTTATCCACCTTACCGTATCGTGTAAAAACTGCGCTGGCTCATCATCAGCACCAAAGCGCCATTTGCGCGCCGGAAAATACCCATGCTTGCGACTAAGCCAGGGCGCCAGCGTATTCCACACCAGATCAATTTTAACCTTGCGTTCCAGGCTGTTAACACTTATCACCCGCTTGCTGCCAAAACAGACCTTAGCGGCCACCTTCTCGGCTAACTGCGGCTGGCGTGCCAGACTGGCACTGGCTACCACGCCGCCCCAGGAGTGTGAAATCACAATTACCGGTTGCTGATGTAGCTGGTAAACATGCTCAATCAGTGCCGGGATATCATGGTTAATCATCTGCTGCTGGCTTTGGTTAAAGCCCTCAGACACATGAGGCCTTGATAAACCCCGGCCGGCGAAGTCAGCGCAGTACACCATAAAACCATGGTCGGCCAGGTAACAGCCTAAGCCTTTTCCAGATTGGCTGTAAAATATACGGCTGTTTTCAATAGCGCCATGTAGCATCAACACAGGTGCTATGCCTTGTTGCAGCGGCAGCAAACGACGCAAATGCAGCTGATACTGCTCTAAATCGAGATAAAACGAGCTTTGCTGATGCTTCATGCTTAATCCAGTAAGTACAGCAGCTGTAACAGCGAGCCCTGACGAATAGCGGCTTTAGCCTGTGCCTGTACCTTGGGTTTTGCATGAAAAGCTACGCCCAGACTGGCAGCATTTAGCATAGCGATATCATTAGCGCCATCGCCAATAGCCACTGTCTGGCTGTTTGCAATGCCATATTGCGCTGCCAGTTTAGCCACTACCTGGGCTTTGGTCGTCGCATCAACGATATCGCCCAGTACCTTACCGGTTAATTTACCCTCGTTGATTTCGAGCACATTGGCAAAAGTCGCCGTTAGCCCAAGTCGCTGTTTTAATGCGTCAGTAAAATAAGTAAATCCACCTGATGCTATCGCTACCTGCCAGTGGTGTTGTTGTAAGTGTGCCACCAGCTCGGTTAACCCCGGCATCAGCGGAACTGCATCCAGCACCTGACGCAGTATTGTTTCGGGTGCACCGGCTAAGGTTGCCACGCGCGCCACCAGGCTTTGGGCAAAATCCAGCTCGCCATTCATCGCACGGGCCGTTACTGCCGCCACCTGCTCGCCAGTGCCGGCTAACTTGGCAATCTCGTCAATACATTCGATCTGGATGGCAGTTGAGTCCATATCCATGACCAACACGCCGGGGTGTCGCAGGCTAGGCGCAGCAGTTAAATACACCTGCTCCACCTGCAGCTCTGTCGCTAACTGCGCCAACTGCAACTGCTGTGCTGCGCTTAAAGACTGTGTCAGATGCAACTTCACCGCCACAGCCAGCGCCGGATGTGGCTGATACAACTGGCAATTAATGGCTGTATTCGGCCATAGTGCCTGCAGCAGCTGCGCCAAAACGGATAAGCTTAGGCCAGAGCCAAACAACCGTACACTCGCGACGATAGTGTTATCCGGTAATGCAAAGGCTGCGGCGGGCGTTATCGGCATGGGCATAGCACTGTGCAGCAGCATTTGCTGCTCCTCGCATTGCAGCACGTAAGTTTGCAGCGGCATCAACGGCAGCAGTGCAGTGGTTTGCCCGACTTGTGATAAAGAAAGCTGATAAAAAAACGACAATGAGATACCTATACTTGCTGGGTTGACCATGGCATGCTACCGGTTTTCGGGCAGGCCTGACTGGCGCTGATGGAAAATATGCAGAACCATATCGCAATACCAGATACGACATCAAGCACTATTAAACTTGTGCAAATAGCCTTAGCCGTGCTGGGTATTTGGCTATTGCTGCAAGCCTGGGTTTATACCCAGCAGCAGGGTAAAGCCTTACTGCAGCAGCAAAGCAGCCAATTAATGCGTGAAACGCTGTCGGCGTTATCGCATACAGCAGCCTATTTGATTGAAAACGACCAACTGGACGGCCTGGAACAGCTGACACAGCATATTGCAGCCAGCCCGTACTTACACGATGTGGTGGTGTATGACGCTAACGGCGTACGCATGAGTTGGTCAGAAGGTAGCTCACCAGCGCGGTTATTATACGGGCCAAGCCACAGCGAACAATTACAGGCGATGGTGCAGCCGATTACTAAAGATCAGCAGCTACTGGGCTATATTAAACTGAGTTTGCGTCTTGATGCCTCAGTGACACCAGTCGCTATTCGCTGGCAGCAATTAATGCAGCAGTTGCTGGCGATGTTAGTGTTGGCGGGCGTAATAGGTTTTTTACTGCGCAGGGGCTTTGCACGCTTGTCACGCCAATCGCTGCGTTTACGTAAGAGCAAGCCTTAACGCTGCGATACTGTTTTGCCACAAGGCTGTAGCAATTTGCTCGGGCGGCTCAGTTCTTAGCTGACAAAAGGCTGCAAACACCAATGCCAGCTGCGCCGGCGTATTTACCTGCCCCTGATAGCCACTAAGTGGCATAGCCGGCGCATCCGTTTCCAGCACAAAGCAACTTAACGGCAAATTTTTTACCGTGTGACGCGTTTTTTCTGCGCGCTCATAAGTAATGGTGCCGCCAATCCCCAGCTTAAAGCCAAGGTCGATAAAAGCTTTGGCCTGCTGCTGACTGCCAGAAAAGGCATGCAAAATGCCGCCCTCAGCAAACTGTTGCTTTTTCAGCTCTACCAACAGCTGAGGCTGACTTTTACGGTGATGCAGAATAACGGGCTTTTGGTATGTACCAGCAAGCTCAAGCTGCTGACTAAATAGCTTTTCCTGAACCTCAAAGCTGTCTGCGTCTAACGCGAAATCCAGACCAATCTCACCCACTGCTGTTATTTGCGGGCTATGTTTTGCCAATAACGCTTCGAGATCACTAAGTGCATCAGGCTTGGCCTTTGTTGCCCACCACGGGTGAATGCCCAAGGCGATATGCCAGTCAGGATGTTGCTGATGCAGGTGCAGCAGGTTACGCCATGCCGCTTGCTCTACAGCGGGAATAAGCAGCTTTTCCACACCAGCCTGCAGGGCGTTGCGCCAATGTTTAAGCTGCTCTGCGTTTAGTTCAGGTAAATCAAGATGGCAATGGCTATCAAACAACCGCAGGCGGCTGCTATATGTGTGCTGCCCGGTTAGGGGCATAACCGTTCGATACTCCAGCTGTTATCGCTTTGCCTGGTGTACATAAACCGGTCATGTAAACGGTGCTCGCCGCCTTGCCAGAACTCGATTTTATGTGGCCGCACTAAAAAACCGCCCCAGAATGACGGCAGCGGCACTTCGCCATGTTCAAACTTATGTTTTATCTCGGCGAACTTCTGCATTAGCGCTAAGCGGGTTGATACCGGCCGGCTTTGCTCTGAGGCCCATGCCGCCAACTGACTTTCTTTCGGGCGTGACAAAAAGTATTTGGCTACCTGAGCTGAGCTTACCCGCTCGGCAGTACCATAAACTATTACCTGCCGCTCCAGCGGGTGCCAAGGGAAATGCAGACACACCTTTGGGTTTGCCGACAGTTCAGTTGCCTTACGGCTGCCCAGGTTGGTGTAAAAAGTAAACCCTTGCGGGTTAACGTCTTTTAACAGTACCAGCCGTTGTGATGGCTGGCCATGTTCGTCGACAGTCGCCACACACATAGCGGTTGGATCCGGCAGTTCTGCTGCTATCGCATCCTTTAGCCACAGTTCAAACTGCGCTATCGGATTGGCATTTAACTTGTCAAAATCCAGCTTATCTTTAGTGTAACTGCGGCGAATATCGTCGATCTTCATAGTTTACATACGCTCCATAACCTCAATACCTAGCAAGTCTAGACCCTGCTTTAACAGCTTAGAGGTAAAAATACTCAGCATTAAACGGCTATCACGCTGCGTTGGTTCAAC
This sequence comes from Rheinheimera fenheensis, assembly GCF_039871805.1. Classification (NCBI taxonomy): domain Bacteria; kingdom Pseudomonadati; phylum Pseudomonadota; class Gammaproteobacteria; order Chromatiales; family Chromatiaceae; genus Rheinheimera; species Rheinheimera fenheensis. Next base: position 317,115 of record NZ_JBDPJM010000004.1, read on the forward strand.
GCCGTCTTTAAGTATCGGGCAAGCTTCGTAAAACGCCATATATAAACTGGCCAGCTCATAGAGGTAATTACACAGCAGGTTTGGCTGTGCATCTTTCATTACCTGCTGCAGTGCCTCTTCAAAGCGCAACAATTTAACGGCTAATTGCTTTTCCTGCTCTTGTTCAATCAGCAGCGCTGCACTGAAACCATCGGCAATTTCAGCACGGCGTAAAATGCTGCGCACCCGGGTATAAGCATATTGCAGGTAAGGTGCGGTGGCGCCTTCAAAGCTTAGCATGGCATCCCAGCTGAAAATGTAGTCGCTGGTACGGTTTTTCGATAAGTCAGCAAACTTCACTGCACCAATACCGACTTTACGTGCGACTTCTGCGATTTCATCTGCAGACAAGTCGCTGGCTTTTTCCTGCACTACAGCTTTAGCACGTACTACCGCCTCCTCCAGTAACTCGGCCAGTTTTACGGTGCCTCCGGTACGGGTTTTAAACGGCTTACCGTCTTCACCCATCATGGTGCCAAACGGGCAGTGATCATAAGTTGTGGCATCGCGCAGGTAACCGGCTTTGCGGGCTACCAGCTCAACCTGTTTAAAGTGCAGCGCCTGACGCGCATCGGTAAAGATCACGACGCGATCGGCATGTAAATCGTGGCTACGATACTGACAAGCGGCTAAATCGGTGGTCGAATACAGGAAGCCACCACCGGTCTTCTGTACTATAAAGGGGGAAGGATTGCCTTCTTTATCGGCCAGCTCCTGCAGAAATACCACCAGCGCGCCCTGATCCTCTACCGCCAATTCCTTGGCTTTCAAATCATCCACTATGCCCTGCAGCATACTGTTATAAGCACTTTCCGGCTTGATATCGGCGTGGCTTAGCGTAACGTTGAGTTTTTCGTACACTTCTTCGCTGTGCTTTACCGAAGTATCAATAAACAGCTGCCACAGTTTCTGGCAATGCGCATCGCCGCTTTGCAGTTTGACCACATAATCACGAGACTTATCGGCAAAGCCAGCTTCGTCGTCAAAGCGCTTTTTCGCTTCACGGTAAAAATCTTCTAAATCAGCAAGTGCGACAGACGCCAGATCAATACCGGCCGCCAGCTTATCTTCTAAGTGCGCGATCAGCATACCGAACTGAGTACCCCAGTCGCCCATATGGTTCTGACGGATAACTTTATCGCCCCAAAACTCCATAGTACGCACTACGGCATCACCAATAATGGTTGAACGCAAATGGCCAACGTGCATCTCTTTTGCCAGATTCGGTGCAGAATAGTCTACGACCACCGTCTGTGGTGCTGTATTAGCGCTTACGCCCAAACGGCTATCGTGAGCTGCCTGTTGCAGCTGCCCGGCCAGCCAGTTTTTATCCAGCGTAACGTTGATAAAACCCGGGCCGGCGATTTCGGTTTTTTCTGCGATGCCATTCAGTGCCAGTTTTTGTAGCAGTTGCTCAGCCAGCTGACGCGGATTGGTCCTCATCAGCTTTGCTGCAGCCATAGCCCCGTTAATCTGGTAATCACCAAATTCAGGCCGGGTACTTACCGTAACGGCAGCATTCGTATCGGCAGGTAAGCCCAGCGCAACAAAGGCGCTTTGTGTTTTCTCAGTGAGTAATTGCTTAATATTCATCCGGCTTACCTGTTAGTGTTCACGTGTTTTGTGGAATTTAATTTTCGGATAACGTTCCATGGCCAGATTCAGGTTCACCATGGTTGGCGCGATATAGGTGAGTGCATCACCGCCATCCAGTGCTAAATTCTGACTGGCTTTGTTTTTAAACTCATCCAGTGCTTTAGCATCATCGCTGTAAACCCAACGTGCCGTAGACACGTTTACCGCTTCGTACAGCGCATCTACGTTGTATTCTGACTTTAACCGATGCACGACTACATCAAACTGCAATACACCTACTGCGCCAACGATCAGATCGTTGTTATCTAATGGCCTGAACACCTGTACAGCACCCTCTTCGGATAACTGCACCAGACCTTTAAGTAGCTGCTTTTGCTTTAGTGGATCACGCAGGCGAATACGGCGGAACAGTTCCGGCGCAAAGTTTGGAATACCGGTGAACTGCATATTCTCGCCACTGGTAAAGGTATCACCAATCTTAATGGTGCCGTGGTTATGTAAACCGATAATATCGCCAGGGTAAGCTTCTTCCAAGTGCTCACGATCACCAGCGACAAACGTCAGCGCCTGCGGAATAAGTACATCTTTGCCAATGCGCACATGGCGCACTTTCATGCCTTTTTCGTATTTACCCGACACAATACGTAAAAACGCCACGCGGTCGCGGTGTTTCGGGTCCATATTGGCCTGAATTTTAAATACAAAGCCGGTGAAGCTGCTTTCCGTTGGTGCCACTGTACGGCTGTCAGTTGCTCGTGATTGCGGCGCCGGTGCCCACTCGGTTAAACCATCCAGCATATGGTCTACACCAAAGTTACCTAAAGCTGTACCGAAGAATACCGGCGTTAACTCACCTTTTAAAAACAGTTCCTGGTCAAATTCATGGCTTGCGCCACGTACCAGTTCCATTTCATCACGCAGCTGCTGGGCGTAGTAGCCAATACGTTTATCCAGCTCAGGGTTGTCAATGCCCTTGATAATATCCACATCCTGAATGGTGTGGCCCATACCGGATTTATAGAAAATGACTTCGTCACGCAGGATATGATACACACCTTTAAATTCCTTACCTGAAGCAATCGGCCAGGTAATAGGTGCACAGGCAATTTTCAGTACGCTTTCAACTTCATCCAGCAAATCAATCGGATCACGGATATCGCGATCCATTTTGTTCATAAAGGTGATAATAGGCGTATCGCGCAGCCGGGTAACTTCCATCAGTTTAATGGTACGTTCTTCAACACCTTTGGCGCCGTCGATCACCATCAGGCACGAATCTACTGCCGTCAGGGTGCGGTAGGTATCTTCTGAGAAGTCTTCGTGGCCAGGGGTATCCAGCAGGTTTACCAGACAATCATTGTACGGAAACTGCATGACAGAAGTGGTTACCGAGATACCCCGTTCCTTTTCCATTTCCATCCAGTCTGACGTGGCATATTGGCCAGACTTTTTGCCTTTCACGGTACCGGCTTTTTGGATCAGTTGTCCGAACAGCAATACTTTTTCAGTAATGGTGGTTTTACCCGCATCGGGGTGCGAGATAATCGCAAAGGTGCGCCGGCTGTTCACTTCGGCTAAAAAGTTATCTGTGCTCATAATATCCAATAGTTTGTTACCGCAGGCGTCCGGCTACGGTGTGGGGCTAAACGCCGGGGGTCAATAATAATGGGCGCGATTATAGCAGCTTGACAGCTGCAGGCACAAAGCAGAAATGCATAAGTGGTTATAACCACTTATGCATTAAAATAGCGTCGTCTTTACCCTCTGCGCTGACGTAATAGCCTTTACGCTGGCCATTAATACTAAAACCCGCCTTTTGGTACAACGCAATGGCTGCGTGATTATTGCTACGCACCTCTAACAGAGCCTCAGTGGCGCCGCGGCTTTGTCCTTCTGTTAAAAAGTGCTGCAGCAGCGCTTTACCATAGCCTTTGCCCTGTGCGTCAGTCGCCACGCAAATATTAAACAGCTCCAGCTGCTCCAGTATTAACTGGGCGATATAAAACCCCTGCATTTCACCGGCTTTATCCAGCAGTTTGTAGCTAAAATAGCTATCGGTAAAACTACTGTTAAAGGCCTGCTCTGTCCACGGGTACTTATTAGCTTCACGTTCAATCTGCAGCATCTGGCCAACATCCGCTGCACTGGCAAATTCAATCTTCATTCAGACTACTCAGCAATGCCCACAGTACTTTTTTCTGCTCTGCCTGGCGTAATGTTGTCAAATCAGCGGTAATCAGTTGCTGCTGTTCCAGCGATAACTCGGCACCAGCTTCGATATACCAGTTAACCCCCTCGGGTAACGCACAGGCAATATCCTGCGCCAGAGGTTGGTTTAGGTCGGGTTTTTGTCGTGTATTGGCGATAACATCACCGGTTTCTGCCAGCGAAACAGGCTGCTGAAAAACGTCGTTTAATGCCAACGGGGTTATTTGCAGTGTATTTAGCAACTGCTGCTGTGAGTAAGTAAGATTAGTCATAACGAGAAGTGGCAGGGGCAGAGGGATTCGAACCCCCAACCATCGGTTTTGGAGACCGCTGTTCTACCAATTGGAACTATGCCCCTGTAGCTGGTCGCGCCATTATACAAAAGCGAACTTAAAGGTAAAGCAAAAAGCTGTGAAATTAGAATCAACTGCATAGAAAACGAACATTGCGACCTGATAATAAGTGCAGCCTAACATAAGCCCGGTAGTCTGCCTACCGGGCAAGCATGACGTTAAGGCGTCGTTTTCTGCCGGTATTTATTAAACCAGTACACTATATAAGCCGGTTTGGCCATCAAATTACTAGGTCGGGAATGTAAGGCATGCGATGCGCCGGGCACCCGTACCATCGCCGTTTCCACGCCGCGTAATTGTAATGCCTGATAATACTGCTCAGTTTCAGAAATAGGCGTACGGTGATCACTCTCACCAGTAAATAGCATGGTTGGCGTCTTCACTTTGCCAACATGGGCGATAGGTGAATGTTTTAAATAATGCTCCGGCATCTCCCACGGCAGCCCCGGAAACCAATACTGGCTAAAGTAACTGTACATATCGGCATTTAACACAAAACTAAACCAGTTGATAACCGGGTTTACTGCCACCGCTGCGGCAAAACGATCAGTATGGGCAATGCTCCAGGTGGTGAGCACACCACCGCCACTGCCGCCGGTAATAAACAGTTCTTGGTCGTTTATAAAGCCACGGGACAACACAGCATCTACGCCATCCATCAGATCGTTAAAATCCTGGCTGGGGTAATTATGATGAATAAGATTAGCAAAATCTTCACCGTAGCTGGTGCTGCCACGCGGGTTGGTATAAAGCACCACATAGCCTTGAGCGGCCATCAGCTGCAGTTCCATGGCAAAATGCGGACCGTAGGCAGTATGCGGGCCACCGTGAATTTCTAGGATCAGCGGATATTTCTTATTGGCCTCGAACTTGGGCGGGTAAATGAGCCAGCCCTGTAACTTACGTTGATCAACCGATGAAGCGTACCAGAACTCCTCCACTTCACCGATATCACGGGCAAACAGCAAATCGTCGTTCAAACTGGTCAAGGTTTGCTTTTTACGTTTGTTGATCACCGCTAACTCAGCCGGCCGCTGTGTATTCATCTGGGTATAGGCTATCAGGCCATTGTCGGCAGCAGCAAACTGACCACCGCTATAAGGCCGGCTATAAGAGCCGCCGCCTAGATCTTCGGTAAGCACTGTGCGTTTACCGCTGATAGCTTGTTCTGCCAACACACCTTTACCCTCGTTGTCGTAAGCGATATAAAGTGCATTGCTATTAGCCTGCCATTGGAACTCATCAATAGCACGGTCCAAATCTTCCGTAAGATTACGGATATTGCTACCGTCGGTATTCATCACATAAAGCCGGTTCGCCTGATGTGCCAGTTTACGATCGTCAAAACCGACATAAGCGATAAGTTTACCATCGGGCGATAACTGCGGCAGAGCATCAGGGCCGTTACGGTCGGTCAGCTGCGTTAAGGTGCGATCAGCCAGCGTCAATTGGAATATTTCACTGTTTAACGGTTTGGCCAGCCAGTCAGCATGGCGATTAGCAGAGAAATAAATGGCTTTGCTATTCCGGGCCCAGCTGATTGCACCACCGTGATTAAAATCACCATCAGTCAGCTGAATAGCTGAACCACCATCGGCAGGCATCAAGTATATATGCTGATGGCCGGCTTTTAAGTAACCGGCTCCATCGGCGCGGTACTGCTTACTATCAATGTAAACCGGCGCTTTAGCCCACTCAGCTTTCTCAGGTTTGCCGGGTAAGGCTACAGGCGGCTTAACCGACTTGGGGGTAAACATTGTGAAAGCTATCCAGTTACCATCAGGCGACCAGCTTAAATTAGCCGGGCGCTGCTGCAACTGGCCTAGTTGAGAAGTGCGGCCGCTATCTAGCCATTTAAGATGAATTTGGCCGTCAGCAATAAAGGCTATGCGATTGTTATCAGGCCCCCACCGCGGCGAACTGGCATCAGTATTTTTGTCGGTCAACGCTTGCAGCGACTTACCATCGGCAGTGCTTAACCATAGGGTTGAGCGGCGTCTGTCAGTATTACGATCCATCCAATTACGTACAAATACGATGTTGTTGCCACTGCTATCAGGCTGAGGATCAGAGACAAACTCCAGCTCAAACACATCGTCATATTGCAAGGGTTGAGCAGCTAGTAGCGGGCTACTTAACAGCAGCGCAGCGGTAATACACACAGCACTTGTTATACGGGCTAGTTTCATCTTGGTATCCAGACATTTTTTGTTATAGGTGTTGTCTGATACTAACTGATTTACAGCAGCTAACTAGCCGATTTCGCCAGAGTGAAATTTAACCGAGATAAAAAACAAAAACCCCGCTCTAGAGAGCGGGGTTGGTATTGGGAGCCTGGCGGTGAACTACTCTCGCATAGCGAATGCT
>NZ_JBDPJM010000005.1:0-309704 GCF_039871805.1 Rheinheimera fenheensis
TTGGCTATGTCAGCCCGGCTGAGTTTGAGCGCAAATGCGCATAACCGAGTGTCTACTTTTTATGGGTAAGAACAGTTTAACTGGTCAGTTTCCAGTGTTTGAACCAATCCATTTATTATTTGTTAATCTATTGGGTAGCATAGTAGTTGTATGGGCTGTTATGCGTGTATTAAAACCACTAAGAATGTTCGGTGTTGCTGATGGAATTGCACGTTTATTATTCTCATTCGCAATGTTGTACGCAGTTATCGTGGGTAATGTCACGTATCTCGTAGTCGCGTTTTTCATACCAGAATTGGTCTGGGGCATCGTTCAGTTATACAAACCTGTTAAAAAATGGCTGTGTACTTCACCTAAATTAGCAGTGAGATGAGATGTTATGTATATCGGCAAATTCGCAAAGTTAACAGGCACAACACCAAAAACGATAAGACTCTACGAATCCATCGGTTTGCTTCCCCCAGCTAAAAGAAATGGAAGTTACCGTGTATATGATGAAACTTACATTCCTACTGTTATCCAAATTAAGCAGGCTCAAAAGCTTGGTTTTACACTTAACGAACTTAAAGCCATCGCTAAAAACGCGAATATAGAGCGGGGCTTTCCTCCTGAAGCAATAATTTTCGCGCTGAGTGAAAAGAGAATCTCTATAGAACGACAAATAAAAGCGTTGAAGGAAATTGAGCGAAGTCTCGCAAAGCTTGAAGCAGAGTTAGCAGAGTCAGTCTGTTTCAGGTGAATTTTCTAAGTTCAAAGGAGCTGGCAATATTCAACGCAGCACCTGTGTTTATTTATAACGGTCAGGCAGCTCCTGCGTTTAACACAAAAACATGAAACAACTTTCAACAGCTCCCGTCGATTACAACGCAGTGGTAACAACTTGTTTTGTTCCAAGTAGAGGCATGTTTAGCAACAAGATGCAGAAACCTAAAAGCAGTTTGGTGATTGGTTAAATGAGAATCTGGGTCAAAAGGCTGACCTTCAGAAATCTTCAGGCATTTTTAAGCAATTTAAACAATATGAGTATGTAGTATTGAGATTCATTAATAAATTCAACGCTAGGTATTTATACAGCAGGGCCACGTGTCCAGTCATATTGCTATAAATGCTTTAGTAGGGAGTGTTATGAAAGCAATTCTAGTCAGGTTGGTATTGATCATATCGCTACTCTTGAATGGTTGCAGCTCGGTGACTAAAACGGATTTCTGCAGTAGTCTTAAATCAGAGTCAAACAAGTATGCTTTGGCAGGTTATTCTTTATCATGGATTAGCAGTGACGGCAGTAACTTATCTTGCAATTCTGAAGGTGTTTCGCCTACGACAGCTTTTGAAGCAGCCTCTTTGAGCAAGCCCGTTTTTTCAGTCATTGTTAATAAGCTAATCAATGAGGGCAGATTATCCCTCGATTCGAAACTAATTGATTTAATAGATGTACAGCAGCTTCCTGTGCGATTTCAAAATATATACCATCAAACTGGTTTTGAAAAATTAACAGTCAGACATATTTTGGTACACAAGTCAGGTTTGCCGAATTGGCGTGATAAAAGAGGGTTACACTTTTCGTCACCTCCAGGACAAAGCTTTACTTATTCTGGTGAAGCTTACGAATTGCTTCAGTCAGTAGTGGAGATAACAAGTAACAAGTCACTTCAGCAACTTGCATCGGATTACATTTTTAAACCCTTAAACATGAGGCATACGAGTTATATTTCTGGCTCTATTGAGCCGATAGCTGGTACTAGTATAACGGGGCAACGACTTCCATTGTCTAACCACCGGCTTGGTTCAGCTGCATATTCTTTGGTTACTACATCCTCTGATTACCTAAATTTCTTACGTGGTTTGATGGCAGGAGAGATATTACCGATGCCTCAAGTAGAGACTATGTTGCAGGTTCAGAGTAAAGAGTATTCCAATGAAATTAGTGCTGATTGGGGCCTCGGTATCATCGTAGAGAGAGTAAAGAGTTCGCAATTTATTCTCCATACCGGCTCTAACCCTGGCTTCAGAGCTCTCGCACTTATAGATACTGACGTTAGGTCAGGCTTGGTCTACTTGTCGAATTCAGAACGAGGGAGTGTGTTGGATCAGTGGTTGGTAGAGAGTATTACTTCCTTACCAATAAATAGTAATTTATATCAATGGCTCGAGTGCTCAGGGTGTATTTATAAATCAAGACTTATCCGTTCTGTATTAAATGACGGCGTTGTTTCGGAAGATCTACCTCAAGACATAGATCTGATGGCAGATGTTGCCTATGAGTTGGCAGAGTATGGTGATTACAAGCGAGCCTCAAATATTTACTCCAAACTTAAAAAGCTAAATTATGATGCAGTCGAAATAGCTTATGGTGAAGGAATCGCCAGCTTACGAATGGGAGATTTAATCACAGCTAGAGAAAAGCTATCTTACGTGCTGTCTGTAAACCCTGAGGCTGAGAACGCTGCGAAAATATTTGATGGATTAGATACATTAGACAGCAAGCAGGGCATAAAGGTGTTTCTGCAAGGCCACGACAATGCATATGCTGTATTTTTAAGTGGTGACTTCAATGGATGGCATCGCTTTTCACTTCCAATGAAACGAATCCAAGGAGGCTGGGTTAGATATATTACGCCAGAGGTGGAGAAATCTAGATACATTTTTCGTGTAGACAATGATTGGATCATAGATAGTACGACTACCCAAAAGGAAAGCTTTTTTGGCAAGCCAGTGTCTGTGTTAAGAAGTACCTCCCCTGAGTAGTGAGATTCTGTATATTCAGCTTAAAACTCACAGTGGTTTGTTAAAGACTGTCATCATTTGTATTTTAATGAAACATTAATGCAAAACATGTTAGTTTTGGAGCAGGTGTGGTTGACGGTTGTTTTTTCGAATGGCTAACTGGGAAATGATATTATTTTGCCTTGAATGAAGAGGATTTACCGGTGTTTTCTTTTTTTAGAAAAAGCAGTGAATGGCCATTTTCTGCACCCAAGAATTCAGAAGCTTTTACAACAAAACAGATTCTAAATGGCGAGTCTCCAATTCAAGTTGTGTATCACGATATTGAGTGTAGTGGCACACTGAATTTGGCCACCTGATTAGAGGTGTTATGATCCACCTCGTATGACATTAGGTGACATGATGAACAAAAAAACAAGACCTACATTCAGCCCAGAATTTCGTCTCGAATGTGCTCAGTTAGTCGTTGACCAGGGCTATTCCGTTGCTAAGGCCGCCCAGGCAATGAGTGTGGGTAAATCAACAATGGATAAATGGGTTCGCCAGCTGCGTGAAGAGCGCGCCGGTGTTCGGCCCAAAGCCACGCCGATGACGCCAGACCAATTAAATATCCGTGAGTTAGAGAAGAAAATCAGGGATTTGGAAATAGAAAAGGACATATTAAAAAAGGCTACAGCTCTCTTGATGTCGGACTCCCTGAACAATTCGAGATAATTGGGAAACTCAAGCAGAGCTATACCGTGGCACGGCTGTGTCAGGTCTTTGGAGTCCATCGCAGCAGTTTTAAGTACTGGAAGCAAAGGCCAACAGATATTAAGCCTGAGCATGTGCAAAAGCTTAGTAAAGTAAAAGAGCTGTTTAACGCCAGCCGAGGCTCAGCCGGAGCACGTAGCATTGCCGAGATGGCAACGGCTCAAGGGGGGAAGCTCAGCCGCTATCTGGCGGCTAAATACATGCGCTTACTGGATGTGGAAAGCTGCCAGCAGCCACGGCATTCTTATAAAAAAGGCGGTGCGGAGCATGTCGACATTCCAAACCTGCTTGACCGCCAGTTTGCTGTGGTGGAGCCTAATCAGGTGTGGTGCGGCGATGTGACATACATTTGGACAGGTAGCCGCTGGGCGTATCTGGCCGTTGTGATGGACTTATTTGCCCGAAAGCCGGTGGGCTGGGCAATGTCATTCTCACCGGATAGTGAGCTGATGTGTAAAGCGCTAAGCCATGCGTTTGAATCACGTGGTCGGCCTGAGGGTGTGATGTTCCATTCAGGCCAGGGTAGCCATTACACCAGCCGTAAGTTCAGGCAATTACTCTGGCGCTGCCAAATAACGCAAAGTATGAGCCGACGTGGTAACTGTTGGGATAACAGCCCAATGGAGCGCTTCTTCAGAAGTTTAAAGACTGAATGGGTGCCAACGGTGGGTTATGGCTCCTTTGCGCAGGCAGAGCGTGAAATACTGGAATATATGCTGGGCTATTACAGCCAGCTCAGGCCACATCACTATAACGGTGGTTTGGCTCCAAACGAAACCGAGCGCAGATATTGGCTTGGCTATAAAGATGTGGCCAAAATTAGTTGACCACTACACTTGTGCCAGTGGCGTATTTGTGTGCTGGTTTGACGTAATTAGCATTAGCGGAATTTGATACGAATACTTTGCCGGTAAAATGGCTTTAAACAGGCCTTTATCCACCCAGTGAAGGGCGTAGGAATAAATGGGTGACCCCAATTATCCAATTATCAGTCGATCAGGTGGACAGTATGTTCGTTAGCGCACAGACCGGAAGAATATGCTTTGGTAACTTTTCTGATCTGGCATCATAAATGACGAAAATTGTATGCAGCAGATATCATCGACAAAAGCAGGAAAGACTCGCCCAGATGAATTGTCTTCGTCTGCACCAGATAACAAAAAGCAGATCTGCCCCTATTGGCCGATGGCGCTCGTACCGCAAGATATCAGTAAGTCCAGAGCCGCTGTTGGCGAAACCGTGCTGGCAATTGATGCATTGACAGAAGGATTGGTGATCGCCTGCCCCGGAAGACCCAGAGCCGCAACAGCACAAGATGCCGAATAAACTGCTTGATTGAGTCGGTAAACCGTTAATTTGGTTTTATGGGGTATCAAGCGGTCTCTTATCGCTGACAGTTAGTTAAATGTACAGCAATTATTTTGCCAGATGGCAACGCTTTATGTGCTCGATCATCGCTTGCGCCAGGGGGGTTGTCGCATGTTTTTTTGCGGTAATAAGCACCACCGGAATGTGATAGCAGTATTGCTGCGGCATTATGGCTTTAAACAGACCCTTATCAACCCAATAGCTGGCGTAGTGCTCGGGCAGGTAGCCGATAAACTTACCCGATAAGATTAAATGGGCGATGCCCTCATCATGATAGGCGATAGCGCTGTTCTGGTAGTTTAAGCCATCGTTGCGCCGCTCTTTGTCGCGCATATAGTTACTGGTGATCACTTCTGCCCGCTGTAACAGCTTCTGGGTATCTTCGGCTTTACAATCAAACAACGGATGGCCGCTGGCACAGTACAGATAGTTGGTTTCATTAAATAGCGGCGTATATTCCAGGCCGCGGATATGATGCCGGCTTACGCCGATACCCAAAAGCGAGCGGCCGGTGGCTACCGCCGTTTCCACCTCGCGCGCTTCACATACGTATAAATCAAACTGAATGTTATCGCTTTTGTCTTTGAGCGCGGCAATGGCCTGCGCCACTTTGCAGTGCGGATCGCTGACTAGCGTGTCGATAATAGCAATAGTGACCCGGCCGGACAGCTGCTGTTTAGAGCCGGCAATGGTATTGGCAAAGGCTTCGCATTGCTGCAGTAGTTCTAAAGATGCCTGATAGGTAATACGGCCAGGCTCGGTGAGTTCAAAGCCACTGCGGCCACGCTTGCACAGTTTTACGCCTAAACGGATTTCTAAGTCAGATAAATGGGCGCTAATGGTAGAGCGGCCAATATTCAGCCGTGACTCGGCCGCCGACAGCCCGCCACATTCGACGATAGTGACGAAAATTCTCAGCAAACGTAAGTCGACGTCATGTACCTGCATGTCACACTCTTTTAGTTCGATAAACTCGGAATAAGTTACGATTATTATGTATTTATAAAACAACCGGCGCAAGCTAGCATGGTGGCAATAAAGATCCGCAGAATTCAGGAGCATGAAATGACGTTTCGTTATGGTTTAGACCGGATGGATTTAGATATCGTTAATGGTATCGCTGATGGCAGCATTAAGGCTGAGTTGTGTACTGAAGCTATTGCCAGAATTAATCAAAGCCGCAACAACGTTGAGGTTATGGCCGCGTCTGATAAAGCTATTTACGGTATTAACACCGGTTTTGGTCCGCTGTGCGATACGCAAATCTCCCCTGCCGAGACGGCGCTGCTGCAAAAAAATCTGCTGATCACTCATGCCGTTGGCGTGGGCGAGCCTATCGCTAAAGCCATTTCCAAGTTGATGCTTATTACTAAAGTGCATGCATTAAGCCAGGGCTATTCGGGAGTGCGCTTAGAAGTGGTTGAGCGCATGCTGACGTTTCTTGAGCTGGACTTAATTCCGGTCGTGCCAGAGCAGGGCTCAGTGGGTGCGTCCGGCGATTTGGCGCCGCTGTCGCACCTGTTTTTACCGCTGATTGGTGAAGGCGAGTTCTGGCAGGGTAAAGGCAGCATCAGTGCGGCTGAAGCCTTAGCACAGCATGGCCTGACACCGCTGGAATTGCAGGCTAAAGAGGGCCTGGGTTTAATTAACGGCACCCAGTTTATTTTATCGCATGCCATTACGGCGCTGACCAAGATGCGCTACCTGCTGGATTTAGCCGATGTCGCTGGTGCCATGAGTATTGAGGGTATGCAGGGCAGCGGCTCGCCGTTTCGGCCCGAGCTGCATCAAATCCGTGCTTTTGCCGGTAATATTGAAGTGGCTGCCCGGATGCGCCGCCTGTTTAAAGACTCAGAAAATATGGCCTCGCATACCGGTTGTGCCCGGGTACAGGACCCATACTCGCTGCGCTGTATTCCGCAGGTACATGGTGCCTCGCGTAATGCCTATAACCATTTAAAAGAGCTGGCCGAAATTGAAATGAATTCGGTTACCGATAACCCTATTGTGATCAGCAGCGAAGAAGCCATTTCTGGCGGTGGTTTCCACGGCCAGCCACTGGCGATGGTGCTGGATTACACCTCTATTGCCGCCGCTGAGCTGGGTAACATTTCTGACCGCCGGTGTTATTTACTGCTGGAAGGTCTGCATGGCTTGCCGCGTTTGCTGACCAAAGCCGGGGGCTTAAATTCCGGCATGATGATCCCGCAATATGTGACGGCGGCGCTGGTTACCGAGAACAAATCCTTGTGCTTCCCGCCCTCAGCCGACAGCGTACCGACCTCAATGGGGCAGGAAGATCATGTGTCGATGGGCAGCATCTCTGGCCGTAAACTGAATCAGATCTTAGGTAACCTGGAAAAGATTTTAGCCATTGAGCTGATGTACGCCGCGCAGGCCATTGAATTCCGCCGGCCGAACACCTGCTCCGATATCGTTGAACAAAACTTTGCGCTGATCCGTAGCAAAGTGGCCAAGTTGGAAGAAGACCGTCTGTTAAAACCGGATATCGACGCCATGATCGAACTGGTGAAAACCCAGGCCTTCACTGTTAACTTTGCGCTTAATTAAGAGGATACGGATGATGACTTTTCAGGAGCAGATTAAGCAAGGTATTCCAGCCGAGTTACCGCCAGCCAAGCCATACCCGTTGGATGCGAACCGGGCGCCGAAGCGCAAAGACATTCTGACGAAAGCGGAAAAACAGCTGGCGGTGCGTAACGCGCTGCGTTATTTCCCCAAAGCCTGGCACAGCGAACTGGCCGCAGAGTTTGCTAAAGAGCTGAATGATTTCGGCCGTATTTATATGTACCGTTTTAAACCGGACTATGAGCTAAAAGCGCGGCCTATCAGTGAGTATCCGGCCAAATGTCAGCAGGCCGCTGCCATTATGCTGATGATTGATAACAACCTGGATCCGGCCGTGGCGCAGCACCCGGAAGAGCTTATTACCTATGGTGGCAATGGCGCGGTGTTCCAAAATTGGGCGCAGTATCGTTTAACCATGCAGTACTTAAGCGAGATGGAAAGCGATCAGACATTACACATGTACTCGGGCCACCCTATGGGCTTGTTCCCATCGTCGGAAGAAGCGCCACGGGTGATAGTCACCAACGGTATGATGATCCCAAACTACTCCAAGCCGGATGACTGGGAGCGTTTTAATGCCTTAGGCGTGACCCAATATGGCCAGATGACCGCCGGTTCTTACATGTATATCGGGCCACAGGGCATAGTGCACGGTACCACCATCACGGTGATGAATGCGTTTCGTAAGGTATTGCAAAAGGGCGAAAGCAGCCAAGGCAAAATCTTCTTAACCGCCGGTTTAGGCGGTATGAGCGGTGCCCAGCCCAAAGCCGGTAACATCGCCGGTTGTATTACGGTCTGTGCCGAAGTGAACCCGAAAGCCGCCACTAAGCGCCATCAGCAGGGCTGGGTTGACGAGCTAATCGATAACATGGACGCGCTGATTGCCCGGGTAAAACAGGCGCAGGCCAATGCCGAAGTGGTGTCGATTGCCTACATTGGTAACGTGGTGGATGTGTGGGAAAGCTTCTACCAAAGCGATATTTTCGTGCACTTAGGCTCAGATCAAACCTCACTGCATAACCCGTGGTCGGGCGGTTACTACCCGGTTGGTATCAGTTATGACGAAGCGAACCGTTTGATCCGGGAAGAACCTGAGCTGTTTAAAGCGAAGGTGCAGGCGACTTTAAAACGTCATGCTGACGCGGTGAACAAGCACACGGCGAGAGGCACTTACTTTTTTGATTACGGTAATGCGTTTTTACTCGAAGCCTCACGCGCCGGTGGCGATGTGATGGCCCAAAACGGTATCGATTTTAAATATCCCTCTTACGTGCAGGATATTCTCGGCCCGATGTGTTTTGACTACGGCTTCGGCCCGTTCCGCTGGGTTTGTACCTCTGGCAAGCCGGAAGATTTGGATAAAACCGATGCGATTGCGGCAGAGGTACTGCAGCGCCTTATGGCAGAGGCGCCAGAAGAAATTCAGCAGCAAATGCAGGATAACATCACCTGGATTAAAGACGCCAAGCAGAACAAGCTGGTAGTTGGCTCGCAGGCGCGGATTTTATATGCCGATGCCGAGGGCCGGATGGAAATTGCCGCAGCCTTTAACGCGGCCATTGCCCGCGGTGAAATTGGCCCGGTAGTGCTGGGGCGCGATCACCATGATGTCAGTGGCACCGACTCACCGTTTCGTGAAACTTCTAACATTTACGATGGCAGCCGATTTACCGCCGATATGGCTATCCACAACGTCATAGGTGACAGCTTCCGCGGCGCGACCTGGGTATCGATCCATAACGGCGGCGGGGTAGGCTGGGGCGAAGTGATTAACGGTGGCTTTGGTATGCTGCTTGATGGCACAAGTGAAGCCGACCGCCGGTTAAAATCGATGCTGCTGTTTGATGTTAACAACGGTATCGCACGGCGCAGCTGGGCGCGTAACGCTGAGGCTGACTTTGCTATCAAGCGTGAAATGGCCAGAACACCAAAGTTAAAAGTTACCCTGGCCAATCGGGTAGATGACGATATCCTGGATAAACTGGCGTTCTGATACCCTCTGTGAATGATTGAAAGCCCCGCAGGAGTTGCCGTCGGGGCTTTTTTATTGCATCTAAAACACCTTGCGATACAAGCGGCTAGTGCCAAACTGTTAAAGCTTTACGGCAGTCTGGCCTCCATGCACTAAACTGATTGAAATTTAATCAGGATGATTAGCCATGAAACGCCGCGATTTTCTTAGCCACACCTCATTACTGCTTGGTTGCAGTTTGCTGCCGGTCTCCAGCCTGCTGCAAGCCAGCACAGCCATACCCAGTCTTAACACTGCCGATTGGCAAGGCCTAAGGCAACAGTTTGCTTTAACACCGAAATACATTCACCTGGCTACCTTTTTATTGGCCTCGCACCCCAAACCAGTGGCCGCAGCGATTGAACGGCATCGCAAAGCTTTTGATGAAAACCCGGCCGATTACTGGCATGAGCATTTTATGACCATTGATCACCAGATCGCCGCCGCAGCGGCAGAGTACATGGGCGGCGAGGCCTGGCAAATTGCGCTGACCGACAGCACAACGATGGGGCTGGCGATGGTGTACAGCGGGTTAAAACTGCGCCCGGGCGATGAAATATTGCAAACGGTACATGATCACTATTCCACCGATTTGTCCTTGCAGCTCAGGGCAGACAGAACCGGCGCTAAAGTACGCCAGGTTACACTGTATGATGATCCTGCCCAGGTGTCAGTCGATGAAGTGGTCACGAAACTTAAAGCCGCCATTAATGCCAAAACCAAATTCGTTGCCGTGACCTGGGTGCATTCTTCTACAGGCGTTAAGCTTCCGGTTAGGGCTATTGCCGATATGCTGCAGGAGCAGAATAAACAGCGGGATGAAGCTGAGCAGATTATATTTTGTGTTGACGGTGTGCATGGCTTTGGTATTGAAAACGTTGATGTTTCTACTCTGGGCTGTGATTTTTTTATTGCCGGTACGCATAAATGGATCTTCGGCCCGCGCGGAACCGGTGTGATCTGGGGTAGCAAACGCGGCTGGCAGCACTGCAATGCGGTTATCCCCAGTTTTAGTCAGTCGTATGATGTCTGGCTGGGTGGCAGTACGCAGGACCAGGTGCCGATTGGCGAGCATATGACACCCGGTGGTTTTCATTCGTTTGAACATCGGTGGGCGTTGCCTGAAGCCTTTAAATTACACCTGCAACTGGGCAAAGCAGAGGTGCAAGCGCGTATTCACCAACTTAACAGCCAAACCAAACAAGGTTTGGCAAAAATAGCGGGGGTAAAACTCTATACGCCAATGTCGCCAGAACTGTCTTCGGGCATGGTATGTTTCGACTATAAGCAAATGCCACCAGATGACGTGGTCAAATCCATGCATGCTAAGGGTATTATTATGAGCAGTACACCCTATCGCAAATCTTACGCCCGCTTTGCGCCCAGTTTAATCAATAGCGAGCAGGAAATTGAGCGCTCACTGGCAGCCTTGGCATCGGTATAACCGGCTTTACTCGACATAAAACTCTTTGCCAAGCGCCGCCTTTTCCGCGGCGCTTTTTGTAGCGCAGCTGGCATAGAGTTGCTCAAGAATCTGTGTATCACTGGCATTTTGCCGCTTTAGCGCCACTGCTTGTTCGACCAACGGCAACATATTGGGAGCGGCTTCTTCACCTTTTAACTGAAACAGTACGTTCGCTGCAGCGGTACTGCCCGAATCTTTCATGGCATTAAGTACACTTTCACTGACATCGCCGCACACAGTGCGAGGCACCGGCCAGGGATCATCAACGATATCTGCCTCCAGCTCCGCAGTGCTAAAGGTTTTACACAGTGCTGCAACGTCATTACTAATTTGCAGCTCGGTTTTGCCTTGCTGCCAACCCTGATAAGCCAAGGTAACCAGCTTAGCCCCGGCACTGTCTTGTAAGCGGCCGAGGCGCTCTATGGTCATATTCAGCGGATGACCCAGTTGCAGCCAGATCTGACTGCCATGCACTGCACTGGGTACCTCAATACTGCATTGATCAAATTGAGCAAATACCACTGATGGGCAGCACAGTAAAGGCAGTAAATAGAGATTACGCAGAGTAAAGCGGGACATAGTTATCATCCTTCTTCAAGATTAACGTGCTTCAGTGTTATCGATAACATGTAAATTGGCAATATGCTTTGTTAATTTTTTGTTTCCTTCGGTTGTTGCTGCCAATGCAAACGCCGCTTTACTTAATATATGTTTTATATATACTTCATATATTCATCGGCCCGGTAGCGGAGTAAACCTTGGGCATTGTTAAAATTGCAGATGAGCTGCATGAAGAAATTCGTAAAGCCAGCGGCGCTATGTCGCGCTCTATTAATGCCCAGGCTGAATTCTGGCTAAAAATGGGTATGCTGGCCGAGCTATACCCAACACATAATTACCAGCAGTTGGTGCTGATGTTACTGCAACACGCTGAGGTAAAATTAGCCGGAGGTGGCGATGAGCGGCGTTCAGCTTAAAACTGCTGAAGAGCTGGCGCTGCAACGCGAAGCCGGCCGTTTACTGGCACAGGTTTTTGCTATGCTGGACGATAAAATAGTGGCCGGTATGTCGACCTTGCAGATTAATGAGCTGGCCGAGCGTTATATTGTTGATGAATTGCAGGCGCGGCCAGCCAGTAAAGGTCAGTATGGTTTTGCCTATGTGCTCAATACCTCGGTCAACGACGTGGTATGTCACGGCGTGCCATCCGCTACGCAGCTGCTAAAAGAGGGCGATATTGTTAATGTCGATATCACATTGGAAAAATACGGCTTTATTGCCGATTCCAGCAAGATGTATGGCATAGGCGAACTCAGCTTAGCGGCACGGCAATTGGTAGATGACTGCTACAGCGCACTGTGGCTGGGTATAAAAGCGGTAAAACCCGGCGCCAGGTTGGGTGATATTGGCTTTGCCATTGAGCAGTTTGCCCGCAGTAAAGGTTACAGTGTGGTGCGTGAATATTGCGGCCATGGTATTGGCCGGGAAATGCACGAAGCGCCGCAGGTGCTGCATTATGGCGCCGCCGGCAGCGGTATGCTGCTAAAACCCGGCATGGTATTTACTATAGAGCCGATGCTTAACCAGGGCAGTGCTAAAGTGAAAACCAAAAAAGATGGCTGGACTGTGGTGACCCGCGATAAAAAGTTGTCGGCACAGTGGGAGCATACAGTGGCGGTAACCGAAACCGGCGTCGAGGTACTGACGCTGCGGCCGGAAGAGCAAGCACTACTCAATCACTAGCTACAGAATTACGCATTTCGCCCGGCGCTTACTCATGCTAGCCTTTAGAGCATCCTTTACCTGCGGTGTAAGTTGTTATGCGTATCATTGTGTTACTACCAATTTTACTGACCAGCCTGACGTTATGCGCCTATTCATTGCCCGAGCAACCGGTACTTAGCCTTAACCCTGCAATGCAGCAGGTGGTCGCCAGCGATGCCAGGTTAGAAGTGCTGGCAGAGGGCTTTAGCTGGTCTGAAGGGCCTATCGCTGAGCCGGATACCGGCGATATTTTGTTTTCTGATGTGCCGGAGAATAAAGTCTATCGCTGGAATGAAGCCCAGGGGTTAACCGACTATCTGCAGCCGTCTGGCTATACCGGCCTGCACCCGAAAAATAACCGCGGGCAGGGCGCTAATGGGCTGATTTTTAATAATAACAACCAGTTGGTGTTGGCGCAGCATGGTGACCGCCGGCTGGCATTGCTAGCCGGTGTCAAAGATGGCGTGCCGCAGTATCAAACCTTAGTGACTGCCTTTAATGGCAAATTGCTCCATAGCCCGAATGACTTGGTGCAGCACAGTAGCGGTGCCTATTATTTTACCGACCCGCCTTATGGCTTAGCCGGCGGCGACAGCTCTGCTGAAAAGCAGCTTAGCGTAAATGGTGTGTACCGGCTGGATGGCGCAGGCAAACTCACTTTGCTGATTGATAACTTAACCCGGCCTAACGGCCTGGCGTTTTCGCCGTATGAAAAATGGTTGTATGTAGCAAATTCCGATAAAAACGCCGCCCAGTGGTGGCGCTATGCGGTGAAGGCTGATGGCAGTTTGGGCAAAGCAGAGCTGTTTTTCGATGCGACATCTCAGGCGCAGCAACAAAACGGTTTACCGGATGGTTTAAAAGTGCTGCCATCAGGCATCATTTTAGCTACCGGGCCCGGTGGCGTCTGGGTGCTATCGCCAGAAGGCGAACATCTGGGCACTATCCAAACGGGTGTATCGGCAGCCAATGTGGCACTAAGCAGTGATAACCGCTGGCTGTATATCACCGCGACGAATTATCTGCTGCGTATAGCGTTGCAGCAGTAACGTGACTATTCCCAACGTGCGTCCTGTTCGCTGATATTAAAAGCGATTTGCTCGTCGTTAACCGTCAGCTGCACCACTTTATGTGGCGAGCCGTCTTTGTTTAGCTCTACCAGGCCAATACCGGACTGGTTTAACAAGCGCTCACCCGCTTTGGCATTGTCCGGCTTGTGCGGCACAATTTTCATACTGCGGCGCTTGGTAAACCAGTTTAACGGCGAGCGTGGCGAGTATAGCCAGCGGTTGAGCCGGTCTAACACATCGAGTAGCTTACCAGGGAACTGATTTTTCAGGCCGCTACTGGTAATTTGCCAGATATCGGGCCCGCCTTGCTGGCCGCGCAAATTGACCTCATACACAAAAGAATAGTGCACATCACCGGACAATATGACGAAGTGTTTCGGTGTTTTTGGGTGGCGAAACAGGTTCATCAGCGCGTAGGCCGTGCCGCGGTGCGCCATCCAGTTTTCTGCATCTACCAGTAGCGGCCGGCCGATAAAGGTAAAAAACTTTTGAATACCTTCAATCAGTTTTACGCCAAACACCGGCGCTGGCGCCACCAGCACCACAGCATCGTGGCCGATTAAATCCTGCTGCAGTTCAGTAATGGCTTCCCAGTCCAGCAGGCCTGAAGGCTTGCCAATATCGACCTCAGAGCGCCAACGCCGGGTGCGGGTATCCAGCACCAATAGTGGCGGCTCGGTAGGCCATTGATAATGCCACTGATTAAAGCGCAGCAGTTCGGTAATCAGCTGTTGATGCTTGTCGCTGCCACTATCGGCAAAGGCGTGCTCTACTTGCTTTAGCAGCTCAGGCGTAAAACGCTCTGGCGTATTACCCCAGCCCTGACACAGTAAATAGCCAATCAGCGCATTACCGATAATACGGCGGGAGAAATCATGGTTATAGGCGGTTTGCTCCCACTCAGCCGTCAGGTTCCAGTCGTCGGTCACATCATGATCATCAAAGATCATTGCGCTGGGCAGATGTGCCAGCAAGCGCTGTACCTTGCTGAGGCCCTCGGCAAACTGTTTGATAATAGGCTGGTGTTTGTTGTAGCTTTGGCGCTGCTCTGGCGTCAGCTCAGCGGCTTGCTGCTGGGTTAACGTCGTAGCATCAGCCGGCCAGGCTGCGGGCGACCACACCAGCAAATACATGCCCAGCATCTCCGCCAGGCTGATGAGATGGTTACGGGCATTGTCTGAGGTAAACACCGGCTTTTTCACGCCTTTAAAGACTTGTGTCAGTACGGCCTGGCTGGCATCGGTTTTTGGCAGCAAGGTATCGCGCTTATAGTAGTAAGGGCTGCTGCTATGTAGTGCGTGTGAACTACCTACTGCCGAGCAGGGCAGGCTTTCATCGCTAAACCCCAACTGGCTAATAAGCTGATGAATAGCCCTGAGCATCGGCGCCGCCACATCGTCAGCGTAGATCTGATCGCCACTTAATAGCAGCAACGCCGGCCATTGCTCAGGCGCATGCTGCTCAAGATAGCTATCAGCGGCTAACAGGCCATCATCAGCATTAAAGTGCGGTTTACGGCAGGAGCCGTGCAGTAATTTTTCTAAGCTGGGTTGTATCACAAAGCCAGGACTGTTGTGACCAGGGTAGACCAGATCGGGTGCCCATTGCTGCCAGCCTTGCCAGTCAGCAGTGCTATCCGGTGCCAGTTGCAAATCGTAGCCAATCCAGCACCCTTGTGGCAGCGCGGCTTCAAGCGGGATATGGATCAGCTGCAGATACAGCTTATCAGCACAGCGCAGACTTTGCGTATGCTGTGCAAGTGTCGCGACATCGAGCTCAATAGCGGTGTTGCCCTCTGGCATCAGCTTTAGCTTGATATTGACTGACTCAGAGGTGGCCAGCCAAAAGGTCAGGCTGCGCGGCGTGATGGCGCGCAGCATAGGCCCTGCCAGCACTAATGGCAGGGGCTGCTTTGGCTGCTCTGCCGGCTCAGTCATTAGCGCAGCGTGACAAATTCTTCGGCGCTGGTTGGGTGCAGCGCAACGGTGGCGTCAAAATCTGCTTTGGTCGCGCCCATTTTCATTGCCACGGCAAAACCCTGCAGCACTTCGTCCATGCCTTCGCCGATGCCGTGCAGGCCAACCACTTTTTCATCGTCGCCTGCACACACCAGCTTAAAGCGGCTTAGCGCCCGGTGCGGCGTAATGGCGTTATACATAGCAGCAAAATTGCTGCGGTACACTTTGACCTTGCCGTCGCCATACTGCGCAATCGCTTCTGCTTCGGTTAATCCAATAGTGCCAATAGGCGGGTGGCTAAATACCACAGTAGGAATTAGCGAGTAGTCCATATGCGCATCAGGCAGGCTTGTGTTAAATAGCCGTTCGGCCAGCATGCGGCCGGCTTTTATTGCTACCGGTGTTAGCTGGGCTTCGCCAGTGATATCACCCACGGCGTAAATGCCCTTAACATTGGTATTTTGGTACTTATCAGTGCGGATAAAACCTTGCTTATCGGTTTGCACCCCGGCGGCGGCCAGGTTAATGGCGTCGGTGGCCGGTTCGCGGCCAATGGCCCAAATCAGGCAGTCTACGTTACTAAATACGCTGCCGTTGCTGCAGTAAACCGTGAGAGTATCGTCGGTATTTTTTTCTACCCGGCTCACTTCAGTGTGGGTGTGTAACTGCAGTTTATCCTGCGCCATGCGTTCTAGCAGCATATCGGTAATGTCGCTGTCGAAGTTACGCAGTGGCCGGTCTTTGCGCACCAGCAAGTGGGTGTCTGTGCCCAGCGCATGCAATACGCCGGCAATTTCTACGGCGATATAACCAGCGCCAACCACCAGCGTTTTTTTCGGTTGAGTGGTTAAGGCGAAAAAACCATCTGAGTCGATGCCGTATTCGCTACCCGGGATGTCTGGCCTGGTCGGGCGACCGCCTACGGCGACGGTGATGTGATCTGCCGTGATGCGCTCGCCATTAACCTCTACTGTATTGGCGTCTACAAAGCGGGCAAAGCCTTCAATAAGCGTGACACCATTAGCGGCAAAGCCGCGCTGATAGCTGCCGTGAATACGTTCGATGTAGGATTCGCGGTTTTTTACCAGGGTAGCCCAATCAAACCGGTGTTGTGTAATGTCAAAGCCGTATGCCGGGCTGTATTTTAACGCTTCAGCAATATGGGCGCCGTACCACATCACTTTTTTGGGCACACAGCCGACATTAACACAGGTACCACCAACGGCTTTGGCTTCAATAACGGCGGCTTTCGCACCACGTTGGGCAGCACGGTTAGCACTGGCAATACCGCCGCTACCGGCGCCGATGGCAAGATAATTAAAATGACGAGACATAAACCCTTCCATAACAACAGCCAAACTGCTTGGCCAGAATTAGCCTTAGGCTGGTTATAAGGGGTGACTGCGGCTTTTACAAGCCCGATGCGCCACAAGGCAACAAGAGCGGCTGTAGCGTCGGGCTGACAGGGCTACAGCTTTTTCAAATCAATCGCATTGGCCAGCGCCAGCATAGTGTTTTGTGCGGCGTTATCGCCTGATACCGTTACCATAGCGCCGGCCGGGGTAACAAACTGCAGCTCCAAGCGGTCACCTTCCAGCTTTTGCACCGCCTGTAAGCCCTGAATTTTAACCAGCTTACCGCCAGACATGGCAATCATCGACGGATTACTCAGCATCATTGAAAACGCCTGTAGCATGGGGGAGTCCATCATCAGCTGCATTTCAATACTCTGGTTATCGTTGTAGTAGTTGCGGCTGGCGGTAATGCCACCGCCGAACATGGCGGCAGCGGCTACTTCGCTTTGCGCTTCTTCCGCTTGCCAGCCGGCTGGGGCGGGCGGGAATGCCTGCTTGACCAGTTCACCTTTTTCTTGCCGGATCAGGGTGCTGGCATAATCCAGCTGGGCAATGGCTTGCGATAACTCGCCGGCTTTATAGTGTTTACTGGCGGCGCTGATGGCCTCATTGATCTCATCTTCGCTGGCACACAGTGGCAGGCTGCTAATAATGCAGCCGGTAAGTAGGTATTTTGCTAACATTTTCATTTCGAGTCATTCCTTTGATTAACAAACTGTCAGCAGTATAGCCAAGCCTAAACAGGCTGCCAATAGCGCAGAGCAGCGGTTGACAAAAACCGGCGTAGCCCCAACATTAGCCAGTATTAGGTTGTTAACCCATAAGGTATGTTATGTCTGCTACAGAAAATGTCCTGTTGTCTTTTACCGGCTTACCGCCATTCTCACAAATTACACCACAGCAGGTAAAACCTGCGGTAGAGCAGGCTATTGCCAAGGCCAGAGCGGCCGTAGAGCGGGTGGTGGCTAACCCTGATGTGAGTTGGCATAGTCTGGTGGAGCAGCTGGAGCAGGATGGTGAACGCTTAAGTAAGCTTTGGTCGCCGGTGTCGCATATGAACTCGGTGGTGAACTCGCCAGAGCTGCGCGAAGCGTACGAAAGCTGCCTGCCGTTATTGTCGGAATACAGCACCTGGCTGGGGCAGCACGAGGGCTTACATCAGAAGTACCAGCAACTGGCGCAAAGTGCAGAATACGCCAGTTTAACCGCAGCACAGCAAAAGGTGGTGCAAAATGCGCTGCGTGATTTTAAATTGTCGGGTATTGGTTTATCTGCCGAGAAAAAACAGCGCTATGGCGACATTCAAAGCCGGTTGTCTGATTTAAGCTCTCAGTTTGCTAACAATACCTTAGATGCAACGCAAGCCTGGTTTAAACACATCACCAATGAAGCAGACTTAGCGGGCTTGCCACAAGATGCCAAACTGGCCGCTGCTGAAGAGGCAAAAAGCCGCGAGCTTGAAGGTTGGGTGTTTACACTGGAATTCCCCAGCTACATCGCCGTAATGACTTATGCCGATAAGCGTGAATTGCGCGAGGAGCTTTACAGCGCTTACTGTACCCGGGCCTCAGATCAGGGCCCGACTGCCGGACAGTTTGACAACAGCGCCATTATTGAAGAAACCCTGGCGCTTAAGCACGAGCTGGCGCAGCTGCTGGATTTTAACAATGCCGCTGAAGAGTCACTGGCAACAAAAATGGCGGAGTCACCGGCGCAAGTGCTGGACTTCTTGCATGACTTAGCCAAGCGCGCTAAGCCTCAGGCACAGCAGGATTTAGTTGAGCTCTCAGCCTTTGCTAAAAACGAGTATGGTGCGGCAGAGCTCACCGCCTGGGATGTCACTTATTACGCCGAAAAATTAAAACAGGCCAAATATTCGATCTCTGACGAGCAGCTGCGGCCCTATTTCCCTGAGCATAAAGTGGTCGCGGGCCTGTTTACTGTGCTGAACAAACTGTTTGGCGTAACGGTAAAACTGCGTGACGGTGTAGATGTGTGGCACCAAGACGTAAAGTTCTACGATATTTTTGCCGCTGACGGCACATTGCGCGGCAGTTTTTACCTGGATTTATACGCCCGGGCGAAAAAACGTGGTGGCGCCTGGATGGACGATTGTCAGGGCCGGCGCATACTGCCTGATGGCAGCGTGCAAACGCCGGTCGCTTATTTGACCTGTAATTTTAATAAGCCGATAGGTGGCAAGCCTGCGCTGTTTACCCATGATGAAGTGGTGACTTTATTCCACGAATTTGGCCATGGTATTCACCATATGCTGACGCAGGTAGATGCGGCGGCGGTAGCGGGTATTAACGGTGTGCCCTGGGATGCCGTAGAGCTGCCCAGCCAGTTTTTAGAAAACTGGTGCTGGCAGAGCGAGGCGCTGGCAATCATTTCCGGCCACTATGAAACGGGCGAGCCACTGCCGCAAGATTTACTGGACAAAATGCTGGCGGCGAAAAACTTCCAATCGGCGATGTTTTTAGTGCGTCAGCTTGAATTTGCGCTGTTTGATTTTCGTCTGCATGCTGAATATGATCCTTTGCTGGGCGGCCGCGTACAGCAAATGTTGGATGAAGTACGTTCTGAAGTGTCTGTCATTATTCCACCGCGCTTTAACCGCTTTCAACACGGCTTTAGCCATATTTTTGCCGGTGGTTATGCGGCAGGTTATTACAGCTACCTGTGGGCAGAAGTATTGTCTGCTGATGCCTTTGGCCGCTTTGAAGAAGAAGGCATTTTTAACACCGACACCGGACGAGATTTTCTGCGCTGTATTTTAGAGCGCGGCGGCAGTGCCGAGCCGATGGAGTTGTTTAAAGCCTTCCGTGGCCGTGAGCCAAGCAACGAAGCCTTATTACGCCATATGGGCATTGCTGGTTAACAATTCATTGCCAATTCAGCCAGGCTCTGCCAAGCTGACACTGAATGACAGGAGGTGTTATGCACGGTAAGACAGTGTTAGTGTTAGCCGCCAGTTTGCTGCTGGCAGCTTGCCAGCAAGGCCAGGCCAATTCTGGGGAAACCACACAGCGGGTGGCGCCAGAGCCCGTGGTAGAGCCGATTGACCCGGTTAACGATCCGGTGGCGGCAGTTAAAGCGAGGAAACAACTGATGGCCGGTGAGGACAATATCAATGCGATGCGTGCTGAGATTATGGCGCTGGTTGGCGAAGCCAAAGCCGATAACGTCGCCCAATGTCGGGTAGTGGGCTTTGGTAGCAAGCCGTGTGGCGGGCCATCGAGCTATATTGCCGTGTCGGTAAAAGATCTGGATGAACAACAGATCATGGGGCTGATTGGCAAATACAATGCTGCAGTAAAAGCTGAAAACGAGCGGCTGGGGCTGATGTCTAACTGTGCGGTGGTACCTAAACCGGCTGTGGTGTTAAAAGACGGTGTCTGCACCTTGCAAGCTGGCGGTGAACGCGAAGTTTATTAATAAGCCGCCGGGTTGTAATAAAGCGTCGACTAACTAGCTTAAACCACAGGGCAACAGGTACACTGTTGCCCTGTTCTTTTTTCTGGGTGTTTTCGTGAGTACAGCAGAACCTTTTGAGCGGATTTATCAGCGCGCCTGCGATCGCAAAGGCGGTGCACGCGCGTTAGAAGCGCTGTTAACGCCGACTGTCAGCGACGAGAAAATTGCCGCCTTGCCGGATAATCTGCTGCTGGGCGAGCTGACTAAAAAAGTGTTTCAGTCCGGCTTTGTCTGGCGTGTGGTGCGGCAAAAATGGCCGGGTTTCTGTGAGGTGTTTTTCGATTTTGACATCGAAAAAATGCTACTGATGAGCGACGAGATGCTCGAGGCCAAAGCGCGCGATGAGCGTATTATCCGTAACGCCGCTAAGGTGTTTACCATTCGCCACAATGCCATGATGATAGACGACATAGCGAGCAAACATGGCAGCTTTGCCCGCTTTATTGCCAACTGGCCCGCCAGCGATATTATTGGCCTGTGGGCCTATTTAAAGCAGCATGGCGCCCGCTTAGGCGGCAATACCGGGCCTTATGCACTGCGCGCCATCGGCAAAGACACTTTTATTTTAAGTACTGACGTGGAAGCTTACTTACGTGCCACTAAGGTGTTTGACGGCGGCTTAAACAGTAAGCGCAGCCTTGGCCAAATTCAGCAGCAGTTTAACCTGTGGCAGCAGCAAGCTGGTCGCAGCTTGACGCATATCAGCCAGATTATTGCGCTAAGTGTGGGCGAAAATATCGTTGGGATGCAGCGTTAATGGTTATTTCGCTGCTGACTAACGCCGCTATGCAGGATTATGCTCAAGAGTTGTGTCAGCAGTTTGGCTTAACACTAATTGAGCGCGCCTCTGGCTGGCATTTAACCTTTGCTGATGATGCCCTGGTGCTGCGCAACAGCGATTTACCCAAGCAGGGCGATATTCTGGTGGATTTTGCCAGTGGCGCTGCCAGTTACCGCCGTTTACACGGTGGTGGTAAAAACGAAGCTATTGCCAAAGCCTGTGGCCTGAATAAAAAGCGCGACCTTAGCGTGCTGGATGCCACCGCCGGTTTAGGACGTGATGCGTTTGTGTTAGCCAGTTTAGGTGCTAAGGTAACGCTGGTAGAGCGTAACCCTGTGGTCGCCGCACTGCTGCACGATGGTTTGCGCCGCGCCGCGGAGCATAAAGAGCTAAACTGGCTCAATGAAGGTATGCAATTATGTTATGCAACTGCGACAGACGCGCTGAGTGCGCAAGCGCCGGTTGATGTGGTGTATTTAGACCCGATGTTCCCGCCACGCGATAAAAGTGCGCTGGTGAAAAAAGAAATGCGCGCCTTTCATGATGTCGTAGGCAGCGATACTGATGCCGATGCTCTGCTGGCGCCAGCGCTGCAGCTGGCTCAAAAACGGGTAGTGGTAAAACGGCCGGGCTATGCTGACTTTTTGGCACAACAAACACCGACCTTGTCGGTAACAGGGAAAAACAACCGCTTTGACGTTTATGTGATAGCAGCCATCTAATGATATTTAATAAATAACGACACCTTTAATAAATAACGAAACTCGTGGGGAGACCAAGATGATTAAAGTCGGCGATAAACTGCCTGAAGTGAGCTTTTCGCAGCTGACCAAAGAAGGCGTAATGAACCCAACCACCAGCCAGGTGTTTGCCAATAAAAAGGTAGTGCTGTTTGCCGTGCCGGGCGCTTTTACACCCACCTGCTCTGCTGCACATTTGCCTGGCTACATTACCCTGGCTGACCAAATTAAAGCCAAGGGTGTTGATGCCATTATCTGTACGGCAGTAAACGATGCGTTTGTGATGAGTGCCTGGGCCAAAAGCCAGAACGCTGAAGAAATTATGTTTTTAGCCGACGGCGGCGCGGCCTTTCATAAAGCCATTGGCCTTACCATGGAAACCGGCGATTTTGGCGGTACCCGTTCACAGCGTTATGCGATGATTGTTGAAAACGGTGTGGTAACACTGTTAAACGTTGAAGCGCCAAAAACCTTTGAAGTCAGCAAAGCGGAAGTGATTTTAGCTGCGCTGTAATAGTACCGGGCGTAGCCTGTACTTTGCAGGTTACGCCATTTTACGAGAATTACCATGTCAGTGCTTGCGACACTAAAGCGTCATATTCAACGAAAGTTGAAATCTATTCAGGGGATACCACTGCAGTATACTGCACAGTCGGTGGTACTAAAGCATTGGGCCAGGCGTCAGCAGATGCAGCAGCAACCCCATACTTTAGCGGGTGACCTTATTGTTAATCTGACATCTTATCCACCGCGCTTTCCCACACTGCATCTGACGCTGAAATCATTGCTGTTGCAAAATGTGAAAGCAGATAAACTTATCTTATGGCTGTACCAGGCTGACTACGCTCAGTTACCTGCTGAAGTCTTAGCACTGCAGCAGCATGGTCTTACTATTGCTTTGGTAGAGCGTGATATTAAATCGTATAAGAAGTTGATTCCGGCGTTGCGGCAATACCCCAACGCTTATCATGTTACCGCAGACGATGATATTTACTACCGGCCAGATTGGCTGCACGAGTTGTTGGCCGGTTACCGCGGCGGTCAGCAAGAAGTAGTGTGCTTACGGGCACATTACATCATGCTGGACGAGATGAATGCATTGTTGCCTTATCGCTACTGGCAGGCCAAAACTGAGCAGCGTGGGCCAGATAACCGACTCTTTTTCACCAGCGGTGCTGGCGCATTGTTTCCACCCGGTGCGTTGCACAGCGATGTTACTGATGAAGAAAAGTTTTGCAGGCTATCGCCACATGGAGATGATATCTGGCTGTATTGGATGGCTACACTTAATGGCTGCGCTATCCATCGCACTGGCAGTAATAAGAAGTTAATAGTGTGGAAGAGCAGTAAATCTGTGACTTTGTGGCAACTTAATAAACAACCTGAAAGTGGTAATGATTTTCAAATCAATAACATGCTGAAGGAGTATGGTCAGCCAGCCATGAATGCTAAGGGATAAGTACAGTTATCCCTTAGCTTCAGAGGTTATTTATTTATCAATGCCGACTTTACCCGGCGGATGGTTTTGCGAATCACCGAAATTTTGCTGTCTTCTTTATAGCGGCCTTTCTCGGCGTGGCGAATAAGCAGCAAGTTGGGCAGGGCTATCGGCGTACCCTGGGTGCCCAGCAACCAGCGTACTGCGCGGTCTTCATAGGTTTTAGTCCAGTGATATTTCGGCTTTTGGTACACCGCTAAATCATCACAATAGCCGCAAGCGCGCGCCACGTCGCCATGAATGATCTGAATGGCGCCGGTGGCGCGGTCAAACTTACGCGGTTTAAATTTGCTTTTATCCACTTCTAACAGCTCGGTTTTATCTTTACCGGCTGAAATCATCGGGTCAGCTTCGGTCAGTAGTGGCGTAACCAATAAGGTATCCGGGAACAGTAAAATATCCTGCCGGCCTTTTAGCAATTGTTCCAGCGTATCTAAACAGCCTTCATGAAACACCATGTCGCAGTCAGCAAACCAGATCCAGTCCGCCTCAGTGTGTTTCGACGCATGGTTGCGGCCAATCGCGCGGCGTAGCAGTAACGGCGTTGGCAGCTTTTGGAAGTTCCACTCGACATTGGGCACCACAATAGTCTGGAAATGTTGTAGTAACTTAGTTGTTTCCACATCGTCTTCAGAATAAAACACGGTAAAGCGCAGCTGCATATTGGTCGGCGGGTATTTCACCAGCGAACTTAACTGATAAACGAAAAAGCGTGCATAGTTCCAGCAGTGGCTGACAATTTCCAGGTTGATATTGTCGTTAAATACCCGCAGGCTGGCTTTATTTGGCTGGTTTTTAATAAAGGCCGTAGCAGGAAAATAACCAGAGGCGGCAAAGCGCAACAAAAATTCTTTTACGCCATCAAACAAAGCCGGTTGCTGGTGTTGCGGTAACGCCATAAGAGAGCTCCAAACAGGGTAATTGCAGCTGCGAAAATATGCAGTGGTTAACAACAAAAACGGCAATAAGATTAGCATTTATTGCCTTGTTGAGACAGATTCTTTTGGTAACAGTGCCGCGTTTTTGGCATTATAACCGCCGTCAAACCGCCGGAAGCCTGTTAATGCCGCTGTTACTTGCCCGTTTTTGCTACAACCTGCTGATCATGCTCGCGGTATTGCCGGTGCTGGGTTATTTCCTGCTGCGTTCGCGTAAAGATCCGGCCTACCGTAAGCGTTTCAGTGAGCGGCTAGCGTTGCAGCCGGTGCCAACGCAGGCTAAAGGTGGCATAGTGGTGCATGCTGTTTCTGTCGGTGAAGTGGTGGCCGCAACGCCGCTGATTAAAGCCTTGCAGCAGCAATACCCAGAGCTTAGGTTAACCGTTACCTGCACCACGCCAACCGGCTCCAGCCGTATCATAAACAGCTTTGGCGACAGTGTGCATCACTGCTATTTGCCACTGGACACCCCCGGCGCCGTAAGTCGTTTTCTCAGAAAATTGCAGCCGCAAGCGGTTATTTTGCTGGAAACCGAGCTGTGGCCCAATGTGTTGCAGCAGTGT
The DNA here is from genome assembly GCF_039871805.1 of Rheinheimera fenheensis. Taxonomy (NCBI): domain Bacteria; kingdom Pseudomonadati; phylum Pseudomonadota; class Gammaproteobacteria; order Chromatiales; family Chromatiaceae; genus Rheinheimera; species Rheinheimera fenheensis. The sequence continues at coordinate 25,058 of NZ_JBDPJM010000005.1, forward strand.
CGCCAGGCGCTTATTCCGACGGTGGTAGTGAATGCCCGCTTATCGGCCCGCTCGGCCAAAGGCTACCGCCGCTGGTACAGTTTTAGCCGGTTGGCGCTGGATAATATCAGCCTGCTTTTGGCGCAGGACAACGCCACCGCGCGGCGCTTTAAGGCATTAGGCTGTAAGGCCGATATTCAGGTGTGCGGTAATTTAAAATACGACATGCAGCTGCCAGCGCAGCACTCTGCGTTGGTAAGCCAGTTTCAGCCGCAGTTTAGCGGCCGTAAGGTGTGGGTAGCCGGCAGCACGCACGCCGGTGAGGATGAACTGCTGTTACAGGCGTTTCAGCAGCTTAAACCGCACTTCCCTCAGTTGTTACTCATTATCGTACCGCGCCACCCGGAGCGTTTTGACACTGTGGCGCAGCTGATAAGTCAGGCTGGTTTGAGTTACCTACGCCGCAGTAGTGGCCAGCAGGTTACCCCACAGTATGATGTGATGTTAGCCGACACTATGGGCGAGCTATTGGCCTGGTATCAACTAGCTGATGTGGTATTTATCGGCGGCAGTTTAATAGCACGCGGCGGGCATAACCCGCTGGAGGCAATGTACTTTGCCAAGCCCATTCAAAGCGGCCGCCATGTATTTAATTTTGCTTCGGCTTACCAGTGGTTGGATAGAGCGCAAGCGCTAAGCTGGGTAGCGGATGTGCCTTCACTGGTGCACAGCACCGCACAACTGCTGAACAACACCTCATTGGCACAGCAGCAGGGTAATAAAGCTCAGGCATTGTATCAGCGCCACAGTGGCGCCAGTAAGCGGATGTGCCAGGCGATTGCGGCCTATCTGGGCGAGGGGGTTGACGATTTTGCGGTTGTGACCACAGGTAATGGTATCAGTTGGTATCAGCGTCGCGCCTTCACAACGCTTGCGCAGTTACATTTCGCCCCACAGCACTGGCAACAGCAACAGGCGGTGATTGGTCAGTCGCAGGGCCGTAACACGGCCTGGTTTGTGCAGCATCAAGAGTACAAATTTGTGCTGCGGCATTATTACCGCGGCGGTCTGATTGGCAAGCTCGTCACGGACAAGTTCAGTTATCAAAACGTACTGTACAGCCGGGCGATGCAGGAATTTGCCCTGCTGCGCCAGCTAAGACGCTATCAGCTACCGGTGCCGCGGCCACTGGCTGCGCATTACCGCCACAGCGGGCTGTGCTATCAAAGCGACATTATGGTTGAGCTGATCCCGGGGGCACGCGATCTGGCCACTTTGCTGGCTGCCGGTGAAACGCTTAGCGAAGTACAATGGCAGCAGCTTGGCAGTCTGATAGCCCGGTTTCATCGGCATGGAGTTTATCACTCCGATCTGAATTGCCATAATATTCTGCTCGATAGCGAAGGTTGTTTTTGGCTGATTGATTTTGATAAATGTGCACTGCGCTATCCCGGCAGTTGGCAGCAAGACAATCTGGCACGCTTGCTAAGGTCTTTACACAAAGAGCGAGGCTGGCAACCGGGCTTTGGCTGGCAGCCTGAGCACTGGCCTTGGCTGTTGGCAGGGTATCAGCAGCAGTTTGCCGGCTAAAAACGGCAACTTATCGCAGTTTCTGCGCTTTTATTCACGCTCTGTTCACTTTATATCGCGTTTTCGCCCTTGGTGTAGCCGCCGTTCTTTGATATAACATCATCTAACGGAGGGGCATCTATGCGGCTAAATAGAATAATAACAAGCTTAATGCTAACCAGCTTTGTGTTGGCAGCACAGCCACAACAGCAAATGGAAGCCGCCAAGGCAGCTTATCAGCAGGGCGATTACGTTAAAGCGGCTGAGCTGTGGCAGGCACTGGCATTAGACGGCAATACCACCGCGCAGTTTGAATTGGCTAAATTGTATTCGCTGGGGCACGGCGTGGAGCAGGATGCGCTGCAAGCGGCTTACTGGCTTGAACAGGCTGCCTCAAACAGTGCAGATTTTGCTGAATCGGCCCGGGCCAGGCAAGATATCGTGCAGGGCGTCGCCGAGCTACGTGAAGCAGAGCAACGTGAGGCCGAGCAAGGTGAAGCCAATGCTGCGCAGCGCCCTGAAACCGTGATAGCGGCAGCCGCTGAAGCCAGCACAGCAGCAACCACAGCTGTTAAGCCTGTCGGCCAGACTGCCGTATTGGCGGTAAAAGCGCCAGAGCTGCCGGTATTGACTTCTGCAGAGGCTAAATTCGATACCGGACTACGTGCGTTTAGCCGGCAGAATTATGCTGAGGCCTACAGCCATTGGTATCCGCTGGCGCAGGCCGGTGTGGTGGATGCGCAGTTTAATTTGGCGGCGCTTTATGCCAATGGTCATGGTGTCGCATTAGACGACAGTGCCGCTACCGCCTGGTTTAATGCAGCTGCCGAACAGGGTATGGCGCAAGCACAGTATCAGCTGGCGCTGGCGCATGCTAATGGTAAAGGTGTGGCGCAGGACGATGCGCTGGCGGTTTACTGGTACCAAAAAGCCGCCGCGCAACAACATGTGCTGGCCCAGTACAACCTGGGTTTTATGTATGCTAACGGTCGTGGTGTCACCCAGGATGAAGCTAGTGCTTTACTATGGTACGAGCGGGCAGCAGAGCAGGGGGATGTTGATGCGCAATATATTGTCGCTGGTCGATATCAAACAGGCCGCGGCGCTGCGGTAGACATCAACAAAGCCATTGGCTGGTATCAGCGGGCGTTGGATCAGGGTCATAACCGTGCAGGCTACCAGCTGGCACAGTTTTATTTGACCGGACAGGGCGTCAGTAAAAATGAAAGCAGGGCCTTTGATTTATACAACCGTGCCGCTGCGCAAGGTGTGACAGAAGCGCAACGCGAGCTGGGAATCAGTTATTCGCTGGGGCGTGGTGTGCGTGCGAATGACAGCAAAGCCGTCGAGTTTTTACAGCTTGCTTGTGACAAGCAAGATCTTTCGGCTTGTTATCATTTGGCGCTGCATATACTGGAAGGGCGCGGCATTAAAGCTGATGCGGTTAGAGGCGCGCAGTTGTTACAGCGTGCCGCAACAGAGGGTAACAGCGAGGCGCAATTCCGTTTAGGCGTTATGTTAAGCCAGGGACAGGGTGTTGCTGTGGATGAAAGTGCGGCTTTTGGCTGGTTACTCAAAGCAGCGCAGCAGGGCCATGCAGAAGCGCAATATCTGACTGCGCTGCGTTTGGCCAACGGTACCGGCACGGCACAAGATGATGTTGAAGCGGTAAAGTGGTATCGGGCCGCTGCTGAGCAAGGTGTGTTGTATGCACAATATAACCTGGGCTTTATGTACGGTGCAGGCCGTGGTGTGGCACAAGATGATGAAAAAGCGCTGTACTGGTATACCAAGGTGGCTGAACAGGGCGATGCTGACGCGCAGTTTAATCTGGGGTTACGTTACGAGACTGGCCGTGGCGTAAGGCAAGATGATCGCCAAGCGGTAGCCTGGTATCAAAAAGCCGCTGAGCAAAATCATCTGCGTGCCATCGCGCATCTGGGCTATATGTACGAGAAGGGTTATGGCGTAAGCCTGGATGAAAAACGGGCTTTGGATTTGTATCAGCAGTCATTATCAGCCAAGGTACCACGTGCACTTACCGCATTGGGGCTGTTTTATAAAAACGGCCGGCTGGTTAAAGCTGATGATAAACGTGCGGTAGAACTGTTTGCACAAGCGGCAGAGCAGGGCTATGCCAATGCCCAGTACAACTTAGGCTGGATGTATGAATATGGCCGCGGTGTGGCGAAAGATTTGGTAAAGGCGCGCGATCTGTATCAACTGGCGGCCGAACAAAGTGAGCCCTTGGCGCAGGCACAGCTTAGCCGGTTACTTAATCCTTAATAAGGTTTTCGCAAATAAAAAGGCCAGCGTTTAGCTGGCCTTTTGTTATTTGTTGAATCGTTAAGGCTTGTATTCCGCCACCAGTGTCACACCACTAAAGGTACTGTAGGCACGGATACTGATATGGTAAGTCGCTGCCTGCGGATTGGTAAAGGCACAGCTCTCGTTATTACCTGTACGGTATGGCCGGCAGTCGTAGCTGCTGGTAGTAGGCTGAGCGCCGCGGCGCACATATAAATCGCCATCACCTGTACCGCCTGACATAGTAACGTTCAAAGAACCCATACCTGCAGGTACTGTAAGCGTGTAATGTAACCAGTTACCCGTTGTTGCTGTCAGGTTGTTCATCGTGCCGCCACCGCCGGTGCTACCGCCGCCAGCCGGTGCCGTGTAGTCCGCTGTCAGTGACACGCCCGAATAGGCACTGTAAGCATTTAACATCACATGGTAGGTACCGGCCTGAGGCGAAGCAAAACTACAGCTTTCGGTATTACCGGTGCGGTATGGCCGGCAGTCGTAGCTTGAGCTGGTCGGTGCACTGCCAAATCTCACATACATATCAGCATCACCGCTACCACCTGCCATGTTAAAGGTCAGATTAGTGGCGCCGGCAGGTACAGTAATGGTGTAGAAGGTATTGCTGCCGGTGCTACCCGACAGATTGGTTTTGGCAACGCCTTTTTCCAGCACATTGGTGCCTGGTGTGCCGCCACCGCCTGAGCCCATCGCATTAAGTACCGCTGCGTTGGCATCAACAATACCGGTACCACAGCCGCTACAGGTAGCAGGAAAGCTGCGGGCAGTCGATTTTAAAATTTGCTCGATCTGATCCGGTGTTGCGCTAGGTTTCACTTGTTTAATCAGCGCAGCCACGCCGGCCACATGGGGTGCAGCCATAGAGGTGCCCTGACTGTAACCATAGCTGTCGCTGCCCGGCGTAGTCGTGCCGGTGTTGTAGGTCGATAATACGCCGTTTGGATCATTGGCCGAGTTCATCGCACCGCCTGGTGCGGCAACGTCAATTGAAGTGCCGTAGTTTGAATAGTAAGCACGGCCACCATTACGGCCGGTAGAGGCTACGTTTACTACGCCAGCACAGTTACCCGGGTTGTAGTTATTAGCATTGTCATTGTCGTTACCGGCAGCAATCACCACCACAGCGCCGTTATTGCGGGCAATATTGATGGCATTTTGCGTAGTAGATGAACAAGCACCGCCGCCGCCGAGGCTCATGTTAATTACATCAGCCGGGTTAGCGTTTGCCGGCACGCCAGCAACTGTACCTCCGGCAGCCCAGATAATGCCGTCGGCGATATCAGAGGTATAGCCACCACATTTACCCAGCACCCGCACCGGTACAATTTTGGCGTTGTATGCCACGCCAGCAACACCATTGTTGTTGTTAGTCACTGCGGCAATAGTGCCGGCGACATGGGTGCCATGCCAGCTAGAACCCTGGAACGATGGTGGGTAACCGTTGCCACATTCACCTGCATCAGTCCAGTCACCCGGGTCACGGGCATCACTGTCGCGGCCGTTGCCATCGTTACCGACAAAGCTGTCGGAGATCATGTCATAACCAGGCAGGATGTTGGCATTTAAGTCAGCATGTGGCCGGTAACCGGTGTCCAGCACGGCAACCACCACACCCTGGCCGGTGGCATTATCCCAGGCGGCAGGGGCACGTAAACCACCGGTGGCTTCATAGTAATGCCACTGGCTGCTGTACTGGGTGTCGTTTGGCGTGGCGGTAGCGCGCAGCATTACGTCTTCCTCTACGCGTTCCACTTCGTCATCCTGTGCTAATAGCTCCAGCATACGCTGAGTTTCTTTTTTCGACAGTTTGCGCTCTGCACGGAACACCGCATGTTTATCCAGGGCTAAACCGCGGACAAAACGCATATTCTCACCGGCACGGCTGCTAAAGCGCTGTGCTTTTTCTGCCATACGCTGCGCTTTTATTTGCTGGCCCACGCTTTGTGGCAGTGCACTACTGATATTGGCACCGGCAGTTTCTTTATATTTGATAATAAAACGCGTCGCCGGGCCGTCAGCTTGCTCGGCATTATCGTTTGCATGTACCTGGGTCGTAAAAACAGCAGCAGGCAGGCAAAGCGCCGCCAATGCCGTTAGGCGAAAAGAGAAGTGTTTCATAGTAATTAGTACCTGGGGTTATGATTATTTATTGTTGTATGCAGCCTGTCTGGATGGCTGCTGTCCGATTTTTAACCTGTTGCGCTGACCTTGTAAACCCGGCGTAAAAGTGTCGTTTTTCGTTAGCAGGAACTAATGTAAACCGTCGTTCCGAAAAAAGGACTATTTGCAGGAAAAGCATTTCATATCACTGTCATATAACCGTGATAATGGCTGGTATGTGTTACATTTAGCTACAAATGTAATTTATTGTAATTGGCTATATTATATTCCAAAAAGAAATATATAAGGTTTGTCTTAAACTCAAAGCATAACAGCATTGCATGCCGCGGGTGTGTACAGGACAATAGCGGCTTTAGAAGCAACAGGCGGGCGGCAGACAATGCAGCAGTGGGATGTAATCGTAATAGGCGCTGGTGCAGCCGGGTTAATGTGCGCTATCGAATCCGGTAAACGTGGCCGCAAGGTGCTGGTGTTGGATAACGGCAAGCGGGTGGGCCGCAAAATCTTAATGTCGGGCGGTGGCCGTTGTAACTTTACCAATATGTATGCCGGGCCGGAAAACTTCCTGTCGCAAAACAAGCACTTTTGTAAATCAGCGCTTAGCCGCTACACCCAGTGGGACTTTATCGCCCTGGTGCAAAAGCACGGCATCCCTTACCACGAGAAAACCCTGGGCCAGTTGTTTTGTGACGATAGCGCCAAAGACATTGTTGATATGCTGCTGGCAGAAGCCAAAGCTGCGAATGTGCAGATTGCGCTGCAGCAAAATATCAGTGCGGTTAGCTTTGCCGATGGCCAGTATACGGTTACTACGCCAGAGCTAAGCCGGCAGTGCCACAGCTTAGTGGTCGCCAGCGGCGGTTTAAGTTTGCCGAATTTAGGCGCGACAGCCTTTGGTTTTCAGTTAGCCGAGCAGTTTGGCTTAAAGGTGCTGCCGCTGCGTGCTGCGCTGGTGCCATTAACCTGGCAACCGGCCGACAAAGCCGTATTTGAAGAAATAAGCGGTGTATCCCTGCCGGTAACGGCTGAGGCTAATGGCACCGTCTTCCCGGAAGATATGCTGTTTACCCACCGCGGTTTAAGCGGGCCGGCGATATTACAAATCTCCAGCTATTGGCAACCGGGTGATGAGGTGACAGTGAATATGTCGCCGCAAACAGAGATTACTGAGTTTCTGCAAACTCAGCAGCAGGCGCATCCGGAGCAGGAGCTTAAAACTGCATTGGCGAAGCTACTGCCAAAACGTCTGGTAGAAAAGCTGATTGAGATAAACGCGATACATAATCAACCATTAAAAGCACTGCAGAGCAAAAGCATCAGCCAGATTGCTGCTACGTTGCACAGCTATATTTTTAAGCCGAATGGCACTGAAGGCTACCGTACTGCTGAGGTAACTATCGGTGGTGTCGATACCGATTACTTATCGTCAAAAACCATGGAAGCGAAACACCAGCCCGGCTTGTATTTTATCGGCGAAGTGGTCGACGTGACCGGTTGGCTGGGGGGCTATAACTTCCAGTGGGCCTGGGCCAGCGGCTGGGTCGCCGGGCAGTATTGCTAAAGGTATACCATGAAAAAACTCTCCAAAGTTCAACTGAAACAACAGGCCGCGGTGTTAGATGCGGTGACGATGCTGGAGCAACAGGCGTTGGCTGAAGTGCCCGGCGTGGTGCAGGCCTGGTTTAGCCTGGAATATGAAGCCTTTCCCGGCTCGTTACTGGTGCGGCTGCAGTTTGCGGAGCAAGCTATGCTGGATGACGCCCAGCCGCAGCTGCTGGCCTGGCAAAAACGTTTAAGTGCTTTACTGCTAAAAAAGGGCATAGTGTTAAAAGATATGCGTAAACATTTGGTGTTTACCCTAAATAGCCCTGATGATTAGCGCTGATAACGATAGGTTGCTTAAACCATGATGAAATACACTGTTGGCGCTTATGCTGCCTCACCAAACCAAAGCCACTGGGATGCGGCGCTTGAAACCGCCTTTTATGCCGCGCTGAAAACGCTACCCAATCTGAAAGGGCTGGAACACCCGTTTTTAGGCCGCTTACATCCGCACGACGATAACTGGTTTTTGGCCAATATCGACCAGCAGTGGGATTATGTGTTTACCTGTATTCCCGGCATTATGACTGCGCTGTCGCACAACCCGCAGTTTGGCTTGGCCTCAGAAGATGAGAGCGGCCGTCAGGCAGCGCTGGCGTTTATGCAGCAAGCCTGTGCCGCTATTGGCAAACTTAACGCGCATGTAGGTCGTCAGGCGGTAAGCGCCATTCACATTCAAACCGCCCCGGCACGGCATAATGCCGCTTCATCAGCTGCAGCGTTCAAAAAGTCATTGCACACCATGCTGCAGTGGGACTGGCAGGGTGCCCGGATCGTGATTGAACATTGCGATGCCTATGTGCCCGGCCATATGCCATCAAAAGGCTTTTTAGCGCTGAGTGATGAGCTTGAAGTGTTAACAGACTTAAATGGTCAGTTGACGGCACAGCAGCTTGGAGTGGTAATTAACTGGGGTCGCTCGGTGTTTGAAACCCGCCATGTTGATGGTGCGCTTGAGCATACACAGCAGGCAAAAGCCGCAGGCTTGCTAGCTGGCCTGATGTTCTCTGGCGTGTCAGATAGGGACTCTGAATTTGGCGCCTGGCGCGACAGCCATCAGCCGCCGCAGCAAAGTGCCTTAATGCCGCTGGGCGAGCCGGGCAGCTGGCTGAGTGAGCAGGCGATGCATGCGTGCCTGGCTGCCGCTGATGCAGCAAGCTTAGCCGTGTTGGGGGCAAAAATTGGTATCCGGCCGCACAGCGCCGGTATTGACCAGCGCCTGGCAACGATTAGCCAGACGCTGGCGATGCTGGATAGATTTTTTACTCCTGGTTAGACGGCGTGCGGTATTTCTCAAACCAGGCCAGCATGTATTCGACCTTTTCAATCATGCGGCTGGGTTTGTTTGAGATACCGTGCGGCGTATTCGGGATCCTTACCAGCGCCGTGTCGATACGGCGCAGTTTCAGTGCCTGATAAAACTGCTCTGACTCTGAAATAGGCGTACGTCTGTCATCCTCACCGGTAATTAAAATGGTTGGGGTGGTGACATTACCCACCAAGCTCAGTGGCGAGCGCTGCCAGTAATGTTCAACATGCTCCCACGGCACACCGGGAAACTGATGGAAAGTCTGGTAGGTGTAGCTATCGCCGGTCATCACCTTACTGAGCCAGTTAATAATCGGCTTTACCACAGCAGCAGCTTTAAAGCGGTCGGTTAAGCCAATGGCATAAGCGCTGGCGATACCGCCGGCCGAGCCGCCGCCAATAAACAGGTTGTTTTCATCAATAAAGCCCAGCTTTAACATGGCATCGACGCCGCTGTTATGGTCGGCAAAATCTTCCGGTGAGCTGTATTTATTGTGCAGCAGCATGGCAAAACGCTCGCCGTAAGAGGAGCTGCCCCGGTGGTTATTGTAAAACACTACATAACCTTCTTTGGCATAGCGCTGCATCTCGGCGCTCCACTGCGGGCCATAAGCTAAATGCGGGCCGCCATGAATTTCCAGCAGCAAGGGGTATTTTTTCGTCGGGTCGAAATCCGGTGGTGTCATATACCAACCCTGAATTTCTTCACCATCAAAAGACGACTTGTAGGTAATGTCATGCACCTTGGCCAGTGCTTTGTGGCCAAGCAAATCCTCATTTAGCGCAGTTAGTACCCGGCTTTTACCTTTGTGCAGCACAGCAACGTCGCTTGGGCGGTTGCTGGTGCCATGGGTATAGGCAATCACGCCATTGTCAGATACCGAATAGCTACCGCTTAAATAAGGTTGTGGTTGGCTCACGCCACCCAGGCTGGCCGTCAGCTCTGTCAGCTTGCCTTTGTCGGTTAAGCTGGCCAGTTTACGCTGACCTCTGTCATCAAACTGCACGACAAAGCTGCTGTTGGTTAGCCAGTTGGGCGCGGCTATGCTGCGGTCAAAGTCAGCGGCGATATCACTGATGCTATTGCTGGCCAGATTCAGCACCTTCAGCTTGCTGTTGCTGTAGGGCACCAGGGCGTTGGTTTGCCACAGAAAAGCCAGCTTTTTGCCATCGGGTGAAAATACCGGTTCGCTCTCTTCGCCAGCCATAGTGGTTAACGCAGTCAGTTGTTCAGTACGTAAATCCAGTTGGTACAGGTTGGCATCGCGGGGCTGATACTCCCACTCAGCATCCAGGTTGGCAGCAAAAATCAGCGCTTTGCTATCCGGCGTAAAGGTGAGGTCGTTGCCATAGTTAAAGTCGCCTTGTGTCAGTTGACGGGCAGTGCCGCCGGCGGTGGGCAGAATAAAAATTTGCCGGAATTGCGGTTTTAAAAAGCCCTGGCCATCAGCCTGATAACGCACTCTGTCATACACAGTAGCACTTTCAGACCATTTAGCGCCGGCGGGTTTTGTCACCCGTTTTACCTTTTGCTGTACCTCGGCCGGTTCGGCTGGCATATTCATGGTAAAGGCCAGTTGCGTCGCATCGGGTGACCAGGTCAGGTTTGCCGGGCTGTGGCGTAAATCGGACAATTTGGCGGTGCGGTTCTCGGCTAGCCAGTGTAGGTGAATTTGACGCGATCCTGAGCTATCAGAGATAAACGCCAGCTGTGTACCATCGGGCGACCAGCGCGGCGAGCTGTAGTTAAACTGGTCGGCAAAGAGTGGCGTCTGACTGCCTGTTTTAACATCCAACAGCCATAAGGTCTGGCGGGTACTGTCGGTCATAATATCGTTGCTGGCACGCACATAGACGATTTTGCTGCCATCAGGCGATATTTGCACGTCACTGGCGTATTCCAGTGCAAAAATATCTTCTGCCTCAAAATAACGGCTGCTGGCAAAATTTGCCGGCTCAGTGCTGGCAAGCACATTGCTGCTAAAACCTAGCAGCAAGGCAGTAGCCAGTGAAACATGGGATAACTTCAACATAGTCGCCTCAGGGTAGTTTTGCGTTGTAATAAGGCTAAACTACCCCGAAGCTGCGGCGGGCTCAAAGCTATCAGCGGCAAACTGACGGTTTTGAGCGTTATGACACCCAACAGTAGCAGCTATCAGCCGGCTAAACTGTCGAAAATATGTAAAAAGGTCGGCGCTTGCGGGATGGGTAACGACATTTTTAAGCGGCGGGCAATATCCTGTGCACTGATCACGCCGCGGATTTGATGGTTTTCCCGGTCAATTACCACACAGTGCTGCTCCCCACTCGATTGTAGGGTGTTCACCACATCTGAAATACTGCAGTGCTGTAATTGCTGATAAGCCAGCGCTTTAACACGCTCGCGCGGACGCATCAAATCGGCAACGCGGATATCATCACGGCTGGCGCCAAAGGCGATATGGCGCATCATGGCCTGCTCTGACAGTTGCTCAATGGGTAATAACCCAACCAGCTCGCCTGCGCGGTCTATCACCAGTTTTAGTTTGCTGTGCTCCTGCTGCATCATTTGTAATGCCACCTTTGCACTGGTAGTGGCGTCTATCATGTTCGGTTCGCTGTGCTTAAAGTCGGTTACTACGCTAAGCGCCGGAGACTGTAAGGTTGTGCCGGTAAAATCGGCCGGCTGAACTAAATGGTCAATATTTTCTACAGAATATAATGCTAACGTTTTCATATGCTAATCCTTAACCACCGGTATGCAGAGGCCTTACCGGTTTAATGTCAATAAAAGAAACAAAGTCGCTTTAAATCGATAAAAAGGGTTAAGCAGTAGCAGGGGGCGCGCGTGGCTGGCTATAACGGTAGGGTGTTGCAGCCAGGCTGCAATGGGTCGTAGCCAGAATGTGGCCGGCTAACGAAGGCGTAACGTGGGTGGCGCCGGGTTTTAGGCTATCCTGTGGCTCGTCGTTACTTTCGGTTTCAATATTAAACTGATGGCAGGAGGCAACTGAGGTAACAGCATAAAACTGCGTGTCGGCTAATGGCGATAGGCGACTGTCGTGCACAGCAAAAGCCTGTGGCGTGCACCACAGGTTTAAAAACAGTAGTAGGGCGAAACTACTTAGCCAACGCATGACAACAGACACGATGCTAACGATTCATGACAATACTATGGTGCTCTCTGAGCAATTGTGCAAGCGGTATGTTGTCTTAAATGCGACGAATGCCGGTTTGTTTATGTTGCACTGTCGATGGCAGAGTTACTGTTTAACGGCGCAATGCGATATTGGTTGCGCCCATACTGTTTAGCGGCATAAAGTTGCTGATCAGCCAAATCGAGCAGATTACCAGAGTAAGCATCGTTAGGCTCAGCAACCGCGATACCAACACTTACACTGACGAAGCCTGTTAAGCTTGCCGGGTGTGTTATTGCCAGTTTAGCGATGTTTTTCAACAGTTTTTCTGCAACGACTATGGCACCTTGGCTATCGGTATCTGATAACAGTACAACAAATTCTTCGCCACCATAGCGTGCAACTGAATCACCAGGGCGGACACAGCTTTCCTGTATGGCCAATGCAACTTTGCGTAACGTATCATCGCCGGCTAAGTGGCCGAAGGTGTCGTTAAATTGTTTGAAATGATCAATATCGATTAAAAGTACTGCTAACGGGCTTTGCTTACGTTTATGTTGTGCCAGTTGGTTTTGTAGCAGGTTATCAAAGTAGCGTCGATTGTAAATGCCGGTTAGGCCATCAACATAAGCCATGTTACGCAGTAAGTCGGCTTGGTGCTTAAGCGTCAAATGCACTTTTACCCGGTTTCGCAAGGTGTTGGCATTAAACGGTTTTTGAATAAAGTCTACTGCTCCGGCATTCCAGCACGCATCTTCATCAGTTTGATGTTGCAGTCCGGTCACAAAAAGAACCGGAATGTCAGCCAATGTGCGGTCTGCTTTCAGCTGACGGCAGGTGTTTAAGCCATCTTGTTCTGGCATCACCACATCCATCAGGATCAGATCTGGCTTATTATTCTGGCATATTTTTATTGCCTGCTGGCCTGATGTTGCCATTAACACCTGATAATCATCTCCCAGCACTTGATAAGCCACCTGGATATTAATCGGTTGATCATCTACGACCAGGATAGTCGCTTGTTTGGGAAATTGACCTATATCGGTTACAGCACTATCTGACATTACACTACTCATTCTTAACTAATAACTCATCTAGTATTGCCGTAGCTTCATCAAATGCCAACATTTTAATTGCAATGTCTAATTTAGCATTTAGTTCTGGCGACTTCGCTTTTAAGGCACCGGCAAGCTGTTGGTAACAAGCCAGCGCCGCCATGTTGCCGTTACTTAAATACTGTCTAAGCGTTGTTATTTGTGCGGCATTGTTGGCGCTGGCGATACGGGTTGTCTGCTCAGACGATGTGAGCTCAGGCTGTAACAGCGTAATCAAACTGCGGGCTTCGTCCTCGGCACGTTGCATCGCCTGGAGGATATTCGCATCAACTTCGTAATTATCGCTATTTTGCAAGCTCAGCTGGCTTTCCATCTGTGCGGCCAAGCCGGCTAAACGGTTAAAGCCAACTGTACCTGCCGCGCTCTTGAGACTGTGAAATATCAATCTGGCGTCATAACAACTTAATCTTTGGCCGGCTAATTGTTGCTGACTGTGTGCCAGGTCTTTGCTGAACTGGCTTAACACTCTAAAATACAGCGCGTTAGAGCCTCCAAGCCGATTGCATGCGTCTTGCAATGCTATTTGGTGCTGCCGGCAATAATTCAGTACGGTAATATCAAACCCGTTAGACGCATCAACTTGCGGTATTTCGCTGGCTGTTCGGCTGACATGACAATAGCGCCGTATTTTTTCCACCACCTCGTTTAACGAAAAGGGTTTAGCAATATGGTCTTGCATACCTACATCCAAGCAGGCAGCCTTATCGGAGGGCAGCGCGTTGGCCGTCATCGCTACGATAGGCAGGTGCTGAAATTGTGGCTGTTGCCTGATAAGTCGCGTGGTCTCAAAACCATCCATGTCCGGCATCTGTAAATCCATTAAAACCAGATCAAACTCGGCGGTCTGGTGTTCAAGGCTTGCCAATGCTTCGTTACCACTTCCAGCAATGTACACCTTAGCCCCCTGCTGTTGCAGCAACTCGCTGGCAACCAGCTGATTTGTCAGGTTGTCTTCAACCAGTAACAAGGACAAACCTGCCAGCGGCTTATCATTGGTACAGTGTGTATGCTGAGGTTGAGATGCGTTTTCGCTGATAAGAATCGCCTTGACGGCGTTTAGCATCATGTTCTGGGTGACTGGTTTGGCTAAAAAGCCGTCCAGATAATGCTCGTAGTCTTCCACATGCTTACTGAGCACTTCTTTGCCAAAAGCGCTAATCATCACAATCATAGGGGCCTTGCTGAGTTTAGTCTCTCTGATATGGCGGGCCAGTTCCAAACCATCCATACCAGGCATCCGCCAGTCGACAAATACCACATCATAGCCCCTGTCACTATGCTCAACTTGCTGCAGCAACAATGACGCCTGCTCGGCATTGGCGGCTGTCTGCGCTTGCCATCCCAGGCTGTCAGCGATATCGCGCAAGATGATGCGTGCACTGTCATTATCATCCACAATTAATACTTTCAGTGCCGTGATATCAACAGCATGATTCTCGGCAGCATTACTGTTGTCAGCGTCAGGCAGCTGAAGTAACAGCTCAAAACTAAATGTGCTGCCTCGGCCGAGTTCGCTTTGCACACTAATGTCCCCGCCCATCAGATTGACCAAGCGCTTGCTGATGGCCAGCCCCAGACCTGTCCCGCCAAATCGGCGGCTTATTGAAGACTCAGCCTGATGAAAACCGGCAAAAATTGCTTTTTGCTGCTCTGTTGTCATGCCAATGCCCGTGTCCTTAATACTGCAATGCAAGCGTACCTGTTCCTCAGACAGTTGCGTTACCCGAATACTAATAACCACTTCACCTTTCTCAGTAAACTTAATGGCGTTGCCGGCCAGGTTAAGTAACACTTGCTTTATCCGAAAGCCATCGCCAATCAGGTTAACTGGCACATCTGCCGCCACGTCGTATAACACTTCAAGTTCTTTGTGCTCTGACCCTGTCGACAAAATAAGGCTAATATCCTGTAACAACAACGGCAGGTTAAAGGGGTGAGGGTCAAGTTCAAGTTTACCTGCCTCGACTTTGGAAAAATCCAGAATGTCATTAAGCAAGGTTAACAGCGAGCTGGCGGCTCGGCGCGTTTTGTCGATGTAATCAGCCTGACGTTTATCCAGTGGCGTGTTAGCGACTAATTGCAATAAGCCCAGTATGCCGTTCATTGGTGTGCGTATTTCGTGGCTCATGTTCGCCAGGAAATTCGATTTTGCTTTGTTGGCAGATTCTGCCTGCTCCCTAGCTTGTGCCAATTCCGCTTCGTATTTGAGTTGTTCGGTTAAATCAAAGGCAATACCAAGGAAGCCCACCAATACGCCTTGCTCATTGGTCAGCGCGCTGACATTCAGCTTCACCTGAACATGCTTTCCTGTTTTTGTTACATAGGTCCAGCGGTTATTATCTTGTACGCCAAGCTTTGCTTTAGCAACAAAGGCATCAAAGCCGACCTTAACCGGGTAGCCAAGGTCAGAGCTAAGTTTTCTGGCGTAGCGCTCTACTTCTTCCTTTAGATGAAAGGCTTCGGGGGTTTTGCTAAACAGTACGTCTTTGGCGCGGTATCCCAACAACTGCTCTGCGGCGGGGTTAAACGCCGTAATAATGCCGTTTTCGTCAGTCGCAATAATTGCATAACCTGCGCTACTGAGAATACTACGTTGCAACGCACTCACTTGTGAGATTTCCGCAGTGCGCTCGGCGATTTGTTGCTCCAGATCGGCATTCGCTTTTAGTAGGGTTTGCTCGGCAATATGAGCCAACTCTTGTTTGTGCTGCGCGAGCAGAGTGCGACGCATGATAAGCACTTGCAGCAGATAAACCGCTAACGCCAGTAATGCCGTTAAGCCCATCACCTGTAAAAACGACGTTCTGGTGCTGGATAAATTCAGCGCTGCAATAAATTGCGGCGTGGGCACCAGGGTAAGCTGCCAGTTACGTCCAAACAGGCTGAGATTCTGCTGCTGTTGCTGCTCCGCTTCGAAACGTTCGGTCTCACCACGGCGGAAAAACTCAAGCGTTGACTCGTCGGTTACATCGGCAATACTCAATAACACATCGTTTTGCAATCCTGAGACTGTGCTTAATACCTCATTTATTAACAAAGGTGCATAGCTCCAGCCATACAGTGCCTGCAGTCGCTGTTCTGCGGTTTTCGGCACGCCTGGCGTGCTGTACACCGGCATCAGGATGAGAAAACCTTGTTGGGTTTGTTTATCGGCCTGAACCAGGGTAATCGGGGCAGTGAGTCTGACATCGTTATTAAGGGCGGCATCTAGTGCGGCTTTTCGTCTCATCTGCTCTGAGCCTATGTCTAATCCGACCGCCTGGCGGTTATCCTGCTCTGGCTCAATATACGTAATCACAAACAGGGTGTCTTCGTGGGGGGAAAGCTGCTTTATCTGAAACGCATAATCAGGCCGCTCTCGCGCCATACGGTTTAAAAAGTCTGCCTTTTGGTCAGGCTCAACTCGGATAATTAGACCAAAACCACGTGCGCCGGGAAATTCGAGTTTGTAGTCGCGCACGCTGGTATACGTTTGCATGTCATCGTAGTCAAACTGCTGTGGCGACAGCGACATCACCGCGCCCCGCGTACCGCGCAAGCCATATTGGTATAGCGTGACTTTTTCCCGCACCCCTTCGGCTATCTGATTCAATCGATCTGCCAACGCTTGCTGAATGCGTTGCTGGTGTGCTTGTTCTTGTGATGAGACATAAACAGTGGCGATGCCATAGCCAAGCAGCAGCAACATCAGTGGCAACCACAACGACATCAACCAGCGACGTAGCGTTAATTCGGGGGCGGTGAGTCGTATAGTCATCTAGCAATCCGATTTGTCAGTGGTCAGAAGATAGGGCTCTAGCAGAGTTGCGGCCACATCAAAATTTAGGTCGGCAATATGCTGGGTCAGTGCTTGAGCGACCTGAGCTGGCAATTGATGTTGCAAGGTATGCTGCGCTTCGGTTATCACAGTACAGGCCCGCATATTGTGCTGTTTTAGCATAGTGTAAAGTTGTTTAAGATCAATATCTTCACCCGGACCAGACAGCGTGTTTTCAACTTGCGGTAGTGCCGCCTGGATCTCGTCGCAGGTCTGGTGAAGTAACACAATAATGGCATCAACACCTGTGATATCGATTCCTGCACCATTTTCCAGCGCCTGCTCCAGCTGTCGACACTGGTGGGCAAGCTGTTCCGCCCCTATAGTGGCATAAGCGCCGCGCAGTTTATGCAGAGCTTGTACCAGCAGTTCTTGTTGGTGTTGCCGGGCACAAAAGCGCAGTTGCTCGCTCGTTGTTTGTGCAGCACTTAGTAAATTACGAAGCATCTTTAACATTGCCGGCTGATGCTTGACGGATAAATTGAGCACGGTGTTAAAGGTATTTTTGTTCAGCACTTGCATGGTGAGTGTCACCGTTGTGTTGGTCTGAGAGTGAAGGTGCGTTTTACGTTTTTATCATAATTCAAACAGACAAATATTATTTTTTGTGCGGATTTTTAATAATTTTTGCGCTATAACCAATCTCGGTACTTTTTTTGGATACAACGCAAGGGAGCATTATGTCACTCACTACGCCAAGGATCCTGATTGTCGATGACCAGATAAGTAACATTAGATTGCTCACAGAAATACTAGAGGATTTAGCCGAAATCTTTTTTGTGACTGTCGCAAAAGAAGCTTTTGAACGCGCGCTGGAGTTACAGCCTGATTTAGTCTTGCTTGATATTGAAATGCCTGATATTACGGGCTTTGCCGTTTGCCAACAGCTGAAAAATCACCCCCTGACAAGCGAAATGTCCGTCATTTTTATCTCAGCCCACACTGAAGCCGAGTTTGAGTTTAATTCGCTGGCGCAGGGGGCAATTGATTTTATTGGTCGACCATTTAACCGGGCAATTTGCCGTTTGCGGGTACAAAACCATTTAACGTTGCAGCAACAAGCAAAAGCGCTGCAACGCAAGTCGTACCAGTTACACGATGAAAAGCAGCGCTTACAAATCACACTAAACGCCATTGGTGATGCTGTTATTGCCACAGATACAGCAGGGCTTATTACCCTAATGAATCCGATTGCCGAGAGAATGACGGGCTGGCGTGAAAAAGAGGCGCTTGGCAAACCGATTACTGACGTGATGAATTTGGTTGATGCCGACTCACAGCAATCGGTAACAAACCCGATATTTATAGCGTTGACAGAAAAGCGCATCGTCGCGATGGCGTTAAACTGCCAACTTATTCCTGCGGGAAGCCCAGAGGGCATGGCAGTGGAAGACTCTGCCGCCCCCATCTTCGATCACACTGGCAATCTCTTAGGTGCCATTATCGTATTTCATGATGTTAGCCAGGCCAGAGCATTGGCATTAAAGATGAGCTTTCTGGCAAACCATGATCAGCTTACCGGTTTGCCAAACCGGATATTATTGTATGACCGTATTCATCAGGCCTGCCGGTTGGCTACGGTTGTAGGTCGACAAGTGGGTATTGTTTTAATCGATATCGACCAGTTTAAATACTTGAATGACTCGCTTGGCCATCAGATTGGTGATCAATTGTTGTTGCAGTTGTCTAAACGTTTGCAAGATGTATTGCAGCCTGAGGATACGTTGGCACGTATAGGTGGTGATGAATTTGTGCTGGTACTGCCGGATGTTAGTCATGTTGAGCAAATTAGCAATCTGACCCAGAGCATTTTGCGACTCGCTCGCAAGCCGTTTCGGATTGATGATGATAAATACACGCTGACGGTCAGTATGGGCATCAGTGTATACCCCACAGATGCGGCAAACGAAGAGGAGTTGATGCGCCATGCTGATGTTGCGCTGTTTAAAGCTAAACAGGAAGGCCGAAATGGCTTTTGTTTTTTCTCTGATGAGCTAGGGCGGCGCATGGTACAGCGACATCAGTACGAGCAAAAGCTGCGCGCTGCGCTAACGGAGAATAGGGTTGAGGTGCATTATCAACCAAAAGTCAGACTGCTCGATGGTGTTGTCGTCGGTGCCGAAGCATTGGTGCGGATTAGGCTGGAGGATGGCAGCCTGCTAATGCCAGGCGACTTTATTACCCTGGCAGAGGAAACCGGCCTTGTCATCCCCCTGGGTAAGCAGGTGCTGATACAGTCTTGTCATCATGCTCGCACGCTGCAAAATGCGGGGTATTGTTTACCCGTCTCCGTTAATATTGCGGCTTCACAATTTACCGATGCCAGTTTGCTCGGTTTGATTGAGCAGTTAGTGGCAGAGCACCAACTTCCGCCACACTTGCTTGAGCTTGAGGTTACAGAAACGGCATTGATACAGGACCCGCAGCGAACAGCGAGTGTGTTGGACAGTTGCCGCCAGCTAGGCTTAACAGTTGCCATCGATGATTTTGGCACGGGCTATTCCAGCTTGGCTTATCTGAAACGCTTTAAAGTTGATACCTTAAAAATCGATATGTCGTTTGTCAAAGAAATGCTGACGGATAAAAGCGATTATGAAATTGTTAAAACCATTGTGTCGTTGGGACGTTCGATGAACTATCAGCTTGTTGCTGAAGGCGTTGAAACCGCAGAGCATGTAAGGCAATTATTGGCGCTTGGTTGTCCGCTCGGGCAGGGATACTATTACAGCAAACCGCTGCCCAAAGACGCGTTTATTGAGTATGTACGCCAACATCATGCCACGTTAAAGTAATGCCATACCACTTTTCAGCAACAACGCAATGAAGGATACAGCGGCAATACCGACCAGGTAATATAATACAAACCAGACAGTTCGTGGTAGCTCGGCTGTAATATGTTTCATTAATAGCCCTCCTCAAAGTCTTCTACCTTACCGCGAAAAATATGGTAACCCCACAGCGTATAGGCCAGGATCAGCGGTAAAAAGATGACAATCCCCGGCAACATAAACCGCAGGCTGCTGTCCGGTGCTGCTGCCTGGCTAAAACTAAGGTGGGGCGGCAGTAAATACGGAAATAAGCCTACCACCAAACCGGCAAAAGCCAGTAAAAACAGCGCAGCGGCCAACCAGAATGGCCGGCTTTCGTGGCGAGGGTTAATGTCGGTCGAGGTTACAAACTGCCGCTGTACCCGGCCAAGGTCTCGAAATTGCAGTCGGGCAGCCAGTACAGTGACCAAAGGTAGTAACATTAACAGCAGGCTAGGCCCGCCACCAAACCAGCGGTCGCGTACTGCCGGCTGGCTGTATAAGGTCCACAGGCTCACCAGCAGCATTGCCAGCATGACAAACAGCAGCAGGCGCTGGCCAAAACGGGCCGCCTTCTGCTGAATATCGCCACGGCTTTTCATCGTCAGGTAAGTACAGCCCAGCAGGGCGTACCCTGCCATCACTGCCAGGCCAGTAAACACACTAAAGGGGCTAAGCCAGGGCAAGCCGGCCAGATTCTGGCTGCTATATTCTATGCCTTGCACCACGGCGCCCAACATCAGGCCCTGGCAAAAGGCGGCAACGCTGGAGCCGATGGCAAACGCGCGGTTCCACCAGATCTTTGAGCGCTGTGATTTAAACCGGTACTCAAAGGCCACACCACGAAAAATCAGCCCGATAAGCATCAGCATAATCGGCAGATACAACAGTGACGCCAAACTGGCATAGGCCAGCGGAAAGGCGCCAAACAAAATGACGCCGCCGAACACCAGCCAGGTTTCGTTGCCATCCCATACATGCGAGATAGAGCGCATTAAGTGGTCGTGCTCGGCATCACTGTCAAACCAGGGGTATAAAATGCCAATGCCCAGATCAAAGCCATCGAGCAATACATACATTAAAATGGCAAAGCCCAGCAGAAGAAAGTAAAACAGCGGTAAGCTTAATTGCAGTTCCATCAGTGTTGCTCCTGTGTGGGTTTAAGCTGTTTAGCCAGTGCCACGGCATAACCGGCCGCTTTAACGCCAATTAACTGTTGCTGTAGTTGTGCTACAGACGGCGGGCCTTTGTGAATAAGCTTGCGCATAAAGTACAGGTAAACGCCAAATAGCACGCTGTAGGTCAGCACAAACAGCGTTAGCGAGAACAGCACCCGCTCGGCCGGCAGTGGCGAGACCACATCCATAGTGCGTACCAAGCCCTGCACCAGCCAGGGCTGGCGGCCTACTTCTACCACGTACCAACCGGCCAATACCGCAATAATGCCGCTGGGTGCCAGATAACTGCAGACCGTTAAGAACCCGTTGCTTTGGTACAGCCGGCCGCGCCAACGCAAGTAAGTGCCTACTACAGCAACCAGGATCATCATCAGGCCAATACCCACCATGATGCGAAACGAGTAGAACACCACTGCCACGTTGGGGCGATCTTCGGCGGGCACGGCTTTAAGGCCTATCAGCTCGCCATTGGGGTCATGGGTTAAGATCAGGCTGGCCAGTTTAGGGATACCAATTTCAAAGTGATTTTTTTCTGCTTTTCGGTCAGGAATAGCAAATAACAGCAGCGGCGCACCAGCCTCGCGCTCTGGCCAGATCCCTTCCATCGCAGCCAGTTTCACCGGCTGATGCTCTTTTACATTCAGCCCGTGTAAATCGCCAACAAAGGCCTGTAAGGGGGTGAGGATTAACGCCAGCCACAAGGTCATGGATAGCCCTTTGCGGGCCATGGCTTTATGTTCACTGTGTTTAAGCTGCCAGGCGCTGGTTGCCATTACAACAAAGGTAGCGGTAATAAAAGCAGCCAGTAACATATGGCTAAAACGATAGGGCATAGAGGGGTTAAAAATCACCTGCCACCAGCTGTCTACCTGAAACACGCCGTCGACAATAATATGTCCGGCTGGCGTATGCATCCAGGAGTTAGCAGCGATAATCCAAAATGCGGAAATCCAGGTGCCGATAGCGACGACCAGGGTAGCAAAGAAATGCAGCTTGGGCCCAACCCGTTGCCAGCCAAACAGCATAATGCCCAAAAAACCGGCTTCAAGAAAAAACGCTGTCAGCACTTCGTAGGCCATCAGAGGCCCCAACACTGCGCCGGTAATACGGGAGAACTCTGAAAAGTTAGTACCGAATTCGTACGACAATACGATACCCGACACCACACCCATACCAAAGGTAATAGCAAAGGGTTTGATCCAGAATTTTGCCAGCTGCAGGTACACTGGGTTAGCGGTTTTTAGCCAGAGCCCTTCCCAAATGGCAATCAGCGTAGCCAGACCTATGGTGATTGACGGAAAAATAATGTGAAAGCTTACCGTAAAAGCAAACTGTAACCGTGACAGTAGCGCAGCATCCAGTTCCATATTACCCCCTGCGCTGCTGCAAATAACGCCAGGCTGCAGGGGCTAGTGCCACTGCGACCATTAAGCTTAAGCCTATGATATCGCTGATTAAAATACTGCTATTCATCTGATCACCCCGATTGTCAGGCAGCTTGCCTGGCATAACACAGCAAAATGCTTACCACTTTTTATTTTTGTTTTAGTGTTTGATTTATATGGTTTTTTAATTTTGGCTTGCTTAAAATGTAAACCAGGTTTACGATCTTTGGCCACTAGTGTTGTAAACGAGGTTTACAGTGTCGCTCAGTTTAGCGTTTGAAATCAGCATGTGGCTGACCAGTGCCTGCGCCGTATTGCTCGGCGGCTGGTTGCTTTGGCAAGGTCAGCGTCAGGCGGCCATGCCAGCGCTGGCGAGCTTTGCGGCTATGATGGCGCTATGGTGTAGCGGCCATATTGCTATTTTGCACCAGCTGCCAAAACTGGGTGTAGCATTGGTGTTGGCCAACCCGTTAATGCCGATGTTTTTTCTGCATTTTGCGCTGCAATTTACTGCCCGGCGCCAACCGCGCTGGCTGTTGCCGCTGTTATACAGCCTGACGTTACTGGTGATATTGATCAGCTGGCTGGCCCCCGGCGGAGCGGTTAAGCAAACCGCTGGCTTTGACGGCTTCTTTATTTTTAACGGCGTTGGCTGGTTTAACCTGCTGTACACGGTGCTGCTGGGTATCGCCGCGCACGCAGTGCTGTGGCAGGGCTGGCGACAGCATAGTGGTAATAAGCGCCGCTCTATCGTGGCGATGTTTCTGGCCGGTGGCTGGGGCTTGTTACTGGCGACCAGCTTTGTGTTTCCATCTCTGGGCCTTAACTGGTACCCCTATCCTATGTTACTGCTGCCCAGTTACTTACTGTTGCTGGTCTACGGCGTGGTGCGCTATCAGGTGTTAGAGATTAACGCCTTTGCCAACAAAGCGCTGCTGTGGTTGGCAATGTTGCTACTGGTGTTGGCGCTGATGGCATTGATCAGCGCCTTACTGGGGCAACTGGGTATGCAGGCCTTGGCAGCAGTGCCGGCCAGTCAATTATGGCTGTATTCAGCATTGGTATTGCTGTTGTCAGCGGCCGGCTACCGGCCGTTGGCTGCCCTGGCACGCCGGCTCATTTATCCGGGGCTTACGCTGAACGAAAGCTTACTGGCGCAGTGGCGCTCACGCCTGCAACAATGTACTGACTGGCAGCAACTTAGCCGCCTGGCCAGTCAGCTGCTGTCCGAGCAGTTAAGGCAGCAGGTAACCGTAACGCTGCCACATGCCGGGCGCAGCAGCACTGCACTAAATATCTGCTGTCAGCGGGATAATAACGGCTGGCACTACGAGCTGCAGGGCTGGGATGATGTGACGCCCGGTTACCGCCTGCAGGGTGAAATCTTCGCGCAATTAGTGCTGGCCAGCTGTAACAGCTTAGAGCAATCTTTGCAGCTGGCCGACGCCGAGCGTAAACGGCTGGATCAGCAGCATCTGGTTGAGCTGGGGGCGTTATCGGCGGCTATGGCGCATGAACTGCGTAACCCATTGAATATCATCGCTATGGCAGCAGCTTCAACCTCAGTTGAGGTGCGCGGCTATATTCAGCAGCAGCTAAAGCGCGCCGACCGGTTGATTGCTGATCTACTGAGTTACTCCGGGCAGTTACAGCTACATTGCACTGCTGTGGCCGTTAAGCCGCTGGTTGACAGTGTAATAAGCCAACAAGACTGGCATGGCGTGGCCTGCCGTGTTGCGCTGCCTGATGATCTCAGCATTTATGCCGACAGTTATCGTCTGCAGCAGGTGCTGATTAATTTGCTGGATAACGCCCTGGCATTTTGCCGTAATCAGGTGGGCGCTGAAATTTGCCTGCAAAGCCGTCGCCAGCATAACAAGGTATGGTTGTGCGTGCACAACAATGGTCCGGCGATTGACAAAGCGCAGCAAGCCAGCCTGTTTCAGCCCTTTGTCAGTAAGCGTGCCGGCGGCAGCGGCCTGGGACTGGCCATAGTGCGCCGTATTATGCAGGCGCATGGCGGTGAGGTAAGGCACCGCACAGATCTGGGCTGGCCGGTTAGCTTTGAATTGGAATTTAACTCACCACAGGAAGCCAAACATGACTAATGGCCGTATTTTGTTGGTCGATGATGAACCCGCCTTTCGCCAGTTAGCGCAAAGCTGGTTACAAAACAGTGGCTATCAGGTGCAGACCGCAGCCGATTTAACGGCCGCCCTGACGCAGTTAAGCAGCTTTGATGCCGATTTAATTTTGTTGGATTTATCGCTTCCACCACAATTTGACCCCCAGCATACGCTGGCTGCGCTGGCAGACTTTACCAGCCGGCCGGTGATTATTTTAACCGGCCATGCCGAGCGGCAACTGGCGCTGGATGCCATTGCGCAGGGGGCTTGGGATTTTATTGCCAAGCCGGTTGATCCGGATTTGCTGGCGGTGGTGATCAAACGGGCGTTAAATAAGCATCAACTGGACACTGAGCTTAAGCAGTTAAAAGCGTCCAGCCGTGATGGCTTAACCCGACTGATTGGTGCTTCAGCGCCGATGGAAGCAATGCGAACGCTAATTCAGCGTATTGCGCCGACTGATGTACGGGTATTGGTCACCGGGCCGTCCGGTACCGGTAAAGAAGTGGTGTCCAAAGCGCTGCATCAGCTTAGCCGCCGGGCAGACAAGCCGTTTATCTCGGTACATTGCGGTGCCATACCGGCCGACTTGCTGGAGAGCGAGCTGTTTGGTTATGTCAAAGGCGCCTTTACCGGTGCCGATAAAGACCGGCCGGGGCTGTTAAAACTGGCTGATGGTGGCACCTTGTTTCTGGATGAAATAGGCGAAATGCCGCTGCCGATGCAGGTAAAGCTGCTGCGGGTGTTACAGGAAGGCACCTTCTTTGCCGTTGGCGGGCGCGAGCAGCAAAAAATTGATGTGCGGCTTATTTCGGCTACCAATGCCAATTTGCCGCAATTGGTAAAGCAAGGTCAGTTCCGTGAAGACTTATACTACCGTATCAAAGGCATTACGCTGGAGACCGTCGCACTAAGTGAGCGACGCCAGGATATTCCGTTGCTGCTGCAACATTTTCTTGAATTACACAGTAAACAGCAGGGCCAGCGCCTGCAACTGGACAGCACGGCACTGAGCTGGTTTTTACAGCGAGACTGGCCGGGTAATATCCGTGAGCTAAAAAATACGCTGGAAAGCGTGGCGGCCGTGGCGCAGGATGGCGTGATCAGTATGGCAGATATCAGCCTGTTGCATGCACACACCGATGAACAGCCGCTGGACGCAACGTCAGTCAGCGATAGCCTGCTACTGGATGAAGCCGTACAGCGGCTGGAAATACGCCTGATTAAACAGGCGCTGGCACAAACTGAGGGCAATAAAAGCCAGGCAGCACGGCTACTAGGCCTGTCGCGGCAAGGCTTGCTGAAGAAAATTGACCGCTACCGGCTAAGCGTCTAAGGTAGGGACAAATAAACGGAGAGTACAGATGAAAGCAGTAGGTTATCAGCAATCGTTACCCGCTACCGATGCGAACGCCTTAATAGACATTGAACTGCCGGTGCCGCAGGCAACGGGACGCGATATTTTGGTGAATGTAGCCGCTGTGTCGGTAAACCCGGTAGATACAAAGATACGTAAGCGTATGAGTGCTGAGCCCGGCCAGTACAAGGTGCTGGGCTGGGATGCCGCCGGCGAAGTGGTGGCGGTGGGTGATGAAGTCAGCCTATTTAAACCGGGTGATAAGGTGTATTACGCCGGTTCATTAACACGCCCCGGCAGTAACAGCGAATATCAGTTGGTGGATGAGCGCCTGGCCGCACTGATGCCGACAAACCTCAGTTTTGCGCAGGCGGCGGCGTTGCCATTAACGGCGATTACCGCCTGGGAGCTGCTGTTCGACCGGCTGGAAATACAGCAAGCCAGCTTAAAGCATCCACACCCGGTACTGTTGATTACCGGTGCCGCTGGTGGGGTAGGCTCAATACTGGTGCAGTTGGCCCGGCAGTTAACGACGGCAACCATTATCGGCACTGCATCACGGCCAGAATCCAAGCAATGGGTAACTGAGTTGGGCGCACACTATGTGCTGGATCACAGTCAGCCGTTGTTACCCCAGTTAAAAGCCTTGGATCTCAGCTGTGTCAGCCATGTTGCCAGCTTAACCCACACCGAGCAGCATTATGCCGAGTTGGTGCAGTTGCTGGCCCCACAGGGCAAACTGGCACTGATTGATGATCCGGCCGGTGGCATAGACATTATGCCGCTGAAACAAAAAAGTATTTCGCTGCACTGGGAGTTTATGTTTACCCGCGCCATGTTCAACACACCGGATATGATAGCTCAGCACCAGCTGTTAACCGACTTAAGCCGGTTAATTCAGCAAGGGCAGGTGAAAACCACGCTAAAACAAACACCGGGTAAGATAAACGCGGCGAATTTACGCCAGGCGCATCAATTGCTGGAAAGCGGCAAGGCTATTGGCAAGCTGGTACTGGAAGGCTGGTAAGCAGTAATTTAAGCAAAAAGCCGGGGCTGATACCCCGGCGTTTTTCAGGCAATTTGCTGATCGTCATTAAAGCCGCTATACCAGGCTTTAAACAGCACTTTTTCCAGCGCCTGGCGCAAGGCCTCGTTAATGGGTAAATGCTGTTTACCCAGTTCATAATCCAGCTCGTTCACCAGCTCTTTGGCTTTGAGCATCATCGGCGGTGGATCAGATTCCAGCGCAATCAGGCTATCCTGATAAGCGGCCGGTTTATCGGCTTTAATCACCTTACATAAAGATAAAGCGGTTTTACCCTGTTTGTCGCGATAGCCGGCCGCGCCAAATAAACGGCAAATGCTTGGCCGCTGCTGATACACACTGCACTGGCCCTGTTTGCCGTCAAACGACAGCTTCTGGTAAAAAAAACAGCCCGCAGGCTCTGTTAACTCTTCGAGTTGTGTCAGTGTTTGTTCTGCTTTACCTTGATCGAACAAGTGTAATGCCAGCGGTAACATCTCCAGCACCGTCGCTTCTATCGTCGGTTGCAAGCAGCATTCACCACAGCCAGTGCGGCAGCCAAGGCCACGCTGTTGCTGATATGCTGAGAATGTTTCCGCTATTTCGCCATACACAGCCTCAACACGACGCGATAATTCACGCAGCCGTTGCATAAAGACTCCGAACGAAATAACTAAAAAATTTAGGGTTGCCTGTTAAGGAGCGACGAAATGTCGCCCCGGCATTGTACAAAGTTGCTTAAGATCTCAGCAATAGGGCAGGCTAAATATATTTTAGCCCAGTAAGCTGTTTAGTGGCTGCGGCCGGCTAATGGCGTAGCCTTGCACATAGTCAATGCCAATCAACCTGAGTGCCTGTTCAATCTCTGTGGTTTCGACATATTCAGCAATCGTTAGCATGTTCATTGCCCGTGCGACCTCGTGGATCGATTTCACAATGGCTTTATCGTAAGGGTCGTCCAGCAAATCACGCACAAAGTGGCCGTCAATTTTGACAAAGTCAGCCGGGAAGTGTTTTAGGTAACCATAAGATGAAAAGCCGCTGCCAAAGTCGTCTAAGGCTATTTTGCAGCCCTGAGCGCGAAAATGCTCAATAAAGGCCAGGGTGTTTTGTAAATTCACAATGGCGACACTTTCTGTAATTTCAAAGCAAATGCGTGTAAAAGGCACCTGATACTGCACAAACAGCTGCTGAACATCGTCTTTAAACGTAGGGTCAAGTAATGAGTTACCAGACAGGTTAATGCTACACAATGTCAGTTGCTGCAAATGCTGTGGATACTGCTGCAGCCAGCGAAAATACTGCTTAATTACCCAGCGGTCTATTTGTGGCATCAGACCATAGCGCTCGGCAGAGCTTAAAAAACTGGCCGGTGTAACAAGCTGACTGTTGTCGGCCTGCAATCGCAGCAGTAACTCATAGCAATCACCACCATCGCCACCGTTAAGTGCTTTAATCGGCTGTTGAAACAGCACAAATTTATCGTCCTGTACTGCCTGGCGTAGCTGACCTACCCAGTGCAGTTCAGCCTGATGGCGCTGGGTATCTTCATCATGTTCATCAAACAACTGAATGCGGTTGCGGCCTTTTTCTTTGGCAATGGCGCAGGCGGCATCAGCTTTTTTCAGTACGCTATCAGCGCTGCTGTCGTCGCGGCGGATTTCGGCAATACCAATGCTGATACTAATAGTATGCACACTGTCCTGCCAGATAAAACGGAACTCGCGCATCGCATCGAGCAGGCGGTAGGCCAGTGAAAACGCCTCATTGGCGTTTTTGCCTGCCAGCAGAATACCAAACTCGTCGCTGTCCAGCCTGGCCAGCGGGCCGTTATGATGGGCAGTGCGTTTAAGCAGTTCGGCCAGTTGCTTCAGTAAAGCGTTACCGGCACTGTGACTGCAGCTGTTGTTAACCAGCTTAAACTGGTCAACATCAATATAGAGCACGCAGCCTTTGTCTTCACCACTTTGCTCGCACAGTACCTGCAGTTGTTTATCAAAATAGTAGCGGTTATACAGCGCCGTGAGTGCATCATGATTGGCCAGATAAGCCAGCTGCTCATGGGCAAGCTTCTGTTCGGTGATATCAATCACAGAGCCGTGTACAAAGGCGGGCCTTTGGTTGTCCGACGCAGCCAGACGCACTGACATGAGCGCCCAGAACGGGCTGTTATCACCGCGCAAACCCCGTATTTCAAAGCTTTTGCTACTGCCTTGCTCCAACTGCTTGAGCATATACTGGCGCTCGGCAGGATCGGCATAAAAGCGGGCCATACCGGTACCGGCGATAGCCTGTTTCAGCTGTTCCAGGCTGGCATAACCGAGGATGTTCAGCAGCGCCTGGTTGGCATTGATCAAACGGCCGTCGAGGGTAGTGGTAAACATGCCTTCAACCGCATTGTGGAAGATTTCTTTGTACTGCTGCTCTGCTGCTGCCGGACGGCTAGTGTCGAGTACCGGTTGAAACTTGTATAACGTAAAGCTGGTTAATGCCAGGCTTAACAGCACCAGCGAAAATAAAATATAAGCCCAGTTGATGCCGCCGTGCAGATAACCGGCCTGGTTTAACGTCAGTAGCAGTGCGCTTATCAGTGTCAGCACACAAGCCCAGATAAAACTTTTCGCCTGCGCTGCGCCAGCCATACTGACCCGCAGTGCCAGCAAAAGATTACTGCCCAGCACCCAGCTGATGGCAATAAACAATAGCTGCAACCTGAACTGGCCGCTGGCAAATAGTGGGCTAAACAGCAGCAACAAGGCACTAAAGCTGCTGATCTGGCTGCAGCGGTACCACCAGCTGCCAGAGAGGTTTGTCAGGCCAAAACGCATAAATAAGTTTAGGCACAATAAGCAGGCGCCAACGGCAATATACAAAATGGATTGGTTAATCTCAGGGTAATCTGGCCACAGCAGCGCAAACGCCATGCCGTTTAAAATGGCCACTACCAGGGCAAAGCTGGCGAAAAAGCCACAATAATAAAGGTAATGCGCCTGCTGCTGCCGGGCAAACAGCATCAGGTTATACAGCGCCAGTAAGATGAGAATGCCCTGTAACACACCGTCGAGCAGCGCTTGTTGCTGCTTGGCCGCCATAAAGTGTTCGTGTTGCCATAGCAGTACTTCAGAGGGCACAACGGCAGCGTCCTGCACCTTAATAAAAATGTCGGTTTCGCTGGCCGGTTTCAGGTTTAACGCTACAGCGAAGCTGCGATAGGGCAGCGCCCGTTCGCTGTACGGATAGGCATTGCCACTGCGGCTAAGTAGCCGAACATCCTGGTTTTGCCGGTCTACCTGATAAATCTCAATTTTATCGGCTAGTGGAAAGTCATACTCCAGAATGCTTTGCAGCGTGCGGTTGCTGCTATTGCTCAGGCGGGCAAATAACCATACCGCCTGATCCCCCTGAAACAGCACTTTTTGCTGTTTGCTGAGTAAGCTAAAACTATGATGGTAAGCCGGATCGGCCAACAGTTCGTCTAAGGTCAGCGTGGAAGGTGTGGCCAGGTAGTAAAGTTGCTGTAATTGCTGACGCGCAGGTTGAGGCTGGCTGATACTATTGGTTTGTGCATGAAATGCCTGTAGTGTCAGGCTGTATAACCAGCAGCATAACAACAGCAGATAAACGGCAAACTTCACTCCAGACACTCCTTGTTGCGCGTAGCCATGTTAATAAATTGGGCGCTAAACAGTAACATACCGCAGCTAAACATGTCAGCAGAAAAACCCGGCTGGCCGACACTACGCCAAGCATTGCGGGGCTTTTTTCTCTGCCGCGCATGGTGTACTTTAGTTTTAACGTAATAAAACAATAAAAAGGTGCCCTGATGAAACACATGCTATTGATCACAGTGATGTTGTTCGGCGCTGCCGGTGCAGCCGCTGCCGATATTGATGCCGGCAAAGCTAAAGCTGCGGTATGCGCCGCCTGCCATGGTGCGAATGGTATTTCAGTGATCCCTGATTACCCCAATCTGGCTGGGCAAAAAGTACGCTACCTGGAAGCGTCGATTAAGGCTTATCGTGACGGCGAGCGCAAAAACCCCATCATGTCACCGATGGCCTCAGGTTTGAGCGATGCGGATATTGCCAATATTGCCGCTTATTTTGCCAGTCTACCTGCCGGCGGCTGAGGGGGCTTCTTCCGCCAGATAATCGGCTATCTCATCTAAAAAGTCGGCGCCATAGCGCGCCAGCTTGGTTTGGCCCACACCTGACACCGCCAGAAAGCTAGTTTTGTCAGTGGGCAATTGCTGACACATATCAATCAGGCTGGCATCACTAAATACGACAAAAGGCGGCACATCATCGCGCTCGGCAATACGTTTGCGCAGCGCTTTTAAGCGAGCAAATAACAACCTATCGTACTTTTGCACGGCGCGTCGCTCAGGCTCGCGTTTCACGCTTTGTAAGCGCGGCACCGCCAGCATCAGCTCTGTTTCACCGCGCAGTACCGGTCTCGCCGCTGGCTGCAGCTTTAATACCGAGTGGGCGGTAATATCCTGCTGTAGCAGGCCAAAATGTATCAGCTGGCGCAAAATGCTTAACCAGTAGTCGTGGCTTAAATCTTTGCCCAGGCCCCAGGTCGACAGCTTATCATGGCCAAGCTCGATGATTTTCTGGCTATGACCGCCACGCAGCACTTCAATAACATGATGCATGCCAAAGCTCTGGCCGACGCGGTACACGCAAGACAGTGCCTTTTGCGCAAGTTCGGTAGCATTAAACTGCTGTGGCGGCTGCAGGCAAATATCACAGTTGCCGCAGCGGGTTTGGCGCGCCTCGCCAAAATAATTCAGCAGTACCTGACGCCGGCAGGTTTGTGCTTCGGCAAACGCCGCCATGGCCAAAAATCGTTGCCAGGTCACTTCGGCGCGTTGCTGGTTTTCTTCACTGTCGAGCCAGCGCTTCATGCGGCCTATATCGGCCGGATCAAACAGCAGCACGGCCTCGGCAGCAACACCATCACGACCGGCGCGTCCGGTTTCCTGATAATATGCCTCGATGGTGCGGGGGAGCTCAAAGTGCACCACAAAACGGATATTGGACTTATTCACTCCCATGCCAAAGGCCACGGTGGCAACAATGAGCTGGTAGTCATCGCGTTTAAAGGCGTCCTGCACCTGGTTACGCTCGTCGCTGCTAAGGCCGGCATGGTAAGCCGCCGCGTTAAAGCCGCGCTGTTTTAGCTGCTCGGTCAGCTCATCTACTTTGCGCCGCGAGCTGCAATATACGATGCCACTGGCACCGTCCTGTTGCTGCAGGTAGCTTATCAGCTGTTCGGTGGGGCGAAATTTTTCCTGCACTGTGTAGCGGATATTAGGCCGGTCAAAGCTGCCTAAGTGCACATAGGGTTGTTGTAAATTAAGTTGCTGCAGAATATCCTGGCGTGTTGCACCATCGGCGGTGGCGGTAAGCGCCATTACCGGCACACCGGCAAAACGCTGCTTTAACAGCGCCAGCGCCATATAATCCGGGCGAAAATCATGGCCCCACTGTGAAATACAATGCGCTTCGTCTATGGCAAATAAACTGACGCCAACATCCTGCAGCCGGTCTAAAAACTGTGGTTGTAGCAGTCGCTCTGGCGCGACATAGAGCAGTTTTAAACTGCCCTGGCGCAGGCGGGCAAACACCTGCAGCACCTGCTCACGGCTTAGGCTGCTGTTGACAAACTCGGCTGCGATACCATTGGCTTTAAGCGCATCGACCTGATCTTTCATCAGTGACATCAAGGGCGATACCACTATAGTTACCTGCGGCAGCAACAGTGCCGGCAACTGATAACATAAAGACTTACCACCGCCGGTCGGCATCAGCACAAAGCTGTCCTGACCGGCCAAAGCAGCTGCAATTACTGCTTGCTGACCAGTACGAAAGTCGCTGTAGCCAAAATGCTGTTTTAGTAGGGGCAATAAATCGGCGTGCACGTTAAACCAAGGGTTGCTGTCAAACAGCCGTCATTCTAAAGCCTTAATGGCGTCGCCGGAACCGTTAATTGGCCTGTTATTATCAAACGCCGGGCCGGTTGGCCGGTTTTTGCCGACAAAGCCGCTGCGCGAAGAGCGTGTTGCCACGTATAATGGCCGCTCTTTCGCCGGAGTACCTTATGCCATTAAGCCGTGAACAAAAATTGGGCGGGCTGTTTGCCGCCAGTGCCTACAGCCTGTGGGGGCTGGCCCCGTTGTACTTTAAGCAAATTGACTTTATTCCCGCCAGTGAGATTCTTATTCACCGTATTGTCTGGTCCTTTGTGTTACTGCTGCTGGTACTATTGGCCTTAAAGCAAGTCGCTAAGGTTGTGGCGGTGCTGCGCCAGCCGAAGATGCTGGGTTGGTTATTGCTATCGGCGGTGCTGTTAGGCGGCAACTGGGGGCTGTTTATCTGGGCGGTAAATAACCAGCATATGCTGGATGCCAGTTTAGGTTATTACATCAACCCGCTGCTTAATGTACTACTGGGCATGCTGTTTTTGGGCGAGCGGCTGCGCCGCCTGCAATGGACTGCGGTCATACTGGCTACTAGCGGCGTGCTAATTCAGCTTGTTACATTTGGTTCGCTGCCATGGATAGCACTGACGCTGGCGGGCTCTTTTGCCATCTATGGCCTGATGCGTAAAAAGCTTAATGTCGATGCTATTAGCGGTTTGTTTATTGAATCCTTACTGCTGTTGCCGCTGGCGTTATGGTACTGGTATGCCTATGCCGACAGTAGCGCGGTAAACCTGTTGCATAACAGCGCCACCCTTAATAGCTATTTAATTGCCGCAGGTTTGGTAACGACGGTGCCTCTGCTGTGTTTTATTGCCGGTGCCCGCAGGTTACAGCTGTCTACCATGGGCTTTTTTCAATATATTGGCCCAAGCTGTATGTTTGTGTTTGGCGTCTGGTTATACCATGAGCCTTTTGCCGCAGAGCGGCTGGTTACCTTTGGCCTTATTTGGCTGGCGCTATTGCTGTATACCGCCGATGCCTGGCGACATAACCGCCGGCAAAGGCTGCAAAATACAGGCAAAATAGCGTAAGCTGGTACGCAGCTAACAGCAGGAGAAAAGAGATGGCAGGCAGCCTGGACCTGATTGCGGTACTTTGGTTTTTCGGTTTGTGGATTGGCTATACGTTGTTTGCTAAACGGCGGGCGAAAGTAGTTAGTTGCTTGTCATTTGAACTTAGGCGCAAACGCAATGACTGGATGCAAAAGATGCTGCTGCGCGACAACAAAATGGCCGATGTCGGGCTTATCTCAACCTTAGAGCGCAATGTTACCTTCTTTGCTTCCAGCACCTTACTGATCCTGGCGGGTTTGCTGACCGCCATGGCGTCGGCGGAAAAACTCAGCCTGATGTTATCTAACCTAGTGCCCTGGGCCAATTACACAGAGGGCGCAGTACAGTTAAAACTATTGCTGCTGGTGTTTATCTTCGTGTTTGCTTTTTTTCAGTTTACCTGGTCGCTGCGTCAGTATGGCTTTTGCGGCGTATTAATTGGCGCGGCACCTGATGGCCGCGGCATGACCAGTGACGAGCAGCTGCTGTACGCTAATCGCGCTTCTAAAGTGATTGATCAGGCCGGTCACTCGTTTAACTACGGCCTGCGCGCCATTTACTTTTCGCTGTCGGCACTGACCTGGTTTATCGACCCGCTACTGTTTATGGTGGCGTCGGTGGTGGTGATGCTGGTAATGAAGCAGCGCGAGTTTCACTCTAAGGTGCTAAAGGCGCTGCAGGAGTGTTAATTCACCGCCTTTCAGTAACGAAATACTTAATTATTAACTCTTTATAATTTTTTTGTCGGCGTGCTTTGAAAAGATCAGAGTAGACTTTTGCTGTGGGTTAAAGCCACAGAACGACAAACTGAATTGAGGGAGAGTTT
Organism: Rheinheimera fenheensis; assembly: GCF_039871805.1. Taxonomy (NCBI): domain Bacteria; kingdom Pseudomonadati; phylum Pseudomonadota; class Gammaproteobacteria; order Chromatiales; family Chromatiaceae; genus Rheinheimera; species Rheinheimera fenheensis. The sequence continues at coordinate 59,751 of NZ_JBDPJM010000005.1, forward strand.
ATGCTTTTTGGGAAATTGATTTGGGTCATTTTTTTTATCGTAATGTGCAGTGTCAGTTCAGTTGTTTCTGCCAACCAATGTTTTGATGATGCTTACAAGGCAAGTGCAGCATGCGCTGCATATGAGTACAGTAACCTAACGATGTATTTTAAAGACAGTTATGGTACTGAGCACAAAGTACTCGTTAATCGGGTAGTTCAGAAGTCTAACCGGGTTTTGGTTCATGCTAACTATAGTTTCGTTGCAAAGTGTAATGAAGGTTGTGGCTCAGCCAACGACGTTGTCAATGATATGCTTTGGGCTTTCAGATCAGCAAATGTTAATAATGCATTTTATGAGAAAGTTATCTATGTTTGTAACCCTGCTGAAGAAGTATGTTGCGATGACACTAGTTGCACCGAAATATTGGGTGATGGAACTCGACAGAAAACTTTAACGACGAACCCGATACAAAGCGATGATACCACAACGGCAAAGACTCGCCGAAACGGCGACAGAATCGACAGAGCAATTGACCGAACAGAAGGTATTACCAATATTGTTGATAATACTCTGCGTATTGCATCAAATGGGCAGCAGGTTCAAGCTGATCTCTCACAAGTTGTATCTAAACCAATGCAATTTCAGATTAACGTGTCGACAACTAACGCTGTAACTGTTTGTGTCTCCACCGGCAGCTTTTGCCACGATATTGAGGGGACAGCAAGCGCTACAGACAGTACTGCGTATTTTGATTTAAGCCATCAACGTGGCCAAGATTTTAACGATAATTTAAGGGATTTTCTTGATCACACTTACAAACAAGATAGTGGGATGATTTGCCAGCAAAGTACCAGTTGTGACTCAGATGACAATTGCACCATTACTATGCGCTGTCAGAAATACTAAGAAGGATGATCAGCCCTGTTAAATTTAGCAAAAGGCCTTACTTTGGCCTTTTGCTTTTTTGGTGACAAAGGTTCGGCTAGCGAATTTCAAACGCCTGCACGACGCGGGCGACGCCTTCAACATGGCGGGCGATATCAACGGCTTTTTGTGCTTCCTGTACACTGACAATACCCATTAAAAACACTTCAGCGTTCTCGGTCACTACTTTAATGTTCAGGCCGCTGACCTGCTCGTCGGCTAACAGCTGCGTTTTAACTTTAGTAGAGATCCAGCCATCCCGGGTGCGGGTGGTCATGCCGGTGTTATTACCCAGCCTGATTTGGTTTTGCACGTCACGCACACCATCTATGCCGCGCACCAGCTGCTGCGCCTGCTGGCGGATTTGCTCGGTGCGGGTTTGGCCGGTTAACAGCACCACACCGTTATAGCTGGTGATATTAATGTTGCTGCCCTCGGCAGTTAATGGGTTGTCGGCCAGCGCGCGTTGTGCTTTTAGCACCACGTTTTTATCGTCGATCTGAGAGCCCAGGGTGCGCCTGTCGTTGGCAGAGGTAACGGCGGTTGCGCCACCGGCGACTACGGCCGCCGCGCAGCCTTGCAGTAACGCCAGCATGACACAAACAGCAATAAGCTTTAACGTATTCATAAATCTCCTTGTTGTGGAAACAACGTCATATCAATTAGCTCGCACAAGGTGTGCAGTAAAAAGGTGTAACATTCAAAAATGCGTGCGCGCCGGTGCGCCGGTACTTTTAGTTCAACGTCTTGCTGGTTCAGTAAGCCCGACAGCTCACCGCTGCCATCTACGGTTAGCGCAATAATTTTCATATCGTTAGTCAGTGCTGCTTCGACTGCTTTTATCAGGCTGGGTTCACTGCCACTGCTCGATACCACCAGCAACACGTCCTGGCTTTGGCCCAGCGCTTTAATTTGACGGGCCAGGTAATCTTGCTGATGGCTATGTTGCAGGCTGTTATTCTGGTTGCACAGCGCCAATGCCGGCAGACAGGGCCGCTCGGTTTCAAACTGGTCTAGCAGTAGCTGACAAAAATGGCTGGCCAGCGCACTGGTGGCCCCTTCGCCAACACAGATCACTTTGCCGCCGCTGACCAGATTGTTCACAATGACAAAGGCAGCGTTTTCCAACGGGCCAGACAGGCTTTCACCCGCGGCTATCATGGTTTGAATATTTTCACTAAAAAGCTGACGAATATGCTCTTGCATCAGGCTGTCCTGCGTAAGCGGGTTAGTATGGCCAGTTTACTGGCCAATGGCATTTTTAACCCAGTGATACTGAAACGGCGGCTGCCCCTCTATGGCCAGCACATCCAGCCGGCACGGCTGATCTGACAACCGGTGCTGCTGCAGATACCAGCGGCTGGCACGCAGCAACTTTTGTTGCTTGCTGTAGGTTACTGCCGCCATGGCCCCACCAAAGGCGGCACTGGCGCGGTATTTTACCTCGACAAACACTAAGGTGTCGCCATCGCGCATAATAAGGTCTATTTCACCGGCTTTACACTGAAAGTTGCTGCTAATTAACCGCAGGCCCTGCTGTTGCAGGTAGTCTGCAGCCAGCTGCTCATAGTGTTGGCCTAAGTTATTCATAATGACTTATTCATTTAGGCTTAGGGTTCCTGTAGCGGAACTAAGCGGTTATTACGATAAGCCGCCCAGCTAAGCTGCCGCACCAGGCTGCCGCTGGCGTCCAGTTGCAGCCGGCCGGTCAGGCCATAAAACACGGTAGCCGGCAGTTGTTGCTGCTGACGCAGGCTGCCCACCAGGTTATATGCATCGACGCCCATGGCGAACAAACGCTGCAGGGTTTCATCCTGCTCGGCAAACAGCTGCTGATATTGCTCGCGCAGCGCACGGCTGTTTTGTTCGGCCAGCATCCACGGCATTTCGGTAAAGGTTAAACCATTTAAGTCACGTAAATCAGTGCTGTCCAGGCTGGTGCTGTGGCTGCGTGAGCTGGCATACAGCGGTAAACGTGGAGCCGTCTGGCTAACCGAGACATCGACAAAGGGCTTAAATAAACGGGTTTGTACCGGATCGGCTATCAGATAAATGGCGTCTATATCCAGCCGGCTATGCGGGTCGGCTTCCAGTTTCTCCGGGATCAGGTTATTTAGCTGTTTTATCCGCTCGCGGCTTTTATCGGTCTCCAGCAACTGGCTGATTAATTGCTCAAGCTCGGCTTTATTGCCAAATTGATGCTGCTCGGGGGCGCTATGTCCCAGAGCTTGCCAGTGCGCGGCAAAACGTTGCTGCATACGCAGCGCAATATTGCTGTTAGTGCTTATCACTACCGGGCGCTGATAATTTTTTTGCGCAAACAGCTGGGCCATTTGCGTGGCTTCATCTTCCATACTGAGGGCAAAATAAAATTGCTCGGCTTTGGCCGGCGCGGCAGGCTCTTTACTGTTTAAAAACAGCGTAGGCCAGCGCCAGTTTTCGTCCTGGCTTAGCCGGTCTACCTGAGGTTTTAGCAAAGGCCCGATGACAAAGTCGGCGCCAGAGAGACGGACTTGCTCGACCAGTACTTCGTTCGGCTGTTGGCTGTCGATAAACACCAGCCCGGCGGCTTGCTGGGCGCTGGCAGCGGTTAAAATGCCATACTGAATGGCCTGCGCATGCTGGCGAAACTGTCCGCTAAGGGGAAGCAGCACGGCAATACGTTGTGGCTGGTAGGGCGTCAGGTTAAGTAACTGGCTAAGGGCCGCCGGCAGTGTCAACCGGCTGCTTAGCTGCACATGACGTAGTTGCCAGTCGGCAAAGGCCTGCTGTAAGGCCTCGGGTTTACCGATATAACGGCGGCTAAGCTGCGCCAGCTCTAACCAGCCAAGTGTGGCCTGATTAGCACCTGTGCGCAGGCTTTCTAACTGGCTGTCGCTAAGTGCCGACAGGCTTTGCCAGAGTAAATCCGGGTATTGCGGATAACGCACGGCACCGGTATCCAGCGCATCCAGTTGCAGCAGGTAACGGCTCGCTTGCACATAACGCTGCTGGGCTAACTGATAGCCGCCAGCCAGCCAGACAAACTCGGCCTGGTCGGCCTGCGGCAGTGCTTGCACGCTGACGTTATCCAGCAGTGTGCTGATACTGTGTTGCTGTTGGGTGGCCAGATAAGCTTTTAACAGTACCAGCGTGTTTTGCTGCACTATCATTGGGTAGCGACTGCTTTTCAGGTTTTCGCTGATGGCCAGCGCCAGCAAATAATCCTGCTCTTGCAGCGCCTGACGTGCAGCTTTTAACAGGTGATAATGCCTCGCTTCCTGCTGGTAATTGCCCGCCAGCTGATACAGTTGTCGCGCCGTTTGTTGGCTATCTTCAACCTTACTTAGCGGCTCATCGGGTAACAACACCGCTGAGCTGGTGGTAGGTGACGGGCGCTGGGCGCAGCTGGCAAGCAGTGCAGCGCTGGCGAGAAATAACAAGGGCTTTAATTTGCTGGAAGTCACAATGCGCAGTACCATAGCTGAAAATATGGGTCTTATCTTACTGAGACTGCCACCTAAGCTCAAATAAATAGCGTGTGTAAATCACAGAATGGCAAAACAAAACGGTTTTTTATATGTGGTCGCTACCCCGATTGGCAATTTAGATGATATGAGTCAGCGGGCTATTACTACATTACAGCAGGTTGACTGGATAGCGGCAGAAGACACCCGTCACACAGGCCGGCTATTGTCGCATTTGGGTATTAGCGCCAAAACCATAGCGCTGCATGATCACAACGAAAAGCAGCGCGCCGCCAGCATTATTCAAAAGTGCCTGGCTGGCGAGCATGTGGCGCTGGTATCAGATGCTGGCACGCCGCTGATCAGCGACCCCGGCTACAGCCTGGTGCGCCAGTGCCGCGACGCTGGCGTGCGGGTAATTCCTGTTCCGGGGCCATGCGCACTGATTACGGCGTTGTGCGCGGCTGGCCTACCGACTGATAAATTTCATTTTATTGGCTTTTTATTGCCGAAAAGCCAGCAGCGGCAAAACCAGCTGGCGGAAGTGCCGGCCGGCGTTGGCACCCTTATTTGTTATGATACAGCGCGGCGTATTAAAGACAGCCTGCAGGATGTAGCTGCTGTGTTTGGCCCTGAGCGGGAGTTAGTGCTGGCTAAAGAGCTGACCAAAACCTTTGAGCACCTGGAATATGGCACTGCTGCGCATATCTCGGCCTGGTTAGAGGCCGACCCGCAGCGCTGCCAGGGCGAAATGGTGCTGATGATAGCCCCAACGCCAAAAGCAGAGAGCGATATTAGCGAGGCGGAGCTTAGCACGCTGAAGTTATTACTGACTGAGCTGCCATTAAAAAAAGCAGCGGCGTTAACTGCACAAATTCATGGCGGCAAGAAAAACGCCTTATATAAAGTGGCACTGCAATTAACTGGTGAAACCGGGTAAAACCGGTATAATTGTCCGCGTGAGTTGGCCAAGACAATCGCTGCCTGTGCAAGCAGGGGGAGGAAAGTCCGGGCTCCACAGGGCAGGGTGCCAGGTAACGCCTGGGGGGCGCGAGCCTACGACCAGTGCAACAGAGAGCAAACCGCCGATGGCCCACGCAAGTGGGATCAGGTAAGGGTGAAAGGGTGCGGTAAGAGCGCACCGCGCGGCTGGTAACAGTTCGTGGCACGGTAAACTCCACCCGGAGCAAGATCAAATAGGCCCCCTTTGGCGCGGCCCGCGTTGGGGGCGGGTAGATTGCTTGAGGCTTAAGGCGACTTAAGTCCTAGAGGAATGATTGTCACTCTGGCAACAGAGCACAGAACCCGGCTTAATGGCTGGCTCACAGCAAATAGCAGAAAAACCGCAGCTGTAACAGGCTGCGGTTTTTTGCTTTTTATTGTAGCGCAGAACGATGACGCAGAAAAAAGCCCGCGCAAGGCGGGCAAAGAATTACCAGGTACAGCCGAGTAAATATGATAAAGCGTTACATAAACTTATATTCCAGTAACAGGGTATAAGCCCGGCCACGCGGATCTGCCACACGAGGTTCCCAGGCGGCACCGGCAGCAAAGTCATTTTGGTGTGCGGTAAACGGTGGGTCTTCATCAAACAGATTTTTGATACCAAAGGTCAGTTTCATATTCTCAATACCGGCATAACTTACGCTGTAGTTATAGGTAATGTACTCATCGACATTCGGGTTCCATTGTGACGGAATATAGGTTTCGTTACGCACACTGACCGGTAATTCATCTTTGTAGCCATCACGGTACAGCTGAGTCAGGTTGTGGCTCCAGTCGCCATGCACATAACTGAAGTTAAGGGTGTGCTTCCATTTAATCGGCAGGTTGTAGTAACGCACATACTCGCCAACTAAGTTTTCGCTGTAAGGTAAGCTGTCTAAACCTTTGGTTTTGAAGGTATCGATATAACTGGCGTTCAGGTTGATTTTCCAGGCACCGCCGGCCAACTCACCTGTCAGGTTCATATCCAGCTCGATACCCTGAGTTAATGAGCCGCCAGAGTTGATATAACGCCGGTCAATCGCCACCACTTCACCCTGGGCATTACGGATCCAGTTGGCCGTAAATAAATCGTAGTTGTCGATCAATACCTCGCGCGGTGCAGAGCGGATCGTGTCAGTACGTTCAATTTCCCACCAGTCCAGGCTAAAGTTAAAGTAATCGGTAGGGACGACAACGACACCGAAGCTTTTTTGCTCTGACTCTTCCGGCGCTAAGTCGGGTTTACCACCAAATAATTCAACCGGTTGGATGCGCTCACACCCCGCCACATTTTCATCAGCCACACCACCGGGGCAGCTTTGTGGGTCTGCCAAATCCAGGCCAGTGTAGGGTAACTCTGTTACGCCGTTGAATAGCTGGTTAAACGACGGCACTTTAAAGCCTGTACTAAAGGCACCGCGTATCAGCAGTTGCTCCAGTGGCTTGTAGCTAAACGATAATTTGGGATTGGTCGTGCTGCCAAAGCCATCATATTTGTCGTAACGGCCGGCCAGGGTGACTTCCAGCTGGTCGGTTACTGGCAGATAAAACTCAGCAAACACCGCTTTGATATCGCGGCTGACTTTATCCAGTACGTTAGCGTTATCAAAGGGGGCTAAAAATACTGGCCGCATTTCAGCGCGCTCGTCACCATCAAACTTAAACTCTTCGCGGCGCAAATCAGCGCCAAGTGCCATCATCACTTCGCCACCGGGGAGTGCAAAACCCACTTCACCTGATACAGTCGCATCAAGCTGAGTCATAATTGACTCACCACCATACAGCGTCACTCCACGGGCTGATGCGGCCTGCAATGCCGCTATACCGGCAGCACTCTGACTTTGTCCAGGTAAAAGAAAGGGGTCAACCAAGCCAGAGCCCAGAGCAGCCTGTAAGGCGTCAGTGTAGTAATATCCACCGCCGAGCACAGAGTCGGACTCGCTTGATGCACGTGAGAGGCCCACGTTGTAATCCCAGTCTGCGATGACACCTTCAACTGCCGCTAAAAAGCGATACGCCGTAGTGGTGGTGTCAATTTCGCGGCCACCGCAGTCCATACAGCGCCAGCGATAAGCGATAGGGGCGCCATAATTGAGCTGGTCTGCGCCAAAATAGCCGGCCAACGCGTTGTATATTCTGTCATAAGACGCGCCGGTGCTTGGGTACCAGGTATCTGGGCCAAAGGTTGAACCGGGAGAAATTTGGTAAGGCTCAAAAGCCTTACTGACATCGACTTCAGAGGCCACAAACTCTAATGTTGCGGTATGCATCTCCGCCAGTTTGAAGCTGGCGCGACCAATAAAATCGATACTTTCTTGTGGCTGCTGAATGCGGGCTGCTGCCGGATAATCCCAGGCACAGGCATAGCGGGACGACTCTGAGCTCCACAGTCGGTGATCATAAGGGCCCATATTCGGACCGCCGGTTTCGCAGCCCGCTCCACCCGGTAAATCGAGAATATTAATAGCGGTAACAGACTGGCCATCTAGTGGATCTATAAGGCCTGTGCCGATTAAGTTGGCATCGGTAGCGCCGCGGTTAAATACGGTGGCAAATGGCGTGCCGCGGGTATCAGGTGACAAGCCACGCTCTGGCTGGAAGGTATTGGAGAAATCACGATCTGTGCCCTCAAGCACCTCATTTTTCTTAAACGATAGGGTAGCAAAAGCATTCCAGCCATCTTTATTAATGTCGCCAGTACCAAAAAGGATATTACCGCGGTAAATATTGCCGCCACCGGCTTCGGTATGGTCGACGAAAGCCGAAACTTCTGCGCCGGTGTAGTCGCGTTTGGTAATAAAGTTAATTACGCCGCCGATAGCATCAGTACCGTAAACGGCAGAAGCGCCATCACGTAAGACTTCAACCCGCTCCAGCGCGGCAAAAGGGATAGAGTTCAGGTCAACCGCCCGGCCTTTTAAGCCATGGGTCGCGACGCGCCGGCCATTTAGCAGCACTAGCGTGGCATCAGCACCCTGGCCACGCAGGTTAGCGCCAGACACGCCGTTATTGCCGCGCTGCTCTTCAGAGACAATACCACCGTTACTGGCGAGGTTGTCTGATGAGTTACCGGCAATGTTCATTTGCAGTAATAATTGCTCGGCTGAGGTAATGCCGGCGGCATCAATATCGGCTCTGCTAAACACCGTGATAGGCAGTGCACCTTCCAGTGCCGTGCGCTTGATACTAGAGCCGGTAACCCGGATCCGTTCAACTTTGCTGTCGGCCTGGTCCGTCTCGCTTGCTGCTGTCGTTTCTTGAGCCAGCGCATGGCTGCTCAGGCCGGCGAGGGTAAGGGCCTGAATAAGTTTGGTCAACTTCATCACTTTCTCCTGGAGTTGCGTTGTTCTGTTTTTATAGTGCTATCCGTTACCCGGGTCTGAGTGCCCGTTTTTACTGCCCATGCAAAACGTTTAATTTCTGCACAAAATTAACATAGCAATATTTCTTTCCTTTTGAAAATAAATTATGCTGATTTTTGTAAAATGTTGGAATATTTCATTCCTTGGCGCTATCTTAGTGAAAAAATAAAGGCTGATAAACCTGTGAGAAATAGCGTGAAGATAAGGGCTAATCAGAGCATGGGCTGGTTTAGCGCAGCTCTGCTGCTATTAAGCAGTGGCGTGCTATTGCCTGCCATTGCGTCCACTGACAACAACCTGACTATTGGGTTTAAAACTGACGTGCCATTTGTACAACCCGAGCAATTACAGCTGCTGTTTTGGCAGCAAAAGCTAAGCCAGGGCGACAGGCTGTTACTCACACCAGCACAAATTGCCAAACGTAACCGGCAAACCTTTACGCAGCAGCAGGAAATGCAGCCGTTAAGTGCACTGCCTGAGCAGTATTCTGCCGCCGAGCTCATATCGATTATCGATAACGTCAGTAAAATTCCGTCCAGCCCACGCTTTTATACTAACGGCACCGCGCTTAACGCAGCAGATTGGCAGCGTTATCAGGCGCTGCTGGCCAAAGAGCGGGTAAAACAGATGAATCCCGTCGCTTTTGCGCTTATTGTAAAACGTACGGCGCTGCGGGCGTTTCCGACACTGGACAGAGTCGTCAATGAGCAGGGCAACGCTGACCTGGACCGTTTTGCTGAAACCGCACTCTTTGTTGCCGAGCCGGTGGCGGTGCTGCATCAAAGCCGCGATAACAGCTGGCTTCTGGTACAAAGCTTTAATTACACCGGCTGGGTGCAGGCGGCTGATGTGGCCATCGGCAGCCGGGAGCAGGTGCTGGCCTATGCTGAGCAAACGCCGTTTTTAGTCATTACCGCCGCCAAAACGCATACCGCTTACACGCCTGTGCAGCCAGCCTTATCAGAACTCCAATTGGACATGGGCGTTCGATTGCCCCTAATCAGTGCTGCTGACACCGGTTTTAATGTACACGGGCAAAACCCGCTGGCCAGTCATATTGTGCAATTGCCGCAGCGGCTGAGTGATGGCCGGTTGCACTTTATGCCGGCGCTGCTGCCGCTTAGCAGCGATGTCAGTATCGGCTACTTGCCTTTTACCGAGCACAATCTGCTAAGCCAGGCCTTTAAGTTTTTGGGCGAGCGTTACGGCTGGGGCCATGATTACAACGGCCGTGACTGCACCGGTTTTATCTCCGAAGTATTTCGCAGCTTTGGTATGCTGATGCCACGTAACTCCGGCCAGCAGGGTATGGGCAGTTATGGCACTAACCAAAGGTTTAAACCTGATGCAAGCCAGGCCGACAAATTAAAGGCGTTAGCACAGGCGAAGGTGGGAGATTTATTCTATTTCCCCGGCCATGTGTCAATATTTATCGGTAGGGTGCAGCAGCAACCTTTTATGATCCACTCGGTAAATACGTTGATATACCCTACCGATAACGGCTTGTATCAGGGCACCTTAAACGGGGTGGTGGTCACCCCATTAATGCCGCTGCATAACAATGCCGAGCATGCTTACCTTGATGCACTGTATGCCATTAAATCACTGCGATAACAGAGGCGACTATGAAAATAACTGATATCAGACTGGGTATGTTACGGGTGCCTCTGAAAACGCCGTTTAAAACGGCGTTACGAACCGTGAATAGCATTGAAGATATTATCGTCATGATCCACACCGACAGCGGTCATGTGGGCTACGGCGAGGCACCGGCTACTGCGGTGATCACCGGTGACATTCACGGCTCTATTATTGAGGCTATCCGCACGGTAATAAAGCCCAAGCTGATTGGCCAGGACGTTAGCGATTTAAACCACATTATCCGCCTTATTCAGGGCTGTATTATGAAAAACTACAGCGCCAAAGCCGCTGTGGAGATGGCGGTGTACGACTTATTTGCCCAGCTGTACAAAGCGCCGCTGTATAAAATTCTCGGTGGCGGCGTGCCTAAAATTACCACTGATATTACCATCAGCGTGGATTACATCGACAAAATGGTCGCCGACTCACTAAGTGCGGTTGAGCGCGGGTTTGAAACCTTAAAAGTGAAAGTAGGCAAAGATATCGGCGTTGACATAGAGCGGGTAAAGGCTATCTATGCGGCTGTTGAAGGCAAGGCGCTGATCCGGCTGGATGCCAATCAAGGCTGGACGGCGAAAGAGGCGGTATATGCGCTGCGCAAGTTAGAAGATGCCGGCGTGCGGCTGGAGCTGGTAGAGCAACCGGTTAAAGCCTACGATCTGGAGGGCTTAAAATATATTACCGAGCGCGTACACACGCCGGTGATGGCTGATGAAAGCAGTTTCGGCCCGCGTGAAGTGATAGAGCTGATTAAAATGCGCGCCGCCGACATTATTAACATTAAGCTGATGAAAACCGGCGGCATTGCCAATGCTATAAAAATTGCCGATATCTGCTCGTTTTACGATATGCAGTGCATGATTGGCTGCATGTTAGAGGGCAGTGTCAGTGTTGCCGCAGCAGTGCATGTGGCGGTAGCGAAATCTGATGTCATCACCAAAATCGATTTAGACGGCCCGTCACTGTGCGCCTATGATCCGGTAAAAAGCAGTGTAAAATTTAATGATGCTGACATTACTATTGAAGATGCACCCGGCCTGGGTATTACCAGTATAGATGGCCTGGAAATGCTGGCTTAAGTTGTCAGGCCTGTTTAAGTACGTGCAGCAGTTTGGCATTTTCTTCCAGTTGATGGTCATTGTTGTGCTGCTGGCACAGCAACAAATACAGGATATGACATAAATGCTGCTGCGCCACTTGCACCAAGATCGGGTTTATCCGCACGTTTTCATCGCCACTGAGTGCAAACAGCGGTACATCAGCAGTTAGGCTTAGTGCATTGCTTTTATAACTGGTCAGGCTAAGTAGTGGAATGTGCTGTTGTTTGGCGTAGCGTGCCAGCTTTAGTAAATCAGCATTTTGGCCAGACTCAGAGATCAGCAGCACGGCGCTTTGCGGCCCTAAAGTACTGGCCAACTGTAAGGAGAGTGCCGGGTCGCTGTGCGCCAGCGTTAACTTACCCAGCTGTAATAAGCGAAACTGCATGTCATGCGCCACTATGCCTGATTTGCCAAAACCGGCCACTAATACCCGGTCAGCACGTTGTAGTAAGGCTGCGGCGTCATGCAGTGCTTTTTCTTCATTAATTTCCAGAATACCGCGTAAATGGCTGTGCAGGCTAAACTGCAACTGTTCTACCAGCTGTTGTAAATTGGTGGCGTTACCAGGCTCGTTGTTGTCACGCTGCAGGGTTGACGCCGTAATAATGGCTTCGCTTACCGCCAGCTTTAAGTCGGGGTAGCCTTTATAGCCCAGTTTCTGGCAAAACTTTACCACGCTGGATTGGCTGGTACCAACGGCATCGGCCAGTTGCTGCGACGAATAATCCCGTAGCAAATGGGCATTATCCAGAATAAAATCTGCCAGCTTGCGCTCGATCACCGACATTTGATCCAGCATACCGCGGATCTTGAGTAAACATACCATACAGGGAATATCCTTATTGTGTTGCCCAAGCTCTATGGAATTTGTTATTGGCAACCTACTTCAGTATTGAATAATTTATTCCATGTTGGCAAGCGGCTGCAGAAAAAAGCAGCATAATTTAGGGTGCTGTATATAAAAACAGGGCTATTTACTGAGTGTTTTGTATTGTCTCCACTTTTTCCCACCAAAATCATCACCTTCGCTGTAGCGCCCGATTTTACTGTGATCGCAATCGATCGATAGCTTGGTTTTTACCTTGACAATGGTCAAACCTGCACCCTAAACTGTATCGTCGTGGGGATTTGTGGGTAAAAGTGGATCATTTTGGCTTACCTGCAAACAAAATAACTAAAGTCATTGCACAGGAAGCTTATGTTTCGTGGCTCATTTACACTGACACTGGACGAGAAAGGACGGTTAGCGTTACCAGCACGCTACCGTGAATTTCTGCTGTCTGATTGTCAGGGCCACTTAATTTGCACCATTGACCTGCATGACCCCTGTTTATTGCTGTATCCGCTGGCTGAGTGGGAAGAAATAGAAGAAAAACTCAAGCGCTTGTCCAGCCTAAACCCGCAGGAACGCCGCTTACAGCGCGTGCTGCTGGGTAATGCTACCGACTGCGATATGGATAAAAACGGCCGTATTTTACTGCCAGCGCCGCTGCGCCAGCATGCCGGTTTGTCTAAAGGTATTCGCCTGGTCGGTCAATTAAATAAATTCGAGATCTGGGATGAAACCGCCTGGCATGAGCGTTTAGCGGCAGATATTGCGCTGGAACAGGCTCAGGCCGGTGATGTAGAACTGTCAGAACGATTACAGGACTTTGCACTGTAAATGAATACTGTGGCTCATATTTCCGTCCTGCTGCAGGAAGCACTGGATGGTCTGGCAATTAAAGCTGACGGCTGTTATCTGGACGGCACTTTTGGCCGTGGTGGCCATAGCCGGGCTATTTTAGCAAAGCTTGGCCCGCAAGGCCGGTTGTTTGCCATTGACCGCGATCCCGCCGCGATTGCCGCTGCCGCCCCACTGGCAGGCGATCCGCGTTTTCATATCACTCACAGCCCCTTTGCCGCCCTGGCAACTATTGCTGAGCAGCAGCAAATTATTGGAGAAATAGACGGCATTTTGCTGGATTTAGGAGTGTCATCACCGCAACTGGACGACGCCGACCGTGGTTTTAGCTTTATGCGCGACGGCCCGCTGGATATGCGAATGGACCCGACCAGTGGCATCAGCGCCGCAGACTGGCTTGCCAGTGCCGACGTCGAAGATATCAGCTTTGTGCTGCGCGAATACGGCGAAGAAAAATTCGCCTGGCGTATTGCGCAAGCCATTGTAGCGGCCCGCAGCGAGCAGCCACTGACGCGCACAGCGCAGTTAGCCAAGCTTATCAGCGACAGCGTGCCCAAAAGTAACAAAGAGAAAAAACACCCGGCAACACGCAGCTTTCAGGCCATTCGCATCTACATTAACAGCGAGTTGGAGCAGGTTAATCAGGCGCTGCATGCCGCTATGCAAGTGCTTAAGCCCGGTGGCCGGCTGGTGGTGATTAGCTTTCACTCGCTGGAAGACAGGTTGGTAAAACAGTTTATGCGCCGTTATTCCAAAGGCGAGCCGCTACCGCGCGGTATTCCGCTTACTGCGGCGCAAATGCAGCAGCGCACTGAGCTGGAGCTGGTAGGTAAAGCCATTATGCCTTCAGATCAAGAGCTGGAGCTTAACCCGCGCGCCAGAAGTGCCGTGCTGCGCATCGCACAGAAGCAGCGCCATGAATAATATCAGCCTGCATCGATTAATTTTCCGCGACTGGCGCGAGCAAAAATGGCTGGCGCTTCTACTGCTGGCTTGCATTATTTCTGCGCTGGTGGTGGTGCACTTTGCCCATTTAAACCGTCAACTGACCATAGCGCAAGATGCTTTGTATCAGCAGCGCGACCAGCTGGATATCGAGTGGCGTAACCTGATTTTAGAGCAGCGTGCCCTGTCCGAGCACAGCCGGGTAGAAGACATTGCCCGCCGCCAGCTGAATATGGTGCGCCCGGCGGCTGAGCAAGACATTGCGGTGACAGTGCCATGAGCAGCAAACGCAATACACCTCAAGCCAAAGCCAGAACGGTGCCCTCGGTGCTCGGGTGGCGCTTTGCTTTTGTATTGCTGAGTTTAGCCTTAGTGTTTAGTGCCTTAATGGTGCGCGCCGCCTGGTTACAGGTAGTAGAGCCTGACATGCTGGTCAGTCAGGGGGATGCGCGTTCGCTGCGTGTAGAAGCTGATACCGTATTACGCGGTATGATTTTCGACCGTAACGGTGAAGAGCTGGCGGTAAGTGTGCCGGTAGAAGCGATTTGGGCTGACCCTAAAGTGGTGATCGAACGTCATGCTGCCGCAGATGAGCGGCGCTGGCATGCGCTGGCCGACATTTTACAACTGACACCGGCACAGCTGCAAAACCGCATTGGCACCAACCCGCAGCGGCGCTTTGTTTATCTGCAGCGTCAGGTCAACCCGGCCGTGGTCGATTACGTGAAAAAATTAAAAGTGCCCGGCATTTATTTTCGCCAGGAATCACGCCGCTATTATCCAGCCGCTGAAGTCACCGCTCAGTTGCTTGGTTTTACCAATGTCGATGATGTTGGCGTAGAAGGCATTGAAAAGCGTTTTGATGAGCTGTTAACCGGTACCGCCGGGCGTAAAGTATTCCGTAAAGACGCCAAAGGCCGTGAAATTGAAGTGTTGGAGCGGGTGCAACAGCAAGCACCCGGCAGTTTGCAGTTGAGCATCGATCAGCGTATCCAGTCCATTACCTATCGCGAGCTGAAAAAAGCGGTATTAACCCATGGTGCCACCTCAGGCTCTGCCATGGTAGTGGATGTGCAAAGCGGAGAGGTGCTGGCGATGGTGAACAGCCCATCGTTTAACCCGAATAACCGCGGCAATACACCCGCTTATTTATTTCGCAACCGCGCCATTACCGACACCTTTGAACCAGGCTCGACCATGAAGCCGTTAGCGGTATTAAGTGCACTGGAGTTTGGCAGCGCGAACCTTGGCAGTAAGATTGATACCTACCCCGGCTATATCCGTGTTGGCGGCAGCTGGGTGCGTGATGCCATTAACTACAATACGCTGAGCCTAACCGGCATTATTCAAAAGTCGAGCAATATCGGCGTCACCAAACTGGTGTTGGATATGCCGGTAGAGCATGTCATCAGTCTTTACGCCAATATGGGGCTGGGTAGCGATACCGGCCTTGGTCTAAACGGTGAAAGCAGTGGCATGTTAAGCCATAGGCGCCGGTGGTCTGATTTTGAGCGCGCTACCTTATCTTTCGGTTATGGCTTATCTGTGACTGCAGCACAGCTGGCGCGGGCTTATGCCACTATGGCCAACGGCGGTGTAAGCCGGCCGCTGAGCATCGTGAAACAAGACAATATTATGCCCGGCGAACAGGTGCTGGATCCGGAACATGCTGCCGCCATGCTGGAAATGATGGAAGCTAACATTATGCCCGGCGGCACCGCTACCCGGGCGCAGGTAAAAGGCTATCGGGTGGGTGGTAAAACCGGCACCGCACGTAAAGCTATTGCCGGGGGGTATGGCGAAGATTATGTCGCCTCTTTTGCTGGCGTTGGGCCAATTTCCAATCCGCGTCTGGCCTGTGTGGTAGTGATTAACGAGCCTGCGGGTGATTTTTACCATGGCGGTGAAATTGCGGCGCCGGTGTTTGCCAATATTATGGGCGCTACCATGCAATTGCTGAACCTGACACCGGACGCGGCAAGCCAGAGCAAAATCTCAGCAGTAACGGGAGGGCGCAATGCCGGTTAACAGCAAAGCCTGGTTGGCACTTTATGCCAGCAATGTCATAGACGCTGAGCTTGAGCAGCTGCAACTGGACAGCCGTAAGGTGAGTGCTGGCGATGTATTTCTGGCGATACCGGGTGTACAACAACATGGCCGGCAATTTATTGCTCAGGCGCTGGTACAGGGCGCAGCCATGGTGCTGACCGATGCAGGGCATTATGACGATGCCCGTGTGGTTGTGCTGCCTGAGCTGATGCAAATTCTGCCCTCATTAGTGGCGAATTTTTATCAGCAACCAGCGCGTAAACTGCAATTGGTCGGTATTACCGGGACTAACGGTAAATCCAGTACCAGCTTCTTTGTTAGCCAGCTTGCTGCTGAGCTTAAGCAGCCTTCGGCTGTGATTGGTACCCTGGGCTATGGCCACAGCCAAAGCCTTACGCCGCTGCCCAATACCACGCCGCATTATGTCGATTTGCAGCGTATTCTGGCGCAGTTTGTTGCTGAGCAAACCCAGTTGGTGGCGATGGAAGTGTCCTCCCACGCCCTGGTGCAGCAGCGTGTGGCAGGCATCTTGTTTGACGTCGCGGTTTTTTCCAACCTGACACGCGATCATCTGGATTATCACGGCTCTATGGCCGAGTATGGTGCCGCCAAAGCCATGCTGTTTACACCGCAGCTGGCGAGGGTGGCCGTGATTAACGTCTCCGACGAATTCGGCCGCAAGCTGGCAGCGCAAAGCCAGCTGCCGGTGTGGGTATATGGTAAAACCGAAGACTGTCAGAGCTTTAACCGCTACCTGGGTTATTCAGAGGTGATTGCTAATGACACCGGGTATAGCCTGACGCTAACCAGCCACAGTGGCACAGTTAACCTTAAGCTGCCGCTATTGGGCGAGTTTAATATTCAAAACGTGTTAGCGGCCATCGCCAGCCTGTTGGCACTGGGCTATGACTTTGATGCCATCTTGGCCGCATGCAGCGTGCTTAAAGCGGTGCCGGGGCGGATGGAACAATTTCAGTTTGCCAAACAGTTTACCGCCGTGGTGGATTACGCCCACACGCCAGATGCATTGCAGCAGGCGCTACAGTCATTACGGCTGCATTGCCGTGGCCGGCTCTGGTGCGTGTTTGGTTGCGGTGGCGATCGAGATCGCGGCAAACGGCCACTCATGGGCCAGCTGTCGGAGCTGTTTGCCGATCATGTCATCATTACCTCAGACAATCCGCGCAGCGAAGATGCGCTGAGTATCTGCCATGAGATTGCTGCCGGCATGAGCCCGGATGCCAGCTATCAGATTGAACCCGACCGGCAGAGCGCTATCAAGCTGGCGCTGGCAAGTGCGCAGCCGGGCGACTTAGTGCTGATTGCCGGCAAAGGCCATGAAACCGTACAAATTATCGGCTCGGAGCATCGGCAGTACGATGAACGGGCTTACCTGCGTCAACTGGTTACGGAGATGTCACTATGATCCGCTTAGCCTGCAGTGAAATTGCTACGATGCTCGGTGCCCGCATGCTGGGCGGCGAGCAAGTCATCAGCTCAGTCAGTACCGACAGCCGCAGTATTAGCGCCGGTGAGCTGTTTATTGCGTTAAAAGGCCCTAACTTCGACGGTGCGGCTTTTGTCGCTGATGTAAAAGCCAAGGGTGCGGTAGCTGTGGTGTTGGAGCAACCGGTTAGCGAAGAGATTACCCAGTTGATTGTGCCTGACACACGAGTAGCTCTGGGGCAATTAGGTGCTGCGCTAAAAGCCAGACTGGCGCCGAAAACCATTGCTGTTACCGGTAGCGCCGGTAAAACCACAGTTAAAGAGATGATTGCCGCCATTCTGGCCAGATTAGGGCCGGTACTGGCAACCCAGGGCAACTTTAATAACGATATCGGTGTGCCACTTACCCTGCTGCGCTTAACCGCTGAGCATCGTTATGCCGTGCTGGAGTTAGGTGCCAACCATCAGGGCGAAATAGCCTATACCACCTCTTTGGCGAAGCCGGATGTCGCTATTATTACTAATGTCGCGCCCTCGCATTTGGAAGGCTTTGGTGATGTGTATGGTGTGGCACGCGCCAAGGGCGAAATTTTTAACGGCTTAGTCGGTAACGGCTTGGCGATAGTACCGGCTGACAGCGAATACCGCGATTACTGGTTGCGCCGTCTAACCGACATGTCGGTGCAGCAATTCTCAGCCAATCAGAGCGCCGATTACAGTGCCCGCGATATTGTGCTGGACGCTCAGGGCTGTGCCAGTTTTGTGCTGCAAAGCCCCGCTGGCAACGTGAATGTCAAACTGACCATCCCGGGTAAACATAATGTGGCCAATGCCCTGGCAGCCGCAGCCGCCTGTGTGGCGGTGGGCGCCAGTTTGCAGGATGTGGCGCAGGGCCTGGCGCAAATGCAGGCCGTAAAAGGCCGCACCAATATCAAACAGCTGAGTAACAAGCTGCGGCTGATTGATGATACCTATAATGCCAATGTCGAGTCGGTGAAAGCGGCGATAGATCTGTTAGCGTCTTACAGCGGTTATCGCGTGCTGATTCTGGGCGATATGGCTGAGCTGGGCGCTGATGCCCGTTTGTACCACGAAGAGATTGGTTTATACGCAAAAAATGCCGGAATTAATCTGTTGTTCACCCTTGGCGTGTTATCACAGAGCGCCAGTGACTTGTTTAACGGTCAAGGGGCACATTTCAGTTCGCGTCAGGCGCTAATACAGCGGTTGATGCCAATCGTTTTAGAACAACAGGCGGTCACCCTGCTAGTGAAAGGCTCGCGCAGTGCGAAAATGGAATTAGTTGTGCAGGACTTGCTAGAACGTTGTCAGCAGGAGAGCAGCCCATGCTAGTTTGGTTAGCCGAGTATTTAACCCAATACTTCAGCTTTTTTAATGTATTCAGTTACCTGACGTTCCGCGCCATTTTAGGCATTTTAACGTCATTACTACTCAGCCTGTATCTGGGGCCTAAGCTGATTGCGCGCTTACAAAAAATGCAAATTGGCCAAGTGGTGCGCGGCGATGGCCCGGAAAGCCACTTTTCGAAAAAAGGCACACCGACCATGGGCGGTTTGCTGATTTTAGGCTCGGTGCTGGTCAGTACTTTGCTGTGGGCCAATCTGGAAAATAAGTACGTCTGGGTGGTGTTGTTTGTGCTGGTCAGCTTCGGCTGGATTGGCTTTGTCGACGACTACCGTAAGGTGATCCGTAAAGACCCTAAAGGTTTAATTGCGCGATGGAAATATTTCTGGCAGTCGCTGTTTGCGATTGCCACTGCGGCGTTTTTGTATTTCACTGCCGAACGTCCGGCCGAAACTGCGCTGTTAGTGCCGTTTTTAAAAGATGTGATGCCGCAGCTGGGCCTGCTGTTTTTGGCGTTAAGTTACTTTGTTATTGTCGGCACCAGCAACGCCGTTAACCTGACCGATGGCTTAGACGGCCTGGCCATCGTACCGACCATTATGGTGGCAGGTGCTTTTGCCATTATTGCTTACGCCAGTGGCAACGTGAACTTCTCGGCTTATCTGAATATTCCTTATCTGCCTTATGCCAGCGAGCTGGTGGTGTTGTGCGCCGCGCTGATTGGCGCGGGTCTGGGCTTTTTGTGGTTTAACACTTATCCGGCTCAGGTGTTTATGGGCGATGTTGGCTCACTGGCGCTGGGTGCGGTGCTTGGCGTGATCGCCATTTTAGTCCGCCAGGAAATTGTGCTGTTTATTATGGGCGGCGTCTTTGTGATGGAAACCCTGTCGGTGATCCTGCAGGTGGGCTCTTACAAGCTGCGTGGTCAGCGTATTTTCCGTATGGCGCCAATACACCATCACTACGAATTAAAAGGCTGGCCAGAGCCGCGCGTTATTGTCAGGTTCTGGATCTTATCCATTATGTTTGTGCTGGTGGGCTTAGCCACCCTGAAACTGAGATAACCATGACACAGCAGGCATTAATGCAATATTTAGCGAAAAAACGCATAGCGGTAGTAGGGCTGGGCCTGTCGGGTCTGGCCACGGTGCGTTTTTTGCTGAATTTAGGCATTAAGCCGGTACTGATGGACAGCCGCAGCAAGCCCGCCGGTATTGAGCAAATCGCGCCGGAAAAGGTAGATGGTATTTATTTAGGCGAGCTTGACGCTAACCGGCTGGCAAAAATGGACATCATCGTATTAAGCCCCGGCTTGTCACCGGCACATCCAGCTATTCGTTTTGCTGTCGCGCAGGGCGCTCAGCTGATGGGCGATGTCGAGCTTTTCGCCCGGGTTAACCAAAAGCCGGTGGTCGCTATTACCGGCTCTAACGGCAAATCGACGGTGACTATGCTGGTCGAAGCCATGCTTAAAGCCAGCGGTGTAAACGCACTGGCGGCGGGCAATATTGGTTTGCCGGTGCTGGATGCCTTAGTCCAGCGCGATGTTGATGTCTTTGTGCTGGAGTTATCCAGCTTTCAACTGGATACCACGTCCAGTTTGCATAGCATCGCCAGCTGCATTTTAAATGTCAGTGCCGATCATTTAGACCGTTACGGCGATATGGCTGCTTATGCCGCGTCAAAACAGCGGGTGTATCAGCACAGCCAACTGGCGGTATTTAACCTGGATGATGCCGCTACGATACCGCAGCACGCCGGGCATAGCTTAGGTATTACGCTATCTGATGGCGCTTACGGTATTGTCAGTAAAGGAAGCCAGCGCTGGTTGCAAGTGGCGGGTGAACCTTTATTGCCGCTGTCTGAGATGACGCTGTTTGGTGAGCACAACCAGTTTAATGCGCTGGTGGCCAGTGCATTAGCGCTGGCGGCCGGTGCCAGCCGTGACGGCCTGAAAACAGCGCTTAAGCAGTTTGTCTCATTACCGCACCGCTGCATTTTAGTGGCTGAGCACAATGGCGTGCGCTGGATCAACGACTCTAAAGCCACCAATATCGGCGCGACGTTGGCGGCCATTGCCGGGCTTAGGGTCACCGTTGCCGGTAAACTGATTTTAATTGCCGGCGGTGATGCCAAAGGTGCGGATCTCAGCGAGCTACAACCGGTATTGCAACGCGATGTACAGCAGCTGATTACGCTGGGGCAGGACGGCCCGGCCATCGCCGCCTTAGTGGCGGGCAGCATAGAAGTAAAAAGTTTAACGGAGGCGGTAAAAGCCGCGGCAAAACTGGCTAAAGCCGGCGATATGGTGCTGCTGTCACCTGCCTGTGCCAGTTTGGATATGTTTAAAAGCTATGCCGAACGTGGCGAGCTGTTCGCGCAAGCGGTTAGGGCGGAGGTGCTATGAAACAGCTGGCACTGAGCATGTTTAAGCAGCCCTGGAGCAACCCGCTGCAGGCCATCAGCCAGTGGTGGCGCGCTGAGGATGGCGCCGCCTACGATAAATTATTTTTGACCTTGCTGCTGCTTATTCTGGCCATTGGCGTGGTCATGGTCACCAGTGCTTCGGTGCCGGTGGCGTCGCGCTTATTCGGTAATGAGCTGCACTTTACTATTCGTCATCTGGTGTATTTGGCGCTGGGCTGCAGCGCAGCGCTATTGATCCTGAACATGCCGGTACAGTGGTGGCATAACAGCAATATGGCGCTGCTGTTTGCTGCGCTGGCGCTGTTGGTGGCAGTGTTGTTATTCGGCCGAAATGTTAACGGCAGTACCCGTTGGTTGTCGCTCGGCCCGATTGGTTTACAGGCTGCTGAGCCGGCCAAGCTGTTTTTCTTTGTTTACCTGGCCAGCTATCTGGTGCGCCGGCACGAAGAAGTGCGGGAAAACTTAAAAGGCTTTTTAAAGCCGCTATTTGTGCTGTTTGCTTTTGCCGTGTTGCTGCTGATGCAGCCTGATCTGGGCACCGTGATCGTGATGTTTGCTACCGCCGTGGCGCTGCTGTTTTTAGCCGGCGCTAAGCTGTGGCAGTTCTTCTGCTTGATCTTTACAGGTATCGCCGCGATTGGTGTACTGATTGTGTATAGCGAATACCGCTGGAAGCGCGTGACCGCCTTTTTAGATCCCTGGGCCGACCCGTTCGGCAGTGGCTATCAGTTAACACAGTCGCTGATGGCGTTTGGCCGCGGTGGCTGGTTTGGTCAGGGCCTGGGCAACAGTATTCAGAAACTGGAATACCTGCCAGAGGCGCATACCGACTTTATTCTGGCCGTCATCGCTGAAGAGACCGGCTTTATTGGCGTGGCTGTGCTGGTGTTGCTGTTATTTTTGCTGGTGTATCGGGCGCTGTGGATAGGCCAGCGCGCGCTGGCAAAGAATTTAAGCTTCCACGGCTTCCTGGCCTATGCGCTGGCAATTTGGATTGGCTTTCAATCTGCGGTCAATATCGGTGTTGCCACCGGCGCACTGCCGACCAAAGGCCTGACCCTGCCTTATGTCAGCTCGGGCGGCAGTAGCTTAATCATTATGTTGGCAGCAGCGGCACTGTTGCTGCGGATTGATTTTGAAGTACGGCTGAAAGGTAAACACGCTATCAGTGGAGGCAAGCATGACTAAGCCTCGTATTCTGATCATGGCAGGTGGCACCGGCGGCCATATCTTCCCGGCTCAGGCAGTCGCCACAGCACTTAATGCTCAGGGCTGGCAAATACACTGGCTGGGTAGCCGTGAAAAAATGGAAGCCCAGTTAGTGCCGCAGTTCGGCTGGCCGTTTCACAGTATTGATGTAGCCGGTTTGCGTGGTAAAAACCTGACATCGCTGATAAAAGCGCCCTGGATGCTGCTGAAATCATTATTGCAGGCACGGCACGTTATCACGGCCGTGCAGCCTGATTTGGTGCTGGGCTTTGGCGGTTTTGCCAGTGGCCCCGGCGGTCTGGCAGCGTGGCTAAAAGGCATACCGCTGTTAGTGCATGAGCAAAACGCCGTTGCCGGCAGCACCAACCGTTTACTGGCGCGGTTAGCACAAAAAGTGTTAGTGGCTTTTCCTGCCGCTTTTGCTGGTCATGCCAAGCAGCTGATAGTGGGTAACCCGGTACGGGCAGCGTTGGTCGATGCCGGAAAAAAACATGATTTTAGCGGTAGCTTAAAAGTGCTTGTGGTGGGGGGCAGCCTGGGGGCCAAAGCGTTGAATGAGCAGCTGCCACCGATTTTTGCCAAAGCGGCACAGCAGGCACCGCTGCAGGTACGCCACCAAAGCGGTAAGGTGATGCAGCAGCAGACTGATGCATTGTACCAGCAACTGGCCCAAAGTGGCTTAACGGCAGAGGTGAGCGCCTTTATCGACGATATGGCGCAGGCTTACAGCTGGGCTGATGTGGTAATTTGCCGCGCCGGTGCCTCTACCGTGAGTGAGCTGGCCTGTGCCGGTGTGGCGGCGCTGTTTGTACCGCTGCCACAGGCGATAGACGATCATCAAACGGCCAATGCGCGCTGGCTGGTGACAGAAGGTGCCGCCCTGATGTTGGCTCAGCCAGACTTAACCGAACAACAGTTGTTACCGCTGCTGAGGCAGTGGCAACAGAATAAAGCACCGTTACAACAAATGGCCGCCAAAGCGCGTGCCTGCGCACTGGATCATGCCACGGCGCAGGTAGTAGCGCAGTGTCAGCAGGTAGCAGGTCAAACCGTAACAGGACAAGTAGTATGATTACGACACCACAACAGAAAAAACTGGCGATGCGCCGTGTAGAACGCATTCACTTTGTTGGCATCGGCGGTGCCGGTATGGGCGGCATTGCCGAAGTACTGGTAAACGAAGGCTATAACGTATCCGGCTCTGACATTGCACCAAACGCCGTTACCGAGCGCTTAATCGGCCTGGGCGCCTGTGTCAGCTTCGGCCACGACGCCGCCAATGTCGCAGGCGCCAGTGTGGTAGTGGTATCCAGCGCCATTAACAGCGCCAATCCGGAAGTGGCAGCCGCGCGTGAGCTGCGCATTCCGGTGGTGCGCCGCGCTGAAATGCTCGGTGAGCTGATGCGCTTTCGCCATGGTATCGCCGTGGCGGGTACCCATGGTAAAACCACCACCACCAGCTTATTGGCATCGATTTTCGCCAAAGCCGGCACTGACCCCACCTTTGTTATTGGCGGCTTATTGAACTCGGCCGGCTCTAATGCCCGCTTGGGGGCGGGCCGCTATCTGATTGCCGAAGCAGATGAAAGTGATGCTTCCTTCCTGCATCTGCAGCCGCTGGCCACCGTGATCACCAATATCGAAGCGGATCACATGGACACCTATCAGGGCGACTTTGAAAAGCTTAAAGCCACTTACCTGGAGTTTTGCCACAACCTGCCATTTTACGGTGTGGCCGTGGTGTGTATTGACGATCCGGTATTGCGGGCGCTGATCCCTCAAATTGGCCGCACTGTGCTGACCTACGGCTTTAGCCAGGATGCGGATTTTGTCATCAGTGATTTTAGCCAGAGCGGCACCCAAAGCCGTTTTGTCATTAGCGACACAGAAGGCAATCAGCGTGAAGTGGTGCTGAATTTGCCGGGTAAACATAATGCGCTAAACGCCACCGCCGCTTTTGCACTGGCGCGGGATGAAGGTATCAGCGAGCAGGCCATTCTAGCCGCCTTTAGCGAATTTGAAGGCATTGGCCGGCGTTTTCAGCAGTACGGCGAGTTTGATACCGGCAACGGCAAAGTGCTGCTGTTGGACGACTACGGTCATCACCCCACCGAAGTGGCCGCCACCATTGCTGCGGTGCGCGCAGCCTGGCCAGCGCGGCGTTTAGTGATGGCGTATCAGCCGCACCGCTATACCCGCACTCGCGATTTGTATGAAGATTTTGCCAAGGTGCTGTCCAGTGTCGACAAGCTGTTGCTGCTCGAAGTGTACAGCGCCGGCGAAGCACCGATCGCCGGGGCCGATAGCCGCAGTTTGTGCCGTTCTATTCGTGCCCGTGGCAGCTTAGATCCCATTTACGTTGCCGGGCCGGATGAACTCGCCCCCTGTCTGGCTGACGTGCTGGCCGATGGTGACGTGGTATTAACGCAGGGCGCCGGCAATATTGGCGCGCTGGTGAAAAAATTGGCGGCAATGAAACTGAATATTAACAAGCTTAAGGCCAGTGCAGGAGAACAAGCATGAGTGAAGCAGTACAGGCATTTGGCAAAGTAGCCGTGATGTTTGGCGGGCTGTCGGCCGAGCGCGAGGTGTCACTACGCTCCGGTGCTGCCGTGCTTAAAGCGCTGACCGAGGCCGGCGTTGATGCCTTTGCTTTTGACCCAAAACAGCAAAGCCTGGCTGAGCTGGCCCAAAGCGGTGCACAGCGGGTATTTATCGTGCTGCACGGCCGTGGCGGCGAAGATGGCAGCATGCAGGGGGCGCTGCAGCAACTGGGCCTGCCTTACACCGGCAGCGGTGTGCTGGGCTCGGCACTGGCGATGGATAAAATTCGCTGCAAATACCTGTTTCAGGCGCAGCAATTACCCACGGCGCCTTTTGCCGTGGTGCACCGCGATGACACCGACTTTGCCGCCTTATTGGCAAGCCTGGGCGGTAAAGTGATGGTAAAGCCGGCCAACGAAGGCTCCAGCATTGGTATGAGCGCCGCCAGCACTGCCGAAGAGCTGCAGCAGGCGGTACAGCAGGCACTTAACTATGACAGCGAAATTTTGGTTGAGCGCTGGATCAACGGCCGCGAGTTTACGGTGGCGATTTTAAATGGCCAGGTTCTGCCAATTGTGGAAATGCGCACACCGCGCGCGTTCTACGACTATGAAGCGAAATACCAGGCCAACAGCACCGAGTATTTATGCCCGGCACCGCTAAGCGCCGAGCAAACTGCCGCCATGCAGCACACTGCGCTTAAAGCCTTTAATGCGGTAGGCGCCAGTGGTTGGGGCCGCGTTGACATAATGCTAGACCAGGACGGCCAACACTTTTTACTGGAAGTGAATACCGTGCCCGGCATGACTGAAAAGTCGTTGGTGCCGATGGCGGCAAAGGCTGCCGGTTACAGTTTCCAGCAACTGGTCGTGGCAATATTAGGCCAAAGCCAAGAGACGAGATAATGATTAAACACCTGCCCAAGTTCGAGTTTAAGCAGCAACCGGCGTTTTACGCCGGCGTGCTGTTTTTTCTCTGCTCGGTGGCAGGTCTGATGTGGGCCGCAGTGCAGGTAAATGCCTGGCTGCATGATCAGCAAAGTGCGCCGCTTAAGCAGGTAAAACTGTATGGCGACTTTGCCCACATCGATGCCCAGGCGCTGCATCAGCGGTTGGCGCAGCAGTATATAGGTAACTTTTTTAGCGTGAACGTGGACCAGGTACAGCAGTTCCTGTTACAGCAACCCTGGGTATATCAGGTGGCCGTGCGCAAACAATGGCCTGATGCCCTGGTGGTGGTTGTCACAGAACAACAGCCGGTAGCGATCTGGAATCAGCAGCAATTACTCAACAAAGAGGGCGAGGTGTTTCATGCGCCCCTAGAGCAGCTGAAAACGGAACTGCCGATGCTAACCGGCCCCGACGGCAGCCAGCAGGACGCACTGGCCATGTTCCGCCATATGCAGGGCTTACTGGCCCTGCATAAATTTAATGCCGTGGCGCTGGGAGTAACCGAGCGCTTCTCCTGGCAGCTAAGTCTGAGCAATGGCGTAGCACTGAAGCTAGGGCGTGATGATACGTTAAAACGGTTGCAGCGCTTTATAGAGTTGTATCCGGTAATAAGCAAACACAAAGCCGAAGCGATAACCGAAGTCGACCTGCGCTACGACACCGGTATCGCCGTGCGTTACAGCAGTGAGCAGAAGAGAAAAGCATGACAAAGTCGTTAGATAGAGATCTGATTGTTGGCCTGGATATCGGCACTGCACAAATTAAAGCGGTGGTGGGCGAAATTACCGCTGACGATCGCTTAAGCATTGTTGGCGTCGGCACTCATGTGTCACGCGGCATGGATAAAGGCGGCGTTAACGACTTAAACCTGGTGGTACAGGCGGTACAGCGTGCGATAGACGAAGCCGAGCTGATGGCTGACTGTCGGGTGTCATCAGTGTATTTAGGCATTACTGGTAAGCATATCCGTTGCCAGAACGAAAGTGGCATGGTGCCGATAAACGACACTGAAGTCACCGCAGATGATGTCGCCAATGTGATCCATGCTGCTAAGTCGGTGCCGATTTCTGCTGAGCGGCGCATGCTGCACGTGTTGCCGCAGGAGTTCTCGGTAGATATGCAAGAGGGCATTAAAAGCCCGGTTGGCATGTCAGGTGTGCGGATGGAAGCGCGGGCACACATCATTACCTGCGCCAATGACATGGCAAAGAATATTGAAAAGTGCGTTGAACGCTGTGGTTTGCAGGTCGACCAGTTAATTTTCAGTGCACTGGCTTCAAGCTATGCGGTGCTGACAGACGATGAAAAAGAGCTGGGCGTTTGCGTAGTCGATTTAGGCGGCGGCACCATAGATATTGCTATTTACACCAATGGTGCCCTGAGGCACACCGCGGTGATCCCGGTAGCGGGCAATCAGGTGACCAGCGATATCGCCAAGATTTTCCGCACGCCAATAAGCCATGCCGAAGAGATTAAAGTGCAGTACGCCTGTGCGCTGCGCAGCATGGTAGGTAAAGAAGAAAGCATTGAAGTGCCAAGCGTGGGTGGCCGGCCGGCGCGCTCTATGTCGCGTCATACCCTGGCTGAGGTGGTCGAGCCGCGCTACCAGGAATTATTCGAGCTGGTGCTGGAAGAGATAAAAAGCAGCGGCTTAGAAGAGCAAATTGCAGCCGGCGTGGTACTGACCGGCGGCACCGCCAAGATGGAAGGCGCGGTGGAGTTTGCTGAAGATATTTTTCAGATGCCGGTACGGGTGGGCCAGCCGGCCCACGTAACCGGGTTAAAAGAATATGTACAGGATCCGGCCTACGCCAGTGTGGTGGGGTTATTGCTGTACGGTAAAGATGCGCGTACGCAGCAGAAGAAAGCGGCTGATGTACGGGATTCAGTAAGTGGCTTCGTCAAACGGATCAGCAGCTGGTTCAAAGGCGAATTTTAAGTAAGCGTAGAAACGGAGAGAGAGCTATGTTTGAGTTAATGGAAAACCACAGCGAAGAAGCTGTTATTAAAGTAATAGGTGTTGGTGGTGGTGGCGGTAATGCCGTCGAGTACATGGTTGCCAGCAACATCGAAGGGGTGGAGTTTGTTGCCGCCAATACCGATGCGCAGGCACTGCGTAATTCATCGGCCAATATTACCCTGCAATTGGGCTCTAATGTTACCAAGGGCTTAGGTGCGGGTGCTAACCCGGATATCGGTCGTCGTTCTGCCGAGGAAGACCGCGAAACCATTAAGAAAACCCTGCAGGGCGCTGATATGATCTTTATCGCTGCCGGCATGGGTGGTGGTACCGGTACCGGTGCGGCGCCTATCGTGGCTGAAGTGGCGCGCGAGCTGGGTATTTTAACCGTGGCGGTGGTCACCAAGCCATTCCCATTCGAGGGGAAAAAGCGTACTGCCTACGCTGATGAAGGTATCTTAGAGCTGAGCAAGCATGTTGACTCGCTGATCACTATTCCTAACGACAAGCTGTTAAAGGTGCTGGGTAAAGGCACCAGTTTGCTGGATGCGTTTAAAGCAGCAAATAACGTACTGCTTGGCGCAGTACAGGGTATTGCTGAATTAATTACCCGCCCGGGTTTGATCAACGTCGACTTTGCCGACGTACGTACAGTAATGTCTGAGATGGGCACTGCCATGATGGGTAGCGGCCGTGCGACTGGCCCGGACCGTGCGGAAGAAGCCGCCGAGCAGGCCATTTCCAGCCCGCTGCTGGAAGATATCGATTTATCAGGCGCTAAAGGCATACTGGTGAATATCACTGCCGGTTTGGATATCAGCATTGAAGAGTTTGAAACCGTAGGTAACGCGGTTAAAGCTTTCGCGTCTGAAAACGCCACTGTAGTTGTAGGTGCAGTGATTGACCCGAACATGCAAGACGAGCTGCGTGTAACGGTAGTGGCTACCGGTATTGGTGCCGACCGCCGGCCGGATATCAGCCTGGTACCAAACAACCGTACGGTAGAAGTACAGAAGCCGTTTTACGGTACTCAGGGCGGTGCCGCGCTGCAACCACAGCACGAAACACAGCAAGTGCGTCAGGAGCAGCCAGCGGCAGTAAAAGCGCAGCCTGAGAGCAAAGCGAATATCGATATCTTTGATATTCCGGCATTTTTACGTAAACAAGCCGACTAAGCGTTAGCTTAGTCGCACGGCAGGGCCGACAGCAGGATTAAGCTGCTGTTCAGTGAAATTTGGCATAATTGCCACGTTATGCTATGCTTCGCCGCCATTTTGTGATTGCTTATTATTTGAGCAGGAATAAATTATGATTAAACAACGTACCATCGGCAAAACAGTCAGCTCCATTGGAGTGGGATTGCACAAAGGCGAAAAGGTTACGCTTACTCTCCGACCTGCGCCGGACAACACGGGTATCGTGTTCCGTCGTGTAGATCTTGATCCTGTGGTCGATTTTAAGGTAGCACCTGAGTTAGTGGGTGATACTGTGATGTGTACTTGTTTAATCAACGACAATGGCGTGCGGTTATCTACCACTGAACACCTGATGGCGGCCATTGCCGGTTTAGGTATCGACAACCTGGTGGTTGAAGTAGACGCTGCAGAAATTCCGATTATGGACGGCAGCGCCAACCCCTTTGTTTACCTGTTACTGGAAGCCGGTGTTGCCGAGCAGCGCCTGGCGAAAAAGTTTATCCGCATTAAAAAGCATGTGCGGGTAGAAGACGGCGACAAGTGGGCCGAGTTTAAGCCGCATCACGGCTTTAAAATAGATTTTGCTATCGAATTTAACCACCCGGTGATTGCAGAAACCACCCAGCATATGCTGATGGATTTCTCGGCCGCCGGTTTTATTAAAGACATCAGCCGCGCCCGTACTTTTGGCTTCTTACATGAAGTGGAGTACCTGCGTGCCAATAACCTGGCATTAGGCGGCAGCTTCGATAATGCCGTAGTGCTGGACGAGTACCGGGTATTAAACCAGGACGGCCTGCGCTACGAAGATGAATTTATTAAACACAAAATTCTTGATGCGATTGGCGATCTGTATATGGCCGGTTACAGCATCTTAGGTGAGTTCAAAGCCTTTAAAACCGGTCATGCGCTGAATAACCAGCTGTTATGTGCCGTGTTGGCGGACCAGGCAAACTGGGAATTCGTCAGCTTTGAAGACAAAGCCGACATGCCTATTTCTTATCTGGCGCCGCAGCTGGCGTAATGATCTATCAGCCTTATCAAACACAAACCCGGTAATTACCGGGTTTTGTCATTTTTGGCGCTGGCATTTTCTGCCAGTTTTAACAGTGCTTTCGCCAGTGCACCGTCGGTGCCGGCCGCCAGCTGCCGCAGGCTGTCGGCTGCCTGTGCAGATAATTGCTTGCTGTTTTCCGTCGGCAGCTGCACTTTGGGCCGGTTTATCTGGCCATTAGGCGAGGCTTCAATCTCAATGCCGGCTAAATCGGGCAAGATTTTTCGGCGAAAATTGTCTAGAATGGCGTCGCGCTGCATTTTTAGACGGGTCAGCCAGCTGGGCGATGCGCATAAAATAATGGCTCTGCCATCACGAATACAGCTTACCTGACAAAAGCTCAATTGCTCCAGTTGCAATACCTCGGCCAATATCTGGTTTAACTGTTGCACCAGTTGTACTTGTTGCTGCTGCGACGCCAGCGGGCTGTGTGACAGCAGCTTACTGATATCCTGAGGTTTTTGCGTGTAACGGGTCATGCTTAACTCCCGGCAGCAGTGAAACAGATAACGCAGTGTAACAGCTTAGCGTCCAAGCGAACATGTTACACCTTGAAAGCATTAGCATAGGGCACCATATCTGGCGTAATATGCTTGCACAACAGCAATTTGATACTGGTAAGGCCAAAGGCCGCCGGGGCTGCCCTGCAGTTTTAACTTAAAATGGTATTGGGATAATGTTTGGAAAACTTTTTGCCAAGTTATTTGGTAGCCGCAACGACCGCTTCTTAAAAAAACTAGAAAAACAGGTTCAGCACATTAATAGCCTCGAGGCTGAGTTCGAAGCCTTATCCGATGACCAATTAAAACAAAAGACGGCGGAATTTAAGCAGCTACTGGCCAATGGCAGCAGCTTAGACGATATACTGCCACAAGCTTTTGCTACGGTGCGTGAGGCCAGTAAACGCGTGTTTGGCATGCGCCATTTCGATGTGCAGTTAATTGGCGGCATGGTGCTGCATCAGGGCAAAATTTCTGAGATGCGTACCGGTGAAGGTAAAACGCTTACCGCCACCTTACCTGCTTACTTAAATGCGTTAAGTGGTAAAGGCGTGCATGTTATTACCGTGAACGATTACCTGGCCCGTCGCGATGCGCAAACCAACGCACCGCTGTTTGGCTTTTTAGGTATGACAGTTGGCGTTAACGTGCCCGGCATGGCCCACCCGGATAAGCAAAAAGCCTATCAGGCCGACATTACCTACGGTACCAACAACGAATTTGGTTTTGACTACCTGCGCGATAATATGGCGTTTTCACCGCAAGATCGGGTGCAACGCGATCAGGCCTTTGCCATTATCGATGAAGTTGACTCTATCTTAATTGACGAAGCCCGTACGCCACTGATCATCTCTGGCCCGGCTGAAGACAGCTCAGAGCTGTATAAGCAAATTAACGTGCTGGTGCCTAACCTGGTTAAACAGGACAAAGAAGACGAAGAAGGCGCACACGGCGATGGCCACTTTACGGTAGATGAAAAAGCCCGTCAGGTGTATTTAACCGAACAAGGCCAGATCAAAGTAGAAGAGATGCTGCGTGAAAAAGGCATGATTGGCGAGCACGATACCTTATTCTCCGCTGCCAACATTACCTTGTTGCACCATGTGTATGCTGCTCTACGTGCCCATCAGCTGTTTAAGCGTGACGTCGATTACGTGGTTAAAGACGGCGAAATTGTCATTGTTGATGAGCATACCGGCCGTACTATGGAAGGCCGGCGCTGGTCTGAAGGTTTACACCAGGCGGTAGAAGCCAAAGAAGGGGTAAAAATTCAGAACGAGAACCAGACATTGGCCTCTATTACCTTCCAGAATTACTTCCGCCTGTACGACAAACTTGCTGGTATGACAGGTACAGCCGATACCGAAGCCTTTGAGTTCCAGCAAATTTATGGCCTGGAGACCATAGTAGTGCCAACCAACCGGCCTATGGTGCGTAACGATATGGCCGATTTGGTGTACTTAACTGCCGAAGACAAGTACCAGGCTATCATTGCTGACATTACCGCTACCCGCGATGCCGGCCGTCCGGTCCTGGTGGGTACAGCGTCCATTGAAAGCTCAGAGTACTTATCGGGCCTGCTAAACAAAGCCAAGATTAAACATCAGGTATTAAACGCCAAATTCCACGCTAACGAAGCGCAAATTATTGCTCAGGCCGGTCAGCCGGGTACGGTAACCATTGCCACCAACATGGCCGGTCGTGGTACTGACATCGTGCTGGGCGGCAGCTTACAGGCTGAATTAGCAGCACTTGGCGATGATGCGACCGAAGCGCAAAAAGCCAAAGTGAAAGCTGATTGGCAACAGCGCCATGACGCGGTAATCGCCGCCGGTGGTTTACATATTATTGGTACTGAGCGGCATGAATCGCGCCGTATTGACAACCAGCTGCGTGGCCGTTCAGGCCGTCAGGGTGACCCGGGTTCAAGCCGGTTCTACCTGTCGCTGGATGATGCCTTAATGCGTATTTTCGCTTCAGACCGTATGGCTGGCATGATGCGCCGGCTGGGTATGGAAAAAGGCGAAGCTATTGAGCATCCTTGGGTCAGCCGCGCCATCGAAAACGCGCAACGTAAAGTAGAAGCGCGTAACTTTGATATCCGTAAACAGCTATTAGAGTTTGATGATGTTGCCAACGATCAGCGTAAAGTGGTGTACGAGCAGCGTAACGAGCTGTTAGATGCCACCGACATCAGTGAAACCATTAACGCTATTCGCGCAGACGTCGTGGATGGTGTGATAAGCCAATATATTCCGCCACAGTCACTGGACGAGATGTGGGATATTCCGGGGCTGGAGCAGCGCTTAAAAGCCGATTTCTCGCTGGATTTACCGATTGCCAAATGGCTGGCAGACGATAAAAAGCTGTTTGAAGAAAAGCTGCGTGAGCGTATTGCTGAAGAGGTTGAAAAAGCCTATCAGCATAAAGAGCAAATGGTGGGCCCACAGGTACTGCGTCAGTTTGAAAAGGCCATTATGCTGCAAAGCCTGGACACGCACTGGAAAGAGCACCTGGCGGCGATGGACCACCTGCGTCAGGGCATTAACCTGCGTGGTTATGCACAGAAAAACCCGAAACAGGAATATAAGCGCGAAGCTTTTGAGCTGTTCTCCACCATGCTGGAAAACCTGAAAGTGGATGTTATCGGCGTATTAAGCCGGGTACAGGTGCGGGCAGCTGAAGATGTGGAAGCAGTAGAAGAGCAGCGCCGTAAGGCCGATGCTGTGCCACATGATTATCAGCATGCCGAAGCGGAGCATGTCGGTGGCGATGTGCCTGCGGGTATGCCAACGGGGCCGGTGTTCCGCGACCACGACAAGATAGGCCGAAATGATCCTTGCCCTTGTGGTTCGGGTAAAAAGTACAAACAATGTCACGGTAAGCTGGTTTAACGCCAGTGGTGGTAAGACAAAGTCAGCTCAGGCTGGCTTTGTTGTTTCTGGGGGAAGTATGAGTAACAAAATCGTGCATGTTGCCGTCGGCGTGATAGTACGCGGCCAACAGATCTTACTGGCATTACGCGGCAGTAAACAGCATCAGGGTGGCAAATGGGAGTTTCCCGGCGGTAAAGTTGAAAGCGGTGAAACGGTGCCACAGGCGCTGGCACGCGAGCTGTTAGAGGAAGTCGCCATTGAGGTAACACAAAGCTGTGCCTTTATGCAGCTGGAGTATGCTTATCCGGAGAAAACCGTGCTATTAGATATTTATCTGGTGAGCGCCTTCAACGGCGAGCCACACGGCCGCGAAGGCCAGCCACTGCGCTGGGTGGACGTCAGTGCGCTTGATAGCATCGAATTTCCCGACGCCAACCAGCCCATAGTCGAGCGCGTACAGCAGTATTTTGCCACTCAGACTATAAATGGCTAGTTAATATGACCAGCTTGTTATTGCCGTTGGTTCTTGTTTTACCTTTGCTGATAGTTGGCTATCAGTGGTACAAGGAGGAGTTCCAATTTAGCCGTAAGGCTCTGTCCTATTGGCAGATTTTTTTATTGGGCTGCTTTATTGGCTACACTGCCTATTGTTTGCTCAGTGGTGTGGAGTCAACAATCCAACAATTAGGGGATCAGGGGAATAAAGCAGGGCGCGCCCTATCATTCAGCGGATTGTGGAGTTTCGTACTGCCGGGGTTAATTGCCCCGCTTATTGTTTTTCCCAGAGAAACTTTGCTGTATTTACTCCGGCAGCCTAAAGCTGGAGATATAGAAACATTTGGTTTAGCCATTTTAGGCTGGGTATTGCTGCTATCTATACTACTAAGGCACCTACTAGTTATCTAATGCTGGCCAGATTAACTCTTGTAGTTTCACACCATCAAAAGGTGCATGTAGCGAGCTTATTGATTCAAGACGTTCTCTGACATCTAAGGGTAACTTCATATAATCAAGTTTGATTTCTAGTTCGATGAGATGAAAGTTATCTTCTTTTTGCTGCCTGATAAAACGTGAAACTTCTTCGTTTTTTACGGAAGCATTCAACTTCTCGAGTAAAACCAGCGTTTCGATGTAGTTTAATTTAGTCTCAGAGACACACTTAAGAAATGCCCTTTGCTCTAAGTATGGAACAATAGCTTCGGAATAAGGAATCTTCGCTAACAAATTGAGCTCAGTCGAAGTTAACGATACTTCCGTTTTCCTCTGCTTCAGACAGTATTCTGTTGCTGTTTCATATGCAGCCTGAGTGGTTTGAGCGTATGAAAATGCCTCGGTGATATCTGAAGCATTTAAGCTATATGGCAGTAAAGTTATAGCAATGAGCAGTTTATTCATAGCCACATCCTTGATAAACCGCTTTCCAAAATTGTCTTTCTTTTACTGATAAAGACGACTTCTGTGTTTGTCTTAATGCGACTGATTCAATTTGACGACGTTTTACAGCACCAAGCCCTTTTACAGAGTCAAAGAAGACGTCCCAATTAGTGGAATAAATAGCATAACCAGACTGAGCGGAATCAGAAGATGCCAGTTTGAAAGCCAGTGTCCCCTCAAGTTGCTGTGCTCCGGAGCCTGAAGCACCTGTGCGACTAGCGCCACCAAAAATTGACCATAACTGACCGAGCAACAAAAATTTGCTACCCAGTTTTTCGAGTGAGCCGAGACGTTCAATTTCTTTAACTGCTTCCAAGCTGCTTTGGCTAAGTTGCAGATTCACAATTGTAGGGCAATTCATAACAAACCTATCCTTGTTTAAAGTGGTAAGGATAGTGTTTTGTGTATCGATTGTAAATTAATTGTTTTTGAAAAAGTCATTATCCTGGGTGATAAATTCCTGCTCCAGCTCGGCCAGATATTCTTCTGATAGCGCAGCGTCAATTGGCGCTTTATCAGGTATGCGGTGGTTTTCTGCAGCCCAGTCGCCTAGGTCAATCAGTTTGCAGCGCTCAGAGCAAAATGGCCGAAATGGAGAAGCAGCACTCCATTCAACGGCGTTGTCACAGGTAGGGCAGTTTACTTTCATCGGTGGCAGTCTCCTTAGTGCGGCCATTCTAGCAACCCAGGCCCAGAGTTACCAATACCTGGATGCGCAAGATGGGGATTCTGCACTTGGCGTGTGACAACGCAGCCGCCCGTTATAAACGGGCGGTTGTCGGCAAAGAAGGCTAACTGATACTGATTTTACGACTGGGGGCTTCGGTAGCGGCTTTTTTCGGTGCTTTAATGCTGAGCAGGCCGTCTTTAAAGCTGGCACTAATATCGTTTTCATGCACGGCATCGCCCACAGTAAAGCTGCGCATTATTTTGCCGTAGCGGCGTTCCTGTCGAATTAGCTTGCCATCTTTCTCTTCTTTATCTTCCTGTTTTACTTCAGCTTCAAGCGTTAATACGCCGCGTTCCAGGCTGATATGAATATCGTCTTTTTTCACGCCGGGTAATTCCGCCGTGATTTGGTAATGGTCTTTATTGTCTTTAATATCGACTTTGGGCGCAAAAAACTCGGTATCGTTGCTTTTCCAAGCAGTGGGCGCAAAGAAGTTATCGAACAGGCTGTCAAAGTCAAAACGGTTACGCGGTAACAGGCTCATGATGGTCTCCTTTGGTTGATTTTTCTACAGCGAAATAACCTTAGTTCAGCTGTAATCCGGGCAATTGAGCTGGATCAAGAATTGGTGTGATGTTGAAAAGTCTGCCTACAATGTCATAAATATGCCTTACAA
Source organism: Rheinheimera fenheensis (assembly GCF_039871805.1). Classification (NCBI taxonomy): domain Bacteria; kingdom Pseudomonadati; phylum Pseudomonadota; class Gammaproteobacteria; order Chromatiales; family Chromatiaceae; genus Rheinheimera; species Rheinheimera fenheensis. The sequence goes on from NZ_JBDPJM010000005.1 coordinate 96,178, forward strand.
CGCTGCTATAACTGCGCGCTATGAATAAATTCCTCTATTTTCTGCGTCATGCTACTGCTGAAGTCATCCGGCCTAATCAGCTGGATATCGACCGCTGCCTGATAGAAAAAGGCCGGCTGCAGGCCCGCAGGGTCGCTGACTTTATGCAGCGGCAAAACCTGAGTATGCAGCAGGTGCTCACCAGTCCTTACCCACGTGCGGTGCAAACAGCGGCCATAGTGTGTAAAAACGCCGGCTTTTCCGCTGCTACTGAGCAGCCCTGGCTGGCGCTGGAAACGCCGGTTGCACAAGCTATAGCGCAGCTGCAGTTGTTATGGCCAACATTGCCGGAGCATACCTTGCTGGTTGGTCATGAGCCGGATTTTTCACTGCTGATTAGCCGTTTGCTGGGCACTGACATGCCGGTGATTAATATTCGTAAAGCGTCGCTGAGCTGTATCAGTATCAGTGAAGATCTGGCGCAGGCTGAACTGCAGTGGTCAGTACCCGCACGTTTTATGTAGCGCTTGTGTGTTAGCAAAGTGGCTTGCCATTGCACATTAGCACTGGCACAGTGAGCAAAACAGCTGAAACACATCGCTATGTCAGAATATCTTTTTGTGTACGGCACCTTACGCCAAAACGCCCACCATCCAATGCACCAGCAGCTTGTAGCACATGCCCGCTTTGTTAGCATGGCGCGATATCAGGCGCGTATGTACCGGGTGAGTTATTACCCCGCTGCTGTACCATCAAGCAACACTGCCGATCAGGTGGTGGGCGAGCTGTATCAGTTGGTGCAGCCAGAGCTGTTACTGCCAATGCTAGATAAGTACGAAGAGTGTGGTGAAGGCTTTGCCGAGCCACAAGAATACCGGCGTGAACAGCAGCAAGTAACGCTGGAAAACGGCACCAGCTTTAGCGCCTGGGTATATATCTACAACCGCGATACGTCGGGTTTACAGCAGATCCAAAGCGGCGATTTTCTTGATCCGAAGAAGTGAGAATAAAAAGGCCGCTGTGCGGCCTTTTGTTTGAAGCAAATTAGCTTATTAGTGTCTAAAGTGGCGTACGCCGGTAAATACCATAGCCATACCGTGCTCGTCGGCGGCGGCGATAACTTCCGCATCGCGAATTGAGCCACCTGGCTGGATCACTGCAGTAATGCCAGCTGCTGCTGCTGCGTCGATACCGTCGCGAAACGGGAAGAAGGCGTCTGACGCCATCACTGAGCCTTTTACTTCCAGTTTCTCGTCTGCAGCCTTAATACCGGCGATTTTTGCGCTATATACCCGGCTCATTTGGCCGGCACCGACACCAATAGTCATGCTGTCTTTTACGTAGACAATGGCGTTTGACTTAACAAACTTGGCAACCTTCCAACAGAACAGTAAGTCTTTTAACTCCTGCTCGGTGGGCTGGCGTTTGGTGACGACTTTTAAGTCTGATGCAGCAACTTTGGCCTGATCACGGTCTTGCAGTAACATACCGCCGTTAACCTGCTTAATGTCCAGCGCTGGCGCAGCTGCGCTAAATTCACCGCATACCAGTAAACGCACATTTGGCTTGGTGCCCACTACCGCAACGGCAGCATCAGTTGCTGACGGGGCAATAATTACTTCAACAAACTGGCGGCTGACAATTTCCTGCGCTGTGGTTTCATCCAGCTCGCGGTTAAAGGCAATAATGCCGCCAAAGGCTGAGGTTGGGTCGGTTTTATAGGCGCGGTTATACGCTTCCAGAATGCTGTCACCAATGGCGACGCCACACGGGTTGGCGTGCTTAACAATTACACAGGCAGGTTCTGCGAATTCTTTTACGCACTCCAGTGCCGCGTCGGTGTCGGCGATATTGTTGTACGACAGCGCCTTACCCTGCAGCTGTTTGGCAGTAGAAACAGACGCTTCAGTGGCGCCATCCTGCACGTAAAACGCTGCGCTCTGGTGGCTGTTTTCGCCATAGCGTAAGTCTTGTTTCTTAACAAACTGCGCGTTAAAAGTGCGTGGGAACTTGCTAGCCGGCTCGGCTGGCGTGTCGTACGCCGGCAGCATAGCACCAAAGTAGTTGGCAATCATGCCATCGTACTGGGCCGTATGCTCAAAAGCGCTGATCGCAAGACTAAAACGGGTGGCGTGGGTAGTAGCGCCGCCGTTGGCTTGCATTTCGGCCAGTACCTTATCGTAGTCTTTGGCGTTAACGACAATAGTCACGTCTTTGTGGTTTTTCGCTGCCGCGCGCACCATAGTCGGGCCACCGATGTCGATGTTTTCCACCGCATCCTCCAGTGTGCAGCCGGGTTTAGCTACTGTGCTGGCAAACGGATACAGGTTAACGACCACTAAATCGATCGGGCCGATGTTGTTGTCGGCCATTACCGCCTCGTCAACACCGCGGCGGGCTAAAATGCCACCGTGAATTTTCGGATGCAGGGTTTTTACCCGGCCGTCCATAATTTCCGGGTGGCCGGTATAGTCAGAGACTTCCGTTACCTTAATGCCTTGCTCGGCCAGTAATTTTGCCGTGCCACCGGTAGAGAGGATATCTACCTGAGCGGCTTCAAGCGCGCGGGCAAATTCTACGATACCGGTTTTGTCGGACACACTTAACAGTGCGCGGCGGATAGGTCTTAGTGTCGTCATGCTTAGACTCTCATTTTAGCTTGCAGAAATCGTATTAAAATTGTAACGCCAGTTTAGCGCATGGGCAGATGTCAGCTTGCTCTAAGCGAACCGTTGAAGCCCTGGACGGGCTGAGACGAGCCCCCAGGGATGGGTTTACGGCGTGTTTGCGTGAGCAAGGTGGCAGTTGCCACTTAATTTGTTAACGTTGTCGTCGCTGCCTGAGTACCGAAGCTAATGCGGAAGGTAATGCGTAAAATTCCTCAGGACCAGCCAATAAAAAAGCACCCGAAGGTGCTTAGCAGCGGGGCGAACCCCGCGTTGGCATTAGCTCATGCCGTACTGTTTTAATTTCTTGCGCAGCGTGCCGCGGTTGATGCCCATCAGGTTAGCAGCGCGGGTTTGGTTACCGCGGGTATATTTCATTACCTCTTCCAGTAACGGGCGCTCTAATTCAGATAATACCAGCTCGTACAGATCGGTAACGTCCTGACCGTTTAACTGTTGCAGGTAGTTAGCAACGGCTTTCTGGGCGGCAGTGCTTAATGCCTGCGGCTTTTCCTGAGACTGTACGTTAGCGTTAGTAATAAATGGCGAAGTAACGTTCGAATTAAACATTGCTTTTCTCTTTTACGTTAGGTTGCTGCTAGTTGATGAAAATAGTCATTTAAGGCGTCAAGTTGCTGCTTAGCGCACTCAATGCCATTGAATTCACTACGAAACACGCCGAGCGCATCGTGCTCGGCTAAATACCAGCCCACATGTTTGCGGGCAATACGGGAACCGGCATGCTCACCATAAAGCTGGTGTAAACCCTGCACGTGTTCCAGCATGATCTGACGCACCTCGGCGATTGCCGGTGGCGCCAGTTTGTCGCCGGTGGCCAGATAATGCACCACCTCGCGGAAAATCCACGGCCGGCCTTGTGCGGCGCGGCCTATCATAATGGCGTCAGCCCCGGTGTAATCCAGCACAAAGCGCGCTTTCTCCGGTGTGGTGATATCGCCATTGGCAACCACAGGTATCGACACGCTTTGCTTAATTGCACGGATAGTGTCGTACTCGGCTTCGCCTTTATACATACAAGCTTTAGTGCGGCCATGCACCGCCAGTGCCTGTATGCCGTTATCCTGTGCAATCTGCGCAATCTGTACACCATTGCGGTTGTCGGTATCCCAACCGGTGCGGATTTTTAACGTGACCGGCACCTTAACTGCATCGACCACAGCGCGCACAATTTGTTGCACTAAATCCGGGTACTGCAATAAGGCAGAGCCCGCCAGTTTTTTATTCACCTTTTTAGCCGGGCAACCCATATTAATGTCGATAATATCGGCACCAATAGACACGTTGTACTGCGCGGCTTCGGCCATTTGCTGCGGGTCTGAACCGGCAATTTGTACCGAGCGGATGCCAGACTCTTGTCTGTGGCCCATACGATTTTGCGATTTTTCGCTTTGCCACACCAACGGGTTGCTCGACAGCATTTCCGACACAGCTAAGGCTGCACCAAAACGGCGGCAAAGCTCACGAAAAGTGTGATCAGTCACCCCAGCCATCGGAGCACAAATTACTTTGTTCGCTAACTGATATGGACCTATGCGCACCACGTAATCCAAGGCTCTACCCGTAAGGGGCGCTAAGTTTACGGATTTTTGCCGCCAAAGCAAAGGCTATTATTTAAACAAAAGTGTAAATTTACTGACCTTTGCTGTCTTGACATTCGCTAAACGGCTGAAAATTGGTGTTTTGTGAAGGCAGAAACACGGTGGAATGGGCGCTGGCAAAAAAGATAATTGTAGGGCTGTTCGTTTTGCAACCAGACCAAACCGGTAGAACCGGTTTGGTCTGGCTTAGGTACCTAGCCAGTCTACCTGGCCGCGAGCCTGGCGCCGTTTAATCATTAACTCTTCAATCAGTGGCGTTAAAATCAGCTCCATCGCCAGGCCCATTTTGCCGCCTGGCACTACCAACGTATTCACCCGTGACATAAACGAGCCCTGGATCATCTGCAGGTAGTAAGGAAAATCGACATGTTTAATGCCGCGAAAGCGGATCACAACAAAGCTTTCATCCAGCGACGGAATATCTTTGGCACTGAACGGGTTAGAGGTATCCACTGTCGGCACACGCTGAAAGTTAATGTGAGTGCGCGAGAACTGCGGCGTAATATGGTTAATATAATCGTCCATGCTGCGCACTATGCTGGCCTGCACCGCTTCACGGCTATGGCCCCGCTCTGAGGTGTCGCGGATAATTTTTTGGATCCACTCTAAGTTAACAATCGGCACCATGCCGATTAGTAAGTCGACATGCTGCGCGACATTATGCTCATCGGTGACGGCGCCACCATGTAAACCTTCATAAAACAGTAAATCCGTGTTTGGGCGCAAATCCTGCCAGGGCGTGAAGGTGCCGGGCAGCTGGTTGTAGGGCACGGCTTCGTCAAAGGTGTGCAGGTAATGGCGGATTTTGCCGCTGCCGGTTTCGCCATAGCTGGCAAAAAAGTTTTCCAGCGCACCAAAGTCATTCGCTTCCGGGCCAAAATAACTGATGTGACGGCCTTCTTCTTTCGCTTTACGTATCGCCACTTCCATTTCTGGCCGGCTAAAGCGGTGGAAACAGTCACCCTCAACAAAGGCGGCGTCGATGCCGAGCGTGCGAAAGATATGCTGAAACGCTATGGTCGTGGTCGTCGTGCCGGCGCCGGAAGAACCGGTAATGGCAATAATAGGGTTTTTATGAGACATAACTGTCGCCCGCTAACTTAACTGAACCTAACCTTAAAACAAGTGTTCGATACTGGGCAACTGTTTCTTGCGCTTTATTACGAGGAACAGAGAGGCTCGCTGCGGGTTCAGTCTGTTAACTGGCTGAACCCGGGGAGTTTAGAACTCAAAGGTGGCAATCAGTGGGTCGTGATCAGATGAACGATACGGACCAGCGCTGTACCATAACTTCTGCTGTGCTGTGCTTTTAAACTCGGTGTTGTAATCCAGCAGCACAGGTTCATCGGCGTTAATAGCCCAGTGCTGCATGCTGCTAAGCTGTTTGGCGAGCGCGGGGCTTGCCAACGCATGATCCAGCGAGCCGGTGCGACCACGAAACACATAAGAGTATTGGCTGCCCTGTGCGCTTTGCAGATATTGCCAGTTTTGCTGCTCCAGCGTGCGGATGGGGTCTTCCCGCCGGTACGCATTCAGATCACCAAGAATAATCTGTTTGTCGGTGCTGACACCGGTCGGCTGGCTTTGCAGCCAATCACTCAGGGCTTTAGCCGAACGGGTGCGCAGGGCATTCCAGCAGGCCTGGCCGTCTTGCTGATCAGCATTAACATCTTTGCCGTCTTTTGGGCAGCTGCCTTTGGATTTAAAGTGGTTAATGCTGACGGTAACCAACTCGCTAGTCGCAAGGTGGCGGAAGCTTTGTGCCAGTGGTGGCCGGCTGCCCCAGTCAAAAGGTGCGGTTAACAGCATGGCGGCTTTGCCCTCGACACTGACAGTGGCCGGGCGATACAACAGCGCCACTTTAATCGCATCAGTGCCAGGCTGCTCGCGGGTGATAATAAAGCGGTAGGGTTTACTGGCCACTTTATTCAGCGCGGTGGTCAGCTCTGCCAATGCGCCTTGCTGGTTATAGCCGTTATTTTCAACTTCTAACAAACCAATGACATCGGCATCCAGTGCAGCCAATGCTGCGACCATTTTTGCCTGCTGCCGTGCCAGCTCTGCCGGGGTAGAGGCGCCGCGGCGGGTTGGAAATGCCGGGTTTTGCCCAGCGCCATTAAAGTAATTCAGCACATTGAAGCTGGCCACGCGTAAGGCTTTGGCCGGTTTAGCGGCCGGGACTGCGGGTCTGGGGTTGGTCTGGCTGAACTGTGGCGTTGTGGTTGGTACTAAACGGTAGCCCCGTTCATCCTGCCATAGCACGCCGGTAAGATCATGCAGCGTATCGCCGACTCTGAGGGTTTGGCTGGCGCTGATTTTGACCGCGCCCAGCATTAATGGCTCGGGGTTTTGCTGATAACGGCCATCATCTACCACCAGCATCTGGCGTTGTTGCTGAGTATCAAACAGTGCTGCTGCCGCCTCGCCGGGTAACTGCTGCTCGGTGGGTACCATTAGCCGTTGGTCGGCCACGGTGATCTCACCGTAGCGCGCCAGATGGTAAGTGTCGTTCACAATAAGGGGCTGGCTAAAGTGCAGTAGCGCGCCTTCTAGCCGCTCCCAATTCAGGTTATCAGTCAAAGGCAGTGTCAGGCGCAGCGGGCTAACTGTTACGGCTTCACCGCACAGTTTAATTTCACTTACCTGATGCAGGCTGGTCTGTTGGCTAAGTTCAGCGACAGTGCCAGTTACCTGCAATACTTGTCCTGGCTGGTAAATTGCAGCCGCTTCATTATCAGCAATAAACAGGCTGTTGGCTGTTAACGGGTCTGTATTTTGTTCAGCGCGCAGCATCAGGCCGGCGGCTTTGCTGCCGGGGTAAACCACTGCAGTAACGATGCCCTGCGTGGTTAACTTGCGGCCCAGCAGCGGGCTGCTCTGCGTATTACCCTGAATTGCTGAGATTGCCGTTGTGTCAGCCAAACACTCTGCCAGTGCCTGGCCGGGTGCTATGATACTGCAAGCAAAAGCAGCGAGCAGTGCCAGCTGCTTTGACGTTAAACTCTGACGCATCATCTGTTACTACTGCTCGCGGGCAATAGCACGATAACCGATATCGGTGCGGCAGAACATGCCATCCCAGCTAATGTGACTGGCCAGCTGATAGGCGGCTTGCTGCGCTTGCGTAACATTAGCCCCTAAGGCTGTAGCACACAGCACCCGGCCACCGTTAGTCAGTACCTGGCCATCTTTTTGCTCGGTACCGGCGTGAAACACTTTGGCGCTATTGCTGTCGATGCCATCCAGACCGCTGATCACCTTGCCTTTGGCATAGCTGTCAGGGTAACCGCCAGCGGCTAATACCACCCCCACTGCAGCCTGTTCGGTAAATTGGATCTGCTTACCGGCCAGATCGCCTTTTGTTGCCGCCAGACAAAGCTCAACCAAATCAGATTGCAAGCGCAGCATAATCGGCTGAGTTTCCGGGTCACCAAAGCGGCAGTTAAATTCCAGTACCTTGGCACTGCCATCCGGCGCTATCATTAAACCGGCGTATAAAAAGCCGGTAAATACCACTCCCTCGCTGGCCATGCCGTTAACGGTAGGGTAAATCACATGCTGCATCACCCAGTCATGTACTGCTGGTGTTACCACGGGGGCAGGTGAGTATGCACCCATACCGCCGGTATTCGGGCCTTTATCGGCATTATCACGCGCTTTATGGTCTTGTGATGAGGCAAATGGTAATGCCGTTTTACCATCAACCATCACGATAAAAGAGGCCTCTTCACCGGTTAAAAACTCTTCAATTACTACCCGGCTGCCGGCATCGCCAAATTTATTGCCTGACAGCATATCGTCAATAGCGGCATCGGCTTCCTGTTGGTTTTGCGCAATAATAACGCCTTTACCCGCCGCCAGACCGTCGGCTTTAATGACCACCGGTAAGCCAAGCGTTTTCGCAAAGGCTTTGGCCGGAGCAATGTCGCTGAAAGTCTGATAGGCGGCGGTGGGTATCTTGTGACGGGCTAAAAAGTCTTTGGCAAAGGCTTTGGAGCTTTCCAGCTGCGCCGCGGCTTGCGTCGGGCCAAAAATGGCCAGATCTGCTGCGCGAAACGCATCGACCACACCTTTGGCCAGCGGCGCCTCGGGCCCGACGATAGTCAGGTCGATAGCTTCTGCCTTAGCAAACGCTAGTAGCGCTGGCACATCATCTGCGGCTATCGCGACATTGGTCAGGGTGCTCTCACGTGCGGTGCCAGCATTGCCCGGCGCGACAAATACCTCAGTGGCCAGAGGTGACTGGGCGGCTTTCCAGGCCAGTGCATGCTCGCGGCCACCGCCGCCAATTACCAATACTTTCATTTAGCTTTCCGTCAATTAATCAAAAAATCACTCAGATACCGGCTTGCGAAACTTCAGCGTCATACGGTCGCTTTCGCCAATGGCCAGATATTTCTCTTTGTCCTGCTCTTTTAGTCGCAGCACAGGGGGTAAGGTCCAGACACCGCCCGGGTGGTCGGCCGTGTCTTTCGGGTTGCCGTTAATGTTGCTTTCGGCTTCAAACACAAAGCCGGCTTGCTCAGCCAGTTTTATCGCCAGCGCCTGCGGGAAGTAACCGGTTTTTTGCCAATCGCCGCTGGCTTTATCAGCCGGCAAGCGGTGCTCTACCACGCCTAACACCCCACCTGGTTTTAATGCGTTATAGAAGTCTTTGAAAATGGCCACCATGCCCTCGTCACCGCCATTGCCATACCAGTTATGCAGGTTACGGAAGGTCAGCACGACATCGGCACTGCCGGACGGTGCAATGGCGCTGCTGTTGCCGGGGGCAAACTCAGTCAGCTGTACCCGGTTGTATACCGGGTTGGCCGCAAGCTTTTCAACAAAAGCCGCGCGGCTACGCTTGTAGTAATCTGAGCTGCTGTCAGCGGGAAAGTGTGCGGCATAATAAGTGCCATGTGCCGCCAGTAAAGGCGCCAGAATTTCGGTGTACCAGCCGCCACCGGGGGCAATTTCTACCACGGTGCTACTTGGCGTCACGTCAAAAAATTGCAGCGTAGCAACCGGGTTGCGGTATTTATCGCGGGCGACATTAGCCGAGCTGCGGCTTGGGTGGTCAACGGCCAGTTGCAAGGCTTCAGCCGCGGCTTGCGTGGTTGGCGTGCTGGCGCTGGCCAGTGGACTTAACAGCAGAGCAGACAGCACGGTAGCGAGTGTAAGTGTTTTCATCTTCGTGGTTCCCTGGAGTAAAAGTGGCGCTAGTGTAGCAAAACAATGCTAAAAAAGCAGGTGAGTCAGGCACATTGTCTGGTTTAATTCAGATGGCCAGACTGCTATTTTCTCATCAACAATTGCATTCGGCTGTGATAGAATGCGGGCCCTTTTACGCGGGAAGCCTTATGTTAGACCAAATCCGTATTATCCTGGTGGGCACCAGCCATACCGGCAATATTGGCTCGGTAGCCCGGGCGATGAAAACCATGGGCTTATCACAGCTGTATCTGGTGGCACCGAAAACGCTGCCGGACGGCCAGGCCTACGCGTTATCAGCCGGCGCCAGTGATGTGCTGGCCAATACCAAAGTATTCGATACTCTGGAGCAAGCCATTGCCGATTGCCCGCTGGTGATTGCGGTCAGTGCTCGTGAGCGTACCTTGGGCTGGCCCATGCTTAACCCGCGTCAGGCCGGTGAGCTGTGTGTACAGGAGGCGCCCAGTCATCCTGTGGCGCTGGTGTTTGGCCGCGAAAAGAGCTGCCTGACCAACGAAGAGCTGCAACTATGTAACCGTCAGGTGTCGATACCGGGCAATCCGGAATACAGCTCACTGAATTTGGCAATGGCGGTGCAGGTGCTAAGTTACGAAGTGCGTATGGCGTATCTGGCAACAGCACAGCAACCGCAACCAGTGTCAGAGGTGGCGTATCCCAGCAGTGCGCAAATGGAAAGTTTTTATCGTCATCTGGAAGACACCTTAAACGATACCGGCTTTATTATTAAGCAGCACCCTGGCGTGGTAATGACCAAACTTAAACGGCTATTTACCCGGGCGCGGCCGGAAGAAACTGAATACAACATCTTACGTGGCATCTTAACCTCAGTTCAGCGCTATGGCCAAAAGGCGGCCGGCGACAAGGAGTAGGGCATGTTTGCGGGTATTAAAGAAGATATAAAAAGTGTTTTTGAGCGTGACCCGGCCGCACGCAGCAGCTTTGAAGTATTAACCAATTACCCGGGGCTGCATGCCATCTGGTGGCACCGGCTTAGCCATAAACTGTGGCGGGCTAATTTTAAATGGCTGGCGCGGTTTTTAAGCACCATAGCGCGCTGGTTAACCGGGGTGGAAATTCACCCCGGTGCCAAAATCGGCCGCCGTTTCTTTATCGACCATGGCATGGGTGTAGTAATCGGCGAGACCGCCGAGATTGGCGATGATGTGACCTTGTATCATGGTGTTACTTTAGGTGGCACCAGTTGGAACCCCGGTAAGCGCCACCCAACACTGGGTAATGGTGTGGTTATTGGTGCCGGCGCCAAGGTATTGGGGCCGTTGCAAGTGGGCGAAAATGCCCGCATTGGCTCTAATGCGGTGGTGGTAAAAGATGTACCGGCTGGCGCCACTGTGGTGGGGATCCCAGGTCGGATTGTTGCTAAAGCTGATGCCGAGGTGAGCGCTGAGCGCAAGCAGCTGGCGCAAAAGTTCGGCTTTGATGCCTACGCCGTGTCGGCCGATAACCCGGATCCGGTAGCCAATGCCATCGGCCGTATGCTGGATCATATCCAGTTTTTGGATAATAAAGTGGGCGAGTTGTGCCACAGCGTTAATCAGCTGGGTGGTAATGTCTGCGAGGAAGTACCGGCCGTGGCGATCGATGAGGAAGACTTCCGTCTGGCGGAGCAGCGCGCTGCGCAGGAACGCAAACGTGATGTGGAAGCCTTTGATCCCAACATCTAAATAAAAACATTGAACCCTCAACCTAAATACCTTACTAAATTAGTCGGGTATTAATACTTGACTAAAATAGTCAGGAAAGTAAAATAGCGCTACTGCTGTTGAGGGGACTATATGAGATTAACGTCAAAAGGCCGTTATGCGGTTACAGCTATGCTGGATGTGGCGCTACATACCGCCAACGGGCCTGTGCCATTGGCTGACATATCTGAGCGCCAGGGTATTTCGTTATCTTATCTTGAACAGTTATTCGCCCGCCTGCGTAAACAAGGTTTAGTAAGCAGTGTGCGTGGCCCAGGTGGTGGTTACCAGCTAGGGCGCGAAGCAGCACAGATTTCGGTGTCGGATGTCATTAGTGCGGTGGATGAGTCGGTTGATGCTACCCGCTGCCAGGGCAAGTCAGATTGTCACAGTGGCACCCGCTGTTTAACCCATACCCTGTGGAGTGACTTAAGTCACCGCATTGAAGATTTTCTTACCGGCATTACGCTGGGCGAGCTGGTTAACCAGCACGATGTACAGAACGTGGCAAAGCGGCAAAACAGCCGCATTGTAAAAAACCCGGCAACTGATATCGAAGTCAGCTGCCAGCTGTAGGCAACACGGAGCAAACAATGAAGCTACCTATTTATCTGGATTACGCTGCAACTACCCCGGTCGACCCACGGGTAGCAGAGAAAATGATGCAGTATTTAACGATGGACGGCGAGTTTGGTAACCCGGCGTCACGTTCGCATCGTTTTGGCTGGCAAGCCGAAGAAGCGGTAGAAATTGCTCGTAGCCAGATTGCTGAGCTGGTAAATGCTGACCCGCGTGAAATTGTGTTTACCTCAGGCGCTACCGAGTCAAACAACTTGGCCATCAAAGGTGCAGCCGATTTTTACCATAAAAAGGGTAAGCACCTAATCACGGTAAAAACCGAGCATAAAGCCACGCTGGATACCATGCGCCAGTTAGAGCGTGAAGGTTACGAAGTGACCTATTTAGAGCCGCAAACTGATGGCTTAGTGACCATAGAGATGTTAGAAGCGGCGATCCGCCCTGATACCACTGTCATCAGCGTAATGTTTGTTAATAACGAAATTGGTGTGGTGCAGGATATTGCTGCCATTGGTGAGCTGTGCCGTAGCAAAGGTATTATTTTCCATGTCGATGCTGCCCAGGCCGCTGGCAAGGTTGATATCGACCTGCAGGCATTAAAAGTAGATTTAATGTCATTCTCAGCACACAAAGCCTATGGCCCTAAAGGCATAGGGGCGTTATTTGTCCGCCGTAAGCCACGCATCCGCCTGGAGGCGCAAATGCATGGTGGCGGGCATGAGCGTGGTATGCGTTCAGGCACCTTACCTACCCACCAGATTGTCGGCATGGGTGAAGCATTCCGTATTGCCAAGCTGGAAATGCATGACGAAATTAAGCGTATCAGTGCGCTGCGCGACAAGCTGGTTAATGGTGTAAAAGACATCGAACAAGTGTTCTTAAACGGCCACGCAACGAAGCGCGTGCCGCATATCACCAATATCAGCTTTAACTATGTTGAAGGCGAGTCGCTGATTATGGCACTGAAAGACATTGCGGTATCGTCGGGCTCTGCCTGTACCTCCGCCAGCCTGGAGCCATCTTATGTACTGCGTGCGCTGGGCATGAGTGACGAACTGGCACACAGCTCTATCCGTTTCAGTATCGGCCGTTTTACCACCGAAGCGCAGGTAGACCACACCATTAAGATAGTGCACCAGGCCATTGAAAAGCTGCGTGCTATGTCTCCGCTGTGGGATATGTACAAAGACGGTATCGATTTAAACACTGTGGCCTGGGTTGCGCACTAAGCGCGCCGGCTGCAAACAGAGGTAACTATCATGGCTTACAGTAATAAAGTAATCGACCACTACGAAAACCCACGCAACGTCGGCGCTTTTGACAAAGACGATGTTGGTGTAGCAACCGGCATGGTCGGCGCACCGGCCTGTGGCGACGTGATGAAGCTGCAAATCAAGGTGAACGAGCAAGGCATTATTGAAGATGCCAAGTTTAAAACCTACGGCTGTGGCAGCGCTATTGCCTCCAGCTCACTGGTAACCGAGTGGGTAAAAGGTAAAAGCCTGGCCGAAGCCGAGCAAATTAAAAATACTGACATCGCGCAAGAGCTGGCGCTGCCACCGGTAAAAATTCACTGCTCTATTCTGGCCGAAGACGCCATTAAAGCAGCCATTGCCGACTACAAGCAGAAACACGGAGGCTAAGCAGCATGGCCATTTCGATGACGCAAGCCGCTGCCGACCGGGTGCGCAGTTTTCTGCAAAACCGTGGTAAGGGCATTGGCCTTAGGGTCGGGGTAAAAACCACCGGCTGCTCGGGCTTGGCTTATGTGCTGGAGTTTGTCGATACGCTAAACGATGACGATCAGGTGTTTGAACATGACGATTTAAAACTGATCGTTGATGGCAAAAGCCTGGTGTATATCGACGGCACCCAGCTGGATTTTGTCAAAGAAGGCCTGAACGAAGGTTTTCAGTTTAACAACCCCAACGTTAACGGCGAATGTGGTTGTGGTGAAAGCTTCACCGTTTAAGCGGTTTAACCTGTTACCTTAACCATCGAAGGGCCGGATGAATTACTTTCAGCTGTTTAATCTGCCGGCGCAGTTCGACCTCGATTTAACCGAGCTCGGTTCGCGCTACCTGAAACTGCAAAAACAGTTTCATCCGGATCAGCACAGCAGTGGCTCGGAGCGCGACAAGTTGTTGGCGGTGCAACAAACCGCCAACATTAATGATGCCTACCACAGCTTAAAGCAGCCGTTGCTGCGTGCCGAGCACTTGCTGGCGCTGCGTGGCTTAAAAATCAGTAACGAGCAGCGTAGCTTCACTGATCCCATGTTTTTAATGCAGCAGATGGAGCTGCGAGAGCAGCTGTCCGAGGTGGCGCAGAGCGACGATCCGGACGCTGTGATAGACAGTATCGAGCGTAAGCTGCAGCAGCAAAAAAAGCAGCTGCTTAAGCAACTTGCCAGCGCACTGGATGCGCAAACTGCTGAGCAGGACCAGCTAGCGGCAGATCTTATCCGTAAACTAAAATTCTTCTTTAAGCTGCAGCAAGAGCTGGAGCTTATTGAACAGCAACTACAAGACTAAACAACACTATGGCGTTATTACAGATCGCAGAGCCGGGCCAGAGCGCGGCGCCGCACCAGCATAAACTGGCAGCCGGTATTGACCTTGGCACTACCAATTCATTGGTCGCCACAGTGCGCAGCGGTGAAGCTAAAACCCTGGTAAACCGCCAGGGCCGTGACATGGTGCCCTCTGTAGTGCGTTACACGCCAGATGGTGTCGTGGTGGGTGATGCGGCACTGGCAGCCGCAGTTGATGATGCGCACAATACCATAGTTTCAGTAAAACGCCTGATGGGTAAAGGCTACAGCGAAACCACGGCGTTAAAACAGCAGGTGCCTTATCAGCTGGTTGATCAGCAGGGGCTGGTTGCCATTGACACGGCACAGGGCGTGAAAAACCCGGTAGAAGTCTCGGCAGAAATACTTGCTACCCTGGCTAACACGGCCAGTGAAACCTTAGGTGGCGAGTTAAACGGTGTGGTGATTACTGTGCCGGCGTATTTTGATGATGCCCAGCGTCAGGCGACTAAAGACGCCGCCAAATTAGCCGGCCTTAATGTGCTGCGGTTACTGAATGAACCGACAGCCGCAGCGCTGGCCTACGGCCTCGACTCCGGTCAGGAAGGGGTAATTGCCGTGTACGATTTAGGCGGCGGCACCTTCGATATTTCTATCTTACGGCTGCGCCGTGGTGTGTTTGAAGTACTGGCCACTGGCGGCGACTCGGCACTGGGCGGTGACGATTTTGATCACGCTATTGTCAGTCACCTGCAGCAGCAAACCGGCCAGGCCAAATTAAGCCACCAGCAAATGCGCCAGTATTTAACTACGGCACGCCAGCTTAAAGAACTGCTGACTGAGCAGGATAGCGTCGATTTTGCCCTGCCGCTGAATGACGGCGTATATAACGGCAGCCTGCGCCGGGCTGAGCTGGAGCAACTGATAAGCCCGCTGGTCAAACAAACTATTCGCGCCTGTCGTCAGGTACTGCGTGATGCCGGTTTAAGTGCTGAAGATATTGTTAAGGTAGTGATGGTTGGCGGCTCTACCCGGGTGCCACTGGTACGCCAGCAGGTCGCTGCGTTTTTTGCCACTGAGCCACTAACCTCGATAGATCCGGATAAAGTGGTGGCGATTGGTGCCGCTATTCAGGCCAATGTGTTGGTGGGCAATAAAGCTGAAGGTGACACCCTGCTGCTGGATGTGATCCCATTATCTTTGGGCCTTGAAACCATGGGCGGTTTGGTCGAAAAAATTATCCCGCGTAATACCGTGATTCCGGTAGCTCGGGCGCAGGAATTTACCACCTTTAAAGACGGTCAAGCGGCAATGGCGCTGCATGTGGTGCAGGGTGAGCGCGAGCTGGTAGATGATTGCCGCTCTCTGGCGCGCTTTGAACTGCGCGGTATACCGCCAATGCCAGCTGGCGGGGCCCATATCCGCGTCACCTTTCAGGTTGATGCTGATGGCTTGCTTAGCGTCACGGCGCAGGAAAAATCAACCGGCGTACAAGCCAATATTCAGGTTAAGCCATCGTATGGTTTAACCGATGATCAGGTTGCTACTATGCTAAAAGGCTCTATGCAGTATGCCCGTCAGGATATGCAGCAGCGCTTGTTGCGTGAGCAGCAGGTTGAGGCCGAGCGCGTACTGGAAGCCGTAAGCCAGGCACTGAAAGCAGACGCGGCGTTATTAAGTGAAAGCGAGCTGGACAGTATCCAGCAGGCGCTGACTGCATTGCAGCAGGTGAAGCAGGGTGACGATACTGCCGCTATTAAAGCCGCTATCGAGCACACCAACCAGTTAACAGACGATTTTGCCGCAAGACGAATGGACCAATCTATTCGCCGCGCGCTTAAAGGCCATAACGTGGACGAGGTATAACAGATGCCACAAATTGTATTTTTACCCCATGCGCAGCTGTGCCCGGAAGGCGCAGCGTTAGAGGCTAAAACCGGCGAAACCGTACTGGACGTGGCGCTGCGTAATGGTATTGCCATTGAGCATGCCTGCGAGAAGTCTTGCGCCTGCACCACCTGTCACGTGATTGTGCGCGAAGGTTTTTACTCACTGAACGAAAGTGATGAGCTGGAAGATGACATGCTGGATAAAGCCTGGGGCTTAGAGCCAGAGTCACGCTTAGGCTGTCAGGCCCGTATCGCCGATGAAGATCTGGTGGTCGAGATCCCCAAGTACACGGTTAATCTGGTCAGTGAAGGTCATTAAGACCATCGTGAAGATAAAAGCGGCTGTAACGGCCGTTTTTTTTCGGCCAGAACCGGGTTTACATCAACAAAACTGCTGAAAATACTGGAGATTAGCCGCAGCTCAGCTAATCTTGCACTAACAACAACAAAAGACGGAGTTCATATGTTTAAACGTTCTGCGCTTACGCTCACGCTGACGGCTTTACTGGCGGTGCCGGCGTATGCTGATTTGACCATTAATGGCTTTGCCTCTATTAAAGCCGGCATGACGCTGGATAGTGACTCGACCTTGTATGGCTATACTGATGAACTTGATTTTAAAAACGAGAGTTTATTTGCTGTACAGGTAATGTCTGATTTAGGTGAAAAGTTGTCTGTCACTGCTCAACTGATGGGCCGCGGTCGGGAAGATTTCAATGCCGAGTTTGAATGGGCTTTCCTGAGCTATCAACTTACCGACAATATGCAAATTAATGCCGGTCGGTTACGCACGCCATTTTATAAATACTCTGATTTTAAAGATGTTGGCTACGCCTACGATTGGTCGCGCGTGCCAGAAGCTGTGTACAACCTTGACTTTGATAATATTGAAGGCGTGTCGTTATACCGCACCGCGACGCTTGGCAGCTTTGATTCAACGTTACAGCTAATTGCGGGTAGTTTCGATGGTGATGCAGTAGTTACCGGCCTGACAGTACAAGCTAAAATTGACCAAGTCCTGGGCGCTACCTGGGAGCTGAGTCGTGATGGTATCAGCGCACGTTTGGCTTATCTAACGGGCGACACCAGTTTGTCTAACCCGGATATTGATGCACTGACAGGCATTTTGACCGCCAGCGGCTTAGGTGCTGTGGCCCGCGCGATTGATGTGAATGAAGAGAGCAGCACCTTTTTAGGTCTGGCGTTAACACTGGATAAAAACGACTGGGTAGCGGTTGCCGAGATCACCCGCACTGAAGTGGATGATTCGTTGATTGCCGAGCAAAATGGCTACTACGTATCAATCGGCCGTCGGTTTGACAGCCTGACGCCTTATGTTTCTTACGAGAAACGCGATAACGACGCCAAACGCGATATTATTGCTCTGTTGCCGCAAGGCGTGCCGGCACAACTGGCGCTGGGTGTCACGCAGGCCGTTGAACGGTTTGAGGTAAAACGTGACGCCTGGAACCTGGGCTTGCGGTATGACTTTCACCCTTCAGCCGCTTTTAAAGCACAGCTGACCCGCGTAAATAATGACATTACCGATGATGACACCAGCCTGGTTACGCTGGGTGTGGATCTGGTGTTTTAAGGAGGTCCCTTATGAAATTAGTCAAAATCGTATTGTTGGCAACAGCGTGTCTGGCGGGTTCAGCTCAGGCCGATATTGCTGTAGTGGTTAGTCCTGCCAATGCCAATGCGGTGTCTGCTGATGATCTTAACCGCTTGTTTTTAGGTCGTAGTGCAAGTTTTGCCGACGGCAGCAAGGCCACGCCACTGAATTTAGCAGAAGGGCAGGCCGCGCGGGCTGAATTTGACAGCAAAGTACTAAACCGCTCTTCTGCGCAGCTAAAAGCTTACTGGTCAAAGCTGGTGTTTACCGGTAAAGGTACACCACCAAAAGAGCTGGCTGATGATGCTGCCGTAAAAGCTGCCGTAGCTGCTGATAGCAGTGCTATTGGTTATATCAACAGTAGCAGTGTCGATAGCAGCGTGAAGGTTGTCGCCACCTTCTAAGCTATTCTTATCAACGAAAGCCGCAGCCCGAGGTTGCGGCTTTTTTATTGGCAAAAAATAGGTTTTTTTCACCAACTAGCGTATAATTTGCCGCCTTAAATTTTAAACCTTAAGTTCACATAATCTTATTAACAGGAGCCTGTTATGGCGTTAGAGCGCACTTTTTCTATTATCAAACCCGATGCCGTTGCTAAAAACGTAATTGGTGCCATTTACAACCGTTTTGAATCTGCCGGTTTACGTATCGTGGCCGCTAAAATGCTACACTTAAGCCGCGAGCAGGCTGAAGGTTTCTATGCTGAGCACAAAGAGCGTCCATTCTTTGGCGCCCTGGTGTCATTCATGACCTCTGGCCCGGTAATGGTACAAGTGTTAGAAGGTGAAGATGCGGTACGTAAAAACCGTGAAATCATGGGCGCGACTAACCCGAAAGATGCCTTAGCCGGTACTTTACGTGCTGATTACGCGGCCAGCATCGATGAGAACGCGGTACACGGTTCTGACGCTGCTGCCTCTGCTGCACGCGAAATCGCTTACTTCTTCACTGAAGCTGAGTTGTGTGCCCGTACCCGTTAAGCGTTAATCGCCTGCGGTAACGGACTAAGGGGGCAACAGCCCCCTTAGTGCATGTTGGTCCAGTGTTTTATGGCTATTGTTTATTGTGGTAAGGAGCGCTCTGCAAATGACTGAGCAGCAAGAAAAAATTAATTTACTTGATTTAACCCGGGCACAAATGCAGGCGTTTTTTGTCGAGTTAGGCGAAAAACCCTTCCGTGCCGATCAGGTAATGAAATGGATTTACCACTTCTGTATCGATGATTTCGATAAGATGAGCAATATCAATAAAGTATTGCGCGAAAAATTAAAAGCCCGCTGTGTCATTGATGCGCCCAAAGTGGTGACTCGGCAGGATAGCAGTGATGGCACCATTAAATTTGTTATGGGCTTAAGTGGCGGACAGGAAGTGGAAACGGTGTGGATCCCGGAAAAAGACCGTCGCACGCTTTGTGTGTCATCGCAAGTTGGTTGCGCATTGGACTGCTCATTCTGCTCTACCGCGCAGCAAGGCTTTAACCGCAATTTAACCGTGGCCGAGATTATTGGTCAGGTATGGCGGGTGGCGCAAATCATCGGTAGTTACGGCGACACAGGTGATAAGCCGGTTACCAATGTGGTGATGATGGGTATGGGTGAGCCGCTACTGAACCTGAATAACGTCGTTCCGGCGATGGAGCTGATGCTGGAAGATTTTGGCTTTGGTTTATCGAAGCGGCGCGTAACGTTAAGTACCTCTGGCGTAGTGCCGGCGCTGGATTTACTGCGGGAAAAAATCGACGTGGCACTGGCTATCTCATTGCACGCACCGAACAATGAACTGCGTAACGAACTGGTGCCGGTAAACCGTAAGTACCCGATGGAAGAATTTTTAGCTGCCTCAAGACGTTATGTGGCGAACTCTAAGGCTAATGATAAGGTCACAGTAGAGTACGTGATGCTGGAGGGGGTAAACGACAGCATGGAGCAGGCACATGAACTGGCGCAGGCATTAAGAGATACGCCGTCGAAAATTAACCTGATCCCATTTAACCCTTATCCGGGCTCACCCTACAAACGCTCAAGTAATTCGCGCATTGACAGGTTTAACAAAGTCTTACAAGAATACGGCTTTACTGTTATTGTACGAAAAACCCGGGGCGATGATATCGACGCGGCCTGTGGCCAGTTGGTAGGCGATGTTATCGACCGGACCAAAAGGTTAATTAAGAAGCAGCAAAAAGGGCAGGCAATTGCCGTAAAAGTGCTGCCATAACATCAAGGATGTCGGTGTGGTAAAACAGAAAGTATTACTTAGCCTGTCAATCAGCAGTGTACTGTTGCTAGGCGGCTGTGTATCTGAACAAACCTATGTTGGCACCGATCGGCCGGTGGCCAATCGCACCTTTGACAATATTGAAGCAGCCCGCACCCGTATTTCTTTAGGGTTAAACTATCTGCGCCGTGGTGACAGTTCGCAAGCCAAATATAATCTTGAACGGGCGCGCAGTTTTGCGCCAAATTCAGCCGAGGTATATAGCGCCCTGGCGTATTACTACCAGATGGTCGGCGAAAACAAACAGGCAGAAAACTATTTTCGCGAAGCCATCAGTAAAGACGCTAACTATGCCGATGCGTACAATAACTATGGCGCTTTTTTATGCCAGCTGGAGCGTTATGACGAGGCCGAGCAGTTACTGCTAAAAGCCATTAGCCGGCCGGGCTATATTCGTGTCGCTGAAAGCTATGAAAACCTGGCGTTGTGTCAGCTGCAGCAAAATAATTTTACCAAAGCCAAAACCTACCTGGACAACTCTACCAGCCACAACAGCACCCGTATTACCTCGTTAACGCTGTCAGCGGGGTTATCTTACGCCATGGGCGATAACCGTGGCGCCAAAGCACTACTGGACCGTATTCAGCGGCTGGGTCGGGTATCAGCCCGCACCGTGTTGTTAAGTTATTTGATAGCTGATAAAAATGGCGACCAGGACACGCTGCGTAATGCTGAGCAATTATTGCTTACTTTGTATACTGATACACCTGAAGCGAGGCTACTGCTGCAGCAAAAGCTGCAAGACAGCGAGTTTGAGCAGCTTCGCGAGCGCTACAAAGACAGTTTAATGGCCAATATTGTGGTGCCGGATGAGACCGCAACTAAACCTGAGCTGCCGGCGCAGCCCACTGCCAACCCTAAGCTGAAAATTGTTAAACGTAAAACAGCGGACGACAGCAGCACGAACGCAAACACAAGCGCGGCCAGCAGCCAAACTGGTAGCAGTGCATCAGTGACTACTGCCTCAGCGTTACCCGCAGTCAAAGCACCGACTGCGGTGGTTAGCCAGGCTGCTGCGGTACAGGCCTTACCCACTGAAACAGAACTGTTAGCTGAGGCCAAAGCGCTGGCCGCGCAGCAGGAAGAAGCCGAAAAGCAGGAGGCGCTTGCCCTGCAGCAACTGGCGCAGCAAGAGGCACAGGCACAGCAGGCTGAACCAGCACCAGTGAGTACGCAACCGTCTGTGCAACCGCCAGCGGAGCAGGAAGTTAGTGCCACGGCGCAAACGACGACCCAGACAGAGTTGGCCGAGCCCGAAGTTACCGCAGAAATACCAGCAACACAGCCAACTGACATCACTGCAGGAGCTGCAGCCACAGTCGTCGCTGAAGCAACACTTGCTGAGACAATCGTTGCTGACACAACAATTGCAGAGACAACACTTGTAGAGACAACAGAGCCGGCAGATCCAGCTACTGATGAGGAAGTCACCTCTGATGCGACAGTTGCCTCTGAGGCTATAGCAGATACTGCTGTCACAGCTGATATACCCTTTCATATCGTGCAGCAGTCAGAGTCGCTGTATGCCATTTCGGTAAAACATAATATCCGTCTGCAGCGCTTAATGCAGTGGAACCAGCTCACACCGGACTCTGTGATTAAAACCGGACAAAAAATCTGGTTAGCCGAAGTGTCAGATGAGCAGTTAAAACAGCCTGTAACTGTACCTGCGTTGCCAGAGCGTGAACAAGCTACACCACAGCAGCCGTACCATACGGTGGCAGCGGGAGAAACCATGTTTGGTATTTCGTACCGCTACAATGTGCGCCTGAGCAGCTTTATGCAGTGGAATAATTTAACTGAACAAAGCACGTTAAAAGTCGGCCAGCAGGTATTGGTGGTTGACCCAGCCAGTGTAGAGCCATGAGCCAGCAACAGACTGAACAACTCACCGCTGGCCAGTTACTGCGTGCGGCCCGCGAGCAGCGCAAACTGAGCCAGCAGCAAGTGGCATTACAGCTTAACCTGCGTCCGGATATTATAAATCAGCTGGAGCAGGATCAGCTGGAAGGAACCTTAGAGACCTTTGCCCGTGGTTATGTGCGCGCTTATGGCCGGTTACTAAAACTGCCTGAGGCCGAGCTTATGGCGGCTTTTGGTCGTCATACCGGTCTGGAGAAAAGCCATGCCAAGCCAATGCGGACGTTCTCTAACCGCACTGCACGCCAGGCTACTGAAAACCGTTTTATGTGGTTAACTTACGCCATTGTTGCCTTGCTACTGGTATTGCTATTTATCTGGTGGTGGCAAAGCGACATTACGACAAGTAGCCAAACCGCCACACAAGCGTCGACCGCTCAGCCGGTTGACGACACCGCTGCTGTGGCAGCACCAGGTATTACTGAAGGCCAGACACACTCTGATGCTACGTTAGCAGAGCTAGCGGCTGACAGTTCGACATCTGACAGTAGTGTGTTGGATCTAAGCGAAGCAGCAGACGCTGAAATATCTGCCCCGACCGCCCCGGAGCAGCTTAGCGCTGAGCTTGATCAGCTTATGCCAGTTGTGGGGGATACCTCTGGCGATACGCAAGCGCCACCGGTTGTGGCCGGCGAGATGGCGCAGCTGGAGATGCGTTTTAGCGAGAACTGCTGGATAGATGTGGTTGATGCCACTGGCAGCCGGGTCGCCTTTGGCACCAAGCAAGCCGGTTATATTATGCAGTTAAGCGGGGTTGCCCCCTTTACTATCACCTTGGGTAACCCCAGTGTGGTTAGTATTAGTTTAAATCAGCAAGTCGTTGATATGGCAGGCTTTCCTGCCGGTCGCGTAGCAAAGTTCACCCTTCCTGAGTAAGAATAAGCATGTTTGCAGACAGTCCGATTAAACGCCGTAAAAGCACACAAATTCATGTAGGGTCTGTACCTGTAGGCGGTGACGCGCCTATAGCGGTGCAGTCGATGACTAACACCCTGACCACCGATGTCGCCGCCACCGTAGCGCAAATTCAAGCTATCGCCAAGGCAGGTGCTGATATCGTGCGGGTGTCGGTGCCCACCATGGACGCTGCCGAAGCCTTTAAGCTGATTAAGCAACAATCGCCGGTGCCCTTGGTGGCGGATATTCATTTTGATTATCGTATCGCACTGAAAGTAGCCGAATATGGCGTGGATTGTCTGCGGATTAACCCGGGTAATATCGGAAGGGAAGATCGCATTCGCGCCGTGGTAGACTGCGCCCGCGACCATAATATTCCCATCCGTATCGGGGTTAATGGTGGCTCGCTTGAAGCCGATATTCAGGAAAAATACCGCGAGCCGACACCCGAAGCGCTGGTTGAATCAGCGATGCGCCATGTGGATATATTGGACAGGCTGAATTTTGATCAATTTAAAGTCAGTGTCAAAGCCTCTGATGTGTTTTTGGCGGTGGGTGCCTATCGCTTGCTGGCCAAACAGATAGTGCAGCCGCTGCATTTGGGTATTACCGAGGCCGGTGGGGCCCGTGCTGGTGCGGTAAAATCCGCTATTGGCCTGGGCATGCTGCTGGCGGAAGGTATCGGTGATACGCTGCGTATTTCGTTGGCGGCCGAT
This sequence comes from Rheinheimera fenheensis, assembly GCF_039871805.1. Taxonomy (NCBI): domain Bacteria; kingdom Pseudomonadati; phylum Pseudomonadota; class Gammaproteobacteria; order Chromatiales; family Chromatiaceae; genus Rheinheimera; species Rheinheimera fenheensis. The sequence continues at coordinate 119,779 of NZ_JBDPJM010000005.1, forward strand.
CCGGTAGAAGAAGTTAAAGTCGCCTTTGATATTTTAAAGTCGCTGCGCATTCGCTCGCGTGGCATTAACTTTATTGCCTGCCCAAGCTGCTCGCGGCAGGAATTTGATGTGATTAAAACCATGAATCAGTTGGAGCAGCAACTGGAAGACATCACCGAGCCATTAACGGTGTCGGTGATTGGTTGTGTGGTGAATGGCCCGGGTGAGGCTTTGGTGTCGGATTTAGGTGTGGCCGGTGCTAACAAAAAAAGCGGCTTTTACATAAATGGCCAGCGGCAAAAGCTGCGGCTGGATAATGAGCAAATTGCCACCCAACTGGAGCAGCAGGTACGCAGTTATCTGGCGCAGCAAATCGCAGTCCGAAAGGTCGATTAAGCCGGTAACAGGCTTGGTGTTTGCCGTGGTTGCGCCTATAATCGCGGCAGTTTTTTAATTTAACCCGATGGAAGACTCATTTTGTCGAAGCAAATTCAGGCCATTCGCGGCATGAACGACTGCCTGCCGCAGGACACAACGGCCTGGCAGTATGTCGAGCAGATCCTGCGCCATACCGTTGCCAGCTATGGATACAGTGAAATCCGCTTTCCGATAGTGGAAATGACCGAGCTGTTTAAGCGCTCTATTGGTGAAGTGACCGACATTGTCGAAAAAGAGATGTACACCTTTAACGACCGTAATGGTGACAGCTTAACTTTGCGCCCAGAGGGCACCGCCTGTTGCGTACGGGCAGGTAATGAGCATGGCTTACTGTATAACCAGGAGCAGCGGCTGTGGTATACCGGGCCGATGTTTCGTCATGAACGGCCGCAAAAAGGCCGCTACCGGCAGTTTCATCAGTTTGGCTTAGAGGCCTTTGGTATGGCTTCAGCCGATATCGATGCTGAAGTGATTATCTTGTCAGCCCGCCTGTGGCAACAATTGGGCCTTACGCCTTATGTGAAACTGGAGCTGAATTCGCTGGGTTCCAGCGAGTCGCGCGCCGCTTATCGTGAAGCGCTGGTTAGCTATCTGGAACAACACAAAGCCTTACTGGACGAAGACAGCTTGCGCCGCATGCATACTAACCCGTTGCGGGTGCTGGACAGCAAAAACCCGGCTTTGGCCGGGGTGCTGGCGGGTGCGCCACAGCTGGCAGATTATCTGGATGAGGAATCAAAAACTCATTTTGCCCGTTTGCAGCAGCTGTTAAGTCGTGCCGGTATTGAATTTAGCCTTAACCCGCGTTTGGTGCGTGGGCTGGATTATTACAACAAAACCGTATTTGAGTGGGTGACCACTGAATTGGGTGCCCAAGGCACTGTGTGTGCAGGCGGTCGTTATGACGGTTTGGTTGAGCAGCTGGGCGGTAAAGCGACGCCAGCGGTAGGGTTTGCCTTGGGGCTGGAGCGGCTGGTATTGTTGCTGCAAAGCCTGAATTTACTGCCACAGCTGCCTGCAACCGCCGACATTTATCTGATGGCACTTGGCGATGAGGCGGAACTTGCCGCGTTAACTGTTGCCGAACAGCTGCGCAGCGCTTTGCCGGGTAAGCGTATTATGACGCACTGCGGCGGCGGCAATTTAAAGAAACAATTAAAAAGGGCAGATAAGTCTGGTGCCAGCATTGGTCTGATCCTGGGCGAAGATGAGCTGGCACGGGGTGAAATTACCTTAAAATGGTTGCGTGATGACAAGCCGCAGCAAACTTTACTAATCACAGATGTAGCGGCAGTGCTGGCATAATGCTGACAGCGCACTGAGCTTGAAACGGAGTAACGCAGTGGAAATTTATAGTAGCGAAGAACAACAGGTTGAAGCGATAAAGCGGTTTTGGCAGGACTATGGCAAAGCTATAGTGGGTGGTGTGGTGCTGGGGTTAGCCGCATTATACGGTTTTCGTTTTTATCAGGCTGATCAGCGCGAAGCGGCTGAGGCAGCCTCAACCAAGTTCAGCCAGTTGGTTGAGCAGCGTGATGCCAGCGCCAGTGAAGATTGGTTAGCCCAGGCGCAGGGTTTTATTGATGGCAGTAAAGCGGATAACTACGCTGTGCTGGCGGCACTGTTGGCAGCAAAAGATGCCGTAGCATTACAACAGTTTGATAAAGCGGCCACGCAGTTAACTTGGGTGCTGGCCAATACCAAGCAGCCAGAACTGTTGGCGGTTACGCAGCTGCGCTTAGCGCGACTGCAGCGTGAACAGGGCCAGCTGGACGCGGCTTTAGCGACCTTAGCTAAGCCAGTGCCAGAGAGTTTTGCCGCCATACAAGCCGAGCTGAAAGGTGATGTGCTGGTACAGGCTGAGCGTTTAGCCGAAGCCAAAACGGCTTATCAACAAGCGCTAAGCAGCGCCGGTCAGAATACGCAGTTGTTACAAATAAAATTGGATGAGCTGGCGCACGTCACTGCAGCATAACGAGGTAAGCGTGAAATTACAGCTTAAACAGGCATTATTACTGGCAGCCCTGGTACTGGCGGGCTGCTCCAGTAAAGAAGAGCTGGTGTTACCACCGGTGACCAATATCATCGAACCCGATGAAGTGTGGAGCCGCAGCATCGGCTCTGGGGTTGAGCATTATGAGTCCAGCCTGACACCGATTATTGTTAAAGACACCGTGTACGCTGCCAGTCGTGAAGGCCTGGTCGCCGCCTTTGATCTGGCCTCAGGTAAACGTAAATGGCTATTCGACTTACGCAAGCCAGCCGGCAGTTCGCTATGGCAAAGCATTGGTGATGTTTGGTCGGGTGACAATGCCCGCATTTCCGGCGGTTTGGCTTTTGGTTATGACAAACTGTATTTTGGCACCGAAAACGGCGATGTGGTGGCGTTAAGCACCGACGGCGAGCTGGTTTGGCGGGTAGAGGTGCCGGGCGAAGTATTAGCCAGCCCGGCTACCGGCGATGGATTGGTGGTTGTTGCAACGGGTGCGGGTACCTTAATCGCCTTACACCCGGACACCGGCGAGCAGCGCTGGAAGTTTGAAAACGAACAACCTGCTTTGACCTTACGAGGCGTCAGTGAGCCGGTGATTGAATCCGGTGGTGTGATTTATGGCTCAGGTAGTGGCCATATTGGTGTGCTGATTGCCGACCGCGGTTATCAGGCTTGGGAAGAGCAAGTCGCTGTGCCAATGGGGACTACTGATTTGTCGCGGTTAGCTGATGTTGACGCTAAGCCGATTGTACAAGGCGGCACCGTGTACAGTATTGGCTATAATGGCGCTTTAGTGGCGCAGGAGCTACGCAGTGGCCGGCAAATCTGGAAGCGGGATTATGCCAGCTTCCGCAATATGGCCATGCAGGGTGACACCTTGTATCTGGTTGACTCCCAAGGTCGCATTTACGCCATGGACAGCCGCGCCGGTACCGAGCGCTGGTCGCAGTTTGGTTTAAACAAACATTACCTGACCGGGCCCACGGTATACAAAAATTACCTGGTGGTAGGGGATAACCAAGGCAACCTGCACTGGTTAAACCGCGAGACGGGCGATTTTGTTGCCCGCCAGAGTATGGACAGTTCGGGTTTTTACACCGAGGCGGTCAGTAACAGTGATGTGTTACTGGTGCAAAGCCGCAACGGTGAGCTAGTCTTATTACAAACGCCTTAATCCGCCCCGGCGGTGCAAGTTTTTTGAACAGGCCTGTAGTGGGCCTGTTTTGTTATTTTTGAGGTGCACCTAATGTTGCCTGTCGTTGCCCTGGTAGGGCGAGCCAATGTCGGTAAGTCGACACTGTTTAACCGCTTAACGCGCAGCCGTGATGCGCTGGTAGCTGATTTTCCGGGCCTGACCCGCGATCGCAAATACGGCACGGTAAAATATGAAGGCCTGGAGTTTATTGTGGTGGATACCGGTGGTATCGACGGCAATGAGCAAGGCATTGAAGTGGAAATGGCCGAGCAGTCACTTAAAGCAATAGACGAGGCCGATGTGGTACTGTTTATGCTTGACGCCCGTGTCGGTGTGACGGTGGGTGATGAGGCCATCGCTGCGCATATCCGCAAAGTGGAAAAACAAGTGTTTTTGGTGGCGAATAAAACCGACGGTTTGGACGCCGACACCGCCATTGCCGACTTTTATAGCCTGGGCCTGGGCGAAGTGTACCCGATAGCTGCAGCCCATGGCCGCGGCGTGTCGGCGCTGTTAAACCGCGCGCTGGTGCCTTTATTAAGTGATGAACAGCAGCAGGCGTTAAGCAGCGATGTTGCTGATGAAGACGGCCCTGCGCTGGAAACCCTGACCGACGAAGAAGCGGCAGCTGAAGCCGCGCGGCTGCGTAACGAACATATTAAGCTGGCCATTGTCGGCAGGCCTAACGTGGGCAAGTCTACGCTGACCAACCGTATTTTAGGTGAAGAGCGGGTAGTGGTATTTGATATGCCCGGCACCACCCGCGATGCCATTTATATTCCGATGCAGCGCGGCGGCCGTGATTACACCCTCATTGACACGGCGGGTGTGCGCCGACGCGGCAAAATTGATGACATGGTAGAGAAGTTCTCGGTAGTAAAAACACTGCAGGCGATTGAAGATGCCAACGTGGTGATTTTAGTGCTGGACGCCCGGTTGGGTATTTCTGATCAGGATTTAAGCATTTTAGGTTTTGTGTTAAATGCCGGCCGCTCATTGGTTATTGCGGTGAATAAATGGGATGGCTTAAACGACAGCATTAAAGACGAGGTTAAGCGCGAGCTGGACCGCCGCTTGGGCTTTATCGACTTTGCCCGTTTGCACTTTATCTCGGCCTTGCATGGCTCTGGTGTGGGTAACCTGTTTGAATCAGTCGAAGAAGCCTTTGACAGTGCTACTAAACGCCACAGCACGGCGCTGTTAACCCGCATTATGAAAATGGCGCAGGAAGATCACCAGCCGCCACTGGTCAATGGCCGGCGGGTAAAGCTGAAATATGCCCATGCGGGTGGCTACAACCCGCCGCTGCTGGTAATACATGGTAATCAAGTCAACGATTTGCCAGACTCGTACAAGCGCTACCTGATGAACTACTTCCGTAAATCGTTGCAAATGATGGGTACGCCAATTCGTATTGAGTTCCGCGAAGGTGACAACCCCTTTGCGCCGACGAAAAAGAACACTGAAACGCCGCTGCAGAAATACAAGCGTGAGCGCCTGATGAAAGCGCGCAAAAAACTGGAGCAATAAGGATACCGTTATGAATTTTCGCTTCCCGGTTATTGTGATCGACGAAGACTTCCGCTCGGAGAATATCTCCGGCTCAGGTATTCGCGATTTAGCTCAGGCCATTAGCAGCCACGGCTTCGAGGTAGTGGGCTACACCAGCTATGTTGATTTAAGCGCCTTTGCTCAGCAGGCCAGCCGCGCCTCGTGCTTTATTTTATCGATTGACGATGAAGAGTTTGGCAGCGGCAGCGCCGCTGAGATAGATAAGGCGCTTGCCGAGCTGCGTAACTTCGTCAAAGAAGTACGTAAGCGTAATGCCGATATTCCGATTTTTTTATACGGCGAAACCCGCACCACCCGCCATGTGCCGAATGACATACTGCGCGAGCTGCATGGCTTTATTCATATGTTTGAAGACACGCCCGAGTTTGTCGCCAAGCATATTATCCGTGAGGCGAAAAAATACCTCGATGCGTTAGCGCCACCGTTTTTTAACGCCTTAATGGATTACGCCTCTGACGGCTCTTACTCCTGGCACTGCCCGGGCCACTCCGGTGGCGTCGCCTTTTTAAAAAGCCCGGTCGGGCAGATGTTTCACCAGTTCTTTGGTGAAAACATGCTGCGCGCCGATGTCTGTAACGCGGTAGACGAGCTGGGCCAGCTGCTGGACCACACCGGCCCGGTGGCTGAAAGTGAAGCCAATGCGGCGCGCATTTTTAACTGCGACCATTTGTTCTTTGTTACCAACGGCACCTCAACGTCTAACAAGATGGTGTGGCACTCTGTGGTGGCACCGGGCGATATTGTGGTGGTCGACCGTAACTGTCATAAATCGATTTTGCACTCGATTATTATGACCGGCGCCATACCGGTGTTTTTAATGCCAACCCGTAACCACTACGGCATTATCGGCCCGATCCCGAAAAGTGAGTTTTCACCTGCGGCGATTGCGAAAAAGATTGAGGCCAACCCCTTTGCCCGTAATGCGAAGAATAAAAAGCCGCGCATTCTGACTATTACACAAAGTACCTACGACGGTATCTTGTATAACGTAGAAGAAATTAAGCAAGAGCTGGGCTCGACCATCGACACCCTGCATTTTGACGAAGCCTGGCTGCCGCATGCCAGCTTCCACGACTTCTATCACAATATGCATGCCATCGGTAAAGATCGGCCGCGCTCAGAAGACACAGTAGTGTTTGCTACCCAGTCGACCCACAAACTGTTGGCGGGTTTGTCGCAGGCATCGCAAATTCTGGTGCAAAATGCGCAAAACCGCAGCCTGGATACGCACCGCTTTAACGAGTCTTACCTGATGCACAGCTCTACCAGCCCGCAATACGCCATTATTGCCAGCTGTGACGTGGCTGCAGCCATGATGGAGCCGCCAGGCGGCACGGCGCTGGTTGAAGAAAGCCTGTCAGAAGCGATAGATTTTCGTCGTGCCATGCGCAAGGTGGATGCTGATTTTGGCGACGATGACTGGTGGTTTAAAGTATGGGGCCCGGACGAGCTGCCAGAAGAGGGCTTAGGTACACGCGATAACTGGACGCTGCATGCCAAAGACAGCTGGCACGGTTTTGGCGCGATAGAATCTGGCTTTAATATTCTCGACCCAATTAAAGCCACCATTATCACGCCGGGCTTAAACCTGCACGGTCAGTTTGACGAGCAGGGCATACCGGCAGCTATTGTCAGTAAGTATCTGGCCGAGCACGGTATTATTATTGAAAAAACCGGTCTGTACTCATTCTTTATTATGTTTACCATTGGCATTACCAAAGGCCGCTGGAACTCTATGGTAACTGAGCTGCAGCAGTTTAAAGACGACTACGACCAAAACCTGCCGATGTGGCGCGTTATGCCAGAGTTTGCCAAAAAACAGCCGCGTTATGAAAAAGTCGGACTGCGCGATTTATGCCAGCAAATTCACAATATGTACCGTAAGTATGACGTGGCCAAAGTGACCACCGAAATGTACTTATCGACCATTGAAACGGCGATGACCCCGGCTGATGCCTGGGCCAAAATGGCACACCGCGAAATTGAGCGGGTGTCGATTGACGAAATTGAAGGCCGTGTAACGGCTATGCTGGTTACGCCCTATCCACCAGGCATTCCGCTGATGGTGCCGGGCGAGCGCTTTAACAAAACTATTATCAACTACCTGCAATTTACCCGCGCCTTTAACAGCGCCTTCCCAGGCTTTGAAACCGACGTGCACGGCTTAGTGCGCGAAGCGGTAGATGGCGAAGTGAAGTACTTTATTGATGTGGTGAAAGAGTAGTGCTGAGTGGTAAGTGCTTAGTGATGAGTTTAAAAGCTCAGTGCTAAAGGCTTATCGCTAAGGGCTAAACAAAACCGGGTTGGTGTGTAGCACCGCCCGGTTTTTTTATTGTCGGCAGGCTTGGCGTTAACAGCTTGGCTTATAAAAGTTTTAGCAGCTCGCGTTCAATGGCAAATACATGCTCATCGTGCTCGTTCATAGCGCGCAGGGCTTGTGCCAGTTGCAGCACATAATCCCTGTTCGGCCCGCTTGGGCCGGCGCTGCTGGCAATATGGGCGGCAATGTCGCTGTCACTGGCCGGGCCTAAATAGGCTGCGTTATCAGGCGTGGCTAAATACACTATGCCTTCTGTTTCACCTTGCCTGCTGTTGTCAGAATCAGCCAGCCAATGCAGCGGGGTAAATACACGCAAATAGCCGTTTTTCTCGCGATGGTCTAAATGCTCAAAGGTATCGGGCGTTACCTGATACGCCATACCCGCGCAGCGCGCACCGGGCGCTTCAACCAAGGTTAACACCCGCCCCGGCGCCTGTGGCGTACCACGGTGATCATGCGAGCCCTGCCAAAACCGCCTTTCCCAGCCATAAATGCAGGCCGGTTTAGCATCCAGATATGCAAAGTCGGTTTTATAAATCAGTGAGCCATAGCCAAACAGCCAGACTGATTCCAGATGAGCCAGCGGCTGGCGCTGTTGGTTTAAGGTAATGGTGTTGTGAGACATAAAGTTCTGCTTAGCCAAAAACAGCATTGTATTTTTATGCAGCGACCAGTGAAAGTCTTTATTAGACAGTGGAAAATGGGGTCGTTACCGGCTTTACAAATCCACTAGCTGATAGCGGCTGAGTAAGGCTGCGTAGGCATCACTTTTTTTGTAGCGATGTAAAGCCTGGTCAAAGCGGCGGACCAGCTCTGGCGTTACGCTGCTTTGCCGGCTAAAGGCGAAGTAGATATCGACATAATCCAGCACTGGGTAAAGCACCTGCACCTGAGCATCGGTTTGTTTTAGCTCGGGGGCGTGGCGCACGGTTATGAGTGAGGCTATGCCTAGCTGCAGCCGGCGTTTAATCAGTTGCTTAAACAGCATAGGGTCGGAATCTACTACCGCGGCGCGGCTAAATTCCAGCCGGTCTATCAGTGGGCCATAAGAAAAATCACGCACTACGGCTACCGGTTGCTGGCTGAGTTTGGCCAGGTCACCATCAAATTGTGTCTGGCACGGCGTAGCACATAGCAGCACTATAGGGTCACGCAAATAACTCTCGGTACTGAAGTAAAACTGCTCTGCTCTGGCATCGGTTTTATAAAATACGGTAATAACATCGGCTTTACCGCTGGCTACGTGCTGTACTACCCGGCTCCAGGGCAAGCGCTGCCATTGCACGCTTAAACCCAGATCGGTAGCGACCGCCTGTAATATATCAACGGAGAAGCCTTGCAAGGTTTCGCCTTGCTGATAATAAAACGGTGGGTAGTCATCTGCCGATACCGCCACGCGTAGCGCCTGCGCATGCAACTGAAACAGCATCAACAACAAACCAGCGAGTAAAAAGCAGCGATGCCAGAATAACCAGCGCCGTATTGGTTGTGGGCATGCTATCGCGCTATCCATAGCAGTAGCCTTTGAACTACACATAGCTAAACTATAGTCCGCTGTTAACAAGTCACCAGCATTTTTTCTATGGATTTACCAGTTTAAAAGGAAAAGCCTGCCTTAGGCACATAGCGGCTAGTAGCCTTCGGCGCCTTCCTGATAACAAAAGCGGATACCGTTTTCCACCTTGCAGCGCGTTTTGGGTTGTTCAGGTTCACCTTTTACTGTTGCAATGACTTTTTTCGCGATAGCGATATCGGCTTCTAACCCCAGCTGGCTGAATGCCATTTCCGGCTGGTGAGTCGTGTTTTGCTCCATTAACGGCGTGTTGCGGCGGTCTTCTTCAAATAGCGCATGGTCTGCCACCATGCCCAGCACGGTACAGCCGCTGATAAAGGGTAGGGTGGCACAGCCCAAAACCAGTGCTAACTGGCGTACTGAGAATGTCGCAGGGAAAGGCATAATGCAGTCCTGATGCTGTGTAAATAACGTCGTGGCGGCAACTGTAGCGCTGTAGCTGAAATTTTACAATCTGTATACAGAGGTTTAATGCAAATTTACCTGGCTAAGGCTGTTGGTTGGAGCCTCAAGCTGCGGGAGAATGCCGGGAAATAACGATGAACAGCGCTTTTAGCTTTACTTCCTGCCTGTAGGGGTTAGAATACGCGCGCTATTCTGAGCACTGAGCCAATTTTTACCGCGCTCTGGTGATAAAAATAAGGTAATTGCAATGCATCCGATGTTAATCATCGCGGTTCGCGCTGCCCGTTATACCGGTAACGTTGTTACATTTATCCGCCTGCTGCTGGCCGCGCTGTGTTGTCAGGTTTTGCCTGCGGCCTGCACTAAAACGTTACCCATTACCGTCATTGCACCTCTTCGGCAATACCCCTCTCAGAGTAAACCCCTTTCTAAACAGTGCTGTTTCAATCCACGTTCGTATTGCATCGGCAACACTGCTTTATTACCCAGTTTTAAATTAAACCCGTTCAATATATAGCGGAGAGCTTTGGCAATGGTACTCACCCTGACATCCACGCTGGCACTATTTGTGTTAATAGCGCTGTCCACCGTAGTTTATTTTGCATCTAAACGTCTGAAAATGCCCTACACAGTGCTTTTGGTGTTGGTGGGCCTGCTGCTTGTGCCGATAGTCAGTTTGCCTTATCTCAGTACGGTGTTTGGCTTTATTAGTGAAATGGCTTTAACGCCGGAGCTGCTGTTTTTTATCTTCCTGCCGGTACTGATTTTTGAGTCTGGTTTTAATATGAATTTTCGCAAAATGGTCGACAATGCCTGGGCCATTTCGCTGTTAGCTATCGTTGGCCTGTGTATCTCGGCGGTTATTATCGGTGTTGTGCTGTATTACCTGTTACCGTTAATTGGCATAGAAGTACCACTTATCCTCACCTTAATGTTTGGCGCCATTATTTCGGCAACCGATCCGGTGGCGGTGCTGTCAATGTTTAAAGAGTTTGGTGTGCCACGCCGGCTGGGCATGATTTTTGAGGGTGAAAGTTTATTTAACGATGGTACGGCGGTGGCGCTGTTTTTTGTGTTTTTTGCCATTGCTACCGAGGGCTTCTTTGGCAGTACCACAGTGCTGCACGGAGTAAGCGAATTTTTAATCATGTTGTCCTCGGGTATTGTCATCGGCTTACTGATGGCCGGCTTGTTTTCCAAGGCGCTGCACTATACCAAGCGCAACGAATTTGTAACTGTGACCTTGTTGGTGATTTCAGCGCATCTGGTGTTTATTCTGACTGAGCTCATCAACAGCCTGGGTTATTTCCACGTGTCGTCCATTATTGCCACAACCGTCGCCTCGCTGTTTTTGGGCAATTACTCGCGCAATATTCTGGCGCCCAAGGTGGATGAGTATTTAAGTAAACTGATTGAACACATGGCCTTTATTGTTAACTCGCTGGTGTTTTTGATGGCGGGCCTGCTGTTTGCCAGCTTAGGCGTGAATTTTGCCGAGTTGTGGTTGCCTATTTTAGTGGCGGTGATGGTGGTGGCGCTGACCCGTATTGTGGCCGTGTATGCGGTGATGCTGCCGTTAAACATGAGCAAAGTGGAAGAGCAGATCCCGTCATCCTGGCGCAAATTACTGGCCTGGGCCAGTTTGCGCGGCGCCTTGTCGATTATTATCGTGCTGATTATCCCGGCAGACTTTACATTAGAAGGCTGGAGCCTGCCGTACTCGCCGCGTGATTTCTTGTTAGCCCTGACTATCGGTTGTATCCTGGCTACGTTGTTTATTAAAGCGCCGATGATTGGCCCCATGATGCGCCGCTATAAGATTAATGCGGCCGAGCCACTGGAAACAGCGCACCGTGCTGATTTGGGTATTTACTACCTGCTGATGGAGCGCTCACGCTTACAAGAGCACCGGGCGAAGGGGTTTTTCAGTGAAGAGAAATTCCAGTTTCTGCTGGCGCAGGTCGAGCAAAAGCTCAGTGAGGCCAAGGCCGAGCGGCAGAGCCTGATGCAGCGTTACGGCCGGACGGTGTTTGTGCAATCACTGCATTTGGCCATGGTGAATATTGAGTTCACCATCCTGAAGCGGCTGTATATCAACAATGAAGTCAGCTTAAGGCCTTATCGCAAGATTTACAGCAAGCTGTTCTTGCAAAAAGAAAAAATTGAGTACGCTCAGCATAACAATATTGACCCTGATGCGTTTCGTGAGCGCAAAGACATTTTTGAAGCGCTGGCCACCATGATGCATACGCTGTTTAGCCGTAAAGTCAGCGAAGCCAAATTACTGGAAGAAAAGCTGGAGTACTACCGCAGCCAGATGATAGTTGCCAGAAAGGCATTAATTATTATTGGACTAATGCAGGATAACTTTGACGAACCGGTATTCCAGCAAGATATTTATACCGAAGTCACCGGCTTGTACCGACACTACCAGGCACGTAATGCGGAAAAATTAGCGACTCTTTGTGCCCAGCATCCGCAGACATTACCGGCGCATATGGAGCAGTTGGCTAACCAGTCGCTGGCGCAATCTGGCCAGCGGGCACTCAATTACCTGCATGAGAATGGCCTGGTAACAGAAGCGGCAGAAGAGGAAATACGCCATCGTTTTGATACCAGCGCTAAAACGGTTTAATCAATCTAAACTACCGGCGGCACTAGCCGCCGGTAAGCTTTATTACCTCGGCTTCAAAGCCACCCTCTGCCAGCTTTACCTGCACTTTATCTCCCGGCTGTAACTGCTGGTGGTTACTCACCACCTGCTGTTTGGCGTCAAAGGTAATGCTGTAGCCGCGTGCCAGTGTAGCCAGCGGGCTTACCGTATTTAACTGGCTGCCAAGCGCCGCCAGCTGTTGTTTACGCTGTTTAAGCAAAGCGTGCTGGGCGTTAATCAGCCGGCGCTGTAACTCGTCAAGTTTAAGGCTGTGCTGTCGCAGGCTTTTAACCGGTGATAACTGGCGCAGGCTTTTATCACCATACTGCTGGCGTTGCTGCGCAGCGTTAAAGATGCGCTTAATGGTGGCTGTTAGACGCAGTTGCAGCTCATCCAGCCGCTGTTGTTGCTGCTGCAGGCGGCGTTTGGGGTGCAGTGCAATAAGGCGCTGGCTTAAATTGAGCAGTGTTGGTGCGGCGTGTTGCAAGCGGCTGCGCTGCGCCTGCACTAAGCGGTTTTTCAACTGCAGTATGCGGTCTATTAGATGCGACTGATCCGGCGATACCAGTTCTGCCGCGGCAGAAGGTGTTGGGGCGCGCACATCAGCAACAAAGTCGGTCAGGGCAAAATCAATTTCATGACCTACCGCACTAACGATTGGAATAGGGCTGGCGGCTAGCGCACGGCACAGCAATTCATCGTTAAAACACCATAAGTCTTCCAGCGAGCCACCGCCGCGGCCAATAATTAATACATCCACCTCATTGCGCTGTATCGCCCGGCTTAACATAGTGCGAAGCTGGGCAGCTGCCGTCTCGCCTTGCACCTGGCTGGGGTAAATAATGACTTCAATACCGGGCGCCCGGCGTTTAAGTACGGTAACGATATCGCGCACCGCTGCACCGGTCGGCGAGGTAATTACCCCTACACGTTGCACCTGTGCTGGCAGTGGTTTTTTGCGCTCTGCTGCAAATAAGCCCTCGGCCTGCAATTGCGCTTTTAACTGCTCAAACTGCTGCTTTAGCAAACCGGCGCCGGCGCTTTCGATAAACTCAGCCAGTAGCTGGTACTCACCGCGCGGCTCGTACACGCTAATGCGGGCACGAATAAGTACCTGCTGACCGTTTTGTGGCCTAAAGCTGCTGTTACGGTTAGCCATTTTAAACATGGCGCACTTTACCTGGGCGGCATTGTCTTTTAATGAAAAGTACCAGTGGCCGCTGGCCGCAGCGACAAAGTTAGACACTTCGCCCTGTAGCCACAGTGTTTGAAACTGTAGCTCCAGCGTTAAACGCACTTCGCTGTTTAAACGCGATACGGTATAAATATCCGGGTTGGTCATGGCACATGTTGTGTTGGCTGTACTGAATGACGCTTAGGGTAACATAAAACAAAAAACCGTTTGTGATACGCGCGTAAAACCGTTAAAATTGCGCCGCAACATTCCCTATCTTTTCAGCCACAGCGAGATTGTTGCAATGCTCAGGATCAAACAAGAAGCCCTTACCTTTGACGATGTGTTACTGGTACCGGCGCACTCTACTGTTCTACCTCATACGGCCGATTTACGTACCCGACTGACCAAAAGCATCACGCTGAATATTCCTATGGTATCTGCGTCTATGGACACAGTAACCGAAGCCCGCTTAGCCATAGCGCTGGCGCAGGAAGGTGGCTTAGGTTTTATTCATAAAAACATGACCATTGAAGAGCAGGCAGCTAATGTACGCCGGGTAAAGAAATTCGAAAGCGGTGTGGTGTCTGATCCGGTTACGGTTACGCCAGACATGAGCATCCGTGAAGTGCAGGCCATGGCGCAGCAACACGGTTTCTCGGGTTTTCCGGTGGTTGATGCCAGCAACAATCTGGTAGGTATGCTGACCAGCCGCGATATGAGCTTTGAAGCCAACAACAGCGAAAAAGTGGCCAGCTTAATGACGCCACGTGAGCGTTTGGTGACAGTGCTGGAAACTGCGCCACGCGAAGAAGCCTTTAAAAAGATGCACCAGCACCGCATCGAAAAGGTGCTGGTAGTGGATAACGACTTTAAATTAAAAGGCCTTATCACAGTTCGTGACTACTACAAAGCCGCCAGCAAGCCAAACGCCTGTAAAGATGAATTAGGCCGCCTGCGGGTAGGTGCAGCTGTGGGCGTGGGCCCGGGCACTGACGAGCGCATTGCCGCGCTGGTGGAAGCTGGTGTCGATATTCTGCTGATTGATACCTCGCATGGCCACTCGCAAGGCGTTATCGACCGTGTAAAGCAAACCCGTGCCCAGTACCCTGATTTACAAATTGTCGCCGGTAACGTGGCTACCGCTGCTGGCGCGAAAGCACTGGCAGAAGCTGGCGCCAATGCGGTGAAAGTGGGTATCGGCCCCGGCTCTATCTGTACTACCCGTATTGTCACCGGTTGTGGTGTGCCACAAATTACCGCCATTTCTGAAGCTGCCATGGGCGTGGCCGGCACTGATGTCACCATTATTGCTGATGGCGGCATCCGCTTCTCGGGCGATATTGCCAAAGCCTTGGTGGCTGGCGCCAACTGCGTGATGGTGGGTTCTATGTTTGCTGGTACTGAAGAAGCGCCGGGCGAAGTAGAGCTGTATCAGGGCCGTTACTACAAGTCTTACCGTGGTATGGGCTCATTAGGTGCGATGGCGCAGCGTAATGGCTCGTCTGACCGTTATTTCCAGGGCAGCAACAATGCTGAGAAACTGGTACCTGAAGGCATTGAAGGCCGGGTGGCATACAAAGGCCCGATGGAAAACATTATTCACCAGCAAATGGGCGGCCTGCGCAGCGCCATGGGCTTAACCGGTTGCCCAACCATTGACGACTTACGCACCAAGCCTGAGTTTGTCCGGGTCACCTCGGCGGGTATGGGCGAGTCGCACGTACATGATGTGCAGATCACCAAAGAAGCCCCGAACTACCGTTTAGGCTAAACTGATTTCGGTTTCATCGGCTGGTTTACTCCAGCCGCTTTATTTTTAAAGGTCGCTATGAACAAAAACATTCATCACCACCGCATCCTGATCCTCGACTTTGGTTCGCAATACACTCAGCTGATTGCCCGTCGCGTACGCGAAATTGGCGTCTATTGTGAGCTGTGGGCCTGGGACGTAACAGAGCAGCAGATCCGCGAATTTAACCCCACCGGTATCATTTTATCCGGTGGCCCGGAAAGCGTGCACGAGGCTAACTCACCACGCGCACCACAGTATGTATTTGAAGCCGGTGTACCGGTGCTGGGCATTTGCTACGGCATGCAAACTATGGCCGAGCAGCTGGGCGGTAAGGTGCAGGGTTCGGATATGCGCGAATTCGGTTATGCCCAGGTAGAAGTGGTGGCCGAAAACGACCTGTTCGCCAAAATTGAAGACCATGTTGGTGGTAATGGTAATGCACTGTTAGACGTGTGGATGAGCCATGGCGATAAAGTGGTACAAATTCCTGAAGGTTTTGTAACCTGTGCCAGCACACCAACCTGCCCGCATGCCGGTATGGTAGACGAAGCCCGTCAGTTCTATGGCGTGCAGTTCCACCCGGAAGTAACCCACACCCGTCAGGGCCTGCGGATGCTGGAGCATTTCGTGGTGGATATCTGTGGTTGTGACAAGCTGTGGACACCGGCGTCAATTATTGAAGACGCGGTTATCCGCTTAAAACAGCAAATTGGCGATGATCAGGTTATTTTAGGTTTATCAGGCGGTGTGGACAGCTCAGTCGTGGCGATGCTATTGCACCGCGCTATCGGCAAAAACCTGACCTGTGTATTTGTTGATAACGGCTTGCTTCGCCTGAACGAAGGCAAGCAGGTGATGGATATGTTTGGCGACCACTTTGGCCTGAATATTATCAAAGTGGATGCTGAAGAGCGTTTCTTATCAGCACTTGCCGGTGAGAATGAACCGGAAGCCAAGCGTAAAATCATCGGCCGTGTTTTTGTTGAGGTATTCGATGAGCAGGCACAGAAGCTAAGCAACGCCAAGTGGTTGGCGCAGGGCACTATTTATCCGGACGTGATTGAGTCTGCCGGCTCTGCTACCGGTAAAGCGCATGTGATTAAATCGCACCACAACGTTGGTGGTTTGCCAGAGCACATGAAACTGGGCCTGGTAGAGCCGCTGCGCGAGCTGTTTAAAGACGAAGTGCGCAAAGTCGGTTTAGAACTTGGCCTGCCCTACGACATGTTGTACCGTCACCCGTTCCCGGGACCAGGTTTGGGTGTGCGCGTGCTGGGCGAAATTAAAAAAGAATACTGCGATATTCTGCGCCGCGCCGATGCCATCTTTATCGAAGAGCTGCATAAAGCCGAGCTGTATCACAAAGTCAGCCAGGCCTTTGCTGTATTCCTACCGGTAAAATCGGTTGGCGTAATGGGTGATGCGCGTAAGTACGACTGGGTAGTGTCACTGCGGGCAGTAGAAACCATCGACTTTATGACAGCACACTGGGCACACCTGCCGTATGATTTGCTGGGTAAAGTATCTAACCGCATTATCAATGAAATCAACGGCATTTCCCGTGTGGTGTACGACATCAGCGGTAAACCACCAGCGACCATTGAGTGGGAATAACCCCCTGACAGAAAAAAGGCCAGCGTAATGCTGGCCTTTTTGCTTGTGCCAAGCTGTAGCGGTTTTCTTTTTGTCATTTCGCTGCTTTACTGTGCTGATAACCTAAAACAGTGAGCCGCAAATGAAAATTAAAACCTTAGTTCTAAGTAGCCTGTTAACCTTAAGCCTGGCCCCTGTGGCTGACGCCTGCACCCGGGCGGTGTATAAGGGTTTGGACAATCTTGTGCTTACCGCACGCTCGATGGACTGGCGTGATGATATTCCGGCTAATTTATGGTTGTTTCCGCGTGGTATGCAGCGCCAGGGCGAAGTGGGTGCTAACTCAGTGCGCTGGACGTCAAAATATGGCAGCGTGGTGGCCAGTGCCTTTGATATTGCCAGTGCCGATGGCATGAACGAAAAAGGTTTAGTCGCTAATCTGCTGTGGCTGGTCGAATCTCGTTACCCTGAGTATGACGGCAGTAAGCCAGGCTTAACTGTGGCGGCCTGGGTGCAATATATGCTGGATAACTATGCGACGGTGGCTGAAGCAGTAACGGCGCTGCGTGATGAGCCTTTTGTCGTGGTATCGTCGACCATTCCCGGTACCGACCGTTTTACTACGGTACATTTGTCGTTATCTGATGCGCAGGGCGATAGTGCCGTCTTTGAGTATATCGACGGCAAACTGGTTATCCATCACGACCCGTCATATACGGTTATGACCAACTCACCGGTGTTTGAAAAACAACTGGCGATCAATGAATACTGGCAGGCGCTGGGCGGCACCACTATGCTACCGGGCACCAATCGGGCGGCCGATCGCTTTGTGCGGGCGTCATTTTATTTAGAGGCTATTCCAAAAACGAACGATGCCGTTTTGGCGGCTGCCAGTGTGTTTAGCGTGATCCGCAATGCCTCAGTGCCTTTTGGCATCTCGTCACCCACTGAGCCTAATATTTCCTCCACTCGCTGGAGGTCGGTAGCCGACCATAAATCACTACGTTATTATTTTGAGACAGCGCTGACGCCTAATACCTTGTGGGTGGAGTTAAGCCAGGCTGATTTTCGCCCCGGTCAGCCAACGCGAAAGCTGGCACTGGATAAAGGCCAAACCTATGCGGGTAATACCATTAAGCAGTTTAACATTGCCAAACCATTTCAGTTTGCCGGTTTGTAACGCATAACGATCGGATAGATAACCTGTGGTTTGTTATTATCAGATTCGGGTGTTATGGTTTCATTAGTGCTGAATATAAACAGGTTTTTAGTATGGATTCGCTGATTGAAGAGCTAAACCACTCAATTGCAACTGATGGTCTTGAGCAGCAAGTCAGGGCGCTTATTCAGTTATTACAACAGTCTACTGGCCTTGAGTCGGCATATTTTACCCGCATCGATCTGAGCAAAGGTGTGCAGCACATTGTGTATTCATTAAACACGGGGAAACTGCAGCTAAGCGAAGGGCTGACAGTAGACTGGAATGATACCTTATGCAAAAGAGCCCTGGAGCAAAAGCAGTTTGTTACCAGCGATGTGGCTCAGTGTTGGGGTGACTCTGCGGCAGCAGCAGAGCTTGGTATTAGCACTTATGTCAGTGCGCCGGTCTGTCTGTCAGATGGCCAGCTTTACGGCACGGTGTGCGCTGCCAGTACAGAAAAAACCATGGTATCTTCCGACAATGCCACGTTACTGCAACTGATTAGCCGCATTATTGCGATGCAGGTTGAACGTGAACATATGCTGCAACAGTTGGCACTGGAAAACCGTCAGTTTCGTAATGTTGCTTTAACTGATCCGCTGACTGGGCTGGGTAACCGGCGGGCGTTGGAGAAAGAATTACAACGCATGCTGGCTAATGGTAAGCGTAATGGTAGTGCTGTATTCGTTGCCTATATTGATCTGGATGATTTTAAACGTATCAACGATGAATATGGTCATGACGCCGGTGACCGCTTTTTACTGGCGATAAGTGCTAATTTGCAACAAGGTCGGCGAGAGGGTGATTTTATCAGCCGTATTGGCGGTGATGAGTTTGTTATTTTTGGTTTGGTAACCGGCAATGATATTGGCCATGCTGCCAAAGCGCTGCGCCAGCAGATCTACGACAGTACCACAGGGCATTTTGATATCGCCGATACAGTACTGCATTATCAAGGTGCCAGTGTCGGTTTAGTCGTTGCGGAGCCGGGTGAGCAGGTACAGCAAGTGCTTAAACGTGCAGACACTGAGATGTACCAACAGAAAAAGCAACGTTCAGCCCGGCGGCGCTAGTTTAACGTTGTTTACGCGCGCTCAAGCGCACCCATTCATCCTGCACCGCTATGGGGTCAAAGCTAAACTCGTCGCTATATGCATCCATTACTGATTGTGCCTGACTTTCCAGAATGCCAGACAGCGCGAGCAAGCCACCAGGTTTGACATAAGCACTGATAATGTCTTTTAGCTCAGCTAACGGGCCTGCCAGAATATTGGCTACCACCACATCGGCCTGAAAATCTTTTGGCTGATCTTGTGGCAGGTACAGCTCAATCTGGCCTTCGACATTATTACGTTTGGCATTGGCGGTGCTGGCTTCAATTGCCTGCGGGTCAATATCGACACCAACCACGCGTTTAGCGCCCAGTTTAAGGGCCGCTATGCCCAAAATGCCTGAGCCGCAGCCAAAATCCACTACCGTTTGCTCGGGTTTAATAGTTGCGTCTAGCCATTGCATACACAGTGCGGTAGTAGGGTGGGTGCCGGTACCAAAGGCCAGACCGGGGTCTAACATCACATTGACAGCAGTCGGGTCGGGAATATCGCGCCAGCTTGGGCATACCCATAGCCGCTGACCAAATTTAATCGGATGGAAGTTATCCATCCACTCGCGTTCCCAGTCTTTATCTTCTAACTGCTCTAATTTGAAATTTGGCTCGCCTTTGAAAAATGACACCTGCTTAAGCTGATTAACCACCTTATCCATTGGATGTTCGGCATCAAACAGGCCGACCACGACAGTGTTAGTCCAGTAGATCACTTCACCTGGCATTGGCTCATAAATGGGCGTGTCATGCGCATCGAGAAAACTGACCGCCTGCGCACCCCAGCCCATCAGCATATCGCTGACTTGCTCGGCTTTCTCTTCGGTGGTGGTAACGCGCAATTGGATCCAGGGCATGGCATTTCTCTTTAGCTAAAAACAGCCGGCATTCTAGCTGAAAAGCCGGCGTTTCGCAGCTTGCTAACAGCAGATTTAAAACTGAAACTGATCAAACATCGCCTGTGCTACCTTAATGAGTCGTGCTTTACGCAGGGCTTTTTGCTCTGGCGTTTCGTTACGTACCGGATGGCCGCTGAGTAAAATAAATGCCGCCTCGTTATTGTCATTGGCAAAGACAAATAATTGCAGCTTATCTTTACGCAAAATGGCCGTTACAGCGTTATTACCGCTGGGGATTTGCTCAAAGCGGCCACTACCATACTGGCTGATTTGCGACAGCATGCCGTCACGTTCGGCATTAACCGCAGTAGCATCAGCTAAACTGCGGATACTGGCGGTCATCAGTAATGTCTGATCGCTTGAAACGAACTTACAGCTGGTCGCTTCACGGCTGGTCGTCTTGCTGGCGTTATACTCAGTGGTTAACAGTTGCTGCCATCTTGGTTTATCGAACCAGTTACAGGGAGAGTCATTTAATGCCTGTGCCCATTTATCCCAGGTAAAACCTGACGACACCGGCTCTTCCGCCTGCGCTAAGGTAGTGTGTAAACCCAGGCATAGTGCAAATAGTGGTAAAGCTTGCTTTAACATAAGGCAATTCCATTAGCGTTTTGGTTTTTGGCCTGGGCGGATCAGCAGATCAACCCGCCGGTTTAGCGCCCGGCCTGCTTCGTCATCATTGCTGGCAACCGGACGGCTGGCACCATAACCTTTTATGCTTACCTGCTCTGGCTTGAGGCTTAACCCCGGCGCGAGATAATCCCATACCGCCTGTGCCCGCTGCTGGGACAAGGTTTTGTTCGTACTATCTGAGCCCGTGCTGTCAGTGTGCCCTTCAACCGTAACGCGAATATCGTTGCCGTAGGCGGCCACTTTGGCCAGTAACTCGTCTAAAGCGGTTTTTGCTTCAGGCTTCAGGCTGTACTTAGCGATATCGAATAATAGGGCGCTATCGAGCGATAAGCGGATCTCTGCGCCAACCGCGGCAATGGCATCGATATCGGCGCCGCTGTGCATACCGCCGCAGCTTTTGCCGGCGTTACGTAGCCGAACATAATTGTAGTGCTCACCCGCCGCAACCAAGCCGTTAATATCGACATCTGAGCGGGCACCCTCTATTACGCCAACGTCCAGCCAGTTTGTGCCGTCCTGCGAAATGGCCAGCTCAGTTTTTTCCACAAAGGGGCCCACTTCAAAAATGTATAAGTCTGGTCCGGCAACATCCACCAATACATTGTCGGTGAATTGCACGATAAGCTCGCCGTCACAGCCAATCGAAATAAAATCGGGTGACTGGGTGGCACGGTAATCCGGCTCGCCCAGGGCTTTTAGCGGATTATTAAAGGGTACTCTGGAGGGCTTCTCGCCGGGAGTAAACGCGACCACCTGATCAGCAAATGACAATTCAGCCAGCGGCAGACAAATTTCCCGCTTGCCGCTACCATAGACCAGGCCGGGGCAATCATCACTCTGTCGGCCACCCGCCAGACTGGGTAGTTTTGCAGCCTCGCGCTGCTCCAGCAATTTACGGATATGACTGGCATTGACCTTGCCCTTGTTGGTTTGCGCCACCATTTGCGCCACTTCCTCTGCACTAAATTGTGCCGTGCTGCCGGCTTCAGCCAGCTCATCGGCAAAGTTACGGCCATGTTTGGTCAGGCTGCCGCCCGCTTCGGTAATAAGCTGCTCCAGCTCAGCGGTGGTAAGCGGTGTGATATCTTCCTCAGCGGCAAGTTCCAATGCCTGCTTGGCGCCTGGGGTAACCTCCACCAGTCGTTTCGAGCTGGCTTTTACCTTATCAATACTACTTTGCGCTCCCGTCAGAGCAGGGGCCAGTAGCAACAGCAATAGTGCCGTCCCTTTTAACATTAGTCGCTCCTTTTATAGCTAGTGGCCATAGTGTTGTAGAAGAAAAAGCCGCTGGTCTGGCGCCACATAGGGTTATTGTTAAAGTCGGTTTCGCACTGACCAACGCGATCCAGAATTTCACTGAGTTTGTCGTTCAGCTCAGGCAACTTGGCATCATAGGCTTGTTTAGTTTTCTCAAACGATTGGTTAATGGAAAACTTCTGCGCCGCCCAGGCGTTTTCCAGCAGCGTATGCGGCTTGGGTACTTTATCGCCCAGTGTAATGGCGTTATTGACATAATCTTTGGTGCTGCGGTAAATCACTCTGAGCCGCTCATACAGCAATAGCTGGTTTTCTAAATCGGCCAGTGGCTGGGCATAGCATTGCTGGCAGCGCTCGAAATTTTCCCACTGTGCATCGCCGTCACGTACTATGCCATCGCCGTCAACCTGCGGTGGTTTACAGCTAAGCGGCAAGGGTGGCAGATTATCTGTGCTGGGCTCATTGTCTCTGTCCTGCTCCAGTAACAGTTTTAACCGCTCCAACTCGGCGCGATTAGCGCCTATCTGCTCAGCCAGCTGCAGCACATGCTGCTCGGCGGCAGCCAGGCGCTCAGCGTAGCTTTGGCCGTCAGTATTTTGGTTGGCACTGTTATCTGCTAGCTCGCTATCTTTATCTGCATCTTTGTTATCTTTGGCTGTAGCGCTTTTACCATCAATGCTGTCCTGGGCTTTGTCTTTGTCCGCGCTGGCTTTGTCCTTATCACTAATTGGCTTATCTTTGTCCGCTGCGCCACTACTGGCTGCTTTATCTTTATCCTCGACAACAGCGGCATCTTTGGCGTCTTTGGGAATATCAAAGGGGTTTTCGTGCTGTTGCTTTGGTGGTGATTTGTCATCCTGTTGCTGTGCCTGTAGTGGTGGTGTCGGCAGCAGGCCAGCGCCGGCTAGTATCATCGCCGCCACCAGTGTGGCTGTGTGTTTGCGTTTTAACAGGGCCACCAGCAGCGCCACTATCAGCACTAATAACAACACCACGGTCAGTTGCCACCATGATAGCGCGCTGCCCTGATCTTCCGACCTATCAGAGCTGTTACTATCGTTAGCGCTGCTTTGTGGTGGTTGATAAATGCCGATCAGTGCTTTGGCTACCGGCTCACCTTGCCATAGCAGCAGGGTGGCGGTGCTATTGGCATCGCCAATAGGCATGATGCGTATGCCAACATCGCCATAAGCACGGCCGTCAAACCGAAACAGCCCCTGTTGCAGCGTGGCCTGATAGTCGGCTGTGATCCAGCTTAAACGGTGCAGTGAAATGTTGGCGCTTTGCTCTGGTTTTGCGCTAATCAATTGAATGGACAGGGGGGCTGCCGGGTTTAAACCACGGACAAAAAAACGCTGCTCTTTACCCGGCTGTAGCCTAAATTCTGTGCTATGCCAGCGGCCGGGTTTACCAGGCAACTCGGCCAGTTTTAGCTGTTGGGCTTTTAATTTATCGCCGGGGGCGGCCATGGGTTCGGCGGGCAGCGGCGTGGTGTATAGCAGTAACAGCATAACTATAAAGTGGATAACGTAGGTGCCTGAAAGGTGCATAGTTCCTCCGTGACAACAGGCAGAAGCAGCTTAACACTAGTGCAAGTTAACCTTTTTGTCACAGCTTATCGTTGGCTAAAAGGTGAAGTGGCTGATAATTAATACAAAAAACATGCAGAAAAAAACCGCCGTAAAGGCGGTTTTTAAATAATTGAAACAAATGCTTAGCGTATTACTTGATGCCCAGTTTCTTTTCCAGATAGTGGATATTAGTACCGCCTTTGCAGAAACCCTCATCGCGCATAATGTCTTTATGTAGCGGGATATTGGTTTTAATGCCTTCGACCAACAATTCATCCAGCGCGTTGCGCATACGGGCAATGGCGATATCGCGCGTTTCGCCGTAAGTAATCAGCTTACCTACCATTGAATCGTAGTTTGGCGGTACGCTGTAATCGGCGTAGATATGCGAATCCCAGCGAATGCCATTACCACCTGGCGGGTGGAAGCGGGTAATTTTACCCGGTGATGGCATAAAGGTTTTCGGATCTTCAGCATTGATACGACATTCAACAGCGTGGCCGCGAATAACGATATCTTCTTGCTTAATCGTCAGAGGCATACCAGAGGCAACGCGTAACTGCTCTTTAATCAGGTCAACGCCGCTAATCATCTCGGTAACCGGATGCTCTACCTGAATTCGGGTATTCATTTCAATAAAGAAGAACTCGCCGTTTTCAAACAGGAATTCGAAGGTACCGGCGCCGCGATAGTTCATCACTTTACAGGCATCAACACAGCGGCCACCGATAAAGGCGCGCAGCTCTGGTGTAATACCCGGTGCGGGTGCTTCTTCTACCACTTTCTGGTGACGACGCTGCATTGAGCAATCGCGTTCACCTAAATGAATAGCGTTACCCTGGCCGTCAGCTAATACCTGGATTTCGATATGACGTGGGTTTTCCAGGAATTTTTCCATGTAAACCATATCATTACCAAAAGCGGCTTTCGCTTCAGCTTTGGTCATCTCGATAGAGCTAACCAGCTCTTCTTCGCTGCGCACTACGCGCATACCACGGCCACCACCACCGCCAGCGGCTTTCACGATAATCGGGTAACCGATGCGTTTAGCGATAGCTTTATTAGTAGTGGGATCATCACCGACTGCACCATCAGAGCCCGGTACACAAGGCACACCGGCTTTTTTCATCGCCTCAATGGCGGAAACTTTATCACCCATCAGGCGGATAGACTCCGGATGCGGGCCGATAAAAATCAGGCCGCTTTCCTCTACCTGCTGGGCAAAGTCAGCGCGCTCTGCTAAGAAACCATAGCCTGGGTGAATTGCCTGAGCATTGGTCACTTCAGCGGCGGCAATCAGCGCCGGAATGTTTAAGTAGCTTTGTGGTGACGGCGCAGGGCCAATACAAATGGTTTCGTCGGCCAGCAGCACGTGCTTCAGATTACGGTCTACGGTGGAGTGCACCGCAACCGTTTTAATACCCAGCTCCTTACACGCGCGTAAGATACGCAGTGCAATTTCGCCGCGGTTGGCAATCAGTACTTTTTCTAGCATCAGTCTGCCTTTTGCGTTATTCAATCACAAACAGTGGCTGGTCGAATTCAACTGCGTCGCCGTTTTCTACCAGAATTTCTTTTACCACACCGGCCTTGTCAGACTGGATCTGGTTCATCATCTTCATCGCTTCTACAATACACAGCGTATCGCCAACTTTAACGCTCTGGCCAACTTCAACGAAGGCTTTCGCTGTTGGTGATGCCGCGCGGTAGAAAGAGCCTACCATCGGTGATTTCACTACATGACCAGAGATCGCTTTAGGGGCGTCAGCAACTGGCGCAGCGGCAGGTGCAGCAGCAGGAGCCGGCGCAGCGGGCTGTGGCGCTGGCGCATAGTGCTGCATCTGTGGTGCAAAGTGCTGGGCCGGGCCATTACGGCTGATGCGAACTGACTCTTCACCTTCAGTGATTTCTAATTCTGAAATGCCTGATTCTTCCAGCAGTTCGATCAGTTTTTTAATCTTTCTAATATCCATGTCGTTTGAGCCTGATTTAGTTATTACTATTTGGTTGTTTGTAAGGCTGATACCGCTGCATCAAGTGCGTAGTGATAACCTCTGGCACCTAAACCACAGATCACCCCTTTGGCGATATCAGATAAATACGAGTGTCGGCGGAAACTTTCCCGCGCATGCACATTGGATAAGTGCACTTCTATAAATGGAATAGCCACTGCTAGCAGCGCATCGCGAATTGCCACGCTGGTATGTGTAAAAGCACCGGGGTTAATCAGAATATAATCCTGCTGGCCCAGACTTTGTTGAATGGCGATAACCAATTCGTGCTCGGCGTTAGATTGTAAATGTGTCAGTTCGACACCTTTCGCCGCTGCCTGTTCCGTCAGGTCGGTAATAATGTCTTGCAGGGTGGCGGACCCATACACTGCGGGTTCACGCACGCCTAACATATTCAGGTTAGGGCCATTTAAGACTAAAATTCGATAAGTTGCCGCCATTTGTGCGTAATTCCCGCTAATTGTTTTGATCCGGCACTATCTTGCCAAAGCTAAGTTGCAATTGCATCTGTTTGACGAATTTAACGCGTCATTAGAGCCTTTGGCTTAACAATAGCGCCTTATTATAGTGAAATCGTGACAAATGGCAGCAAAATACTGGTCTTATCAGCCAGAGTGTAGAGGAGAGTAAGCGGCGCCGACTGTTAGCGCCGCTATAACGATTATTGCTGCAGTTGCTCCAGGTGGGCGGCAAAGTCGGGTGCATTCATAAAACCGGTAACACGTGAGGGGGTTAATTCACTGCCATCCGGGCTAAAAAACAACAAGGTAGGCAAACCCAGCACCTGATAATGCTCCAGCAGTGCCTGATCTTTGCGTGTCATTTTCGTTACGTCCACTTTTATCAGCTGCATCTTTTGCATTTGAGCCTGTACTTCTGGTTTAGGGAACGTCAGGTGCTCAAACTCTTTACAGGCAATACACCACTCGGCGTACAAGTCGACCAGGGTATAGCGCCCGCCGCTTTCAGCAATTTTTTGCTGTAGCTGTTCAAGGGTATCTACCAACACAAAACCCTGTTGTTGCTCGGTGGCTGCAACCGACGCGGCGGGCTGCGCCGGCCAGAAGTAGCGCAGGTTGAGCAGTGCAGCGCCAAGTAGTAACATTTGCCCCAGCGTGAGCAAAACAGCTTTGGCTGTGGTGCTTTGTAAAGCAAACAGGGTGCGGTACAGGTAAATGACAAAACACAGCAGCAGCGCAGTGCCTGCCAGCAGCACATAACTAAATGGCAGCATACGCTCAAGTAAAATCAGCGGCACGGCCAGCAGTAAAAAGCCAAAACTGGTTTTCACGGCATTCATCCAGTTGCCGGCTTTGGGCAGCAATTTACCGCCAGAGCTACCCAGTAACAGCAGCGGCAAGCCCATACCTAAACTCAGGATATACAGCGTAACCGCACCCAGCAGTAAGTCGCCGCTTTGCGCCACATACAATAGTGCTGCCGATAACGGTGCCGTGGTGCAGGGCGATGCAATCAGGCCCGACAGCGCGCCCATGGTAAAAGCACCTTTATGCGAGCCGCCTTGCTGCTTATTACTCACATTACTGATTTTCTCCTGCCAGCTTGATGGCAGGCTGAAGTTAAATACACCAAACATCGCCAGTGCCAGCAGCACAAAAATCACACTGGCAACAATCAGTACCGCCGGGTGCT
The DNA here is from genome assembly GCF_039871805.1 of Rheinheimera fenheensis. Lineage (NCBI taxonomy): Bacteria > Pseudomonadati > Pseudomonadota > Gammaproteobacteria > Chromatiales > Chromatiaceae > Rheinheimera > Rheinheimera fenheensis. Next base: position 146,797 of record NZ_JBDPJM010000005.1, read on the forward strand.
GAATATAGCCCTGAAATTTCACGCCTAAACTGGCAACCACCAGCCCCAATAGGGAATAGGTAATGGCCATACCCTGCACATAAGAAAATGACAGCGTAAAGGCGCGTTTATTCGACAACTGCTGGCCCTGGCCAACGATAATGCTGGTTAAAATGGGATACATCGGAAAGACGCAGGGCGTAAAAGCCAAACCTAAGCCCAATAAAAAGAAGCCGGCGAGAGTGGCGATACTGGCACCATCACTGAGCTTTTCTGCCAGTGAGGTTTGGCTCGATACGGGTGAGCTTGCGGTCGCTGTAGTTTGGTTATTGCTGTCATTAACCTGAGTGGCCGTGAGCTGCTGCAGCGGCACCTCTTTGGTTACCGGTGGGTAGCACAGGCCCGCTTCGGCGCAGCCCATATACTGAATTTTAAATACCGCATCTTCACTGATATCCGTAAGCGGTATGCGCAGTGTCAGCTGATGAAAATACACCTCAGTCACACCAAAGAACTCATCTTCTATGGTCATGCTGGCCGGGTAGCTGGGGTGAGAGAAGCTTACTGCTATGCCACCGAGTTTTATTTTGTCTTTATATAAGTAGTAGCCATCGGCGATGGACCAGCTGACCACCAGCTGGTCTTGCTGCTGCACAAAGTCAAACACAAAAGCTTGCTCAACCGGCAGAAACTGGTCGTTAGGTTTTAACAGGCTATCGAGCACAGAACTTTGCTGCGCCTGCACAGTGCTTAGCAGCAGGCTAAGGCACAGCAGCGGATATAACAACAACTTTAACATTGGGGCGGTTTTCCTTATTTTAGCCAGCTTGCAACGTGGCAATACACTAGCACGACAGCACTATACGCCGATAGCCGCGCTTAATTTTAATAGACACCACTATCTGTCAGGCTACAGACCCGCGCAGTGCAGTGTCGCTTTCAGTGTGTGCGTCAGACGGTGTAGTTTTTGCGTTGATTGCACCGCACGTACAAGAAAATTTAAAAAAGCCCCTTGGATTTTTTTTCAGGCCGCCCCATATAGGGAGCACACAATTTAACACCCATGTTAAAACACAAAAACGCTTTAGGAGATAGAGCATGAATATTCGTCCATTACATGATCGTGTCATCATCAAACGCTTAGAAGCTGAGAGCAAATCAGCTGGTGGCATCGTCTTAACGGGCGCTTCGGCGGAAAAATCTACCCGTGGTGAAGTGGTCGCAGTTGGCAATGGCCGTGTGTTAGACAACGGTGACGTTAAGCCGTTAGACGTAAAAGTTGGTGACAAGGTACTGTTTGGTGCCTATGTCGAGCGCACCGAGAAAATTGATGGTCAGGAATACGTCATCACCAAAGAAGACAATATCTTAGGTGTGATTCTGGACTAAGCTTGCGCAAACTTTTTAACGCATTAACTGAATTTTAAGGATTAGAAAAATGGCTGCAAAAGACGTACGTTTTGGCGATGAAGCCCGTAATAAAATGTTAAAAGGCGTGAACGTGCTGGCGAACGCTGTGCGCGTCACCTTAGGCCCGAAAGGTCGTAATGTTATCCTGGATAAATCTTTCGGCGCGCCACTGATCACCAAAGACGGTGTATCAGTTGCAAAAGAAATCGAGCTGGAAGACAAATTCGAAAACATGGGCGCACAGATGGTGAAAGAGGTTGCCTCTAAAGCCAACGATGAAGCCGGTGACGGTACCACTACAGCAACAGTGCTGGCGCAAAACATCATCAATGAAGGTGTGAAAGCCGTTGCTGCGGGTATGAACCCAATGGATTTAAAACGTGGTATCGACAAAGCTGTTGTTGCTGCGGTTGAAGAGTTAAAAGCCCTGTCTCAGCCTTGTGCCGACAGCAAAGCGATTGCTCAGGTAGGTACCATCTCTGCTAACTCAGATGACGAAATCGGCCAGATCATCGCCAACGCGATGGACAAAGTAGGCAAAGAGGGTGTTATCACAGTTGAAGAAGGCCAGGGTTTAGCCAACGAGCTGGACGTGGTTGAAGGTATGCAGTTCGACCGTGGTTACTTATCACCGTACTTCATCAACAATCAGGAAGCGGGCCAGGTAGAACTGGACAACCCGTATATCCTGACTGTGGATAAGAAAATTTCTAATATCCGTGAATTGCTGCCGGTATTAGAAGGTGTGGCTAAGTCTGGCAAGCCACTGCTGATCATTGCTGAAGATGTTGAAGGCGAAGCCTTAGCGACGCTGGTAGTGAACAATATGCGCGGTATCGTGAAGATCTCTGCGGTTAAAGCGCCAGGTTTCGGCGACCGTCGCAAAGCCATGCTGCAGGATATCGCTACCCTGACTGGCGGTACTGTGATTTCTGAAGAAATCGGTATGGAGCTGGAAAAAGCGGGTCTGGAAGAGTTAGGTACTGCCAAGCGCGTGGTGATCACTAAAGATAACACCACTATTATCGATGGCGCCGGCGAGCAGGCGGCCATTGATGGTCGTGTGAAGCAAATCCGTCAGCAAATTGAAGAAGCGACATCTGACTACGATAAAGAAAAACTGCAAGAGCGTCTGGCTAAACTGGCTGGCGGTGTTGCAGTAATCAAAGTTGGAGCTGCTACTGAAATCGAAATGAAAGAGAAAAAACACCGCGTAGAAGACGCGCTGCACGCAACCCGTGCTGCCGTTGAAGAAGGCGTGGTGCCTGGCGGTGGTGTCGCCCTGGTACGCGTGGCTGCCAAACTGGCTGACCTGCGTGGTGCTAACGAAGATCAAAACCACGGTATTAAAATTGCGCTGCGCGCGATGGAGGCGCCACTGCGTCAAATCGTTGATAACGCCGGTGAAGAGCCATCAGTGGTGGTGAACCAGGTGAAATCTGGCAGCGGTAACTACGGTTACAACGCGGCTAGCGGTGAGTACGGCGACATGCTGGAAATGGGTATTCTGGACCCAACCAAGGTTACCCGTTCAGCACTGCAATTCGCTGCTTCTGTAGGTTCACTGATGATCACCACCGAAGCCATGGTAACTGAACTGCCGAAGAAAGATGCCCCGGCAATGCCTGATATGGGCGGCATGGGTGGCATGGGCGGTATGATGTGATAACCGTCTGAGCTTATGCTTCGAAAACCCCGGCCCGGTGCCGGGGTTTTGTTTTTCTGCGCCCCGTTTTTACAGCGGGTGTTTTTACAGCTGGCTACATTTTTATACAAACCAGTTTAGTTATTGCTCAGCCAGTAGCGCTATAGTTAGGTGCACAGGCTAAACTATTTAGGTTTGGCTGGTTCTAAGCTGGTAGTTATTTAACGCAGGAGATTGACAATGCGTAACCTGATCTTTGTATGTGGCTTAGCGCTGTTAGCCGGCGGCGTGGCTCAGGCGGCTGAGGTAAAAGTAGAGTGGCAAGAGCCGGAAAAGTTTACCGATATTCGCCCTGCCAATGACAGTCGCAAAGCCTACCGTGAGCGGGTGCTGAAAAAATTTGATGGCTTTTTTCAGGACATGGCCGCCAAGCTGCCCGAGGGCTATCAGTGGCAGGTAACGGTAACCGATATCGATTTAGCCGGTGATGTCGATTACTTTATCGGCGGTGCCGGTAATGCCATCAGAGTGATTAAAGACATTTACTCGCCAGCAATTAAATTTAGCCAGGTGCTGCGCGATAAACACGGTGAAGAAGTGTTTAGCAGTGACGAAAAGCTACGTGATATGGGTTTTATGCAGTCTTTACGTACACCGAATAATAACGAAGAGTTTCGTTATGAAAAGCAGATGCTGGACGACTGGTTTAATAAAACCTTGCAACCTAAAGTAGAGCAATTTGCTAAGGCGCTGCCAAAAGTAAGCCAGTAGGCTATTTTTGTGTGCTGAAGCACGAGAGTGTTTGATACGCCCCACCTAAAGCAGGCTGGCAATTTGGCGATAGATGGCTACTGCCTCTTCGCGACTTAACTGGCCTGCACTGGCTGCCCGGCCAATACTGCTACTGACGCGAACAAACTCGTTGGCGGTTTCTTCGTTTTGGGTGCGGTTATCGGCAGGTGTGGCTTGCTGCAGCAGGCCGATATCCTGGCGTGCAGGCAAAGCCTGGCGCAGTGGTTGGCTAACCTGCGCCACTATAGTATTGCTGCTGGTTTGACTGCTAATCGCTGACATCACCACCTCCGTCTCCCTTAGACTAGTGGAGCGGCCGTTTAGCGTTAGATTATATTTTCACTAATAAAATTTGGTTATGTTATTTTGTTATAACGGCTTTAAACTCGGCTAGGGTGGTATGCAGCTGTTTTAGCTGCTGCACTACGCGCTGCAAAGTAGCCGTATTAAATTGCTGGCTTTGCCGCATAGCCGCTACCTGCTCTGCGGTTTCGGCTAAATAGGGCATAAAGCGGTTGCTTTTGGCCTGAAACAGTTTGTTGTCTGCAAAAATGCGCTGATATTTCGCATGACCTTGCTGCTGCAGGCTGTCTAACACTGCATCTGCGTCCAGCGCTTTGCGGTACAACTCTTTTAAGTTGTCATCCAGTTGATTCAGTAAAGTATCCATAAGCCACTACACCTGGGAAAAGGGCGCTATTATGCCACAGCGATCCATCGACTTCAGTAGTTTGCTCAAGCTGTTTATGCCACTACTGCCGGGCCGCTATTTTTGATTCGATGCATTTCTTTTACTGGTGTTTTGTTATATTATATCGTCCGTTTTTATTGCAAAGGCTGAGTAAGTAACGTGTTAGCAACAGTGCGTAATATGTTTGATAAAGTGGGCATAACTGTCACCTCGCTGTGTGCTATCCACTGTATTCTGTTACCGGCTATCTTACCTGTGCTGCCATTGATGGGCTTAAGTGTGGCCCATAACCACGCCTTTGAACGCATTATGCTGCTGGTAACGGTAGTGTTGGGCTTCGTTGCCTTGTTTATCGGTTTTCACCGTTATCATCGCAAACTCTACCCGTTCTACTCTTTATTTTTAGGCGTTTTTATTTACTGGCAGCGCGATGTTTGGGGTCATGAATACGAGCATGCGGTGTTGATCGTTGGCGCCTCACTCGTGGTGCTAGCGCATGTGATGAATATGCGCCTGTGTAACAACTGTAAAAGCTGTGACGACGACCATTAGGCTGGTGCCTTATCTGAATTAGAAAATCCCGCTGCAGCGGGATTTTTGCTTTATGGCTTTCTCACTTAATGGCTAGCAGCTGCCTGCTGCGTGCTGGGTAGTTACTGAAAATGCCATCAACGCCATACCCAGCCAACCGGGCAATATCATCAGCGTGATCTACCGTATACACATATACCTTTAAAGCGCGTGCTTTGGCATCATCCACAAAGGCCTGGTTAATAAAGCTGACATCACAGTTTACCGAATAGGCGTTAAGCTGCTGGGCAAAGGCGGCATAGTCGATGGGCAAGCTGGCGGTTAAAGCGCCCAGTTTTAGCGCTGGCTGCTGTTGTTTTAGTGCGGCCAGCAGATGATGATTAAACGAGGAGATCAGCAAGCGGTTTGCGTCAAACTGCAGCTCGCGCTCTGCCCGTTCAAGTAACGACAGTAGCGGTGCGACGGTATTGTCGCCTTTCAGTTCGATATTCAGCCAAAGTGGTGTCGGTGCCAGTAGCTCTAATACTTGCCACAGGGTGGGAATACGCTGACCACGGCCTGCATCGAGCTGCTGTAATTGCGCCAGGCTGTGCTGATAAATACTGCCGCGGCCATTGGTGGTGCGCGCCAGGTGATGGTCGTGAATAACAATCAGCTCGCCAGCGACGGCGAACACATCTATTTCAATAGCGTCTGCACCCTGCAGAACAGCCTGTTCTATTGCCAGCAGGGTGTTTTCCGGATAGTCGCCACTGGCACCACGATGGGCGATAATTTGCATGTTGACTCCGTATTAGTACTGGAAGTTAAGCCGGTGAAGTGAATGCAGAGTATTTTTTTCGGCGACCGTTGCAGGCCAGGATGGCCGAATCGAGCCCCCAGGGATGGGTTTACGGCGTGTCGCAGAAAAAACATACGGCGCATTCACGTTGTCGAAGCGCCGTACGTGAAAGATAGCGTTAGTTATTAATTTCAGCAAAAGGGGCGCCCATACGGGTTACTGTGCCAGCTTGCTGCTCAGCCAGGAACTGCAGTTTATTGGCCGGGAAGGCCAGCACCACGGTAGAGCCCAGCTTAAAGCGGCCCATTTCAGCGCCTTTTGCCAGTGTAATGGCGTTTTTGCCATGCGCCGGGTAGCTCCAGCGGAACACGTTTTTACCCACTGGTGGTGTAACGGTGCCGGCCCAGACGGTTTCAATACTGGCGACGATAGTGGCACCCACTAACACCAACGCCATTGGCCCCAGCTCAGTGTCAAATATAGTCACCACGCGCTCATTGCGGGCAAATAAATCCGGCACATTCTCTGCGGTTAACGGGTTTACTGAGAATAAATCGCCCGGTACATAAATCATCTGGCGCAGGGTGCCGGTTACAGGCATATGGATGCGGTGATAATCTTTCGGTGCCAGATAAATGGTGGCAAAGTCGCCGCCGATAAAAGGCTCAGCCGTAGCAATATCGCCACCTAATAAAGCTTGCAGCGAGTAGCTGTGGTTCTTAGCCTGTACCAACTGGCCTTGTACTATCGGGCCTAACTGGCTGATACAGCCGTCTACCGGATGCGCCACTATGTTAGCGTCGGTGGCTAATGGCCGGATACCATCCTTTAACGGCCGGGTGAAAAACTCATTAAAGCTGGCGTAGTCAGAGGCTCTCTCAAACTGCGCTTCGCTCATGTTAATGCCATAAGCTTTAATAAAGCGGTTAATTAAAAAATGCGTAAACCAGCCCAGTTTGGCGGCAGCCAGCTTGCCAACCAGGCGCGAAATAAAATGCTTTGGCATCAGGTACTGCAGGGTAATTTTTAAATTATCCATGGTGCTCTCAGTAATGTAGTTAAAAATAAAACGATTAAAAATGTGTCGGTTTATCCTGCGCCATACTTGCGAGGATTTTCAGATAACTGTCGTAGCGTAACTGGCTCACTTCGCCCGTCTCAACGGCGTGCATAATGGCACAGCCCGGATCGCTGACATGTTTACAATCACGGAACTTACAGCGGCCCAGCCAGGGCGTAAATTCGCTAAAGCCGCGGGTGACTTCTTCCGCCGTTAAATGCCACAGGGCAAATTCGCGGATGCCGGGGGAGTCAATTAAATCGCCGCCTTCAGGCAAATGGTACAACCGCGATACGGTGGTGGTGTGCTGGCCCAAACCCGAGGTGGCCGACACCTCCTGAGTTTGCGCTTCTAAACCTGGCATTAAACTGTTCATTAATGACGATTTGCCCACACCAGACTGACCAACAAAGATGCTGGTGCCGCTGTGCAGATAGTCCAGTAGTTGTGCCATGCCCATACCGGTTTTGGCGCTGACCAGTAAAAAGTCATAGCCAAGTGTGCGATACAAACCCAGTTGTTGTTCAACTGCGCTTTGCTCATCATCATTGAGTAAGTCGACTTTATTAATCACCAAAAGCGGTTTAATACCGGTCATCTCGGCCGCCACCAGATAACGGTCAATAATATTCAGTGACAGTGCCGGCAGAATAGCCGAGACAATAATCATCAAATCAATATTAGCCGCCACCGGCTTTAAACCGTCATAAAAATCTGGCCGTAGCAGAACAGAGTGGCGTTCTTCCACAGCATCTATCACGCCATCAATACCACCGGTGGCTTGCAGTGCGCGGCGCCAGACAACTTTGTCGCCGGTGACCAAAGAGGCAACCGAACGGCGCATATTACAGCGGGTTACTACTCCATCGCTGTCTTCGACATCGGCATGCTGGCCAAAGCGACTTAACACCAAGCCGGTTTCCGGCGCGGCAAAGCTGTTGTCATCTACATTATCTACACCTTTGTTTTTCGCCACGCGTAGCCGTTTGCCAGCATTATCGGCAATACGTTGTTGTTGGCGCTGGGTAAGGTGTTTTTTCTTGGTCACGGCTACTGTTATCGCTCTAATGTAAAGGATGCTATTACTGCTAAGCTTAGGGCGTGTATGATACCTGTATTCTGTAAATGAACAAAGCAGCGCGACGCTAAGGGTTTGTAATGAGTGTAAATGACAGCAACTTAATCTGGCTTGATTTAGAAATGACTGGCCTGGAGCCAAAAACCGATGTGATTCTGGAGATGGCCACTATTGTTACCGACAGCCAGCTGAATATTATTGCCGAGGGGCCGGTGTTTGCCATTAAGCAGCCAGACGAGGTGCTGGACAATATGAGTGCCTGGTGTGTTGAGCAGCATGGTAAAAGCGGCTTAACGGCGCGTTGCCGTGCCAGTACCACCAGCCTGGCTGATGCCGAGCAGCAAACCATCGCTTTTTTAAGCCAGTATGTGCCAAAGGGTAAATCACCGATGTGTGGTAACAGCATTGGTCAGGACCGCCGTTTTCTCGCCGAGTATGCACCAGAGCTTGAAGCCTTTTTTCATTACCGCAATTTAGATGTCAGCACGGTAAAGGAGCTGGCGCGGCGCTGGCACCCAGAGGTGCTGACTAAAGTACAAAAGGCCGGCAGTCATTTAGCCTTGGATGATATTCGCGAGTCGATTGCTGAATTAGTAACCTATCGCACGCATTTTTTTAAGTTACCCTAAAAAAACACTTGCAACGGCCAACGCATTTTGTAAAATGCGCGCCATCACGACGCGATAGTGACACAGCGTTGACCGATGCGAGTATAGCTCAGCTGGTAGAGCGCGACCTTGCCAAGGTCGAGGTCACGAGTTCGAACCTCGTTACTCGCTCCAAATTCGACAGAAACCGCACTTGGGAAACCCGTGCGGTTTTTTGTTTCCTGCGATATAGTCAATACAAGCTAAACAGCATGGTTTAACCGATGGCAGACTCACCTTGTGTACGCAACTGTTGTCTGGATCAGCAGGACATTTGTCTTGGCTGTGGCCGTTATATTGATGAGATCATCGAATGGCATAGTGCTGATGTGAACAGGCGAACGCAGATTTTACACTTAGCGCAGGCCAGGTTAGCGCCGCGTAGCAGTGCCGCAAGCCCTATGCATCGCGCGGTAAACCCTTCTGAATAATCCGTATCAGCCGCTCGGTACTGCGCGGCAACAGTGATTCTGCCTGCCAGCTTTTGCGTTTCTGCTGCGCTAGGGCCCATTCGATATGCTCTGCCACTAATGCGCTGGCACTGCTAAGTTTGGCACTTAGTGCCTGTTCAATCTCAATGTTGTAAGGCGCATTACCCAAGGCTACTGCAATATTACGCTGCCAGCGTTCATAACCGATACGGCGAATGGCGCTGCCCTCGGTATAACGTAAAAATTCGTCTTCCTGCCAGGCAAATAGGCTGAGTAAACTTTGGTTTTGCCACTGCTCACGCCGTTGAAAGTCGCTTTCAATACTCAAAGGAGCGTTACGGTTTTCCGGGCACACCAGCTGGCAGTCATCACAACCATAAATACGGTTGCCAAGTAGTGGACGAAACTCCTCAGGAATTGCACCTTTAAGCTCAATGGTCAGATAAGAAATACAGCGGCGAGCATCGACCACATAAGGCGCAACAATAGCGCCGGTAGGGCAGCTGGTAATACAAGCTACGCAACTACCGCAATCGCCATCATGTGGTTGGTCTACCGGCAGAGGCAGATTAACCAGCAATTCACCGAGGAAAAACCAGGAACCGGCTTCATGATTAAGTAACAAGCTGTGTTTGCCCACCCAGCCAAGCCCGGCTTGCTGGGCCAACGGACGCTCTAATATTGGCGCCGAGTCGGTAAAAGGGCGGTAACCCAGATCCTGTACCTGTTGGTTAATGCGCTCGCCCAACTGTTTCAGCCGGTTACGAATAAGTTTGTGGTAGTCACGGCCCAGCGCGTAGCGGCTAATATAGGCTTGAGTCGGGTCGGCCAGGTTAGTGGCAAAGCCGGCAGCTTTGGGCAAATAGTCCATCCGCACGCTGATTACCCGCAAAGTACCGGGCACCAGCTCGTCGGGGCGGGCGCGTAGCATGCCGTGGCTGGCCATATAATCCATCTCGCCGTGGTAGCCGGCATCGAGCCATTTCTGCAGTTGTCGCTCCGCATCGGCTAAGCTGACGCCGCTGATACCGGCATCGGCAAAGCCCAGCTGCTTTGCCCATTGCTTTATTCGTTGTGCCAGCTCGTGGTAATTCATGTTGCTTTGCTACCCGGTAAATAACGCCGCAAGCATATCACAATGGGTATTTTTTCGCGCCGCTTGTGGGAACTTGGCTATCAGCTCAAGGGTCTGAGCGGCAAAGTCGCGGTTTTTCTGGCTCTGTCAGCCACTAATTTGTTAACATGACAGGGTTTTTATGGCAGTAAGACGTAAAGTGGTGACAGGTGGCGCAATATCAGGCAGTGTTACAGGACGAAGCGGCAACTCTGACGTTGGCAACGCGCATTGCTGGCTTGCTTAGTGGTGGGCAGACCGTATTTTTGCATGGCGATTTAGGGGCGGGCAAAACCACCTTTAGTCGAGGTGTGATCACTGCGCTGGGCCATACAGGCACGGTAAAAAGCCCTACTTACACACTGGTCGAGCCTTATCAGCTAAAGCCCTTTAACGTGTTTCACTTTGACCTTTACCGGCTGAGAGATGCTGAAGAGTTAGAGTTTATGGGCATACGGGATTATTTCCGTGCTGATACGCTGTGCCTGATTGAATGGCCAGAGCAAGGCAGGGGTTATTTACCTGTGCCAGATCTCGACATACACTTAACATTTGTAGACGGACACCGGCGTGTGTTGCTGCAAAGCCAGACGCCAGCCGGTACCGCGATAATAAAAGCGCTGACGGATGATGAAGAATAATTATTATAACGTTCAAGCGGCATTGCTCTGTTTGCTCGCGCTGTGCAGTTTTACTTCTCTGGCCAATCAGGTGCAGGGCGTACGGGTGTGGCCTTCGCCAGACAATACCCGTGTGGTGTTTGATATGGCCGCTGAACCACAGCATAAAAGCTTTAGCCTGGACAAGCCAGACCGCCTGGTCATTGATTTAACTAACGTCAAAGGTGGCACCAGCTTACCGGCAGTGAATGGTGAATCGGCGTTAATTAAAGCGATTCGCAGTAGCGGCAGTGGTAACAGTATGCGCATTGTGCTCGATTTAACCAAAGCCAGTAAGGCCAATGTGTTCGCACTGCCACCGACACCGCCTTATGGCCACCGGCTAGTGGTCGACTTACCTGACGATCAGCCGCAGCGTAATCTGCCGCCACCGGCTATCCGGGCGGCACGCGATATTATCGTTGCCATTGATGCGGGCCATGGTGGCGAAGACCCCGGCTCTATAGGTCCCAGCGGCATTTACGAAAAACACATTACCTTGCCAATCGCACGTCAACTGGCGCAGCTGATTGACCGTCAGCCCGGCATGAAAGCCATGATGGTGCGCACTAATGATTACTACATTCATGTAAACCGCCGCACTGAAATTGCCCGTGGCCAGCAAGCCGATTTGCTGGTATCTATCCATGCTGATGCGTTTACCTCGCCGCAGCCGCGCGGCGCCTCGGTGTGGGTGTTGTCACTGCGCCGTGCTACCACTGAGGTGGGCCGTATGCTGGAGCAAACCGAGCGTCATTCAGAATTGCTTGGCGGCGTCGCCGAGGTTATCAAAGACTCAGCCAACGAGCGCTACCTGGCGCAAACGGTGTTGGATTTGTCGATGAATCATTCTATGGTGACGGCTTATCAGGTAGCGAACGAAGTGCTGTCTGAGCTGGGTAAAGTGGCGCATCTGCATAAAAAAGAGCCGCAGGCGGCCAGTTTTGGTGTGCTGAAATCACCGGATATTCCATCAATATTGGTCGAAGTTGGCTTTATTTCTAACCCGCAGGATGAAAAGCTGATGCGCACGGCAACGCATCAAACCAAGCTGGCGCAGTCATTATTTACTGCTTTAAAACGCCACTTTGAAAAGTCGCCTCCGGCCGACTCCCTGTTTGCCCAGCAGCGCGCCCGCGAGCATCGTGTCAGTGCGGGTGAGTCTTTGTCTTTGCTGGCGCAGCGTTACAATGTGTCGGTGGACGACCTGCGCAGTATAAATCAGCTTACCTCTGACAGTATCCGCGTTGGTCAAACGCTGCGGATCCCCTGATTATGCCAATACAAATTCTGCCACCGCAGCTGGCAAACCAGATTGCGGCCGGTGAAGTGGTTGAACGCCCGGCTTCAGTGGTTAAAGAGTTGGTAGAAAACAGCCTTGACGCCGGTGCCAGCCATATTGAAATTGAAATTGAAAAAGGCGGCAGTAAGCTTATCCGGGTGCGTGATAACGGCAGTGGCATTGCCGAGCATGAACTGGTGCTGGCGTTAAGCCGCCATGCCACCAGCAAAATAACCGATTTAAGTGATTTAGAAGCCATTTGCAGCTTGGGCTTTCGTGGTGAGGCCTTAGCCAGTATTAGCTCGGTATCACGGCTAACGTTAACTTCACGTACTGCAGCGCAAGAGGCCGCCTGGCAAGCCAGTGCTGAGGGCCGCGATATGCAGGTGAGTGTAAAACCCGCTGCCCATCCGGTGGGCACCAGTATTGAAGTATTAGATTTATTCTTTAACACACCAGCGCGGCGTAAGTTTTTGCGCACCGATAAAACCGAGTTTGGTCATATCGACGAGCTGGTGAAACGGCTGGCGCTGAGCCGGTTTGATGTCAGCTGGCAGCTAAGCCATAACGGCCAGGTCGTACGCCGGCTTAAAGCGGCAGACACGGCTGAGCAGCGGCAAAAGCGTGTTGCAACGCTGTGCGGCCGGGCTTTTGCCGAGCAGGCTGCTTTTATTGAAAACCAGTATGGCGAAGTAAAAATTTGCGGCTATATTTTAGCGCCACAAGCCTGCCCGACTCAGCCTGCTTGTCAGTACAGTTATGTTAATGGCCGTATGATGCGCGATAAGCTGCTTAACCACGCAATACGCCAGGCCTATGGTGACAGCTTAAGTCCTGAGCAGCAGCCCGCTTTCGTGCTGTATCTTGAACTGGACCCGCGCCAGGTCGATGTTAATGTGCACCCGGCCAAGCATGAAGTGCGGTTTCATCAGGCCAGATTAATTCATGACTTCGTCGTGTCAGCCTTGAGTGATGCACTGGCGCAATTACGCGAAAACGCCGATAGCAGTTACGCTATTGAGCCAGTGTCACTTGCGCCTGCAACTCCTGATCAACCCAGCCCACCGGCGTATCAGGTGAACCAAGCCGGCACGGCCCGTTACCAGGGTGGAACAGGTTATGTCACGGCTGCAGCCGGTGCAGCAGCGGTAAAGCGCGAACTGAGTTATTGGCAGCATAGTTATGCTGACGCTACAGCACGGCAGGCACCCGCGCGGGAACTAAGCCCCGCTGCAGCTGCACCACAGACGCCCGCCAATGGCCAGAGCGGCGAGGGCCGCTATCTTATTGTGCAAAACCGTTATTTGTTAACCCAGCATGATGATCGCCTGCTGCTCATTGATTTGGTGGTGACGCTGGCAGCCTATTTTGCGCTACAACCCCAGCCGGCGCAGCCGATTTTATTGCCGCAACGTATTACGCTTAGCAAAGCGCAGTTAAAGCTGCTTACGCGTGTGGCGACACAGTTGTCTGATGCTGGCTTTGATGTGCTGTTAACCGACCAGACAGCAATAGTACGGGCGGTGCCGGCCTGGCTGAGGCAAAGCCTGCTAAGCCAATGGCTGCCGCTATGGGTTAGCCGCGTTAGCGAACAGCAGGACCCACTGCAGCTGTTGTTGTCTATGCTACTTAATGCTAATGGGGTAAGCGCGCAGCAGTTGCTAAACTTGTATCCAGAGTTGTTTGACACGCCGTCTTGCTGGCACAGTGCACCGCTGCAACTAGACAGCACCTTAGCCCGGTTACATGAGGCCCATGATGCACACTAAGGCGGTCGTTTTTTTGATGGGCCCGACAGCGTCAGGCAAAACAGCATTGGCGACAGCGCTTTACCAGCGCTTACCGGTAGAACTTATCAGTGTCGACAGTGCGCTGGTGTACAAACAGATGGATATCGGCACGGCCAAGCCCACCGCAGAGGAGCTGGCGATAACGCCGCATCACTTGATTGATATTCGTGACCCGGCGCAAAGCTATTCTGCGGCAGACTTTCGTAGTGATGCGCTAAGATTAATTGCCGAAATTCAACAACGTGGTAACATTCCGCTGCTGGTTGGTGGTACCATGTTGTACTTTAAAGCCCTGCTTGACGGCATTTCACCTTTACCTGAAGCGGATGCCGCTGTGCGCTTGCAGCTGGAGACAGAAGCCGCAAGTAAAGGTTGGGCCGCGCTGCATGAGGAGTTAGCCAAGGTGGACCCGGTATCAGCGGCACGGATCCATCCTAATGATCCGCAGCGGATTAACCGTGCGCTTGAAGTTTACCGGTTAACAGGGCGGAGCTTAACTGAACTTACCGCACAAAAAGGGGAACCTTTTGCATTTCCTGTGCACCAATTTGCGATTGCTCCGGCGGATCGGGCGGTACTGCATCAACGTATTGCTATTAGATTTGAGCAAATGCTGGCCGCTGGCTTTGAGCAAGAAGTTCTGCGATTAAAGCAGCGGGCAGATTTGCATCCGGACCTGCCATCAATGCGCTGTGTTGGCTACCGGCAAATGTGGCAGTATTTAGACGGTGAGTGTAGTTATCAGCAAATGACCGAGCGCGGGATAGCGGCAACCCGGCAGTTGGCCAAAAGGCAACTCACCTGGCTGCGGGGTTGGCCTGATTTAAGCTGGCTAAATAGTGAGGCGCCGCTCGAGGAAAACTTGCAAGCCGTTTTATCTTCGCTAAGCTAAACACGATGGACAAAAAAGACGTTTTAACAACTTGAAATAAAAAAAATAATACCTATATAAGTCGGACTAATAAAAAAAGGAAAGCGGCACATGGCAAAGGGCCAATCTTTACAAGACCCATTTTTAAACACCTTGAGACGGGAACGTATTCCGGTATCAATTTATTTGGTGAATGGTATTAAACTTCAGGGTCAAATCGAATCCTTCGATCAGTTTGTTATTCTGCTGAAAAACACAGTGAGCCAGATGGTATATAAACATGCCATCTCAACTGTAGTGCCGGCTCGCGCGGTGAATACCATGATGAGCACAAGCAATGGCCAGAGTGACGAAGACGACACGGAATAACTGCAGGGGTTAGTCGCTTGTCTGAACTTAACGCGGTGTCGGAACAAGCGATCCTTGTCCATGTCAACTTTTCCCAGCAGCACACCAGTGAAGACTTAGGTGAGCTAAAGTTACTGGTGTTTTCTGCCGGTGTACAGGCTATTGAAGTGGTTACCACCAGCCGCAGCGCGCCCGATGCTAAATTTTTTGTTGGCTCCGGTAAAGCGCAGGATATTGCCAATCTGATTGCCGATACCGGCGCTACGCTGGTCATTTTTAATCATGCATTAAGTCCGGCACAAACCCGCAACCTCGAGCGTTTATGTTTAGCACGGGTTATCGACCGCACTACACTGATTTTAGATATCTTTGCCCAGCGTGCCCGCACCTTTGAAGGTAAATTGCAGGTTGAACTGGCACAGCTAAAGCATTTGTCATCACGTTTAGTGCGCGGTTGGGACAGTTTGGACCGGCAAAAGGGCGGTATCGGCCTGCGCGGGCCGGGTGAAACCCAGTTGGAAACTGATCGCCGTTTACTACGCGAGCGCGTCAAAGCCTTGCAGGCCAGACTGGCTAAATTGCAGACGCAACGCCAGCAAGGCCGTCGCGCCCGTCAGCGCGCTGAGGTACCGGTTGTGTCAATAGTGGGATACACCAACGCGGGTAAATCGACCTTGTTTAACCGCCTGACTAAAGCTGATGTTTACGCGGCGGACCAGCTATTTGCTACGTTGGATCCGACACTGCGAAAATTACCGCTCAAAGGGGTGGGTGACATTATTCTGGCCGACACAGTCGGCTTTATCCGGCATTTGCCACATGATTTAGTGGCCGCGTTTAAATCTACTTTGCAGGAAACCCGCGATGCAGATTTACAGCTGCATGTTGTTGATGTGGCCGACGTCCGTAAAGATGACAATATGAAGCAAGTGGCTAAGGTCCTAGCCGACATAGACGCCGACCAGCTGCCGCAGCTGCTGGTATTTAATAAAATTGACCTGCTGGGCCAGCCTGCACGTATAGAATATAACGATGCTGCGCAGCCGGTAGCGGTGTATTTGTCGGCGATGACGGGTGAAGGACTGGACTTATTGGCACAGGCGGTGGCGCAACTGTTGTCAGAGCGCTATATCGACATTACGCTGGCGTTGCCGCCGACACAGGCGAGCTGGCGCTCGCGCTGCCACCAACAGGATTGTGTGGTGCAAGAACAATACACTGAGGATGGTACCTGCCAGTTGCAGCTGAGGTTAAGTGCAGCACAGTGGCAGCGCATGGTGAAGCAGTCACAAGGCGTGTTGGAAAACTATATCGTCAGCGCCCCGGTTATTTGATACATTAACGCTTATTTTGCAACTTAGAACGGAGTAGAGCATGGCTTGGAATGAGCCCGGCAACAACGGCAAAAATAACGACCCCTGGAAGCAGGGCGGTCGTGATCAGGGGCCGCCGGATTTAGACGAAGTGTTTCGTAATTTCGGTAAAAAATTCGGTGGTATCTTTGGTGGTGGAAAATCGTCAGGCAGTAATGGCAGTGGTGCTTCAGCCGCCGCCGTGTTGGTACTGATTGTGGCCGCATTGGTATGGGCCTTCAGCGGTTTCTACACAATTAAGGAATCGGAACGTGGTGTGGTACTGCGCTTTGGCCAGTACAACAGCGAAGTGGGGCCGGGTATACATTGGAAGCCAACTTTCATTGATACCGTTTTGCCGGTTGACGTGACCAGCGTCCGCACTTTGCGTAGTGATGGTTTTATGTTAACTCAGGATCAAAACCTGGTTCGGGTGACCTTTGAAATTCAGTACCGTGTGTTCAACGCGCGTTTATATAAGTTTTCTGTGGTTGATGCAGACAGCAGCTTACACCAGGCCACCGACGCAGCATTACGTTACGTGATTGGTCACTCTATCATGGATGACGTACTAACACGTGGTCGTGAAGTGGTGCGGCAGAACACTCGTCAGGAGCTGGAAAGTATCATAGAGCCCTATAACATGGGTATTGCACTGGTTGACGTGAACTTCCGTGATGCTCGTCCGCCGGAAGAAGTACGCGATGCCTTTGATGATGCAATAAAAGCGCAGGAAGATCAGGAGCGTTTTATTCAGGAAGCCCAGGCCTATGCGCGTGAAATTGAGCCACGTGCCCGTGGTCAGGTGAACCGCGTAATGCAGGAAGCCGAAGCCTATAAGCAGCAAACGGTATTAAAAGCCCAGGGTGAAGTTGCCCGCTTTGAAAAGCTGTTGCCTGAATATCTGGCCGCACCCAGAGTTACCCGCGATCGTATGTATCTGGAAACGATGGAACAGGTATACAGCAACACGTCTAAAGTGATGGTGGATGTGAAAAACGGCAACAATATTATGTATTTACCGCTGGATAAAATGCTAAATCCTGGCAATGGTACGACGACACCGTCAAGCACAGTGCCTTTTACACCGCAGCGTACTAATACAGATGCCGGTGGTAGTAACCGTACGGACAGCTCACGTAATACCACAACACGCAGTGGCAGGGGGTAAGCGATGAAAAACTTTACACTTATTATTATCGCCGTTGTCGCCTTTATCTTTCTCTCTGCACTGTTTGTAGTGCCGGAAGGCCAACGCGGCATCGTGATTCAGTTTGGTAAAATTCAGCGCGACGCTGAGCAAAACGTGGTGGTGTACGAGCCGGGCTTACACTTTAAGCTGCCCTTTATTGAAACCGTGCGTAAGTTAGATGCCCGTGTACAAACACTGGACGATGCGCAAGACCGTTTTGTAACCGCTGAGAAAAAAGACTTACTGGTCGACAGCTATGTAAAATGGCGTATTAGTGATTTTGGCGCCTACTTTCTGGCGACCGGCGGTAACACTGCCCAAGCCGAAGTGCTGTTAAAGCAGTATATTAACAACGGGTTACGTACCGAGTTTGGTGCCCGCACCATACAGGAAATTGTTTCTGGCGAGCGTACTCAATTGATGCAAAGTGCACTGCAGCAGGCGGGACAGGCGTCTCGTGAGCTTGGCATCGAAGTGGTGGACGTGCGGGTGAAGCAAATTAACCTGCCGCAGGAAGTCAGTAGCTCTATTTTCGCCCGGATGGAAGCAGAGCGTCATGCGGTAGCGCGTGAGCACCGCTCTAAAGGTATGGAAGAGGCTGAAATTATCCGCGCCGATGTTGACGCTCGTGTCACTGTAATGTTGGCAGATGCCGAGCGTAACTCACGTACCGTGCGCGGTGAAGGTGATGCAACCGCGGCCAATATCTATGCTGAGGCGTACAACAAAAATGCCGAGTTCTACTCTTTTGTTCGTAGCCTTGAAGCCTATAAAAATAGCTTTAAGAGCAAAGATGATGTGTTAGTACTGCAGCCAGATAACGATTTCTTTAAGTATATGAAATCGGATAAAGTACAAAACTAAAGCTTAACCTGATGAAAAAGGCCCGTTTGGGCCTTTTTTATCGGTGCCTGTAAGCACAGCTCTGCGGCACCTTACGGAGAGTGTTATGTATCAGCAGTTTTTTCAGCGCTTTTTAGCCGCTAACCCTGACAAGCAGCATTTTGCCTGCCACTCGCATCATTACTGGCCTGATGTTAGTCGCGATGCCATGTTGGAATACTGGGATGACAGCGCCAGGCTGGTCGATGACAAGTGGCGCTATATCTTTGGCGAAAAAGTGCCGCAAACCCAGCAGCTTATTACGGATATTTTGCACTTGCCGCAACCTGAGCAAATTGTATTTGCCCCCAATACCCACGAGCTGGTGATGCGTTTATTAAGTTGCTTTGACTTACGTCAGCCGCTACGGATTTTAACCACTGACAGTGAGTTTCACAGCTTCAGCCGACAGGTGAAACGGCTGGCTGAATATGACAATGTGCAGGTGGACTACATTGCCACAGAGCCGTTTGCCAGTTTTGAGCAGCGCTTTATCGCCGCCGCTGCCCAGCAGTCATACCAGCTGATTTTTTGCAGTCAGGTGTTTTTTAATTCCGGCTTTGCTATAGCCGATCTTAGCCACTTTGTGCAGCAACTGTCGGATGTCAGCACGGCCATGATAGCGATTGATGGCTACCATGGTTTTATGGCGCTGCCAACTGACTTATCAGCCATTGCCGAGCGCATTTTTTATCTGTCGGGTAGCTATAAATATGCCGGTGGTGGCGAAGGCTGCTGCTTTATGGCAGTACCACTGGGTAGCGCGCAGCGGCCGTTATATACCGGTTGGTTTGCCGAATTCGGCACTCTGGCGGCCGAAAAGTCTGCAACGGTGCTTTATAGCGAAGATGGCTATCGGTTTGCCGGCGCGACCATGGACTTTAGCGCGCTATACCGGTTAAATGCTGTGCTGCGGTTGTTTAAGCAGCAAGGCATCAGTGTTGGCCGTATTCACCAGTATGTACAGCAATTGCAGCAGGTGTTTTTACAAAAGCTGAGTGCGGTAAACCATCCTAAGCTAAATCGGGACAATCTGTTAGCTCAGGATTTAACCCAGCATGGCCATTTTCTCACCTTCCGCTTAGGTTCCCCTGCTGAGGTGGCTGAGCTGGCCGCTCAGCTAAAGCGCGCTGGTATTGAAACCGATTATCGTGGTGACCGGCTGCGCTTTGGCTTCGGGCTGTACCATAATAGTGCCGACTATGATTTAACCTGTCTGGCCGGATAGTAAGCTAAGTTATTGATAGTTAAAGATAGATTAAGCCGCTGTGAAAAAAGCGGCTTTTTTTCATCCAGACGGCTGAAACTTAGTTGGCTATTTGGTAGAATCCACGCCTAATTTTTTCCATGATGTGGGAACCATGGCCAAAAACGTCGTAGTGCTCGGCACCCAATGGGGTGACGAAGGTAAAGGTAAAATTGTCGATTTATTAACAGATAAAGCCAGTTATGTGGTGCGCTATCAAGGCGGCCATAACGCGGGTCATACCCTGGTGATAGATGGCGAAAAAACCGTATTGCATTTAATTCCGTCGGGTATTTTACGTGCTAACGTAAAATGCGTTATCGGCAACGGTGTAGTGTTATCTCCGGAAGCCTTTTTAAAGGAAATGACCATGCTGGAGCAGCGTGGTGTGCCGGTAAAAGAGCGTTTGTTGCTGTCAGAAGCCTGCCCGCTGATCCTGCCGTTCCACGTAGAGCTGGATAAAGCCCGTGAACTGGCGCGCGGTGACAAGCCTATCGGTACCACTGGTCGTGGTATAGGCCCAGCTTATGAAGATAAAGTTGCCCGTCGTGGTTTACGCGTTGGCGATCTGTTTAACCCTGAACTGTTTGCGGAAAAACTGAAAACAGTGATGGAGCTGCATAACTTTACCCTGACCCAGTACTACAAAGTACCGGCGGTGGATTACCAAACCACGCTGGATAACGCTTTGGCGATCGCGGAAATTTTAAAACCGCTGGTGGTCGATGTGACCGATCTATTGGATCGCGCCCGTAAAGCCGGCCAGGAAATTATGTTCGAAGGTGCCCAGGGTACGCTGCTGGATATCGATCACGGTACTTATCCTTACGTCACCTCGTCTAACACGACCGCCGGTGGTGTAGCAACGGGTGCCGGTTTCGGTCCGCGTTACCTGGATTATGTTCTGGGCATCGTCAAAGCTTATACCACCCGGGTCGGTTCGGGCCCGTTCCCGACTGAGTTAGGTTGTGCTGTCGGTGAGCATTTAGGCGTGAAAGGCCACGAGTTTGGTGCCACCACTGGTCGTAAACGCCGCTGTGGTTGGTTTGATGCGGTCGCGGTAAAACGTGCAGTACAGTTAAACAGCATCTCCGGTTTCTGCTTAACCAAGCTTGACGTATTAGATGGCCTGGAAACCGTAAAGATTTGTACCGGCTATCAAGATGCCGCCGGCAATATTACCGATGTGCCACCTTTGGCTGCTGAAGGCTATGAGCTGGTAACACCCATCTATGAAGAAATGCCAGGCTGGCAGGACAGCACCTTTGGTGTGCAGTCGCTGGAGCAGCTGCCGCAGGCGGCGCGTAACTATATCAGTCGCTTAGAACAGCTTACAGGTGTACCGATTGATATCGTTTCTACCGGGCCAGATCGGGTACAAACCATAGTGCTGCGTCACCCTTTTGCCAGCTAACATCTGAAACTTTGTTTGTTGCGTATAAAAAATGCTGCCAAACGGCAGCATTTTTGTTTTATGCTGGTCAAATAGCTTATTAAGGAGCCAGTACTATGCGTGTTTTACTTACCTCTGTCCTGTTGATGGCGCTCACTGCTTGTGGCGGTGGTGGCAGCAGTAGCAATGACGACAGCGCCGGCACTAACCTGTGTCAGCGTAGCGATATCAACTCTCAAGTGTTTTGCGCCCTGCAGCAAGATTATTTGTGGTACCGCGACTTGCCAGCCAGCATTAATCCGGACAGTTTTAACTCGCCCTCAGCGCTATTAGAGGCGGTTGCAGCACCGCAAGACCGCTATAGCTTTATTCTAACCCGGCAGGAGTATGAAGATCGTTTTATCAATGCGACCTTCTTTGGTTATGGTTTTTCCAGCAGCCGGGCAGACAACAATACCAGCTTGCAAATTGCCTATGTTTATGACGATGGCTCAGCAGCGCAAAATGGCCTGCGCCGCGGCGACAAAATTATTGAAATTGAAGGTGTAAGCGTTGCAGAGTGGTTAAGTCGCCTCGATGCTGGGACTGCGACCAATGATGATGTTTATGGACCCAATGAAGACGGCGTGATGCGCAACTTTGTCTGGCGCAAACCCGATGGCACTGAACTGTCGGCTGATTTTGTCAAAAGTGAAGTGACCACCAATACGGTACTGCACCGCTCGGTCAGAAATGTAGACGGCAAGCTGGTAGGCTATCTGGTGTTTAATACCTTTATTGAATTGTCAGAGTCTGAGCTGGAAACGGCTTTTGCTGATTTTGCTGCCCAGGGTGTGGATGAGCTTGTGTTGGACTTACGTTACAACGGCGGCGGTCTTATCCGGGTTGCTAACCAGTTAGCCACGCAAATTGCGCAAAACGCCGTGCAAAACCAGGTGTTTGTGAAATACCAATATAATGACAAGAACACCGCGAAGAACACGACCACCCGTTTTGCCTTGGGTGCGGGTCGCAGTGTGCTTAACTTGCCACGGGTTTTTGTACTGACAACCCAATCCAGTTGTTCGTCCAGTGAGCTGGTGATTAACTCATTAGCACCTTTTGTTGACGTGGTACAAATTGGGGACACCACCTGTGGTAAGCCCGTTGGGCAACAGCCGGATATTATTGGTAGCTTTGTGTTGTTTGCAATTAATTTCCAGACCGTGAACGCGCTGGACCAGGGCGACTATTTTGATGGTCTGCAGCCAAATTGTCAGGTTAATGACGCCATCACCGGTGATTGGGGTGTTGAGACAGATCCCTTGTATGCCGAAGCCATCAGCTATATGAGCAGTGGCAGCTGTAGCGATGTGGCGGTAGGTAGTGCCAGTATTAAACCGGCGGCGCAAAAAATCAGGCTGGCAGCGCCATGGGTGATTAACAACGAGCAATAAAGGCGCGTTTTTTGCTTAGCTTTTTGTTCAGATAATGACTCAACTAATGTCAAATCCGGCCGATAACGGCTGTAATGACAATTTAGTGGCGGTATTAATGAAAAAAACGCTATGGTACTTGCTGGCAGCGCTTTACCTGCCAGCCGCCACAACGACATCAGCACAAGAGCTGGAAGCGGTGCAACTGTATAGCCAGGATGAGCTTTTGGCGCTTATCCGTACCAACAGCCACTTGAAGCGGGTGCGCGCTGACGATTGTCAGTTGGTGCGTGATATTGAGGCCCGTGCTGACATTATGCAGCTGCCTGCCTATCAGTTTTTGTACGGTGACATGCTGGCTTACGCTGTCTGCGTGCCACGTAACGTCGAGCGCGGCTGGGATTTAATGCTACAAGCGGCTGCTCAGGGCTTGCCGGAGGGGCTTGAGCAGGTAGGGCGCTATTACCATATTGGCCGCTTTGTGCAGTCTGATATCGACAAAGCCATTGTCTATTTACGTGAAGCCTCGGCGCTGGGTAATTTAAAAGCCCAGCTCAGGCTGGCGCAAATATTGGTCGATGGCCATGGCAGTCCGGTCGACTTTGAGCAGAGTTACCGCTGGCTGCATCATGCTATTACGGCAGATACTGCCACGCATAAACAAATACAACAGCTACTGGCCCAGCTGGCGCAGAAAATGCCGGCTAAGGTGGTAGCGAATGCGAAACGACCGGTAAAGTGAAGTTCATACGCTTTTACCGGTTTAGCTGTTACACTTAATACAATTTAGGACACACAAGAAAACTTAATGACGGTAAATGATCCGCACCTTGCCCGTGAGCAAGAGAAATACGAAAACCCCATCCCCAGCCGTGAATTTATTCTCGAGCATATCGAAAAACGCCAAAGCCCCGCTTATTTTGATGAATTAGTACAAGAGCTGGGTTTAACTGATGATGATGCCATCTTCGCGCTGAAAAAGCGTTTGCGCGCTATGGAGCGTGACGGCCAGCTTATTTATACCAAAAACCGCCGTTATGGTTTGGTCGATAATATGGATCTGGTAAAGGGCACTGTGCTGGGCCATCGCGAAGGTTTTGGCTTTTTAAAGCTGGAGCACGGTGGGTCAGACTGGTTTATTCCCAATTTTGAAATGCAACGCTTACTGCACGGCGATGTGGTGCTGGCCACGGCGCAAAGCATTAATAGCAAAGATAAAACCGAAGCCCGCATAGTGCGTGTGCTGGAGCCACGTAGCGAGCCGATAGTGGGCCGCTACTATAAAGATTTTGCCTTAGGCGTAGTGGTGCCGGATGACCCGCGTATTACGCAGGACATTGTGATCCCCGACGGTGAGCAGGGCGCAGCCCGCCATGGCCAGGTGGTGCTGGTAGAGGTGACCCAGCGGCCGTCAAAACGGGTGAATGCGGTCGGTAAAGTGACAGAAGTGCTGGGCGAGCATATGGCGCCGGGCATGGAAATTGAAATTGCTATTCGTAATCATGGTATTCCGCATGTGTTTTCTGACGCTGTATTACAACAGGTCGCCAAATACGGCGAAGACGTGCCCGCAGCCGCTAAACAGAACCGGGTCGATTTAACCCAGCTGGGTTTAATTACCATTGATGGCGAAGACGCGCGTGATTTTGATGATGCAGTATACGCTGAAGCGAAAGACAATGGCGGCTGGCGGCTGTGGGTAGCTATTGCCGATGTCAGTGCCTATGTACAGCCCGATACACCGCTGGATAAAAGTGCGCTCGAGCGCGGTAACTCGGTGTATTTCCCTGATCATGTTGTGCCAATGTTACCAGAGGCACTATCTAACGGCTTGTGCTCACTCAATCCGCATGTCGACCGACTGTGTTTAGTTGCCGATATGCACATCAGTGCTAGCGGCAAGCTGGAAAGCTATCAGTTTTATGAGGCGGTCATGCACTCCAGTGCCCGCTTAACCTATAACAAGGTGCATAAAATATTGCAGGGTGACCCGGAGCTGCGCCAGCAATATCAGGCCAACCTGACCAATATCGAAACCCTGTATGCGTTGTATAAAAAGCTGGCCAAGGTGCGCAGTCAGCGCGGTGCTGTTGAATTTGAAACGGTTGAAACACGCTTTATCTTTAACAGTCACCGTAAAATCGAACAAATTGTACCGGTACATCGGGTTGAGTCGCATAAGATCATCGAAGAATGCATGATTATGGCCAACGTGGCCGCAGCGCGTTTTATTGAAAAGCACGAAGCACATACGCTGTTTCGCGTACACGAACGGCCGGACGGTGACCGCTTTGATAACTTCCGCCGCTTTTTAGCTGAACTTGGCATAGAGGCAGATCTCCCTTCAGAGCCAACGCCACTGGAGCTGACGGAATTGTTAAACCGCATCGGTGAAAGGCCCGATCGTGAGCTGATTGAAACGACGATGCTGCGCTCAATGAAACAGGCGGTGTATCAGGGGGATAATCAGGGCCACTTTGGTCTGGCTTTAGAGGCCTACGCTCACTTTACCTCGCCGATTCGCCGCTACCCGGATTTAGTGCTGCACCGCGGCATTAAAGCCATACTGGCTAAGCAAGGGCAAAAAGTGACCGGTGCCCGCGCCTACACTGAGGCTGAGATTGCCCCGCTGGGTGAGCAGTGCTCTATGACTGAGCGGCGCGCCGATGACGCCACCCGTGAAGTGGCCGACTGGCTAAAATGCGAATATATGCAGGATCATTTAGGCGCAGAGTTTGAAGGGGTAGTGTCTACCGTGACCAGCTTTGGCTTATTTGTGCGTTTAACCGAGCTGTATATCGAAGGCCTGGTGCATGTTACTTCGTTGCAAAATGATTACTACCACTTTGATAGTGATCGTCATGTATTAACCGGCGAGCACAGTAAAGTCAGTTACCGCATGGGGGATTTACTTAAAGTTAAAGTGGCAGCAGTTAACCTTGAAGCGCGCAAAATTGATTTAGTGCTGGTGGGCGAACCCAAGCGCTTTGTCAATAAAGCCGATATTAAAGCGTCTAAGCAAGCGGCGGCAGAGAAGGGTGCCAAGCGCGGCTCGGCCAAGGGGGGCAAAGCGCCTGCTAAAGCAGAAGCTAAACCGAAAGGCGCGCGTAATATTACCGCGCGCAAAAAGCCACGGCGTAAAGCGAAGTAATAAGGTAAACTGCCGGCCAATTTTTCTGGCTGGCGAAACAAGGGCTAATAATGAACGCAGATCTGGTATTTGGTATTCACGCGGTAGAGGCGTTTTTGCAGCGTGCGCCGCAAGATGTGCTGGAATTGTTTGTGATGAAAGATCGTGACGATAAGCGCATGCAACCGATCATTCAATTAGCCCGGCAAAACGGCGTGTCGGTGCAGTTTTGTAACCGTAAAACGCTGGATGATATGGTCGGCGGCCAGCATCAGGGCGTCGTTGCTAAAGCCCGTTTACAAAGCACAGGTAACGAAGTGGATTTAGCCGCTATAGTGGCGGCGAACGACAAGCCGTTTATTCTCATTCTTGATGGGGTTACCGACCCACATAACCTGGGCGCGATTTTACGCAGTGCCGATGCTGCGGGTGTACACGCGGTAGTGGCGCCAAAAGACCGCTCGGTAAAACTCACCTCAGTGGTACGTAAAGTCGCCTGTGGCGCCGCCGAGAGTGTGCCTTTTATTACCATTACCAACTTGGCCCGCACCATGCGTGAATTGCAGGAGGCTGGCGTCTGGATAGTGGGCACTGCTGGTGAAACCGAAACCTTGGTGTATGACGCTGATTTAAAAGGCCCACTAGCGCTGGTATTGGGCGCAGAGGGTGAAGGCCTGCGCCGTTTAACGCGTGAAACCTGCGACGCCCTGGTAAAAATTCCAATGTTTGGCACTGTCTCCAGCCTAAACGTATCAGTAGCGGCGGGTATCTGCTTATTTGAAGCGGTGCGCCAGCGTAGTTAAGTAAAACTCTGCTTGTTATTTACCCGCTAACTCCGTAAAATACGCGACCTTCGGCCATACACTAACGTTCCTTGCCTCCATGAGAACCCCGGCCGAGTTCCCCCGAGGCTTACTAACCGTAAGGAGCTACAATGCGTCATTACGAAATCGTTTTTATGGTTCACCCTGATCAGAGTGAGCAGGTACCAGGCATGATCGAGCGTTACACTGGCGCGATCAAAGAAGCGGGTGGTGCTATTCACCGTCTGGAAGACTGGGGCCGCCGTCAACTGGCTTACCCAATCCAGAAGCTGCACAAAGCACACTATGTTCTGATGAACGTAGAAGCACCACAAACTGTGATTGATGAGCTGGAAACTAACTTCCGCTACAACGACGCGGTATTACGTAACCTGATTATGCGCACTGACGGTGCCATCGTTGAGCCATCACCAATGGCTAAGGTACGTGAAGAACGTCGTGAGCGTGCTCCTCGCGAAACTGAAGAGCAAGTATCAAACGAAGAGTAAGTTGTCGTTAATGGACAATTGCATGGTACTGGTAGGCACAATTTGCCGTACACCAGAGCATAGCGAAAGTCCGGCGGGTATACCGCACACGGTTCTGGCACTGGAACATCGCAGTAGCCAGATGGAAGCCGGCTTAAACCGCCAGGCTTATGTCAGGATACAGGTGGTACTCACCGGAACTGAACTGACACAACATACTAAAGCGTTAACGTTGGGCAACATGGTTAGGGTAAGCGGTTTTTTAAACCGGCACCAAAGCCGCAGTGGACAAGCCAAGCTGGTACTGCACGCACAACACATTGAACAAATAAGTTAGGAGACAGGCAAATGTCACGTTTTTTCCGTCGCCGTAAATTCTGCCGTTTTTCTGCAGAAGGCACTGTAGAGATTGATTACAAAGATACCGCTGTTCTGAAAAACTACGTTACAGAAAGCGGCAAGATCGTACCTAGCCGTATTACTGGTACCAGCGCTAAGTATCAGCGTCAATTAGCCCGTGCTATCAAGCGCGCACGCTACCTGGCTCTGTTACCGTACAGCGACTCACACAGCTAATACAGAAGGGGTATAAGTAATGCAAATTATTCTGTTAGACAAAGTCGCTAACCTGGGTGGTTTAGGTGACAATGTAACTGTTAAGTCTGGCTATGCTCGTAACTTCTTATTCCCACAGGGTAAAGCAGTTCCGGCTACCAAGGCTAACATCGAGAAGTTCGAAGCGCGTCGTGCTGAATTAGAAGCTAAATTAGCTGCTGACTTAGCCGCTGCTAACGACCGTGCTGCTAAAATTGCTGCGCTGGGTGAAGTGACTATCGCTTCTAAAGCCGGTGATGAAGGCAAACTGTTCGGTTCAGTGGGTACCCGTGATATCGCGGACGCCATCACTGAAGCGGGCGTTAAAGTATCTAAAGCAGAAGTGAAGTTACCAAACGGTACTTTACGTGAAACTGGCGAGTTCGACATCGATCTACAGTTACACGCTGAAGTTATCGCAACGGTTAAAGTTGTGGTAATCGCAGAAGCTTAATTGCTTTAAAGCGCACTGCAACTGCAGTGCGCTTTACCTTCTCCGCTTCATCCCACGCGACACCTCTTCTGATAAAAAATTCTCTGACTTTGCTTTGTGATCTGCCTGCGGCAGGTTAGCATTAGGCTGTTTTTGCCAACAGATACAGGTGCTATGAGTAGTAACAAAGATAAGCAGGTTGCCGCTGTTAAAATGCCGCCGCATTCTATTGAGGCCGAACAATCGGTGCTAGGCGGCCTGATGCTGGACAATGAAGCCTGGGACCGCGTGGCCGAAAAAGTGGTAGAGCAGGACTTTTACCTGCGGGCACACCGGTTTATTTTTGCTGCCATGTCTCGTTTGGCCGAAGCCAGCCAGCCTATCGACATTATTACCGTATCGGAAGATTTAGAAGCCAACCAGCAACTGGATGATGTCGGCGGCTTTGCCTATTTGGGCGAAATTGCCAAGAATACCCCTAGTGCGGCGAACATTCTGGCTTATGCCGATATCGTGCGGGAGCGCGCTGTAGTGCGCGACATGATTTCAGTCGCACACGATATTGCCGATGCCGGTTATGACCCGCAGGGCCGCACGTCGGCTGAGCTGCTCGATTTTGCTGAAACCAAAGTATTTAAAATTGCTGAGCAGCGCGCCAATGCCAATGAAGGCCCAGAGCCGATTAACAGCATTTTGGCGAAAACCATCGAGAAAATTGACGAGCTGTTTCGCTCGCCCCATGACGGCGTTACCGGTGTCTCCACCGGCTATATTGATTTAGACAAAATGACCAACGGCTTGCAGCCGTCAGATTTGATTATCGTCGCTGCCCGTCCGTCGATGGGTAAAACGACCTTCGCGATGAACCTGTGTGAGCATGCTGCCATCACCAGCGATAAGCCGGTATTAATCTTCAGCTTAGAGATGCCATCCGAGCAAATTATGATGCGTATGCTGGCATCACTTGGCCGCATTGATCAAACCAAAGTACGCACCGGTCAGTTAGAAGATGAAGACTGGGCGCGCTTATCGTCGGCTATTGAGCTTTTGAACACCAAGGGCAAAATGTATATTGATGATGGCTCGGGCTTAACACCTACCGAAGTGCGTTCACGTGCGCGCCGTGTCGCGCGTGAGCACGGTGGTTTAAGCATGATCATGGTCGACTACCTGCAGTTAATGACAGTGCCCGGCTTAAGTGAAAACCGCACGCTGGAAATTGCCGAAATCTCCCGCTCATTAAAAGCACTGGCGAAAGAGCTGAAAGTGCCGGTGGTCGCTCTGTCACAGCTAAACCGTTCATTGGAGCAGCGCGCCGATAAACGCCCGGTGAACTCCGACTTACGTGAATCGGGCTCTATCGAGCAGGATGCCGACTTAATTATGTTTATCTACCGCGACGAAGTGTATAACGACGACAGTCCGGATAAAGGCACCGCGGAAGTTATTATAGGTAAGCAGCGTAACGGCCCGATTGGCCGTATTCGCCTGACCTTCCACGGCCGTTATTCACGCTTTGATAATTATGCCGGCAGTGCCCGTTTCGAGGATGATTAATGCAAAGCCGCAGGCCTCAGGCCAGTATCGATTTAGCGGCGCTGGCGCATAACTACAGCCGGGTAAAGCAGCTGGCACCGAATAGCAAAGTGTTGGCGGTATTAAAAGCCAATGCCTATGGCCATGGTATGTTGGCGGTGGCCCAGGCGTTAAAGCAGGCCGATGCGCTGGGCGTAGCCCGGCTTGATGAAGCCTTAACACTGCGCGCCGGCGGCATTGCCCGGCCCATCGTATTGCTGGAAGGCTTTTTTCACCCGGATGAACTACCGCAAATTGTTGCCTCTAATTTACAGCTGGTTATCCATCACCGTGAGCAGGCAGAGGCGTTGTTAGCGGCGCAGTTAGACTCACCGGTGCGGGTTTGGCTTAAAATTGATACCGGTATGCATCGGCTGGGCATTTATCCGCACGAAGTTGCAGCGCTGTATCAGCAGTTAAGCGAAAGTGCCAATGTGCAGGGGCCGCTTAGACTAATGAGCCACTTTGCCAGTTCAGATGAGTTGGATAAGCCCAGTACCGCCAATCAGCTTGCCCTGTTTCACGAGCTTACCCAAGGATTGGCTGGCGAGCACTCACTGGCTAATTCTGCGGCGGTACTTAACTGGCCGCAAAGCCATGGTGACTGGGTACGGCCGGGGTTAATGCTGTATGGCGTATCGCCAATGGCCGACAGTGCCGGCACAGATCTGGGTTTGCAGCCGGTGATGACACTTAGCAGCAGTGTGATTGCCGTGCGTGAGGTAAAAGCCTGTGATGCCGTAGGCTATGGTGGCAGCTGGATAGCCGCGCACAACACCCGTTTAGCCGTAGTCGCCATCGGTTATGGTGACGGCTATCCGCGCGCAGCGGGCAACAACGCCGATGTCTTAATTAACGGCAAGCGCTTCCCCGTTGTTGGTCGGGTATCGATGGATATGATTACCGTGGATATCGGCACCGAGCCCGTCCTGGTCGGCGATAAGGTGATGCTCTGGGGGGCTGATTTGCCGGTAGAGCGCCTGGCGCACTGTATTGATACCATTCCCTACGAGCTGCTGTGTAATATCACCAGCAGGGTGCAGTTCACGTATTACAATGTAGCTGAATAAAAAAGCCGGCTCAGCACCGGCTTAATGGCTAACACGGATTTATTTATCAAAGCTGACTTCAATATGCACTTTGCCAAAGTCTGAATCAAACGGCATTAAGATTTTCGCCCCTTCCGATTTATGCGAAATGGTATGGCCTTTGCCTGACACAACCACCGGTGTCGCCATAGTAAAGTCGTAACCCTTTTCTCCCAATATCCGCTTGGCACCGCCGGTGACCATATTGGTTATTTCACCCACCATATCGGTAACATCGGGCGTAATGCCTTTGGGACGTTCGCCCAGCATGCGAAACATAATTTCAACCGCTAACGACTCTTCAAAGGTAATGGAGAACGAGCCTTTGGTTTGCGGGCTAACCATGCCAATAAGGCCTGACACATCGCCACGGGCGACTTCGTCTTTTTTAATTCTCGGCTGACCGGGAACTATAGTAGTGTTGGCCATAGTGCTAAGCACATTGACTAAAGACGATAAAAACGGATTTATAAATTCAACATTCATGTCAACGCCTGTGTAATGTCGGAGAATTGGGCTACAACTTGTTTAAGATTAGAAACCTTTTACTAAATGTACAAGCTAGCGCATTGATTCAGGAGAAATTTATTAGCTGCTACGACAACGCTTACAACTACCATGTGCTTCTATCGTTTGCTGCTTTATGTCAAAGCCCAGTGCTACGGCCTGACGGTTAAACTCTTCTTGCAACAGATGAGAGTGCAGTTCCGTTACGTTACCGCACTGGTCACAGATCAACAATTGCGCCGGGTGGTGTTGGCCGAAATGGTGACAGAGCAAAAAGGCGTTGCTGGACTCTATTTTATGGATAAAGCCTTGTTCGGTCAGAAACTCCAGCGCCCGGTAAATGGTTGCAGGCTTGGCGCCCGGCTCGGATTGTTTCAGCTGTTCTAACAACTCATAAGCACCAATGCCGCCATCAAGCTCAGCCAGTAAGCGAAATACTTTTTCTCGTATCGCCGTAAAACGGGCGCCATTTTTCTCACAGATGGCGCGGGCGCGGGTAACCAGAATTTCTGTCGACATTGTCAGCTCCTGTCTGCAGTTGCCGGCAGTGTATCATAACAGCGGCGAACTGCTACAGCATCCGGTTGATGACTATGCCAACTATTACAAGCGGTTAATCTGATCCTTCAGCTGATAAGATTTATCGGTAACAATGCTTTCCAGCGTGGCGATGCGCTGTTTCATCTTTTCCAGTTCTGCTTTTAACTCGCTGACTTCCTGGCTGTTGGCTTTGCCTTTAGTTTTATTGTGTGAATCATAAGCCGAGTAAGCTAAACCACCAATAATAGCAATAGCGGCAATTTCAAAAGGTCCCATCTTGTATTTTCTCCTATTCGTTAAACTATTGGTCAGCACTAAGCAAAGCGAATGCCATATTTAAAGTTATTATTTATCAGTGCTTTAATTTTATGCTGTTGGGCGGCGTGAGCCGAATGCTAAAAAGTTTAGCTAATTTCACCAGAATATAGTGATAAACTTTGCCATCGATCCCGCAATTAATTGTAAGCCATTATGACTGATGAACACTGGATGCGTCATGCCATTATGCTTGCCGCCAAAGCCGAGCAACAAGGCGAGGTGCCGGTAGGTGCGGTAGTGGTAAAAGACAATGCCCTGTTGGCAGAGGGCTGGAACCAGATGATTAGTTTAAATGACCCCTCTGCCCATGCTGAAATGCAGGCGATACGCGCTGCTGCTGTGCTTCTCGGTAATTACCGGCTGCCAGGCTGCACCTTATACGTAACGCTGGAGCCCTGCACTATGTGCGCTGGCGCTATGGTACATAGCCGTATCGACAGGTTGGTGTTTGGTACGACTGATGCGAAAACCGGTGCGGCTGGCTCGGTGTTAAACCTGGTGCAGCATGCGCAATTTAATCATCAGCTGCAGGTGGTGTCGGGTGTGTTAGCGCAAGAATGCGCGGCACAGTTGTCTGGCTTTTTTCAGCGCCGGCGCGCCGAGCACAAAGCGCTTAAGCAAGCTCGGCAGGCTGGTTGAAAAAGCCGGTGTAATGACGGCGGCGCTGGTGTAGCTTGGCCACAGCGATATTGCGTTTAATACGCCTGCGGCTGGAGGCAACATCTACCAACCGGCGGCGTTTGGCCCTTACCTGAGGTTTTTTCCGTTTTAACATAGCACACCTGTTCAGTCGTTCTGTTGGCTATGATGGGTGCTTACCAAGCAGCTTTCAATAGGGCGGCGGCGGTGTGTCCGCTGCCGGTGGCAAGATTTCTGTACTCTCTACCATGTCTGGTTGCTCGGTTAGCCGCTGCTTTTGTTGTTGCAGGCGCAGCTCGGCCTGCTGGCGTTCATCTACCCACAATAAGGTGTCGTAGTAGCGGCGAATATTTTCGACATAGGTCACCGCTTCATCGCCACGTGCGTAGCCATACTTGGTGGTTTTATACACGCTTTTCTGCCGCAGTAGTGGCAGGCGTTGTTTCACTTCCAGCCATTTATCCGGATCGGCACCCTGGCGCTGGGTTAAAATGCGCGCATCTTCCACATGGCCCCAACCGACATTATATGAGGCCAGTGCAAACCAGAGCCGGTCGGGCATAGCAATACGCTCGGGAATGCGGCTGACTAACCGGTGCAGATAACGACTGCCGCCACGAATACTCTGCTCAGGGTCCAGCCGGCTGCGTACCCCCATTTGCTGCGCTGTGGGTAGGGTGAGCATCATCAGGCCGCGCACACCGGTTGGACTTTTTGCTTTCGGGTCCCAATGCGACTCCTGATAACTCAGCGCCGCCAACAAGCGCCAGTCCAGCTCACCGGCGTATTGTTCAAACCAGGCTTTGAAGCGCGGCAGGGTTTGTTCTATCGCCTCGATATACACCAGCGTGTCGACATAATCGAACTGTTGCACATGGCCAAAGTAGCGATCTTCCAGTGCAATCAGTTCGCCGCCCTGATACATGGTGCCGAAAAATTCTATCAGCACGGCGTAGAGTGAATCATCGTTGTTATCGGCTATCAGCCAGCTTACCGGCAGGTTGTCGCGCACGGTAAAGGCAATACTGAGGTTGGGATAAAAGCGCCGGTTCAGCGCCAGTTGGTTTGAATCTGTCAGGGTGTAGGCAATATTACCATCAACCACCTGTTGCAGAATTTCATCGTTATCCAGGCTTGGGTGCACCTGCCAGTCCAGCTCGGGATAATCCAGGCTCAGTTGCTGCAGTGTTTCAGCGTGGCTGCTGTCTTTAACTACTACTACCGTATCGGTTAAATCTTGCAGGGTTCTGGGCCAGGTGTTGCCTTGTTTGAATACCAGCACTTCGTTTATCCAGCGATAGGCGGGGGCGGCGCGGTATTTACCTTTACGTCGTTCGGTTAACGTCAGGCCGCCAGCAATATAGTCTACCTGACCAGAGTCGAGCTTCTGCAACAACTCGTCCAAATGATAGCTGGGATAGAGCTCTAAGGTTACCCCCAGTTTGTCTGCTAATGCCTGGCTTAACTCCAGCTCGAAGCCAACCGGGCCATCGACGCCCACATAATAGCTGGTAGGGCCGTGCAAAATGCCTACCTTTAAGCTATCACGCTGATATATCTGGTAAAGCTGGCTTTCTGAGGGCGCAGGGCTACAGCCGGACAACCACAGTACTAACAGCAACCAGGCGCCGCATTTGTACATCTTTGCTAACCTGAATCGTCATCTTCTGCGCTGTTATAGCAAACTTCTGTAACGCCGTCAGTGTTTACTCATACCACTTGGGCAGAAATTTCTTTATAATGTCGCGCCTGTTTTAGGTTCCATCGTCGTTCAACCCACGGGAAAAAAAGCCTATGTTGATCCTGCGTGGTGCGCCAGCACTGTCCGATTTCAGAATTCAGAAGTTACTCGACCAATGCGCCCAAAGTGGCTTAACTGTAAGCAGCCTTTATGCTGAGTTTATGCACTTTGCTGATGTCAGCAGCGCATTGACTGACGCCCAACAGCAAACGCTGGATAAACTACTCACCTACGGCCCGGCGATTGCCAGTCATGAGCCACGTGGCCAGTTATTGCTGGTAACCCCGCGTCCAGGCACCATTTCGCCTTGGTCATCTAAAGCGACAGACATTGCACATAACTGCGGCCTGGCACAAGTCAAACGGCTTGAGCGCGGTATTGCCTATTACGTGGAAGCGGCGCAGCCGTTAAGTGCAGAGCAGTTAAGCCAGGTAGCGGCCTTAGTGCACGACCGCATGATGGAAGCGGTATTTACCGAACTGGAACAGGCAGAAGCGCTGTTTGCTAAAGCCGAGCCAGCACCCTTGGCGTCAGTTGATATCCTCTCGGGTGGGCGTGACGCCCTGGCTAAAGCCAACAACGAGATGGGCCTGGCACTGGCTGATGATGAAATTGACTACCTGTTTAGCAATTTCACTGCATTAGGCCGTAACCCGAATGACATTGAACTTTATATGTTTGCCCAGGCTAACTCCGAGCACTGCCGGCACAAAATTTTCAACGCTGACTGGACCATCGACGGCGTACAACAGCCCAAATCGCTGTTTAAAATGATTAAAAACACCTATGAGCAAACACCTGATTATGTGTTATCGGCCTACAAAGATAACGCTGCGGTAATGGAAGGCTCAACCGCGGGTCGTTTCTTCGCGCAGCCGGGTAACAATACTTATCAGTACCACCATGAAGATATTCATGTACTGATGAAAGTAGAAACCCATAACCATCCAACCGCGATTTCGCCTTACCCTGGCGCTGCAACAGGCTCTGGTGGTGAAATTCGTGATGAAGGTGCCACCGGTGTGGGCTCTAAACCGAAAGCGGGCTTAGTCGGTTTTTCGGTATCGAATTTACGTATTCCGGGCTTCGAGCAGCCATGGGAAACCGATTTTGGTAAACCGGATCGTATTGTTACGGCGCTGGATATTATGCTGGAAGGCCCATTGGGCGGCGCGGCGTTTAATAACGAGTTTGGTCGCCCGGCGATTAACGGTTACTTCCGTACTTACGAAGAAAGTGTACCGAGCCACAATGGCGAAGAAGTACGCGGTTACCACAAGCCGATTATGATTGCCGGTGGTTTGGGTAATATCCGCGCTGAGCATGTACAAAAAGGTGGCTTGCCGGTCGGTGCCAAATTAGTGGTACTGGGCGGCCCGGCGATGAATATCGGCCTGGGCGGTGGTGCAGCATCCTCGATGACGTCAGGTCAATCAGCTGAAGATCTGGACTTTGCCTCAGTGCAGCGCGAGAACCCGGAAATTGAGCGCCGTTGTCAGGAAGTGATTGATCGCTGCTGGCAGCTGGGCAAAGATAACCCTATCGTCTTTATCCACGACGTTGGTGCCGGTGGTTTGTCTAATGCTTTCCCGGAGCTGGTCAATGATGGTGGCGTGGGCGGTAAGTTTGAACTGCGCAAGGTACCAAATGATGAGCCAGGCATGTCTCCGCTGCAAATCTGGTGTAACGAGTCGCAAGAACGTTACGTGATGGCCATTCCGGCGGACAAAATGCCGGTGTTCGAGCAGATCTGTAAGCGTGAGCGCGCGCCTTTCGCTGTAGTAGGTGAAGCCACCAGCGAGCAGCATTTAACCCTGACCGATACCCATTTTGGTACCACGCCTATCGATTTACCACTAAGCGTGCTGCTGGGCAAGCCACCAAAAATGCACCGCGATGTGAAAAGCGCTAGCGGTGCGGGTAAAGCCCTAGATTTAGCCGGTGTCAGCATTAAAGACGCCGCTGAGCGTTTACTGCGCTTACCGACGATTGCCGAAAAAACCTTTCTGGTAACCATTGGCGATCGCAGCGTTACCGGTTTGGTGGCGCGCGATCAAATGGTTGGCCCATGGCAGGTGCCGGTGGCTAACTGTGGTGTAACCGCAGCCAGCTACGATACCTACCACGGTGAAGCCATGGCGATGGGTGAGCGCACGCCAGTGGCACTGTTAGACTTTGCTGCATCAGCGCGTCTGGCGGTAGCTGAAGCCATTACCAATATCGCGGCCACTGATATTGGCTCGTTAAAGCGGGTTAAACTATCAGCTAACTGGATGTCTGCCGCCGGTCACCCGGGTGAAGATGCTGGTTTATATGCTGCGGTTAAGGCCATCGGTGAAGAGTTATGTCCGGCGCTGGAAGTCACTATTCCGGTGGGTAAAGACTCGATGTCGATGAAGACCAAGTGGCAAAAAGACGGTAAAGAGCATGCCGTTACTGCACCTATGTCATTGATTATCACTGCCTTTGCCCGGGTTGAAGATATCCGTAAAACGGTTACGCCGCAGCTGCGCACCGACAAAGGCGCGACCAGCCTGTTGCTGATTGATTTAGGTAATAAACAAAACCGCTTAGGGGCTTCTTGTTTAGCGCAGGTATACAAGCAGTTAGGCGAGCAGACGCCGGATTTAGACAGCCCGGATTTACTGCTTAACTTCTTTGGCGCTGTGCAGCAGTTAACCACTGAACAAAAACTGCTGGCTTATCATGACCGCTCTGACGGTGGTTTATTCACCACCCTGGCCGAGATGGCGTTTGCCGGTAAAGCAGGTATTCAAGCCGATATCAGCGCACTGGGTAGCGATGATATGGCGGTACTGTTCTCTGAAGAGCTGGGCGCCGTTATTCAGGTAAGTGACAGCGAATTGGCTTATGTGCAGCAGGTGCTGGCAAAGCATCATCTGGCTGAGCTTTGTCATGTGATTGGTAAGGTGACCACTGCAGATGAGTTGGTGATCCGCCGTGGTGATACGCCAGTACTGGCGGACAGCCGTACCCGCCTGCGTTGTATTTGGGCGGAAACCACCTATCAGATGCAGGCAATGCGCGACAACCCAGCTGGCGCCAAGCAGGAATTTGATGCCAAAGCCGATGCGGCTGATCCGGGTTTAAACGTTAAATTAAGCTTTGATATCAACGAAGA
Source organism: Rheinheimera fenheensis (assembly GCF_039871805.1). Lineage (NCBI taxonomy): Bacteria > Pseudomonadati > Pseudomonadota > Gammaproteobacteria > Chromatiales > Chromatiaceae > Rheinheimera > Rheinheimera fenheensis. The sequence continues at coordinate 184,384 of NZ_JBDPJM010000005.1, forward strand.
TGTGGCTGCGCCGTTTATCTTAAAAGGTGCTGCGCCGAAAGTCGCTATTCTGCGCGAACAGGGTGTTAACTCGCACGTGGAAATGGCGGCCGCCTTTAACCGTGCAGGTTTTACCGCGATTGACGTCCATATGAGCGACATTCTGGCCGGCCGTGCCAAGCTGAGTGACTTTAACGGCTTAGTTGCCTGTGGTGGTTTCTCGTACGGTGACGTTTTGGGCGCAGGTGAAGGCTGGGCTAAGTCGGTATTGTTTAACGATGTGGCACGTCAGCAGTTTGCTGATTTCTTTGCGCGTAACAGCACCTTCTCGCTGGGGGTGTGTAACGGCTGTCAGATGATGTCGAACTTAAAGAGCCTGATCCCGGGTGCAGAGCTGTGGCCACATTTTGTGCGGAACAAATCCGAGCGCTTTGAAGCCCGCTTTAGCCTGGTTGAAATTCAGCAAAGTCCGTCGCTGTTCTTCGCCGGTATGGCGGGCTCTCGTATGCCAATCGCGGTATCGCACGGTGAAGGCCATGCCGAGTTTGCCTCGAGTGAAGCCTTTGCCAAAGCCAACCACAGTGGTACGGTAGCCATGCGCTTTGTTGACCACTACGGTAAGGTAACCGAGCAGTACCCGCAGAACCCGAACGGTTCACCAGCCGGTATTACCTCGCTGACCACCACTGATGGCCGTGTGACGATTATGATGCCGCACCCGGAGCGGGTATTCCGCGCGGTGGCCAACTCGTGGCAGCCCGATGGCTGGCAGGAAGACAGCCCCTGGATGCGCATGTTCCGCAACGCCCGCGTCTGGCTAGGTTAAGCCGCCGCCTGCTGTGCACTACCACAACACCCTGCAATTGCAGGGTGTTGTTTTTTAACTGGTTATAAATCCGGCAGCCCGGCCCGCCGCCAGCTAAACTTAGGCTGTTTCTCCCAATTGGCAGCAATATCATGGATCCACTTGCTGTAGTCACGTTAAAACAGGCATTGCAACTTGCCCCTACTGTTGCAGAGCATCAGTTTTCTAAACACATTGTTAGTTACCTTCAGCAACATCAAGGCGCGTTAGGTGCAGCCTCTGACTGGCAAAGCTGGCCAGCACAGCGGCAGGCAGTGTTGTGTTTGCAGTTGTGTTGCCAGCAAGCCGGTTTGTCGCCAGGTAAGCTGGATGGCTGGTGGGGGCCGCAAACCGACTACGCCAGCGAGCAATTGGCGGCGCTGCAGCAGCAAGGCAAACTGCCAGAGCCATGGCGCGATAACTTCAGTACACCTTCTAATCCGCACGGCTGGCCGCTGGACCGTGAAGCAGAGCTGCGCGCTTTCTATGGTGAGCCGGGCACACAACTGGTGAAAATGACCTTGCCCTATCCGCTACGCCTGGCCTGGGACACCAGCACCACAGTACTTAGCACCCAATGTCATCAAAAGGTCGTCGCCAGCATGCAAAAGGTACTGGAGCAGGTACTGCTGTATTATGGTTTTGATGCTGTGCAGCAGCTCAGGCTGGACCTCTATGGCGGTGGTTTTAACCTGCGTGCCAAACGCGGCGGTAGCAGTTTGTCTACCCACAGCTGGGGCATTGCTTTTGATTTTGATCCGGCGCATAACCAGCTAAAGTGGGACAGCAGCAAGGCCAGCCTGGCCCGGCCTGAATACGCCTACTGGTGGCAATGCTGGGAAGAAGAAGGCTGGGTAAGCCTGGGCCGCAGCCGTAACTATGACTGGATGCATGTGCAGGCCGCCAGGTTGTAGTGTAGCCAAGCGGCTATCGGGCGGCTGTTGTTACAGCTGTTGGCTGCTGGCCCGGTTGCGGCCTTGTTGCTTGGCCCGATACAGCAGCTTATCGGCTTGCTGCATCAGCTCACTAGAGGTCAGTCGCGGTGCCTGGCCGTCCAGTGTTACCACGCCAATAGAAGCGGTAACTACGCCAAAAGGAGAGCTGTGGTGTGGCAGCGCCAGTTTGGCTAATTGTGCCGGCAGCTGCAGTAAACTGCTGGGCTGATGCGGAGCGTGTTGCTCAATTAAAATAAATTCTTCGCCGCCAAAGCGTACTACCAGCCAGTCAGGGTTGGCGGATAACAGCCGGGCGACATTCACCAGCACCAAATCACCGTCCAGATGACCATAATGGTCGTTATAGCGTTTGAAATAATCGATATCCAATAAGCCCAGTGACAGCTGTTCATCGGGTTTAAGGCTGGCCAGTTTCTCAGCTAGTCGCTGCTCAAAACTGCGCCGGTTTAACAGGCCGGTCAACTGATCGGTTTCGGCTTTTTGCTGCTCCAGCCGTACCGCTTTGTATTGGCTTCGCAGCAGCTTGTCGTACTGGCGCTGCCAGCTTAAGCACAATGCGATGGTAATAAACAAGTAAAACAGGCTCCAGCCGGTATCGGTAGCAGTGCAGTATTTAATATAGGCCACGGTGCTTAGCAGCAGTGCCCATAGCAATAGTTTTTGTTGCAGATGAAAAATAGGGATAGCCGCGATGGCAAAAGCTACCACCAGCGGACCGCCTTCCCCCAGCCGGCCAAAATAGCGGGCGGAGGCATAAAAGGTGACAGCAAGTAGCAGGATAGCCAGAGCACTAACGGCCAGCCAGCCTTGCAGCCAGTTTTCACCGCTAAGATAGCGTGAGAAGCCAAGGTATAAAGCGACACTCAGTGCGGCCAGATAACGGGTGCTGTTACTGAGACTAAGCCAGTCATCGCCCAGCAGGATATCGGTTAAGCTAAATACTAGTATCAGGATGACGCACACCAAGGCCAGGCGCGCCGTACCCTGACGGGCACTGTTTACCAGATGGCAGCGAAACGCCGCCTCACTGGCGGGGTCAAGATAAGATAATGCCGGGAATAGACGTGTTATCAGTTGCATAAGCCGCTTGCTAAACCTAACGAAACTTAAGCATAGCAGCTTAACTGGCTGTTACATCAAGCCTTTTAAAAACGCTACCACACTGCGGCCCAATGCGCTTAGCGCATAGCCGCCCTCCAGCATAGCAACAATGCGGCCCTGACAGTGCTGGTCGGCCAGCTGTTTTAGCTGCTGGGCAATCCACTGGTAATCATCCTCTACCAACAGAAACTGCGCCATATCATCCTCGCGATGGCCATCAAAACCGGCGGAGACCAAAATAAGCTGCGGTTTAAAGGCATTCAATCTCGGCAGCCAGTGGTGTTGGATCTGCTCGCGCCACTGCGCTGGTTTGCACAGTGCCGGTAGCGGCAGATTTTCAATATTAGTGGCGCCGCTTTGCTGATCGCGGTACGGATAAAGCGCCGACTGAAACGACGAGCAAAACAGAATGCGCTCATCGCCACCGACAATATCTTCAGTGCCGTTGCCATGGTGGACGTCAAAATCAACAATGGCTACCCGTTCAAGGCCATGCTGGGTCAGCGCATGCAGCGCGGCGATAGCGACGTTGTTGAAGATGCAAAAACCCATCGCCTGGTTTCGGGTGGCATGATGGCCCGGCGGGCGCACACTGCAAAACGCCTGCTGATCGGACTGCTTTAGCACTAAATCCACTGCATCGATGCCGGCGCCGGCAGCGTGCAGTGCAGCGTCTAAGCTGTGGCGCATCATCTGGGTGTCTGGATCCAGCCATATATAGCCCTCGGTTGGAGCTTTGGCATAAATTTCATCAACGTATAACTGGCTATGGGCGCGGTAGAGTTGTTGCTTGATGGCAGGTTTGGCGTCGCGCTGTTGTAGCACAAATTCCAGACCCGAGCGGATAAGCTGATCGTTAATGGCACTTAAGCGTGCCGGCTGCTCCGGGTGGTCATCACCGGCCAGGTGGCGGTAACAGTTAGCGTGACTGAATAAGGTAATGGCCATTAGCTGCTCTCTGTGCTGGCACTGCCGCGCGGCAGGCGCAGCTGTAAGTAAACTTCGCTTGGGTCGTCGCCTGGCAGGCGACCAAAGCCGGCTTTTTGGAACACCGCCAGCATGGCTTTATTCTCGGCGCGGACAAAGGCCACCATGCTTTGCAGGCCGCGCTGCTCGGCAATGCTGATCATCTCCTGCAGCAAGCGTTTGGCCATACCTTTGCCCTGATATTTCTCGCGGGTAACAAAGGCCACTTCGCAACCTTGGCCATCGTGTAGCAGGTAGTAACGGCCCACCGCCTGAATTTGTACTACTGAGCCTTTTTGCTTCACGATACACAGTGCGAGATCTTTACTCTGGTCAACGCCAACCAGGGTGCAGGATTTTTCCCTGCTCATTTGCGTGGGCACTGCGCTGTAACGCAGCTGCAGAGTTTCTTTGGTGTGCGAGTAAAAAAACTCCTGTAGCCGGCGCTCGTCAGAGGGGTTCAGCGGGCGCAGGTCGAATTCTTCGCCGTCAATATGCAGCTCTTTAAAGCCGACACTGCCAAGCTCCGGCACTTCAGTTGGGGTGTGAAGCTGATAATGCGGCACCCAGAAATGCTCGCGGATTTGCTCTAATAGCTGTTGGCGAAACTTTGGGTGTGCCACGCGGATAAGCTCCAGCGCGCGCTCGCGGATACTCTTACCACGTAACGATGCCACACCAAATTCGGTGACCACATAGTGTACATGACCGCGCGAGGTAACAACGCCTGCACCTTGTTTCAGGTGGGCAACAATACGGGAAACGGTGCCATTCTTTGCCGTGCTGGGCAGGGCAATAATCGGCTTGCCGCCACTACTCATCGATGCGCCACGGCTAAAGTCGACCTGGCCGCCAATACCGCTGTAAAACTGATGGCCGATAGAATCGGACACGATCTGGCCGGTTAAATCGACTTCAATGGCGCTGTTAATCGACACCATATTATCGTTACGGGCAATATTGGCCGGTGAGTTAACATATTCGCTGGGGTAAAAGCCCATATGTGGGTTGCAATGCACAAAGTCATATAAGGCCTTGCTACCGACACAAAAACTGGCCACAGTTTTACCCGGATGAAAGGTTTTTTTGCGGTTGGTTACTACGCCTTTTTTAATCAGCTCCATCATCGAGTCGGTAATCATTTCGCTGTGGATGCCTAAATCTTTGTGGTTACCCAGATAACGCAGCACGGCATCGCACATTTTGCCAACGCCAATCTGAATAGTGGCACCGTCTTCTACAAGTAACGACACATATTGGCCAATCCGCTCTGTTACTGTGTCTAGTTTTACTTGTGGCATTTGTGCTATCGGCTGCTCGGCGTAAAAGTAGGCATGGATCTGATCTTTATGAATAAACGACTGGCCATAGGTAATGGGCATAGACGGGTTTACCTGGGCGATGACTTTTTTTGCCGTTTTCGCCGCAGCTGAGACGATATCGACCGACACGCCCAGTGAATGGTAGCCATGCTCATCGGCCGGGCTGACCATAATCAGCGCGGCATCCAGCGGCAGTATGCCGTCGCTAAACAAAGAGGCAATATCAGACATAAAGCAGGGCGTGTAATCGGCGCGGCCCTCGGCCACGGCGCGGCGCACTTCATCACCGCCGATAAACAACGCATTAACCTTAAACAGTTGCTGGTGCTCCGGCGCCGCCCATTTGTTATCCGACAACGAATAGACCTGCACAATTTCAATGTCATGCAGCTGTTTGGCGTTGGCAATTAAATCATCCAGCAGTGCGGTTGGCGTAGCCGCATGTGAGCCGATAAAAATACGGTCACCGGATTTGAGCAGTTGTTGCCAGTTCAGTTTATCCATGCCGGTAAGGGCTCCTGCTGTTGATGTCCAGCTGTTAAGAGGAAGTGTAAAACAAAAAGGCGACCTTGTTTAAGTCGCCTTTAGTCTTAGCTTAATGTGCGTTGTTTATAAGGTCCAGCGCAGACCAAGCATAGCTACATAGGGATCGACATTCACTTTAACACTTTGAATAGTGCTGCCATTTACCTGCACCCGTCCGGTGGTGTCGATATCCATTTTGCTCAGCATTACATGCAGCCCCAGATTGTCGCTCAGTTTTACATTAACGCCGGCCTGCAATGCCAGGCCAAACGAGCTTTTCAGCTTCAGGCCGACATTGTCGTCTGCACCGGTAACCGCTAACGCATCCAGCGCGCCTTCAAGCTGACTATCTACCTGTTCGTCAAAAAACACCGTGTAGTTAAGCCCAACACCAACAAAGGGGTCAAAGGTGTTGTGCTCTGGCATAAAGTGATACTGCGCCAGCAAGGTTGGCGGTAAATGTTTGGTTTTACCTACTTTTAAGCCGTCAATCGCTGAGCCTTTTACCTTAATATCGTGGCTGAACGGGGTAGCGGCAATCAATTGTACTGACCAATTAGGCATAAACTTATAATCAAAGGTGAGTCCCAATTGGGTATTGGTATTAACGCCTACTGCTGTTGAGCCAGAGGCTAAACCTGCTACCTGCTCGATAACATTCAGGTTAGAGCTGGAATCATCTGGCATAACGCTGATGGCGCCGACATTAATACCAAATTCGGCCAGGGCAGGGGTTGCTGCTAACAGGCTGGCTAAGGAAAGTGCCGCTAGAGTTGTTTTCATAATGCGCTCCGCATAGTGTTTAAGTTATGCCGATTGTCGCGCCTTGGCTGGGAGAGATTTTGGCCTGGATCAATAAAACAGCGGGCACTTGGTATTAGTGCCCGCGGCTTTGTTTTATATCAATAAAGTGGTCGTCATTCGATGCGACGCGTTTGGCCAGTGTGCCGCTGCGCTGGGTTTTCCCGCGCAGGCTGGCGCATTTCACGTACGGGTGCGGCTTCTCGCTGTGGCTGGCGCATTTCACGTACGGGTGCGACTTCGCGTTGCTGATTGCGCATTTCACGCACGACAGGAGTTTCGCGCTGTGGCAGACGTTGCTCACGTTCAACCCTTGTGTCACGCACTGGTGTCTGGCGTTCTGGCTGGCGCTGACGCAGCTGCTCTGTACTGATTACACGTTCACGCTGTGCACGGTCGTTTTGGCGCGGCTCGGCCAGCTGTTGTTTAATCTGCTGTTGGCGCTGCTCTGAGTGTACTTGAGTAGTGCGCACACGGGGCTCAAGACTTTGCTGGCGCTGTTGGCGCAGCGCTTCATTGTGTTGGCGTGGGTTACGCTCGTTATCCTGCCACTGGCGGTTGGCTAACTGAACCTGTTCGGCGCTTTTGCGCTGATACTGCGCCTTGTTTTCCCGCAGCTGCGCGGTACTGGTAGGCCGATGCTCTGTCACCCGGGTATGGCGTATGGGTTTACCCTGGGTTTCGCGCGTGGGCTGCTGATAACCGTAGCCACTGTTATAGGTGCGGTTTAGTGGCTCGTGACGGTAATGCACACCACGGCGATGCTCAGGGCTGTGCTGCCAGCGGTGTGCATCCACATAGTGTTTATGCCGTTTGGGGTAATAACGTGGCGGCGTGTGATAATAATGATGGTGCACAACCACATGGCGGTGGCGCCAGTCGAAAATGCCAAAATAGAACCAGGGCCGCACGTTAACACTGACTCCCCAGTAAAACGGGCTGTTACGGTAGTACACACCGGCGGTATGCCAGTATACCGGTGGGTGATGTGGCCACCACCAGTCGCCGTACACAACGCGGGTGTCGTACACCGGCACATAGACCACTTCACGCCGTGCCGGCTCAATCACAATCACTTCACGCTCGCGCTCTACCACAATATGCTTGTTGTCGCGCAGCGTGCCTTTGCTGTAGGCTTTTTGCCGTAGCGTCTGAATGCTGGCCAATACCGCTGTTTCATCGGCTAAAAAAGCTTCGCCTAATTGCTGGGTCCAGTCTAAGTCGTCACTTAATCGCTCTAGCAGCTGCGGAAAAGCGACTAGGGCTTTCACGCTTGGGTCCCAGCTTTTATCTTCGACAGCCCGCACGGCCTCTTCACCGCTCAGGCGGGGGTTGTCTTTTACCCAACGGGAGGCCTGTACCACTTCCAGCGGATAGGTAGCAGCAATCAGTACATGGGTTAGTACGGTATCCGGGTACAGCGCCACTGGCGCCAGCATTTGGTCCAGCTCGGCTTGTGACCAGAGCGTCTCATTTGCTCTGGCGTTCAGGCTGTGGCTTAGTAGCAGCACGCACACCGCCAGTGCCTGGCTAAGTTGCAGTATCAGCTTTTTCATGGTGCCATCCTCAGTTAGGCCGTGTCAGCCTTACCTTGATACAGGTAAGTATTGCCGGCTTTTTACACACTGTATAGCTTATAGGGCGCTGAGGCTGAATTGAAACTGAACTTTACGCAACCTTTACACTGGCATTTTGGCAAGCCATGTTGCCGCAAAATGCCAGCGTAAAGCCGGGTTAATTAGTTGTCAGATAACGGGCTCTTTTTGCTGCTTTAAGTTGTTGTAAATCAACCAGTACCAGGCCATCGACACAGTTGGCAAAATCGGGGTCGGTACCAAAGGCGAGAAACTTGACGCCGCCGGGTTCACACAGCTCGCTGTACTGTTTGTACAGTGTGGGAATGCTAAGCCCCATATTGGCTAGCAGGTGCTTTAACTGGGTAAAGTCGGCCAGATAATCATGGCCGCTAAAATGTTGCTGCAGTTCACTGAGTATGGCCTGAGGCAACTGATAGGGTTGATGCGACACCGCACTTAAGCTGCTATCAGCAAAATACAGGCTGTAGAAGTACACCATTAAATCGCGTGCTGCCTGCGGGTAACTGGCCGACAAACTGACGCCGCCGAATAAATAGCGGATGTCGGGGTTACGGCGCAAATAAGCGCCTATGCCATACCAGAGGTAATCGAGACTGCGTTTGCCCCAATAGCGCGGTTGCACAAAGCTGCGCCCCAGCTCCAGCCCGGCCGCCAGATAAGGTTGCATGCTGTGGTCAAACTGAAACAGGCTGGCCGTATACAAGCCTTCAGGTCCGTGCTCTGCTAACACCTTACGGCTATTGGCAAAGCGGTAGGCACCAACAATCTCTAAGTCGTCCTCATCCCATAAAATCAGCTGCTCGTAATGGCTGTCATAACGGTCCAGGTCGCGGCGCTGGCCGCTGCCTTCGCCTACGGCGCGAAAGGCTATTTCACGCAGCCGGCCAATTTCGCGCATAATCGGTGAGCTTTGCTGGTGCTGATACAAATAAATGTGTTTGCCATCACTGGTATGGCCCAATAGCTCGCACTGGGCGATGGCTTTTTTCAGCGCAATGCGATCTTCCGGGTGGGCGATAGCGCTCTGGGTAATAAAGAGCCCCGGTTTGTCTTTGGCCAGGCGGTATAAATGTTTTTTAAATAGCTTAACCCTGGCCGGTGTTTCCAGTGCCAGGTTGGCAAAGGCATCGTAAGGGATCAGCTCGCCAATACGCATATCGAGCTTTTTGCGCTGCTGCTTAAACATCTCCTGCACCAGCAGCATGGTAGCCAGCGGCTTGTACAGCATAGAGGCACCGTAAAACAGTGCCGAATTTCTGCCATCAATATACACCGGCAAAATAGGCGCCTTGGCGTTAGTGGCAAAGCGTAAAAAACCGCTGTGCCATTTGCCGTCACGAATGCCCTCGGGCCGCAGGCGTGACACTTCGCCACTGGGGAATAAAATTAATGCGCCTTCCTGGGCTAAATGTTGCTGAATATTATCCAGCGCGCGCCGCTCAGTGCCGCCGTGCATGTTATTGACTGGCAGCAGCAGGTTATGTAGCGGTTGTAATGCCATCAGCAGCTGGTTCGCCACGACTTTTACATCAGGCCTAATGTCGCTCACCAGTTTTAGCAGTGCCAGGCCGTCTAACGAGCCGATAGGGTGATTGGCAATAATTACTACCCGGCCGGTGGCGGGGATGCGCTCTATTTCGTTATCACGTACTGAAAAGCGAAAATTAAAATGCTCCAGCACCTGCTCGACAAATTCCAGCCCCTGCAAGTGTGGGTAGCGTTTAGCAAAGTTGATAAAGTCCTGCTCATGCAGCAGGCGGCGCAGGGCGCCTTTCACCGGTTTATACAGCCAGGCTTTATTGGCTAAGCCTGGCATATTTTGTGATAACACCTGCTCAACACTGATCATTGTTCGCTCCGCTAATGCAACACCAGGTTGCGCTTAGGCTAAAGTGGCAGTATGACAATGCGGTTGCGGTTTTATGGCAATTTGCGGAATTTTTACGCTACCTTTAGGCCAGCCTTACTGCTGGCTGTTGATTGGTCTAACAGCGCAATTTGCTCGGCTTGCCCGCTACAGTGATAGAGCGCCAGGCTGCCATCATGGTGCTCGGCCAGGGCGGTACAACTGTCAATCCAGTCACCGTCATTGCAATAAATAATACCTTGCTCTAAGCGGATCTCCGGGTGGTGAATGTGGCCGCACACTATACCGTCAAAGCCTGCACGGCGGGCTTTGGCCACCGCGGCCGCACGATAACGGGCAATGGCCTTTTGCGCGCCGGGTACCCGGCTTTTAATGTAAGCGGACAGGCTAAAATAGCCACCGCCACTTAAGCGACGCAGCCGGTTATACCAACGGTTTAAAAATAGCAGCAAGTCGTACAGGTTATCGCCCAGCCAGGCATGCCAGCGGCCAAAGTTAACCTCTTTGTCAAATTCATCACCATGCAGCAGTAACAGCCTTTTGCCCTGCACTGTAGTGTGGCTGGCCCGCAGCTGCACACTGATATTGCCAAACTGCTTGCCGGCATAAAGCCTGAATGCTTCATCATGGTTGCCCGGTATATAGACCAGGCGACAGCCTTGCTCAGCTTTGTCCAGCAGGCAGCGCAGTAATTTATTCTGCTGCTGATGCCAGTGTACCTGTTTTTGCATGGCCCACAGATCGACAATATCGCCCAGTAAGTAGATGGTATCAACCCGGCACTGTTGTAAAAACGCCAGCAGATAGTCAGCCTGACAATCTTTGCAGCCCAGATGCACGTCAGATAAAAACAAGGTGCGGCAGTTTAGCATCGGTGGTTACCGTGTTATCTTTAGGCCATGCCAGCTTGGTAGCTGGCTGTGGCAACGACATGACGTTTTTTTGAAGTTTTGGTGACCTATGAGCCTTGCTCTGATTATTCCCGACCGTAAACTGGATGATTTACAGCAGCGTTTAGCTCAGGTGCTGCCCGATACCCGTATCGAAGTCTGGCCCGATATCCGTCAGTCCGACGCCGTTGAATTTGCTGTGGTATGGAAACAGCCAGCGGGATGTCTGGCGGCGCTGCCCAACCTTAAAGCCATTCAGTGTTATGGTGCCGGCGTAGATGCCATTTTGGCCGACGCCACTTTGCCCCCACTGCCGATTGCCCGTATTGTCGACCCCAGTCTAACCCGCACTATGGTGCGCTATGTCGATGGCGTGGTGAGCCATTATCGACTGCGGCTGGATCAGTTCAGCCAGCAGCAGCGCCAGGCGCTGTGGCGGCCGAAAAGCCCGCGCCGCTTACAGAACATCAGCGTGCTGGGGCTGGGCGAGCTTGGCAGTGCGGTAGCGGCGCATTTTGTCAGTTTGGGTTATCAGGTAAGTGGCTGGGCCAGAACGGCAAAACAGCTTGAGCAGGTACAGGTTTATCATGGCGCCGGCCAGTTAGCTGCAGCAGTGGCACAAGCCGACATAATTATTTGCTTATTGCCGTTAACCCAGGCTACGCAGGGGCTGTTAGGGCAAACTTTTTTTAGCCGTACCAAGCCCGGCGCTATTTTTATTAATGTGGCACGCGGCGCTATTGTCGATGACAGCGCTTTGCTAGATGCGCTGCAAAGCGGCCAGCTGGAAGCGGCCTGTTTAGATGTGTTCAGCCAGGAGCCGCTGCCGCCAGAGCATGCGTTTTGGCAACATCCGGCTATTTTGATTACACCGCATGTGTCTGCAGTCACTAATGTGGCTACTGTGGTTGAGCAAATTGCCGAGAATTACCGGCGCAGTCAGCAGGGTTTGCCATTGCTTAATCTGGTAGACGTGACAAGGGGTTATTAAGATGACAACAGCCGCACAACCAGTAGAGGTTACTACCTGGTATTTGCAATACGAGGGACCTGCTATAAATGCTATTAGCTGGCCTGAAGGTGTACAGCTGGTGGAGGCCGAAATTGCCAGCCCGGAGCTAAGCCAGTTTATGTTTCGTGCCGTTGGCGGGCGCTGGCAATGGTTTAGCCGCTTAAGTTGGAGCTATCAGCAGTGGCTGGACTACTTAACGTTACAGCAGGTGCGTACCTGGCTGTTATGGGTAAAAGGCACGCCGGCAGGTTACATTGAGCTGCTAAAACAGCCTGATCAGAGTGTTGAAATTAAATTTTTCGGTTTATTACCACAATTTATCGGCCAGGGTTTAGGGCTACCGCTGGCACAGGCAGCGATACAGCAAGCGCAGCAGTGGCAGGCCAGCCGGGTCTGGTTACATACCTGTAGTGCAGATCACCCGTCGGCACTGGTAAATTACCAGCGCGCAGGCTTTGTGATTACCGACATTCAGCACAGTAGTGAAGCTTTACCCAGCCTGAATGATCCGCGCTTACTGGCGCAACAATTTGTTTATTCGGCGCTGGCTTATCACACTGAAAATGCTGGTTAAATACACAGTTATTGTAACTTTGTTACAACTTAACTACACTCAGTAGCGGTTTAGGGAAACCTAAGCCAAGTTGCTAAATAGAATAATAAAATGTGTTACTGAGGTTAATTATGAGTAAAGCGTCCAGTCGTGGTTTTGGCTTTACCGCAATCGCCGTTGTAGTTTGTGTAATGGCGTTATCGGCATTCTTGACCAAAGCCGAAGCTGTCTGCTTGTTGTGCGGCTAGCTAAAGGACGAACAGCGTCAAAAGGATTGACAAAAAATAGCCCCCGCTTAGCCGGGGGTTATTTTTTTACTAAGCTTTTTTGCTCAGCGTTTGGCATGTAATTCGCGGTTTTCCCGCTTTTGTTCGGCGTTTTTCTGCAGTAGCACATAAGTGGCAGAGTATCCGCCATGTTGTTTTTGTGCGGTGTTACAGGCCAGCACGATCGGCATTTGCGGCAGCCATTTAAACACATAGCTGCGTAGTATCGCCGGGTGAGGTTTGCTGTTGCGGCCCATGCCGTGGTGAATAAGCAAAGTACGAATGCCGCGCTTGTGACAATCTTCGATAAAGAAAAACAGCTCACGCCTGGCATCAGTCAGGCTTTTGCCCAATAAATTCAACGTGGCATCGAGCTGATATTTACCCAGGCGCAAATTACGATACACACCATCCTGTACGCCGTCTTTCTTGTAGGTAAAAGGCTCGTCCGGCTTTACCAGATCAACATATTCCATGCTGAGGTAATTGGCGTCGTATTCCATTTCCTGCTCGGCCGCTTTGCGCCGGGCCAGTTGTGCCAGGGTAGGGCTGAATTCACCATGCTCTGGCAAGACTTCGTCCTGAGACAGCGGTTTTACGCCAGACATCTCCTGCAGAAACAAATCCAGTTCGTCATTTTGCATAGCGGGTACTCCTGCCTGAAGGCTGGCCATTATAACGAAAGCAGGACCAGGGCAAAAGCGCTGCGGACGCTACTCGGCCGCTGCCACCTGGTTATTAACCGCTGGCGGGGTAGAAGAGACCGTGCTGGCGCGCCGACCAAAACAGCGTAACAGGTAATAAGCATTAATTAATAATACTAATAAGTTAGAGATCACCCCTTGTGGGATGGCAATATGGCTGTAATAGACAAACAACAAGCTGCAGCCAATCAGGGTGGCTAGCCGCAACCAAAAGATATCTTTGATAAAAAACGCGCCAATACATATGGTTAGGCCAATCCAGCTAATAATGTCGTACACGATAGTTTCCATGGCGCTGTCCGTGATTTTGCGGCGAAGAAATAAGGCGCGCATTATGCTGCGCAAAGCACTGCTACTCAACTGAGTAATTTTGTACTTTTAGCATTAGTTAAATTGATGTTATGGGGGCGGTAGTGCGGTAATTTGTTAACAATCGTCTACACTGAATGATGTCTGCATCTTATGCCAGCTGAACAAGGAAGGAGCGGCCTATGTTACCCAGCAAACTTTATGAAGCCTTACCTTATGTCTATGTGGTGAGCGGTATTGTTATTATGTTGTCATCTCCCCTGCTGTTAGCGACGGCTGCCGGCAGCTTACTCGCGTTGGCCGGGGCGGTGGTATGGGTGCTACGCTCAGAGAACCGGCGCTCAGATATCAAAAATGCCCGGCAAAAATACGGCGGGGTACTGCCTTACTGGTGCTACGAGTTATTGCCGTTTAGCTATTCAATGCTGGCACTGTTGTTGTTTATCCACAGCGATAACCTGTATTTATACCCTTTTGCCATGGTGCTACTGATGCTTGGTGTACAGGTATGGATGCTAAGACGTAGTTACCGTAAGCATCAACGGCCGGTCGTGACATCAAACCGGCCGCTGCGCCACAGGCATTAAGCTACTGACGTAAGTCGATGCGGCTGTTGGCTATGGCTTTAGTGGTAATCAGCCAGGCTGCCAGGTTTTGCTGCATTGCTGCCGGGTCTACTTTGTCCAGCGTATCGTTTGGCGTGTGGTGATAGTCGAAATAGTCAGTGCCATCTTGTTGTAAGGTTACCACAGGCACGCCCTGCGCCTTTAAGATGGACACATCTGGCCCGCCGGTAGCACTGTTGTCTCCCAGGCTAATATCAAGGTGTGCCAGCTGCTGCTGCAACGTCTTGCCAAAGGGCAGTGAATTAGGGCCAAAGCCGGTGTCCAGCCGCCAGATACGGCCTGCACCAAAGTCAGACTCAGAGGCAAACACGTGCTGCTTTAGCTTAGCGGCGTGTTTGGCGGCATAGGCGCGGGCGCCCACTAAGCCCCCCTCTTCGTTACCAAACAAGACCACCCGCACGGTACGTTCTGGCCGGCCTTGCTGTTTTAGCAAAGCACCGGTCGCCATTACTATGCCAACGCCGGCACCGTCGTCCAGCGCGCCAGTGCCCTCATCCCAGGAGTCAATATGGGCGCTTATCAGCACAATTTCATCCGGGTATTTGCTGCCGGTGATCTCGGCAATCACATTATGGCTTTCAACTTCGCCAGGCAGTTTATTATCCATTTGCAGGTGTAGGGTGAGTTCGGGCTGGCGGCTCAGCATTTTTTCCAGTTGTATCGCATCAGGCACTGAAATGGCGGCTGCGGGAATACGCGGCACCTCTTCGCTGTAGCGCATAATGCCGGTATGGGCGAAGCGGTTAATGCTAGTGCCAACCGAGCGGATAATAATGGCCTTAGCACCGAGTTTAGCGGCCTCCACCGCACCCTGTGCTCGGGCGCCGACCACAGAGCCATAAAAGGTGCCCAGTTTGTCTTTTGCCATACTTTTATTAATAAAAACGATTTTATCTTTTACCTGCGCAGCATCAGCCTGTTTTAACTGCTCCAGACTGTCAAACATTACAACCTGGCTGTTAATGCCGTCAAACGGGGTGGCAATAGATCCGCCTAAAGCGGTAACGACTAACTGCTGATGAAAGGGGGCGCTTACGCTTAAACTGGCTTGGCCGCGCTGCCAATATTGCATAGTAAAAGGCTCGCGCCAGACTTTATCATAACCAAGTTGTTGAAATTTCTGCTCGGCCCAAGCGACGGCGCGGCGGTCTGCTTCGCTGCCTGCCAGACGTTGTCCCACCTCGACTGTCAGCGACTCGGTTAACTGATAGGCCAAATTGTTATCCAGTTTAAGCTCATTGGCGTGGAGCTGCAGGCTTAATGCCGCGGTGATTGTTGTTAGCCACAATTTCATCTTTTCATTTTGTCCCGCTATTGATAGAGTACCTCCGACTCTATCACCTTTTTTGCCAGTGCCACAGGGTGTGTCCGGCAAAAACAGTATTTCTCCCGATGGAATGAAGCAGGCAAAAAAGGAACGTATAATGCCACTATCCCAGCTCAGTGCGCTGATCGTTGATGATGTTGCTGCGGTGCGCAGTTTTATTGCGCAAATTTTGCGCCAACTGGGTGTTGCTCAGGTCTTGGAAGCGGCAGATGGCAGCAGTGCGGCAGAGCTGTTTCGTCAGTACCAACCGCAGCTGGTATTTCTGGATATCCAGTTACCCGATATTAATGGCCAGCAACTGTTAAAACAGTTCAAACAACAGCAACAGCAGACCAATATTTTTATGGTGTCGGCCTTTTCCAGCGTGGAAAACCTGCAGCAAGCCGTGGCTAACGGCGCCGGTGCTTTTGTGGTAAAACCCTTCAGCGCACAGCGGATTAATAATTTGGTAAAACCGTTACTGCATTAAACGTTTTTAAAGGCAGCTATGCTGCTGGCTGTGATTAATTGTTAAATAAGAATGATTATATTGTCGCTTTCAACTGAAATCGGTAATATTGAGCCATCCAGACATTCAGAGTTAGATGAAATGAATTTATCAGATATGCTGAAAAACTCCGCCAAAGCGGTGAAGCTGTTAAAAGCGGTGTCAAATGAGCGCAGATTGTTGATTTTGTGTCATTTGCTCGAAGGCGAGCTTTCTGTCGGCGAAATGAACCAAAAGCTGGAGTTAAGCCAGTCGGCGTTGTCACAGCATCTGGCCTTGCTGCGTAGGCATAAGTTGGTGAAGACACGTAAAGCAGCACAAACGGTATATTACAGTTTGAATAGCAAAGAAGCTGAAGCCTTAATTGCGTTATTACACAAACTGTATTGCAGTTAAAGCACAGAACAAACGCAACAAAAAAGCCGGCATAAGCCGGCTTTTTTGTTGGAACTGTGTCTTAAGCAGCACTTAATGCCTTAACGTGGGCATTTAAACGAGCTTTATGACGTGCTGCTTTGTTCTTGTGGATTAAGCCTTTAGCGGCCATACGATCCAGAACAGGCACCATTTTCTTGAATGCTTCAGTTGAAGCAGTTACGTCAGCAGTTAATACCGCTGCGTAGGTTTTCTTAATGAAAGTACGCATCATAGAACGTTGTGAAGCATTTTGCTGACGACGTTTTTCTGATTGAATTGCGCGCTTCTTAGCAGACTTAATGTTAGCCAAGGTAACACTCCTAAAAAACTAAACCGGACCCATCAAAGGCCGCATAATATGCCTATTTAATGGCCCGTTGTCAAATGCTTTAACGGTAAAGTCACAGATTTTAATCTGGCTGCCTACTGGTAATCTGCGCCATTAAAGGGGCAAAATAGTTACCTCACAATAGAAGGACCCTTAAGTGTCAGCAAAGTTATTAAAATCAGGCCTGATTGTCAGCTTTATGACGTTGATTTCGCGCGTGCTTGGGTTAGTGCGTGATGTGGTAGTGGCTAATTTTGTTGGCGCAGGTGCCGCCGCCGATGTGTTCTTTTTTGCTAACCGCATTCCTAATTTTTTGCGCCGCCTGTTTGCTGAGGGCGCGTTTTCGCAAGCTTTTGTGCCGGTGCTGGCGGAAGTAAAAGCCAAACATGGTGATGATGCTGTGCGTGTGTTGCTGGCCAAAGTCACCGGCAGTCTGGGTGTGGTGGTAACCTTGGTTACGTTGTTTGGTGTAATCGCCTCACCACTGGTGGCCATGTTGTTTGGTATGGGCTGGTTTGTTGAGTGGTTAAACGATGGCCCGGAGGCGCAAAAATTTGAGCTGGCCAGCCTGATGCTGAAAATTACCTTTCCTTATTTATGGTTTATCAGCCTGGTGGCGCTATCGGGTGCGGTGCTTAATACCTATAACCGTTTTGCCGTGGCGGCCTTTACGCCAGTATTTTTAAATATTGCTATTATTGCCTGCGCCGTATGGATGGCGCCAACATTGCAGGAGCCGGCATTGGCCCTGGCGTGGGGCGTGTTTATCGGCGGTGCGGTGCAATTGCTGTTTCAGTTGCCGTTTTTAGCCAAGGCCGGCTTACTGGTATGGCCTAAATGGGGTTGGCGCGATGAAAACGTTACCAAGATCCGCAAACTGATGCTGCCAGCGTTGTTTGGCGTGTCGGTCAGCCAGATTAACTTATTGCTCGATACCGTGATTGCCTCTTTTTTGCTCACTGGCGCAGTCAGTTGGCTGTATTACTCTGACCGCTTAATTGAATTTCCACTCGGCTTGTTTGGCATTGCGATTGCCACGGTGATTCTGCCCAATTTGTCACGCCACCATGCCAATGAAAATAGCCTGCGTTTTAGCCAGACACTGGACTGGTCGCTACGCTTTGTCGCGCTATTTGGTATACCTGCAATGGCAGGCTTGATAGTGCTGGCCAAACCTATTATTGCCCTGCTGTTTATGCGCGGCGAGTTTACCCAGCAGGACGTGCTGATGGTGTCTTATAGCCTGGTAGCGTATAGCACAGGGTTGCTAAGCTACATGCTGATAAAAGTGCTGGCACCGGGTTTTTACGCACGACAGGATATTAAAACGCCAGTGCGTATTGGCATTATTGCCATGGTGGCCAATATGGTGTTTAACCTGATGCTGGCACCGTTTTTGAGCTATGTCGGCCTGGCACTGGCCACAGCACTGTCTGCCAGTTTAAATGCTTATTTATTGTACCGGGGGTTAAAGCTGGCCGGGGTGTATCAGCTGAGTAAAAGCAGCCTGATATTTTTAACCAAGCTGCTGCTGGCCAGTGTGCTAATGGCGGCGCTGCTGTACTGGCAAACACCCGGCCTCGAGGCTTGGGTGCAGTTGGCTTTTAGTGAGCAAGTGTGGCGCCTGAGCCTGCTGTGTCTGTTAGCCGTGTTAGGTTATTTTGCACTGCTGTGGCTGTTTGGGGTACGTTTGGCCCATTTTAAAGCCAATTCTGTTGCTGAAAGCAAATGATTAACTGGTTATAATGCGCGGTTTCTAATCACAGGTCAGATACGGCAGGCATGGAGTTAATTCGCGGCTTACACAATATTTTGCCACGCCACCGCGGTTGTGTGCTTACCATTGGCAATTTTGACGGGGTGCATCTGGGGCATCAGGCAGTGTTAGCCAAGGTGGTTGCCATTGCCCGGCAACGGCAACTGCCGGCCTGTGTAATGGTGTTTGAACCGCAGCCACTGGAGCTGTTTGCTGGCGATGCAGCGCCCGCGCGCTTAACCCGGTTTCGGGAAAAGTATCGCGCTTTAGCCAGCGTGGGTATAGACAGGCTGATTTGTGTGCATTTTACGCCAGACTTTGCTGCGCAAGCGCCGGAGCAGTTTATTGAACAACTGTTGTTAAAGCAGCTTGGGGTAGAGCAACTGATTGTCGGCGACGATTTTCGCTTTGGCAGAAATCGCAGTGGCAGCTTTGAGTTATTAGCGTTAGCAGCCGAGCGTTATCAGTTTGGTTTGTACAGCACCTCCAGTTTGGTGCTCGGCGAGCAGCGTATCAGCAGCACGCTGATACGCCGGGCGTTAGCTGAAGATAATTTGAAGCTGGCTGCAGATATGCTGGGTCGGCCTTTTGCTTTAACAGGTCGTGTACGGCACGGTCGCAAGCTCGGGCGAGATTTAGGCTTCCCTACCGCCAATGTATTTTTGTACCGGCGCAAGTTGCCGGTCGGTGGCGTTTATGCCATCACCGCCAATACGGTATTTGGCCAATATCAGGGGGTTGCTAATATCGGCAACCGGCCGACGGTGCAAGGGCAGCGTCAGCAACTGGAAGCGCATTTATTTGATTTTAGAGCTGACTTGTACGGTAGCCAGATTGAAGTGGTGCTGCAGCACAAGTTACGCAGTGAGCAACGCTTTGATTCACTGCAAAAATTACAACAGCAAATTGCCGCAGATGTGCAGGCGGCAAAAGCCTTTTTTGGGCAGCATGCTACGGCGTCTGCCATTACTGATAAGACGGAACAGAACGGATGAGCGACTATAAGCATACCCTGAATTTGCCGGAAACGGCTTTTGCGATGCGCGCCAACCTGGCGCAGCGTGAGCCGCAAATGCTGGCAAAGTGGACCGAGGCAGATTTGTACGGCAAAATTCGTGCAGCGAAGAAAGGTAAAAAGACCTTTATCCTGCATGATGGCCCCCCTTATGCTAACGGCAATATTCATATCGGGCATGCAGTTAATAAAATCCTCAAAGACATTATTGTTAAAGCGAAAACGCTGGATGATTTTGATGCGCCCTATGTGCCGGGCTGGGACTGCCATGGCCTGCCGATTGAGTTGGTGGTCGAGAAAAAATACGGTAAACCAGGTACTAAGTTAACGGCGGCAGAATTCCGGCAGAAATGCCGTGAATACGCGCAAACGCAGATTGATGCGCAGCGGACCGATTTTATCCGTTTAGGTGTACTGGGTGACTGGCAAAACCCCTACCGCACCATGGACTACAGCTTTGAAGCCAATATTATCCGTTCACTGGGCCGTATTATCGACAATGGCCATTTGCAGCAGGGTTTTAAACCGGTGCACTGGTGTACCGACTGCGGCTCGGCGCTGGCAGAAGCCGAAGTGGAATATCAGGATAAAGTATCACCGGCCATTGACGTGCGTTTTGCAGTGGTCGATGAAGCGGTGGTTGACCGTTTTGATCACCCTGAAGGTAAGCGCGGCAGCGGTAAAGTATCGGTCGTGATCTGGACCACTACGCCCTGGACTATACCTGCCAACCGCGCGGTAGCGGTTAATGCCAAATTAGATTACAGCCTGGTACAGGTTGAGCAGGGACCACTGGGCGCAGAACGCTTAATTATTGCCACTGACTTAGTTAAAGACGTGATGGCTCGCGCCGGTATTGAGCATTACCATGCATTGGGCTTTGCCAAAGGTGCCTCGCTTGAGTTGGCTCAGCTGCAACACCCATTGTACGATTTTACCGTGCCGGTGATTTTGGGTGAGCACGTTACCACCGATTCCGGTACCGGTTGTGTACATACTGCACCGGGCCACGGTCAGGAAGACTTTGTGGTAGGTAAACACTACAATCTGGAAGTGGCTAACCCGGTGGGCGCCAACGGTGTCTATCTGCCGGATACGCCGCTGTTTGCCGGCCAGCATGTGTTTAAAGCTAACGACAGCGTGGTAGAAGCATTAAAAGAGGCTGGCGCGCTGCTGGTGCATAAAGCCTATAAACACAGCTACCCGCATTGCTGGCGGCATAAAACACCAATTATCTTCCGCGCTACGCCGCAGTGGTTTATCAGTATGGAGCAGCAGGGCCTGCGCGTTACTTCACTTGCGCAAATTGAGCAAACTCGCTGGATCCCGGATTGGGGTCAGCAACGCATTGAAAAAATGGTTGAAGGCCGGCCGGACTGGTGTATCTCGCGTCAGCGCACCTGGGGTGTGCCGATAGCATTGTTTGTTGATAAAGATACCGGCGCCTTGCATCCTCACACGGCAAAGTTGATAGAGCAGGTTGCCAAACTGGTGGAGCAAAACGGTATTCAGGCCTGGTTTGATTTAGATGCACAAAGCCTGCTGGGTGATGATGCAGCGCAATACGTGAAAGTAACCGATACGCTGGATGTATGGTTTGACTCCGGTGTAACCCACGCCTGTGTGGTGGATGTGCGGCCAGAGTTTGGCGGCGCCGATCAGGCCGATTTGTACCTGGAAGGCTCAGATCAGCACCGCGGCTGGTTTATGTCGTCTTTAATGACCGGCGTTAGCATCAAGCACAAAGCACCTTACAAGCAGGTATTAACGCACGGCTTTACCGTCGATGCTGATGGACGCAAGATGTCTAAATCTTTGGGCAATGTGGTGTCGCCGCAGGATGTGATGAACAAACTGGGCGCGGATATTCTGCGCCTGTGGGTGGCCACAACTGACTACACCTCAGAGATGACGGTATCGGATGAAATTCTAAACCGCGCAGCTGATAAATACCGTCGTATTCGCAACACCGCGCGTTTCCTGTTAGCCAACTTAAACGGTTTTACACCGGCCACTGATCTGGTGCCGTTTGAACAAATGGTTGAGTTGGATTTATGGGTTGTTAACCGGGCGGCAAAATTACAACAGGAGATTATCGAAGCATACGATAACTATCAGTTCCACCTGGTAAGCCAGAAGCTGATGAACTTCTGTACGGTTGAGCTGGGCAGCTTCTATCTGGACGTGATTAAAGACCGCCAGTACACCGCCCATACTAACAGTGTGGCGCGTCGCTCTTGTCAGACGGCGCTGTATCATATTGCCCAAGCCATGGTGCGCTGGATGGCACCTGTTATGAGCTTTACCGCGCAGGAAATCTGGCAGGAGTTGCCGGGGCAAACGCAAGAGTTTGTCTTTACCGATGTCTGGTATAGCGGTTTTGCCGGCTTAACAGCTGGCAAGTTTGATGATGCTTACTGGCAGCAACTGTTGCAGGTGCGTGATGAAGTAAACAAGGTGCTGGAAGCGGCACGGCGCGAAGAGAAAATCGGCGCCTCGTTGCAGGCAGAAGTAACCTTATATGCCTCAGCGGCTTTGGCGGCCGATTTAGCCAAGCTGGGCGATGAGCTGCGCTTTGTGTTGATTACTTCTACAGCGCAGGTAAGTACTGACAAGGCACCAGCCGATGCCGTAGTGACCGAACTGGCTGGTCTAAGCGTACAGGTGCAAGCATCAACCGCAGCCAAATGTGGCCGCTGCTGGCATCACCGTCATGACGTCGGCGCCAATGCAGAACATGCTGATCTGTGTTTGCGCTGCGTATCTAACGTCGAAGGTGACGGCGAACAACGGGCGTTTGCATAATGCAGTTATTTAAACAAACAGGCTGGCACCTGTGGTGGTTAGTTGTGCTGGTGTTGCTGGTTGATCAAATCAGCAAACAGGTAGTCATTGCCAATATGCAGCTGTTCGACTCTATCGACTTGCTGCCATTTTTTAACCTGACCTATGTGCGTAACTATGGTGCGGCATTTTCGTTCTTAAGCGATGCCGGCGGTTGGCAGCGCTGGTTTTTTACAATCATCGCTGTGGTAATAAGTGCAGTGCTGGCGGTGTGGCTGTCACGCAATGATAAAAACCAGCGCAAGTTAAACCTAGCGTTAAGCCTGGTATTGGCCGGCGCCATTGGCAATCTGATTGACCGCAGTGTCTATGGTTACGTCATTGATTTTCTGCACCTGTATTATCAGAACTGGCATTACCCGGCATTTAATATTGCCGACTCAGCCATTTGTATTGGTGCAGCCTTATTAATCTGGGACAGTTTTAGCAGCGAAGAGGCGAAAAAGTGAGTACAGCGATAGGCAGTAACAGCAGCGTTATTTTTCACTTCGATATTAAGTTATCAGATGGCAGTGCCGCCGAAAGTACCCGTGTGCATAACAAACCCGCTAAGCTGCAAATGGGTGATGGCAGTATTTCTGCGGCGTTTGAAGCGCAGCTGTTGGGGTTGACAGCCGGTGATAAGAAAACCTTCACCCTGGCACCGGAAGATGCCTACGGTATGCCTAATCCGGATAACATTTATTATGTTGATCGCAGTAAATTTTCGGCTGATGCACCGGCAAAAGCGGGCATGATTATCGGCTTTACTATGCCGGATGGCTCTGAAATGCCGGGGTTGGTGCGTGAAGTAGTGGGAGAGTCGGTAACCATTGATTTTAACCATCCGCTGGCTGGCCAAACTCTGACCTTCAGTGTCGAAATAGTACAGGTAAACTAAGCTATGGATATTTTACTCGCCAACCCGCGCGGCTTTTGTGCTGGCGTAGACCGCGCCATCAGCATTGTTGAGCGTGCACTGGAGTTGTATGAGCCGCCGATTTATGTGCGACACGAAGTGGTGCATAACAAGTTTGTCGTTGACGGCCTGCGCCGGCGTGGAGCGGTGTTTGTCGATGAGCTAAACGAAGTACCCGATGGCAATATCGTGATTTTTAGCGCCCATGGTGTATCACAGGCGGTACGGGAAAATGCCCGTCAGCGCGGCTTAAAAGTGTTTGATGCCACTTGCCCGCTGGTGACCAAAGTCCATATGGAAGTCACCCGCGCCAGCCGTAAAGGCATTGAGTGTATTCTGATTGGCCACGCTGGCCACCCTGAAGTGGAAGGCACTATGGGCCAGTACGATAACCCGGAAGGTGGTATTTATTTGGTGGAATCGGCTGAAGATGTAGCTACCCTGCATGTAAAAAACCCGCAGCAGCTTTGTTTTAGCAGCCAGACTACCTTATCGGTTGATGATACCGCCGAGGTGATAGATGCGCTACGCGCCCGTTTCCCGGATATTGAAGGGCCCCGCAAGGATGACATTTGTTATGCCACACAAAACCGGCAGGATGCGGTACGGGATTTAGCCGCCAAGGCCGACTTGTTGCTGGTGGTAGGGGCGAAAAACAGCAGTAACTCTAACCGCTTACGTGAACTGGCCGACAAAATGGGTTGCACCGCCTATTTAATTGATACTGCCAACGATATTCAGCAAAGCTGGTTAAATGGCGTAGCAAAAGTGGGCGTAACAGCCGGTGCCTCTGCGCCTGAAGTGCTGGTGCAGCAAGTTGTGAAGCAGCTGCAACAGTGGGGCGGTAAAACCGTGACTGAAAACCCGGGCCGCGAAGAAAACGTGGTGTTTGCTATACCCGCTGAGCTGCGTTAACAAAGTTACTGTAATGCTAAGGTAATAGCACCGCAGCGATACAATAAGGTATAGTCTACTTACCTTATCTCGTCAGACCGTGCTATGGCGCAATCGATAGACAGCACTTTATTACTACCGGCCTTTTGTCGCGGGCCGGTTATTCTTCGCGCTATAGTATTGGCGCAGGCAGTTGCCATCATACTGGCGTTTGCACCAGGCGCGCTTAGCGATCCCTGGTTGCGGCTCGGTTTTATTTCCTTGTTTGTGCAATGGGTCACCCTGATGACCAGTGCAGTGCTTTGCGTACTACGCCCGTCTTTAAACCGCTTGCCGGCACTGCGGTTAGGGGTAGCTATCATGGCGATTTTATTAATTATTACAGCCTGTGTCAGTCTGGTGTCGTATGCCTTGTTGGCGCGCAGTTTGTGGTTAAGTCCGTTAGCACTTGAACACTTCTTACTGCAAAATATTCTGCTCGCCAGCATTATTGGCTTGATGGCGATACAGTTTTTTATGCTGCATATTCAGCGGCAGCAAGGCATTATCGCCCAGTCGCGTGCTGAGTTATTAGCGCTGCAAGCCCGCATCCAGCCGCATTTTTTATTTAATAGTTTAAATACCGTTGCTGAGTTGACTCAGCAGGATGCCAACGCCGCCGAGCAAGCTATTCTCGATTTGGCTGCTGTGTTTCGCGCGGCGATGCATGCGGGAGATACCATTTCGCTTAGTCAGGAATTGACGCTTGCCCGCCAGTATCTGTCTTTAGAACAGTGGCGTTTGGGCGCGCGGCTCAACGTGCAATGGCAGTTGCCTGAGCCGCTGCCAGAACTTAACATGCCAGCCCTGACTATCCAGCCACTGTTAGAAAATGCCATACGCCATGGTATCGAAGGTTGTGTGCAAGGCGGCATCGTAAGCATTGAGCTGGTGCAAAGCAAAACGACCGTCACATTGCTAATTACTAATCCCGTGGGTGACAGGCGTGACCGTAGTAACCATAACGGTGTTGCACTGGCAAACATTGCGCAGCGGCTGCGGCTTTTTTTTGGTACCGATGCCAGCCTAAGCTGCAACGAAAAAGCAAGGCAATTCAGGGTTAAATTGGTGCTGCCAAAACAGCAGAGCGAGACTAGGGAATGAAAGTATTAATTGTTGACGATGAGCCTCTGGCCCGCTCGCGGTTAAAGCGTTTATTGGCCCAGTTTCCGCAATATCGGTGTGTGGCTGAGGCGCAAACGGTGGCAGAAGCATTGGCCTGCTATGAAAAAGACGAGCCCGACGTGCTGCTGCTGGATATCGAGATGGCGGGCGGCAACGGCTTGCAGCTGGCGCAGCAGTTGATGCAGCGGCCACTGCCACCGGCAATCATCTTTGTTACCGCGCATCCGCAACATGCACTGGATGCCTATCAGGTTAGCCCGACCGATTACTTACTCAAACCAGTGTCAGCTGAGCGGCTGGGTCAGGCACTGGCTCGGCTTGGCCTGGCCACTAAAGCGCATTTGGAAAGGGGGCAGGCCACCGAACCGTTGATTAGCTATCAGCTTGGTACCACAATTCGGCAAATTGCCCTCAGTGCTGTGCGTTATTTTGCTGCCGACAGTAAGTATGTACGGATGGTATTTTTGCAGGGTGAAGCGCTGCTGGAAGACAGCCTGGTGCAACTGGAGCAAAAATACCCGCAGTATTTGCTGCGTATTCACCGTGGCATCTTAATTAATAAACAACATTTTAGCGCACTGAAAACCCTGTCTGACGGGCGTCACGTGATAGAACTAGATGGCATCAATACCCCACTGGAAATTAGTCGCCGCGCTTACCCCAAATTGAAAGCCACGCTGCAGCTTGATTAGCGGTTTACCCGCCGCGCTAACCGCTTATCGGCAACAATCGCCGTTTGTCAGGTTGTCGATTGCTTTCTGCTGTCAGTCATTTATGTTAAAGCGATGAAAAAAGTTAACCCACAGCTGTTGTAGCAGGAAGATTTACTATGTTGAGACGACATCAGTCCGGTTTCTCGTTTATCGAAGTGTTAGTTGCCTTCTTTATTTTGGCAACTGGCCTGATTGGCACTGTTGCCATGCAAGCCGTAGCCAAGCGTAATAGTTTTGATGCCACCCAGCGTGCGCAGGCACTGGCGATGGCCAACGATATTATTGACCGCATTCGCGCTAACAGCTCAGTTGCCGAGAGTTACAATGCTAATGATTACGGTGCCGGTAATATCGGTGCGCCTAATCCACGTTGTAATTTAGCTGGCGCTAACTGCACTGCAGCTCAAATCGCGCTAAATGATAGGTTTGAATGGGATCAACGTTTGTTGGGGACTGATGTGACCCGCGCAGGTGCCAATTCCGGTGGCATTGTTGGTGCTACCGGTTGTGTGCGTTTTAACGCAACGGGCGACCTTACTGTAGTCGTGTCCTGGCTGGGGCGCGAAGCCATACAAGATGCTGCGGCCAGCACTGGCGAGCTAGATTGCGGTGATGAGAGCGCAGAGCGGCGACAAGTGGTAATTAACACCTTTATCTGGCGACAGGAATTATGACAATGCGATATATAAGACAAGCTGGTTTAACCCTGGTAGAGCTTATGATTTCACTGGCTATTGGTGTGTTCCTGCTAGGCGGTATTACCGCTGCCTATATTGCTATGCGCACCACCACTGCCGAAACCGTTGCGCTATCTGAAGTGCAGCAAAATGGCCGTATGGCTATTTCATTGTTAACCGCAGATATTCAGCAGGCCGGGTTTCGTGGCATGTTGCCAACGTTTCACGCTAACACGGTTGCCCCGGCGCCTTTCGCAGGCGATTGTACCTGGGGCCTAAATGGCGGCAGCTTTCCACAAGCCGGTTTGGGTAATTTCCCGGCCATTTGGGGCCGCACCTTTGCCGCCGGTGGTAATGCAATGGGCTGTGTTGTCGCCGCCATAGCAAACAGCGATGTTATTCAGATAAAACGCGGTGCTGGCCCAGCAATCGCGCCAGCAGGTATACAAGCAGACCGCTTTTATCTGGAAAGTAGTATGAGCCAGGGCGTCATTTTTCCTGGTACAGCGGCAGCGCCGGGGCTAAACCAAGGCGAGATTTGGCCCTACTTACACCATGTCTATTTTGTTACCACTGAGCAGTTTGATGGACAGGCTGTGCCAGTGTTGTCGAGAATGGAGCTGCGCAACAATGGCGGTCCAACCATGACGCAAACTATGATGTTGGACGGTATAGAGCGGATCCGGTTTTACTATGGTGTTGATTTGAATGATGACCAAGTGATTGACAGTTATCTGGCAGCAAACGCTATGCCTGCAACTTTATGGCAAGCCGACACCAAGGTGATGGCGGTAAGGATTTTTGTGCTGGCCCGTGCCACCCGGCCAGATAATGATTTTGTGAACAACAGCAGTTATGACCTCGGCGATGGCGTAGCTTTTGTGCCGAATGATAATTTTCGCCGAATGCTGTTTTCAACCACAGTTAACATAGCAAATTAGCGTTCTACGAGGTGAATGAAATGCATAGATGTAACCGACAACAAGGGTTTGTGTTGATTGTCGCCATGATCATGTTAATTGCAATAACCGGCGTCGCCGTTGCACTTTTGGTTAGCTCTGGCGTAGACAATAAAATGATGTCATCGGCGCAGGAGGCTGAGCTGGCGATAAATGAAGCGAAAGGTGCGCATGATGAGGCTTACCGTAGTGAAGAGTTTCAAATCGGCGGCCGTAACCAGTTTAGTTTGCGCTTGCCGATCGGTCAGACGTTGCCTGTGAAAACCACACAGCCAAACTCTGCCGGCGTTATTTCGACCTACACGGAAATTCCGGAAGCAACAACCTGCCTGCGGTCTTTTACGAATAATAGTGGTAACACCGGGCTAAAATGTACTTATAACCGGGTGGTAACCAATACTAACTATGGCGAAGTTGGACAAGTAATTACTGTCCGATCAGTAGCATCGCAGCGCGTGATAGATTAATGGAGAGTGCAATGAAAAAGTTTAGCCTTAGTCTGTTTGCAGCAGCCCTAACGCTGGGTGTCTGTCCTCCAGTAAGTAGTGAAGATATCGAAATTTATGTGGGTAGCCAGAGTTATCGTCAGGGCACTAATGCCAAGGTAATGATAATTTTCGATAACTCAGGTTCTATGCGAACCCTTGAAGAGGTAAAAAAGCCTTATAACCCAAACGTCACATATGACACTAAAGGCTATGAAGAGTTTAGTGATGCCGCTATTTATTTTAACCGCGGTGATAATGTTGATGATGGAGCTGGACTGGTACCAACCTCGCACAGCAATTCGCGTCGTTTTAATAAAGATATTTTAGGCTGTGAAACCGCCTGGGAGAAACTGCGCACCGTAGGCTATTACACTGGATACCTGCGTGAGTATCAAATTAAGGGTAGCTCGGGTTCATGGGAGCCTCTGCCAGCTGAAATGGGCCTGAATACCAACAATCCGGTTGATTGCTTTGATGATATTGTTAATAAAAACCCCCGTAACGGTACTTATAGCAGTAAATATTTACAAATCCCCAACGACCGCTATCCAATAAACGGCACTGGCAATGCCAAAAATGATCTAGAAAACGTTGCCTACACTACAGATTGGGAGCTGGCGAATAGCAAAAGCTCAGCCTTGCAGGGCGGCCAGCCCGTTACTTTGTATACCGCAAATTACATCAATTATTACCATGCTACTGAGAGCGATGTTGGAACTGAATCTAAAACCCGTCTTGAAGTCGCCAAAGAAACCATTAATGAGTTGCTAACGGCAACGCCAGGTGTCGATTTTGGCATGATGTTATTTAACCTTAACGCACCAAGTGAAGGCGATCGTGACGGTGGTCGTATTGTCAGTGGTATCAAAAAAATGACAGATGCCAACCGGGCCGCACTGCTGAGCACCTTGCAGGAAATTGACGCTGAAACCAACACACCGCTGTGCGAAAGCTTGATGGAGACTAAACGCTATTTTGCTGGTGAAAGCGTGGTTTATGGTAAAAAAGATAGTGATGCAAAGGCCTATGGTTATATTGGCAACACGCCTGACCGGGATAAGACCATTGAATCCGGTACCAAATATATTTCCCCTTATGATAAGTGTTCTGATGTTATTTATACCATTTTGATTACCGATGGCGAGCCGACGGTAGATAACCATGCCGACACTGCGATTGCTGCATTAAACCCTGATGTGCAGCCGTTTGATATGGGCAATAACCGCAAAAACTATTTGCCGGTGCTGTCACATTGGATGCTAAATAATGATATAAATCCAGACTTGCCAGGTAAGCAAATCGCTAAGCTATATACCATAGGTTTTGGTGAGCAGGCTGTCGATAATGCCGGTCAGTTACTGCAGGCGGCAGCTGATAACGGTGGCGGTAAATATTTCGCCGCCAGAAGCGCTTCTGCATTAGCGACTGCTTTGCAAGCCAGTTTATTAGAAATCTTAAAGGTGAATAGCAGTTTCACTTCACCCTCTGTTGCCAGTAATAACTTTGACCGAACCCGCAGTTTAGACAGTGTATATTATGCGATGTTTTTACCTGAAGCAGGTACTCGTTGGTCGGGCAATTTAAAAAAATTAAAAATTCAGGGCGAGTCTGTTGTTGACCAAAAAGGCGCAGTAGCGATTGAACCTAGTGGCTCAATCGGAGAGTCAGTCACAACATTCTGGAACAACAGTGGTATACCAGATGGCAACAGAGTTGTAGAGGGCGGCGCACTAGCGCAGCTGCAAAAGCAAGCCAGTCGTCGCTTTTTAGTTAATATTGACAGCAGTATTAAAGAACTTAAAAGTGATAATTTCGCCAATGGAATTTTAGCGAACTTACTAGGCATAGATAATGCTGCACTGGCAGAAGATATTGCCTGGGCCAGAGGTATTGACGTTGATGACGACGATCGAGATGGCAGTAAAACAGACTTACGTCGCGATCTGATGGGCGACCCGCTGCACTCTAAACCTTTGGTATTAAGCTATGGTGAAAATGATATCCGTATTCTAGTCGGTACTAACCACGGCTTTATGCATATGTTTAAAGATAGCGGCACTACTGTGGCGGAAAGCTGGGCTTTTATGCCGCAGGAGCTGATGAAAAACATCCCGGCACTGCGGCGTAACCAAAATGGTGACCCTAAGGTCTATGGTGTAGATGGTACGCCTGTGGCGTATTTCCGTGACCTGGATAATGACGGTATTATCGGCTCGGACGACAAAGTCTGGTTGTTTTTTGGTTTGCGCCGCGGCGGCTCGTCTTACTACGCGTTAGATATTACTAATCCAGATGACCCTAAACTGATGTGGCATATCGATAGCGGCACATCGGGTTTCTCCGAATTAGCGCAAAGCTGGTCTAAACCTGTTATTACCTTTTTAGAGGTTAATGGTGATAAGCCAGTACTTGCCTTTGGTGCGGGTTTTAGTACCAATAAAGACAGCTTGGGCGTGGTAAGCGAGGATAATGAAGGCCGCGGCGTGTTTTTGGTTGATGCTGCTAGCGGTACCTTGATAAAGGCGTTCGGACCCAACGAAGGTGTTAAACACAGTGTCGCAGCAGCTGTCGCACCATTGGATTCAGATTTTGATGCATTCGCTGACCGACTGTATTTTGCCGATACAGGTGGTAATGTCTGGCGCGCCGATTTAGTTGGTACCGATACTAGTAAATGGACTTTACATAAGTTTGCTGAGCTGTCGGATGGTACTCAACTTGGAGATAGGCGCTTCTTCAATGATCCCGCTGTAGCGCCAGTGTATATGCGTCAGGTAATTGAAAATACAACCATTATTAATGGTCAGACTACAACAGTGACGACTCAGGCTGATGTGCCGTTCGATGCGGTAGTCATTGGTAGTGGTAGCCGTCCACATCCATTGAGTGAAAGCAGTAATGATATGCTGTTTATGCTGCGAGATATGAATACGGTAAGCCAGTTGTTTACAGTTGATAATATGCCTGAGCCTATAGTGATATCAGATTTGTTACAGATAACAGACACCACCAAGCCAGCAACCCCCGAGAATATGCTAGAACGGGCGAAAGATATGTCCTCTACCAAAGGCTGGTATTATCAATTGGCTTCAGCAGAAAAGTCATTATCGCCTGCAATAGTGCTGTCGGGTGTAGCATTTTTTACCAGTTATATTCCGACGGTTGAAGTTGATGAAAACACCTGCTCCTTAAGCGGTGGCTTGGGTCGATTGTATTCTTTTGATATGAATATGGGTTATTTTGTGCGCAACATTGAAGAGTTCGAAGAGATTATTCCAGATACTCCTACCACTGTTACAACGACAGATCCCGTAAAAGATGAAGATGAGAATGATGATGAATGTCAAGGTGATAATTGTGGTACCGCACCGCCGACAACCAATATCATTGTAAAAGATAAAATTATTAAAGTAGACGACGATGACCGTGGTACAACACGTATCTATCAGGTCATAGATGAAAATCTGTAACGGAGTGGTTGCATGAACCAACGCGGTATTACCTTAATTGAGCTGATGGTCGTGGTGGCGATCATCGGCATTCTGGCGGCTATTGCTTACCCAAGCTATACCCAGTACGTGCAGCGTAGTAATCGCAGTGAAGCGATGAATGAGCTGGTGCGTATTGCCAATTTACAGGAGCAGTTTTTTGCCGACAACCGCCGTTATGCAGCGGACCTAACCGAGTTGGGCTTTCCGGCGGTAACCACTCTGACAGAAAATGCGTTATATCAGATTCAGGTGTCAGCGGCTGCGGCGCGAACCTTTACGTTGACGGCAACCGGGCAGGGGGTGCAGGCTACTGACGCCTGCGTCACCATGAGTATTGATCAGGCTGGCGCTAAAACTGCCTCAGCCCAGAACTGCTGGAGATAATATGAAACACGTTATTATTGCGTTAAGTGTCGGCCTATTGTGCCTGCCAGTAAGTGCTCAGCAAGTGAAAGAGAAAACGGGTTCGGTGCACGCTTATAAGTGTCATTTGGAATTAGCTGATAAACGCCAGGTAATTCGGGACTATCGCCAACAACCGAAAAATCAGAATGCCAATCTTGAACGTATGCTGCGTAACGAGCAGGTCGCTGTTGAGCGAGGCACCCGCCTTGCTATTACTCAGGTTTTTGAGTGTGTTGAGCGCGATGGCGAATTTAGTAAAGCTGTAGCGCGCGAACTCGACCGTAATACCCTGCGGTAACTTCGCGACAAAATAAAAAATGCCGGCTTGCCGGCATTTTTTATAGGTATTTTACTTTTAGGGGCAATTCACGCCTTGTTTGCTGACTCTGGAGCGGCCAGACTGCAGTAGCGTAAGTTGTGCTGCTTTATCGGCTTTACCCGCCGGACAATATGACATCATGCCATTCTCGCTAGCAGTGCCGTTAGCGGAAAAAGTCACACCTGCAACGGCAAAATTGACAGTGTCATTAGCTGCAGAAGCTTCGGTAACCCGTAATACGGTTTCGTTAGCATCCAGCTGACGGTTGTTATTGGGGTCATTAAACACACTAATCTGACCTTGCCAGTTATTGCCACAAGCGTTATTGGTTAATGGGCAAATAGTTACCGGTGACCGGGTTGAAGCAGCGTGAGAGCGAGCGAAGGCAAACATCCGTGATACCTCCGTAAGTTTCGCCTCTGCGCGCGAGTCTTCCAGAAAATTATTCATAGCTGGTATGCCAACGCCCGCCAAAATTGCCACTACAGCCACTACTACCATCAACTCTAACAGGGTAAAGCCTGACATCCGCTGCATCTACAACTCTCTTTCTGATTTACCACAACACAAACAGCAGTGTAGCAGAGGCAGGAAGCAGATTCACACTTAAAATAATTCATATAAACAATGGTATACATATTTCCTTAGAAAAATTCCGCTTTTAATTTGACCAATTGAAATAATGTTGTAACTTTAAAGTTAATTTTATTAACTTTTGGCATACGGATATGCGGTTACAATCTGGTTTCAGTTTAATTGAAGTATTAATAAGCCTGCTTATTTTAAAAGTGGGCTTATTGGGTGTGCTGGCAGGGCAAACGCTGGCGCTGCAGCAGGTGCAAGACGCGTTGCAGCGCACCCAGGCCGTTGCCTTTAGCACATCGGTATTAAATGAACTGGCGGGTAATAGCGCCTTATTACCGGCTGTCAATGAACTGACGCCCTACATCGAGCTGCCTGAATTCCCGCCTTGTGTGCCACCAACGCCATGCACTCAAACACAGATAACATCAATACAGCTGCATCAGCTACTTAGCCGCTTACAACAGACGACTTCAGGCAAGCTTTATCAGGCAGCGCTTTGCGTAACACCTCAGCAGCAGGCTGTACAGCTTACCATGACCTGGCAGCGAAGAGCACCGCAGCACGCAGGTAACGCATCTGGCTGTGGCGCTGAAGCGCAGCGGGCACAACTTGTATTAACCGCCAGCGAGGGCTAAGCCATGCGCTCGGTACCGGGGTTTACCCTATCTGAATTGCTTATTGCGATGGCGTTATCGTTAACCATAATAAGTATGGCGCTGACGGCGTTTAGTAGCTTAAACCGCTCAGCGAGGCAAACCCAACAGTTAGCCGAGCTGCAACAAAATGCGCAGCTTATTAATAGTCTTTTTCAGCGCGAGCTGGCCAATATAGGCTTTTGGGGCGGTGGTGCTTCACCTGAAACCGCGATCGGTACCACATTGCCTGCAATACCCTCCAGCGATTGTATTGACCCTGTGTTTGACAGTGGCAGTTTTCCTGCTGCAGGCAAGCCTTTTGTCACCCTCTATGCTGGCTACGCCTTAAATTGTATTGCCTCGCCGCTAGCCGGTAGCGAAATATTGCAGCTTAAGCGGTTAATTGGTCAGCCGACGACGCCGGCACAGTTCAGGCCAAACCGTTTTTATTTTGAAGCCAACTGGCAGCAAAGCCGCTTTGTCGATACGGCCAGTGCTGATCTGAAAGCAGCATTGGATTATCTGCCCTACCAGCATCTGGTGTTCTATCTGCAGCAACAACTGGTAAATGATGAGTCTGTGCCGGTGCTGATGCGCAAGCGGTTAAGCCGAAATGCGGCAGGCGAGGCAGTAATCAGCACAGATGCCATTTTAGATGGGGTAGAGCGGCTGCATTTTGAATTCGGTATAGACACCAATGCTGATGGTGAGCTCGACTATATTTTGCCAACAGCACAGCTAACAGCAGATCTGTGGCAGCAGCAACACAGCCGCATCATAAGTATGCGCTACCATATTTTGCTGCGCTCGCGCCGGCCAGATCCTGCCTACATAAATAACCAGGTCTATCAAATGGGGCAACAGCAGTTTGAGGCGCCGAACGATAGCTACAGACGATTGTTGCTTAGCAGCAGCGTATTTTTTCATAATCAGCTATTGCAGGGAGGCATATGAAACGGACAACAGGCATGGTGCTTATTATGGTACTGATTTTTCTGCTGGTGATGAGTTTATTGTTATCCGCCATGTTATTGGTAAGCCAATTAAGCCACAAAGCTGCTTACGCCGGACAACAACAGCTGCAAACAGAGCAGACTGCATTGGCAGAGCACATGCAAGCAGTCGCCATAGCCGATGCAGGCGATCAGCCCTCAATGACCCCATTAGCACAATGTCCGGCACAGTTTGCTGCCTGGTCGGCGTCGGCACTGAACTGCCAGATAGCGCGAATTGATACTGAAACCTATTCCGACAGCCGGCTATTTTATGCGTCTTATCGCAGTATCGTGCTGACAGCCAACTTAGCTGATGGGGCATCTGATGATGAGCAATAAAAGCATCTTAGCGCTTTTGCTGCTGAGCCCTTTGGCTGCAGCTTGCGATTTAAACCCGTCGCAGCCTCTGCCTGCAACGATGTGGTCACCCCTGGCTAATATGCCAGTGCGCGAAATTCTGATTAGCAATAATGTGCAGCTTGATGTACCAGCGGCGCCCGGTGTGGTCCGTCTGACACAAAGTGATAACCAACAGCTTATTGCTGAGCTAAGCAGTTGGCCGACAGACAGCGGTCAGGTGGGCAGTATTCGGGCACAACCTGCGGTGCTGGATCAGGATTATGATGGCATCGCTGATGCCCTGTATGCGGTGGATGAGCACGGCCTGGTATGGTATCTGCCGCTAAATAATACGGGTTTTAACATGCCACAGCTGCTGGCTGACTTTACTCAGTTGCAGGCGCAGTTTCACCAGCCAGTGCAACTGGTACAGAGTGTAGCCGCCGATGCTGGTTTTGCCGGGCAGCGCCAGACCATGTTGTTACTGATCGCCAGTACTGCAGATGCAGGAGATATACTCATCATGCTAAAACACCGTCAGGGGGAGGAAACTCCTGTGGATATCAGCAAGCTGGTTGATCGCAGCGAGCTTAGCGCAGCAGAATTACAAACCGGTATTAGCGATGCCAACTGGTTGCAACTGCAACAAAGTGGTGGCTGGTATGTGAAAACGCAGCGCCGTATCAGTGCCAAGCCAGTGGTTTACGCTGGAGTGGTGTATTTTACCTCGGCTGAAGTGTCACAGCTTAATGCCGATTGCAGCTTAGGTGCTGACGCCCAGCCGCAATTACATGCATTACATTTACATCACGCCGGCGCGGTTTATGCCAAGCGGCAGTGGCAGGTTATTCAGCCAGATGCTGCAGAACTCGCACTGCAGCAAAATGGGCAGGGCGAACTTGAAGTACTGCTACACAATGAGCATCAGCAGCAACTGGTACTGACAGAGTTGTTAGCCGTTGATGCTGCTTGTGCCAGCTGTGTTAAGCCGCTGCCAGCACATAGCTTCCCCAAAGTTAAGCGGCTGGCCACTTTTCAGTATGAAGAGGGGGCGCATGAGTGAAACAGTGTACAGCGGGCTCGCAACAGGCGTTTAGTTTGATTGAGCTATTAATTACAATCGCCATTATCGGTATTTTGGCTGCGATATGCTATCCGTCATATCAGCAATATGTATTACGAACTTACCGCACTGAAGCAACCACCACATTATTGCAGCTGGCGAATAATCAGGAGCATTATCTGGCAGATCATGGTAGCTACACGGCAGATTTGGCTGTGTTAGGCGGGGCTTATTCTAGCCGTTATAGCTTTGAGGTGCTGTTAACGGAGCAAAACCAGGCGTTTGAGTTACGTGCATTGACGCAAGGTCCACAGCAAGCGGATACCTCATGCAGTTTGTTTACATTAAACCATCTGGGGCAACGTAATCAGTTGTCACCGCAGACGCTGTCCTGCTGGGATTAATAGGGACAGGCTTGGCTAACCTCGGTCAGCCGGCCACGCCCGGCCTGATTCACCGTAAGGCGGTAATACCACTGTTGTGTGGGTTTAGCACAGTAATAAAAGGTACCATTTTCAAAGCCGTTCAAGCTGTCGTCGCGGCGAAAACTAATAGCCTCCCGGTTGTATACTAATTGGTGTCCTTGCGGTACCGCAGGTAGCTCTCTCAGTAGCTTACTACTGCCATCAGAGGGATATTGAACAAAAAGCTGTACGGGCGCACTGTGCCAGGCTTTGGTACATACCCCATCCTGCATCGGGCAAAACTGTACTGGCAAATTACTGCTACTGGCGGCCACTCTGGCGTAGGCTAAATGCTGACTAAACTGGCGGATATAGGCCGCAGCCCGCTGGCGGTCAATAAAGCTGGCCAAGGCTGGCACAGCCATAGTCGTGAACATAATCAGAATTGCCAGGCTAATTAATAGCTCTGGTAGGCTAAAGCCGGTACGGGCGGGAAAAGTCATACTAAGCTCCTTACAGTAAATGCCTGCACTAAGCTTAGTATGAATTGCTTAAATGTGAATTAAATGTTTTTTAATCGTGTATTGTTGGAATGGGTTCGCGCTTGTGCTGGGTGCGCAGGTAAATAGCGATCAGCTTTTCGCTAACCTCTGTCGGTACCGTTTTGCCTTCGAGAAAATCATCAATTTGCTCATACGTTAGACCCAGCGCTGCTTCGTCGGCTTTTTGTGGTGCCAGACACTCTAAATCGGCAGTAGGGGTTTTTCCAACCAACAATTCAGGTGCGCCAAGGGTTTGGGCCAGTAACCTGACCTGGCGTTTACTCAAGCCAAACAAAGGGGCTAAATCACAAGCGCCATCACCCCACTTGGTGTAAAACCCGGTAATGTTTTCGGCTGAATGATCGGTGCCCAGCACCAGGCCACCGGTCAATGCCGCGATATGGTATTGCACCACCATCCGGCTGCGCGCTTTTACATTGCCCTTGGCAAAATCGGCCTGTGCTTCAGTGGCACTGGCCAGCCCTTGAGCAGCCATAGCGGACCAGGTCGCCTGGTGCAGCGCATCTGCACCCTGCTGGATGTTTACTGATAACGCCTTAGTGGGGCGAATAAATTCCAGCGCCAGTTGTGCTTCTGCTTCATCCTTTTGTGTGCCATAGGGCAGGCGCACGGCAATAAATTGATAGCCGGCTTTTTGTGTATTTAACTCATCCACTGCCAGTTGAGCCAGCCGGCCACATGTGGTGGAGTCAACACCGCCGCTAATGCCCAGCACCAATGTGTTTAACCCTGATGTTTGCAGGCGGTGTTTAATAAAGTCGATCCGCCGGCGGATCTCAAATTGTGCGTCTATTTGTGGTTGTACCCGCATTTGCGCAATAATCTGTTCTGCATTCATCACTTGTCGCCTCTGCTGTAAATAATTGACTATCTTACCCTGCTTTACTGTCTGTGGATCAAGCTAATCTTCGGCATTATCTGCTGAACCCTGAAATGGCTTGTATTATACTGCTTGCACTATCGCAGCGTAACTAACGGACAACACGATGAAAAAAATTGAAGCCATTATTAAACCTTTTAAACTGGATGATGTACGCGAAGCCCTGGCCGATATTAATATCACTGGCATGACAGTCACCGAAGTTAAAGGCTTTGGCCGGCAAAAAGGCCATACTGAGCTGTACCGTGGCGCTGAGTACATGGTGGATTTTTTACCTAAGGTAAAACTGGAAATTGTGGTGCCTGACGAGCAGGTGGAGCGCTGCGTTGAAGCCATCATGAAAACCGCGCAAACCGGTCGCATTGGCGATGGTAAGATTTTTGTCTTCGACGTCGAAAGAGTTATCCGTATTCGTACTGGCGAAGAAGATGAAGATGCGATATAACATTTTTACCTTCTGTTAACCCGGTCCCGATGATGCGGTTTCGACAAGCCAGATTAGCCTGCTTAATAACAACCTTGCTGCTTGCTGGCTGCAGTGCCAAGCTGACATCAAGTCCGACAGCTGTGGTTACTCCACCGCCTCAGTCGGTATTGTTACAAACAGCAGAGTCGCCTATACCAACCGTTACAGATATTTTTACGTTAACTGGCGAGCAGCAACGTGAATTTCTCGCCTACTTCAATGCGCCTTCACGTCAAACAATAGCGAAACATCGTCGGATCTATCATTTTTTAGCTGAACACTTGGCGGGGTTTACCTATCTGGGCGAGAACTATACCGCTGCGCAATCATACCAATATAAAAGTGGTAATTGTATCTCACTGGCAGTGCTGACGAAGGCTTTGGCAGATTTGGTTGGCGTACAGATTGAGTTTCAAACCATCGTCAGCGCGCCGGTTTACAGCATTGAAAGTGACTTTATGCTGTCATCAGATCATGTGCGAACATTTTTGTACGATCCAGATTTCGTGGAAGAAGAGGATAGGGTCTATTTTTCCAGGCCGGCAATAGTAATTGATTATTTGCCCGCAGGGACCGATATAACTGGCCCGCGCGTGTCGAGCCAGACTTTTATCGCTATGTTTTATCGCAATTTGGCTGCAGATGCCGTTTTACAAGGCAACTATATGCAGGCGCTCGCGTTACTGCGTACAGCGCTGGACTATGCGCCGACTTATGCTGCCGTTATTAACCTGATTGCCGTTGTCCATCGTCGGGTGGAAGAGCAAGCGCTGGCCGAGCAGTTTTATCAATATGGCTTACAGGTCGCTGATGCTAAAACCACGTTGATCAGTAATTACGCGGTGTTGAAGCGCAGCATGGGGGAGGATGAGCAAGCTCAAGCATTATTACAGTCGTTGAAATCGCATGATGAACATGACCCGTATCGTTGGTATATCCTTGGTAAAGAAGCGGCACTCAAGCAACAATATGATGATGCTATCGTGTTTTACCGCAAAGCCATAACGCAAGCCCCTTACCTGCATCAGTTGCATTTTGAACTGGCACTGGCCTATTTCTACATAAATCAACCTGCGAAGGCCCTCCAGTCGCTGAGTATGGCAGCTGAGCTCTCACCTGTGGGCAACCAGCAACAGCGATATCAGGCCAAACTGCAAGCCATTGCATTAAGACAATAAAATGCGCCTGCTGTTATATGTTGTACTACTGAGTACTTTGGCTGCAAATGCAGCCGATGTTGAACAAGATATTCGCTGGCTTAGTGATGCAAAGCTTGAAGGGCGAAAAACCGGTACGGCTGGCGCGCAGCATACACGCGATTATCTGACACAGCGTTATCAGCAGCTGGGCCTGCACTATTTTAATGGCAGCTTTAGCCAGCCCTTTTCTTATGGCCGCAGTAAAACGGGCATTAATATGGTGGGCTATCTGCCCGGCTGCACCTTTCCACAGCATTACATTGCAGTTACTGCGCATTACGACCATTTAGGTAAACAAGGCCATAAAATATTTCACGGTGCCGATGATAATGCCTCCGGCGTGGCGGTCATGCTTGAGCTGGCGAGTCGTTTAAGCCAGCGCTGTCCGGCTTATTCTTATATTTTTATCGCTACCGATGCTGAAGAAGGTGGCTTATATGGCAGCAAAGCCTTTGTTGGGGCGCCGCCAGTGGCGCTGAATAACATAGTGCTTAACCTGAATCTGGATATGCTGGGCCGGCCAGACAGACGAGGCCGTTTGTATTTAACCGGTGCTAAGCGTTTTCCCGACTTAATAGCAACACTAGCGCCACGTTTTAATAAGCTGCAGTTTCTCCACCACCGTGGCCCGGGGCGATTACCCCGTGCGCACAGCCGCTATGACTGGCCTAACGCGAGTGACCATGGGCCTTTTCATCGCGCTGGCATAAGCTACCTGTTTTTTGGTGGTCAGGACCATGCACATTATCACACTGAGCTGGATACCTGGCAGCGTATCAATAGCGAATTTTTGAGCATGGCAATTGATGTAGTGTGGGTGTCCGTCAACTGGCTGGAGCAGCAGCCGCCGCAAACGTTGCTCCGCCAGCCAGAGCAGTAAGTTACCAGTCGAAACTCAGCTGATTACGGTTTAGAGTAGGTTTTTTGCTGCTCACTGGTCGTTTTCGGCTGGCGTGGCGCTGAAATACCGCTTGTTTCTGTTGCTGCCAGTGTTGGCGGTCGTGTTGTTTAAGCCACTGGCTTAATCTGGCTCTGGCCTGCTGTTGTGCCTGCTGTAGATCAACCACTGGCGCCGGATAATCGCGCCCCAGCACACAACCATATTGCTGTTGTAGTGATAGCGGCATCAACCAGGGGGTGTGCAACCAGCTGTCGGGTACCTGGCGCAGCTCTGGCAGCCACTGACGGATAAACTGGCCCTCGGCATCTTTTTGCTGGCTTTGCTTAACCGGGTTATACATACGGTTGGGGTTTATGCCGGTGGTACCCGCCTGCATTTGTATTTGCGGGTAATGAATGCCTGGCTCGTAATCAACAAAACACTGGGCTAAATGCAGTGCCAGTGGCCGCCAGTGTAACCACAGGTGATAGCTGGCAAAAGCCACCAACATGGCACGGCCACGAAAATGTAACCAGCCAGTTGCCAGTAAACTGCGCATGGCGGCGTCAATCAGCGGATAGCCGGTATGGCCCGTGCGCCAGGCAGCGAACAAGGTTGGGTTAAAGTAAGGTTCACGTAAGCCATCAAAGCCCGGGTGCATGTTGTAAAATTCGATAGCCGGCTCATCT
Source organism: Rheinheimera fenheensis (assembly GCF_039871805.1). NCBI lineage: Bacteria > Pseudomonadati > Pseudomonadota > Gammaproteobacteria > Chromatiales > Chromatiaceae > Rheinheimera > Rheinheimera fenheensis. The sequence continues at coordinate 225,583 of NZ_JBDPJM010000005.1, forward strand.
TCCAGCTTTTGCATAAAATGACAGTGCCAGCGCAGCCGGCTGAAAAACGCCTGCAAGCCTTGTGCGCGGCGGGTATCAGTATTTTGTTTCATTGCAAAAAAACTGTGTTGTTGCAGCTGGCGCAAGCTAAGCTGGCCGTAGCTAATGTAAGTGCTTAGTCTGGAACAGCTTTGGCTGGCTTTGGCCGGCAGCGAAATATGCTGGCGATAGTGTCGGCAGCGCTGGTGTAAAAAGCTGTCAAAGGTCTCATCGGCCATGTAGGCATTGGGCAGGCTCTGGCATGGCGGCAGATCTTTTAACCGGGTTGGCGCAAGTAGCGTTAAGTCCCAGTTGGTTGCGGTAACAAAAGGCAGCTGCGCTACCGACGGTACTGGCGGGCTTTTTAACCAGCTGTCAGCCAGCTCAAACCAGTTGTCCCGGTCGGGCAGCGCGCGGAACACGGCGAATTGTCTAAACTGATGCCAGTTTATCTGTAACGACTTCAACAGTCGCTGCACGGCCAGATCACGCTGGTAGGTCCACAGGTTGCCGGTTTCTTCATGGCTGTATACATCGGTGATACAAAACTCTTGGCAAAGCTGTTTAAGTACCAGCGTGGCAGGGCCTTTTACCACCAGCAGCGGCTGGCCTAATGCGGTTAATTGCCGGTTTAATTGCTCAAGCGCTCCAGCCAAATAATGCCAGTGACGCAGCGATACATCTGGTTGCTGCCAGTAATCGGGTTCAATAATGTACAGCGGCACCACCGCGCCCTGTTTGGCTGCTGCGAACAGCGGTTGGTGATCGTGAAGGCGCAGATCGCGCTTAAACCAAACCAGCGCCGTCATGCAGATGGGGCTGTTAATATGGCACGGACAAAGCTGCCATCGGCGTCGTACAACTGTGCTTGTTTGGCAATGTTAAAGTGTCGCGCACTGCTGTTGCCGGTTCCGGCAATATATGCCCAGTTACCCCAGTTGCTGGCACAATCGTAATCCAGCAGCCGCTGCTCAAAATAGGCTGCCCCCAGGCGCCAGTCGACGCCCAGATCATACATCAAATAACTGGCGACATTTTGCCGGCCACGGTTACTCATTAAGCCGGTTTTGTTAAGGAGTTGCATATTGGCATCCACAAAGTCGATGCCGGTTTGGCCTGCGCACCAACGCTGAAACTTATGCTGTTGCCGCTCTGTTAATTGCGGCGGGTTAAAGTCTGGTTGCTGGTGTATTGCCTGTTTAATGCCATGTTTACTAAACCAAAGCTTGCCGTATTTACGAAATTGCCAGCGAAAGTATTCGCGCCACAATAGCTCAAACTTCAGCCAATACGTCGACTCATTGGCGTCAATCTGTTGCTCAAACTGCACAATGTCCTGCCATAACTGCCTGACGGATAAACTGCCAAGGGCCAGTGGCGCCGAGCAGAAGCTGGCATAGTGCAGCCCAAACAGCTGATTACGCGTTTCTTTGTAGGTTAAAATATGCCGGCCTTGCCAGATAAACTGCGCTACCCGCGCCAGTGCCTTTTGCTCTGATGCAACAGGTTGCAGCAATGCCGGCTGATACTGCGTAACTAACTGCGCAAAAGCACTGTTGTAAGGTTCACATTGGTCGCTTGTTAGCCAGCCCTGGCTTGGCCGATCAGAGGAAATGGGCGGGCTTACCTGTAACAAAGGCTCTAGCTGCTTACGAAAGGGGGTAAAGCTATCTGGCAGGCGTGACAGTGTGGGGCGAAACGGTTCGCCCAACAGTGAATTGCAGTCAAGTTGGGTTACCGCCAACACTGAAGATAGTGCAGTCAGCGCGTTGCGCTCATCCGGTGCGACCGGCTCGGCGCAGTAGAGCCTTGTGGCGTTAAGCGTTCGGGCCAGTTCGCTGATAAGCTTTACTTTGTTGCCCACTAAGGTGATAAGGCCAATATTTCTATCGGCCAGCTGCTGTTTAAGCTCGGTTATTACCGCCAGTTGCTGTTGCAAGCGGCTTAAGTTGGCGCGGGCGATACCATACTGTGTGCCGAAAAAGGCCTGGTAATCCAGCACTGCCAGTGCCGCTTTAGTCTCTCCCGGTAGCTGTAGCAAGGGGTTATCATGGATCCGCAAGGTGTCGTTCAGTAAAACCAGCCTTAGGCTCATAACTGCTCCAGCTTAATCAGGGTGTCTGCCGCTTTGGCTAAAATAGCGGCTTTATCATGCTCACTGCGTTTGTGCCAGTTGGCATAGGCCAGGTTTAAGCGCGGGTTTTGCCCAAGTTTCTCCTGGTTACGTTGCAAAAAATCCCAGTAAAGCGCATTAAACGGGCAGGCATCATCTTCTATTGTCAGTTTTACTTTGTAGGCGCAGTGTTTGCAGTAGTCACTCATGCGGTTAATGTAGGCACCGCTGGCGGCATAGGGCTTAGAGGCCAGCACACCGCCATCGGCATACAATGCCATACCCAGGGTGTTGGGCAGTTCAACCCACTCATAGGCATCGGCATACACCGCTAAATACCAGTCGGTGACTTCATCTACCGACAACCCTGCCAGCAGGGCGAAATTGCCGGTGATCATCAGCCGCTGAATATGATGCGAGTAGGCATGATCTATGGTGCTTTTTACCGCCTGTTGCATACAGCGCATCTTGGTGTTGCCATGCCAGTAATAGCCGGGCAGTGCGCGATGGGCGTCAAGCTGGTTGCGGCTTTTGTAATCCGGCATCAGAAACCAGTACAGGCCGCGCACATACTCACGCCAGCCAATCAGTTGGCGAATAAACCCTTCAGCGGCGTTTAGCGGCACCTTGCCTTGCTGGTAGGCCTGCTCAACCTTATTACACATCCAGCGCACATCCAGCAGACCGCAGTTTACGTACACCGAGCAGATACTGTGCTGCAAAAATGGCTGGTTTAGTACCATAGCGTCCTGATAATCGCCAAACTGAGCTAATTGGTTGTCCACAAAGTGCAAAAATGCCTGACGCGCAGCTTTACCGGTTACCGCATAGCTAAAATTCGCTGCGTTACCCATATTGGCCGAAAAATGCTGCTCAACCAGCGCCATCACCTCTGTCGTGATGGCATCAGGGGTAAAGCTGAGTGGTGGCGTGGGGGCTAAGTCTTTTGGCCAGGCTTTGCGGTTCTCGCTATCGTAATTCCAGTTGCCGCCTTCGGGGCTGTCACCCTGCATTAATAAGCCGGTATAACGGCGCATATCGCGGTAGAAATATTCCATCCGCAGCTGCTTTTTGCCCTTGGCCCAGCGGGCAAAGCGGGCTAAATCGCAGATAAAACGATCATCATCCAGTACCGTTAGCGGCAGCTGAAATTGCCGCTGCCAACTGAGTATTTCCTGTTGCAGCCGGTATTCGCCAGACTGGGTAATCGTAATGCTGTCAAGCGCAGGCTGTTGGGCTAACGCAAAGCTCACTGCATCCGTCATAGTGGTTATGCCGATTTCCGCGCCGTAACTTATATAGCACACACGATAGCCCTGCGTTTTCAGCACCTCGGCAAAGTGGCGCATGGCGCTAAATAGCAAAATAATTTTATGTTTGTGGTGTTTCACGTAGCTGGCTTCGCTGCCGACCTCTGCCAGTAAGATCAGGTCGTCTTTGCTTGCTTGTTGCAAACTCGACAGGGCTGGGCTCAGTTGATCGCCCAGAACAACAATAAGTTTGGCCATGATAGTAAGGTTTAGCTCAGATTGGCTGAAACTACGCTGTGGGAGTGTGCTTCGATCAATGGCTGGCGCGGGCAAAAACTTCAGTGTTATATTGTTACAACCTAAACCTGCATTGGAACACCCAAGATGAAACAAGCCATGCTTAAAGCCGCACTGCTGGGCCTGACAGTGTTAATGGCGGCGCCATTTTTCAGTCAGGCGCATCAGCAACATAGCCACGGCCATGATGAGAAGCAGCAACATGACCATGATCATAGCTCCGACGCCAACGACGAAATGGGCGCCGGGCTGGGTGCCCATGTACATGGCCATGGCCTGTTAACCCTGGTGTTAGAGGGCAATGAGATGCAACTGGCGTTTCAGGCTGCAGCCTACAGCGTGGTGGGTTTTGAACACAAGCCGAGCACAGCAGAGCAGCAACAGGAGATTGACGCTGCTATTGCTATTTTTAATCAGGGCGACTGGTTTAGTGTGAATGCCGATGCCAACTGCGAGCTGGCGATGGCGGAGGCCAGTACCGACTTAACCCAGGCTAACAGCAGTGCTGGCCATGGCGATTTTTACGCTAATTATCAGCTGCTGTGTCAGCGCCCGGCGCGGTTAAACCAGCTGCAGCTGAGCATTTTTAACTTGCTGCCGGCGTTAGAGCAGGTAGAGGTGCAATGGATTATCAACGGCCGCCAGGGCGCGACGAAAACCTCGCTGCAAAATAGTACTGTGCAGTTTTAATACTTTATTGCACTGGTGTTCAGCCATAAAAAAACGGCAGCTTAAGCTGCCGTTTTTCTGATATAACACCACCTTAATAGGTGTATTCCTCAATATTGTCCACTTTCAGGCTGTAGGCGGCCTGGCCTAAATCGTGGGTCATCACTTCTGTGGTTAAGGTGCCGCTTATCCAAAACGGTGAGTAAATCATATCGGCCTTTAAGTTTTTTGCGCCGGTAACAAAAATCATCTGGTTTGGTGGCGGTGGCGGCACGTGAATACAGGCGCCAAAGTAAGGCACCAGGAAAAAGCTGGTGACATTTTGCTCGGCGTCAAACTCCAGTGGTACCACAAAGCCCGGCACCCGTACTTTAGTGTTGTTGTATTTTTCCACTACCTTGGCCGAGGTTAAAATTTGCTGCCATTGCGCTGCCACAGGGTCGTCGCCCTGATAGTTGTCGTCAAACGGTGACGGCTGACTATAGTCATGCTGCACTTCCGGCATCTGTTGCAACAGCTTCAGATCTTCTTCCGGCATTAAGTCAGTCCATTCAATGGTTTTCACGTCATTGGCGGCAAGACTAAAGCTAGCGACCAGTGTCAGATATAACGCAACAGATAACGTCCGTAGCATTGGAGCTTGCTCCCCTAAGTTGGCATAATGGCTAAACGCTAACATCATAACATGACAGTGGAACAGCCTGTGACCGACAAGCCGAAAATTCCTGCGATTGAACTCAAACAACTGCGGTTTTTCTACCAGCCAGACAGTTGGCAGCTGTATTTACCTGAGCTGCGTTTAGAGACAGGTGAGCATCTGTTTGTGCGTGGTGCTTCAGGCAGCGGTAAAACCACCTTACTTAATTTATTCAGTGGCATTGCCCGGCCCGTCAGTGGCGAGCTTTATATCAATGGCCAGCCGCTGCATCAGCTCAGTAATAGTAAGCGCGATACACTGCGGGCGCAGCAGATTGGCGTGGTGTTTCAGCAGCTTAACCTGATCCCTTATTTGTCTGTGCTGGATAACACCTTGTTAAGTGCCCATTTTGCCGGTAAGCCAAAATCTGACAGCCTTGCCAGGGCCCGAGAGCTGCTAAGCCGGCTGGGGTTGCCTGAAACACTGCAGCAAAGCCGTGCCAGTGTCTTAAGTGTTGGCCAGCAGCAACGGGTAGCTATTGCCCGGGCCTTGTTACCCAAACCCACCTTACTGATTGCCGATGAACCTACCTCAGCACTGGACAGCGATAACCGCGATGCCTTTATGCGCGTTATGCTGGCAGAAGCCGATGCCGACGGCTGTACGGTGATCTTTGTTAGCCACGATCAGAGTTTGCTGCAGTATTTTCACCATCAATTGGATATGCAGAAGTTAGCGCAGGGAGTACAGCCATGCTGATGAAACTGGCCCGTTTAAGTTTATGGAACCGGCGCGGCACTGTGCTGATGACCTGGCTGTCACTGACCATCAGCATTGCGTTGCTGCTGGGTATTGATCATTTGCGCACTGAAGCAAAAAACAGCTTTACCAGCACGGTATCGGGCACCGATCTTATCGTCGGCGCCCGCTCCGGTCAGCTAAACCTGTTGCTGTATTCGGTGTTTCGTATCGGCAATGCCACCGCTAACATCAGTTGGGACAGCTATCAGCGCTTAACCAGACACCCACAGGTCAGCTGGAGCATTCCGGTGTCGCTGGGCGACTCGCACCGTGGCTACCGCGTCATGGGCACCAGTTCGGCCTATTTTGAGCATTACCGTTATGCTAACGCCCAGTCGCTTGCGCTGGCACAGGGAGAGCAGTTTAATGGCGTGTTCGAAACCGTATTAGGCGCAGAAGTTGCCGCCAAACTGGGGTATCAGTTAGGTGAGCAAATCGTACTGTCGCATGGCGTCGGTGCGGTCAGTTTTAGTCAGCATAAAGATAAGCCCTTTACAGTAGTAGGTATACTGGCGCCAACCGGTACCCCGGTAGACCAAACTGTTCATGTCAGCCTGGAAGCCATAGAAGCGATACATCTGGATTGGCAGCAGGGGGCGCCTATGCCCGGCCGGCAACTGAGTGTGGAGCAGGTGCTGGCACAAGATTTAACCCCCAAGTCGATTACCGCCGCCATGGTTGGGTTAAAGTCGCGCATGGCTACCTTTACTGTGCAGCGCCAAATAAACGAGTTTAAAGCCGAGCCATTAACGGCCATTTTGCCCGGTGTTGCCCTGGCAGAGCTGTGGCAAATGCTGTCGATGGTAGAAAACTTATTGTTGCTGATCAGTGTCATGGTGCTGCTGGCGGCGCTGGTCGGCATGATGACCACTTTACTGGCGTCAATGAAAGAGCGGCAGCGTGAAATGGCGATTTTACGCGCTACCGGTGCCCATCCCTGGTACTTATTTGTACTGACCCAGTTAGAAGTGTTGTTAATTACTGTGCTGGCAATGCTTACGGCAGTGCTGTTGTTAAGTGGCAGCTTATTTTTGTTGCAGGACAGCCTGGCGGCCAATTATGGTCTTTTTATCGGGCTGAATGTTATCAAGCTAACAACCGTGTATTGGGCGGCAGGCATCATACTGTTGGCAATGCTGCTGGCGGTAATACCAGCGGTGTCGGCATATCGCAAAGCGCTGGCTGATGGCTTGACGGTCAGGCTCTAGTGCTTAGACGTGAGGGCTTTAACTTTAGCGCTTAGACTTAAGTGCTTAGGCTGAATTGCTCAGCGACAAGGGGCCACGTAAGGTAACAGTGCAGCCGGTATCGTTGTTTTGCAGCAGTACTTCACCTTGCAACAGGTGCGTCACCAGATTAAACACCAGGGTCAGCCCCAAGCCTTTGGCGCCCTGGCTGCGACGGGTGGTGAAAAATGGCTCAAAAGCGCGGTTAAGCTCATCTTCATTCATGCCGCGGCCATTATCGGTCACGCTAAGCTGCCAGCTATAACCTGTGCTACTGGCGATTATCACCACTTGTCGTGGCTTGGCACTGTCAAAAGCATGCAGGCAGGCATTTTCCAGTAAGCGGTTTAAAATGGTGGCCAGCGCACTGGCAAAACTGTCTATCTGCAGCTGCTCGGGTATCTGCAGTTCAACCTCTACCTGATATTGCTCAAGCATTGACGCCATACTGGCCAGTACTTTGGGGATAAACTGCGACAGCGTAATGGCTTCCGGGCGTTGATCGCTGCTCGCGGTAGCGGTTTGTTTAAAACTGTTCACTAAGTCTACTGTGCGCTGCAAATTGGTGTTTACCATAGCAATGCTGTTTTTAATCGCGGCGCCGCTTTGGCTAAATTGCTGGCGGGTAAGCTGCCCAGCTTGAAACAACTGCTCTAATTGGTGTAACGTCGCCTCGGCATGACTGTTAGCCGTGACAGCCACGCCCAGTGGCGTATTAATTTCATGTGCTATGCCGGCCACTAACCGGCCCAGGCTGGCCATTTTCTCTACTTCAATCAGCCGGTGCTGGGTTTGCTGTAACTGCTCAAGCGATTGCGTTAACTCTTGTGTGCGCTGACTGATAATTTGCTCCAGCGAGCTGTTTACCTGTTCCAGCTCTGTCTGGTAGCGCTGGCGCTCGGATGCACTGAGCGCCCGGCCATAAATGTCAGCCAGAAACCCAGCAAATACGACTTCATCCAGCTGCCACTGTTTGGGTTTACGGTGCTCAATGCAAATAATGCCAACCATGTTGCCGTGATGCCGAATAGGCGTATCCAGCATGGATGTTATGCCAAGGGGTGTTAAGTAACTTTCTGAAAATTCGCTGGTTTGTGGGTGCTTATGTGCATCATCGGCAATAATGTTGCGCTCTTCGTCCAGCGCCTGAAAATAACGCGGAAACTGCTGGCGCGTCAGCTGTAGCTGAGAAGTGGCTAACTCTCCGTTGTCCAGCAAGTGGCTGCATTGCATCACCTGATGATCGTCAGACAAAAACCATACGCTGGCTCTATCAACGGCTAAGCCCTCGGTTATACCATTGAGGATCAGGCTGTTGGTCGATAACAGGTCACCTTTATCAACGTCGGCGCTTTTGCTAATTCTGGTGAGGATGTCCTGCAACTCGGTTCGCATTACTACGCAGTTTACTCCGGTTTAGTACCCGACAGGGCGGTGTGACACGTCACCGCTAAGGTATAGCATGTTTCACCGCGTTGCGCACAAATATTCTGCATTGGTGTGCCGCTTTAACTCTGCGAAACAACAGGTTATAAAACAGCCCAAATGGCTGAAACTGCCGTTTTCTGCTATCGCAGTAGCGTATTTTTACGCGAAGTGTTGTCGGCTGAGGTATACTGCTGGCCACTATAACAACTGGATAAATAAGGAAATCATGGTGCAGCTGTTTTTAGTTTATATAGGTGGTTCGGCGCCCGGCGCCAATATAGAGCTGCATGATGTGCGCTTTGTCGCTGCAGACAGTATTGAGCAAACGCACGAACAGCTGCGTCAGCAGTGGTTTGGCACCGTAAAAGGGTTACACCTTGATGCTTACATGCAGATAAAGCACATCGACGGCTACGCGGTGTCGCTGCAGCCTTCGCCGCAGCAAAGCGAGCTTAAACTGTTTTTTGTCAATTTTGGCGGCTATTACCCGAACAAAATTGCTGAGCAGCATGAGTTTATGCTGTGTGTAGCGCCAAGTGCTGCTGCTGCAAAAGCGCGGGCTAAAACCTTGTTGTTGACCGATGCCCAAAGCCAGCATAAAGACGATTTACTCGAGCTGGATGACTGCTTTGCTTTAGAGCAACTGCAGGGTCTGTATGTGCACCTGACGCCATCAGGCCAAAGCCAGCCAATGCATCCAGACTGGTCTGGCTATGAGGTTATTGGCTAGTCATGCTTTGTGTAGCAATATAAGGCGAGGGCAGCGGTATGCCTTTTATGCGCTGCCACAGCCAGGGGAGGGCTTTAGCCGCATCGCGGCGCATTGGCAATTGCTGTGGCGCGCTGATGTCAGTTGGGTCGAGTTTAAACACAAAGGCATAACTGCCTTCCTGCCCCATGCGTAAATCGGTTAACAGCAAGCTGTCGCCCTGTTGCTCTAGGGCAAAAAAGCCTTGGCTAAACCAGGCCAGTTGCTGTACTGGCTTAAGCGCAGCATATTGCTGCTTTAATGCCGGATCCTGCTCTACCCAGTGCAGCTGTACTTCGCTGCTGTTATCCAACAATGAGTAAAACCCCTCGCCATAGCCCTGCTCGGTCATTACCACTATGCGCCACAGCACAGTATTTAGCGGTGCCGGTGTCACCAATAGCTGCTGATACTGCAGTTGCTGTTGTTGCAGGCTGGCGCTAACGACCTGGCGTACATGCCACTGCGCCACGACTGACCACAGCATATACATACTGGATAGACTTAGCATTAGCATGTTCAGTCGATATCCGCGCTTTGTGCCAAACAGGTAGTACAGCACGCCGGCAATTAACGGCAGCGTATACAGCGGGTCGATAATAAACATACTGCCTACGGCATAAGGCGTATTGGTAAAAGGCAACCCAAATTGCGTGCCATAAATCGTCATCGCATCAATCAGCGTGTGGGTGATTAAAATCAGCCAGGTGGCCAGCAGCCAACGCCAATAGTGTGCTCTTTGGTTACAACACAGCGCGGCCAGCCAGGCGAGTAGCGGAGTAACCAATGTTTGGTAAAAAAAGGCGTGGCTCTCGGTGCGGTGCAGCACCATATTACTGACGGCATCGCCGTAGTCGATGATAACGTCTAAGTCGGGTAGGGTGCCCAGCACGGCACCGGTTAATACCACTTTGGCCCGGCTGCCGGGTGTTTTCGCTAACACGGCGGCAGCTACGGCGCTACCCAGCGTCAATTGGGTTAAAGAATCCATCAGCTATTCTACTGCTTAGTTTAAACCTATCTGCTCCGCTGCTGCTTTGCACTGCTCTGGCACGATATCGCACTGTGGTGTGCTAGTTTCAGTGTCATGGGCAAACAACTGGGCAGCTAAAATATTACTCAGGGTTTTGTACTCAGTACCCAGCGTATGAAAGGTGGCGCGGGCATCGACATAATAAGGTGCACGCTTGCCGTTAACGTCTACCACTTCACCAATTTGCACAAAATGCATGCCGATACGTTTTAAAATTCGCGCCAGTGCCGGCTCAATCATAACAAACACATGGTGTTTGCCGTAGTGCAGGCACATCAGCATGGCAACCAGATAAAGCGCAATGGCCACTGCCTCGCAGCAGCGCTGCTCCAGCTGCAGCAGCAGTTTATTCAAATTATGCCCAAGTGGCGACTGGCTTTGTTTACGCTGGCGTATTTCGCCTGGCACCGCCAGGCGCGATATTTCGCAAATTTGCTCACGCGCAAAAGCCGCCGGGCTCAGTGTCGGATGGTTCAGCGTGGCGGCGCAGTATTGCTCAAGCGGCAGCAACTGCCCGGCATCAGCGGAAGTAATCAGCCGCACGGTGCCCGCCAGCTGCGCAGTGCTCAGCCGCGATATCGCGCAATGAATCGCGCGGTTGTCATACTGATCATGCTCTAAGCCGCTTTCACGCTGCGGTTCAAATTGCAGTTCTTCGCAATATACCCGGTGGCGTAGCCGGTAGGTTTGATGCTTTTGAATGTCAGTTTGCGCCAGGCTGGCGTGGAAAAAGTGAGCAAAATGACGTAAAGGGCTGCTCGATGCCAGCTCAGTGCCGAATAAAGGTGTAACCGTTGTTGCTGAATTTTGCCGTGCATCACCCTGCACTGCAGCCAGAGAAGTCATAAAACGCCCCAAAAGTGTGTATATGCGCTGAGTTAAATTTTTATTGGTAACATGCGCTAACTGGCAGCGATCCGTGCGGTACTGAGACTGACAATTCCATTGCAGAGCCTTGCAGCCAATTTACTATGCAGATCAATACGCACAACGTCAAATGTCAGTTTGGTTAAATTATGCACAAAAACAGTATGCTGCAGCTAAGGCTATGATTTGAAATAGGTAAAAAAATTTACAATTTAACTAATGTTATTAAATGTAATTCAGGGCGGGTTAAGTTGCATCATGTCGCAAAATAGCGGCGGCGAGGTTTTAACCCGGGCTACATTGCTCAAGCCGTTGAATATCCAGCTGAACCTGCCTTGCCAGGCTGCGCAGCTGGATCATCCGCTCATCGTTCAGCGAAATCTGGCAGCGCAGTGCAGCGGTAACGCCAGCAACTTGCTGCTCCAGCGCTTTGCCCTCATCGGTAAGTACCACCTTTTTTACCCGCTCATCGTCTGGACTGGGCAGCCGGCGCAGCCAGCCCTTTTGTTCCAGCTTCTTTACCAGTGGTGTCAGGGTGCCAGAGTCAAACAGGGTTTTGTTGCCCAGCTCGCCTAAGCTAATGTTGTCTTGCTGCCACAGCGCCAATAGCACCACATATTGCGGGTAGGTTAGGTCAAACGGCTGCAGCAAAGGCCGGTACAGCCGTACCATAGCATTCGACGCGCTATACAGCGCAAAGCATATTTGCTCTTCCAGTGGCAGGGTTTTACTCATCATCGCCGTTTCGTTGGTTTTTTTGCAGTGTAGCAAATTTAAAGCTCCGGCAACCAGCCGTCCTGGTTATAAGACTGCAATTTAAATAATATGCAAGTATCTTGCATGCAAGTTAAATTAAGGCTAGTATTTACCGTGTTAAGCAAAACGCCTGTGTTAAGGCAAAACCTCAAAGGGGATCAGTATGGATATTTTATACAAAGCAGTAGTAACATCGACCGGCGGCCGTGACGGCGCTGCCAAATCAAACGACGGTTTATTAGAGGTTAAACTGGCCCCGCCAAAAGAGCTGGGCGGCGCCGGTGGTGCCACTAACCCGGAGCAGCTGTTCGCAGCCGGCTACTCAGCCTGTTTTATCGGCGCGTTAAAATTTGTCGCCGGCGCAGCTAAAGTAACCCTGCCAGCCGATGTCAGCCTGCGCGCTGAAGTGGGTATAGGCAAAATTGAAGGCGGTTTCGGCCTGGATGTCGATTTATTCGTTAACCTGCCAGGTATGGATAAAGCCGCCGCCGACGAGTTAGTAGCCAAAGCACATAAGGTGTGCCCATACTCAAACGCCACCCGCGGCAATATCGACGTGCGTTTGCATGTAAGCGTATAAGCAAAGCGCTACAAAACAAAAGGCCAGCTTACGCTGGCCTTGTGCTATTTGGTGGAGCTGGCGGGAGTTGAACTGTATAAATTTACTTTATTTTTAATGCTTTGAAGTATTGTTGTCATTTATCAGCCTTTCTACATCACAGTTTCAGAGTCGTACTTGAAACTTATATTATCCATTTGCCAAAGCTTGTACTGCATTAAATCTTGGAGTGTAAATTGGTCTGCGGTTAGCACTGATGCACTATCTAATTCAATTCCTTCGCAATTCGAGAATATATCCAGCATCAGCTCGTCGAAGTCGTCATTCAGTTTGTTTACTTGCTCCTCGAAATCTAAGGATATGACCAAAACTATATCAACTAAATAGTTTTGGCCTTCATTAAGCTCGCCCCATTGGTCTAATTGTATAAATATGTTGAGTATTGCATGATTATGTTTTGCTAGAAACTTTTCGAACCTCTCAAATTGCTTTTGTACTGTGCGAATTCTAGAGCTTGCGAATCGGTCATTGAACTTAGTAGGAAACGCTGAACGGCTGTATGAGTTTCCCAACCACTTAGCCAAAATGTCTCTGTCTTTTGAGCTTAAAGGATTTTGAGCTTTGAATTCAGCAAATATTTCTCTTGGAACATAAACAAATGGTTCTATTTGGCACATTATTGCCGGCACGGACTCGAACTGCAACTTGCGAGCATGTTTAGCATTTAAAAAACCATTATCTTTTTCTGCATTATGTAAAGGCAATAATGCGACATAAGGAATAGCCTTCAGGTTCCAATTTGTAATATCACATGAGTGTGTTGCAACTAAAAATATATTTGTACTTAATTTCAGTTGCGCTACTAATTGCTCTGGAATTTCTGCTATTGAACCTTGCAGCCAGCCATTTTCAATTATTTGATTCGGAATGTCTGACTGCATTAATTAACCCACAGAATTGACCAAGCTTTGAATATTGTTAGTATAAATATCACTGCCAATCAAACCGGAATCAGCTCTGTTGCTTCTTTTTTCCGATAAGAAAGCCAGCTCACGAACTCGCGAAGTAAGGAGGTTCATATCAATTTCATTTTGAGTCATTAAATCTAACAAACTTCTTGAACGCGGATAAACCCGTTTTAATTCTTTAGATATAGGTTTGCTAGTGATACTGCTCCATTCCGTTGCCAGTGAGTAGATTTGTTGCATTCGGGATACTAAATTAGAGTCGGTTGGGCCTTCACCTTGCATATATTTATAAACTGTAGGTCTACTGACCTGAAGTATTTTGGCCAAGTCGCTCGTGTTTACACCAAAGCGATTTTTAATTTCATTAGCCATTTTATCGATGCTAACATCTTCACCTGAATCAACTCTACTTGGTTTGGTTTTATCATCTTTCTCAGAGAAGATTACGAATTGGGTACTACGCTTTGGCGAAATCACACTCTCAGAAGCATTAACAACATTTGTTGCGGACGTAACAGCCATGCACAGAGCGAAGCATCCAAATGTGGCATGTACCATGCTGTTAAATTTGGCTGTATCATCTGTAGACTTTGTATATCGTCTTGGAGCGCTGTAAGTTGAATAGCTCATGACCAGTCCTTAATCGCTTTATTTGTCACGGATCTATAGAATGCTTCATAGATTTTTTTATGTAACATGTCCATATCACTTAACAATCTGCTTGTGTCTAATTCTGCACCATCATAAATCTTAATATGATCAAAGTCCAAAAGGGCGGTGACGTACTCTGCTGTCCTTGTCTTGGTCATTTTTATATGCGGATTCGCAAATTCATCTGGTAGTGCTGCACCACCTTTAGACTTAGTAACTTTTATAATTAGTTCTTGCCCTTCTCCGGTGGATCTTCTGGACTCCATGTAATTGATTTTTATAGATTCGGCGTCCCCAACTTCTTCTAACGCAATTAGGTCAGGCTTTATTAAATCAGATAGGGCATCAGCCGATGGATCAATAAGATTTATAAAGCGTATGCCAACTCTATCCATACCTACTATGGAAAATATCTCATTAACTAAATTTAAAGACTTATTAAACGTAGAGATAAACTTATCGTAACCGTCATATTTTGACGTTTCTAAAACAAAAGTGTCGGAACTAAGGTGAACTGAGGTTGTTTTGTCTAAAGATAAAAAGCTGTATGCATGAACATCTGAAAACTCTACCCCAGAGTCTGTCAATCGCACTTGCTTACCTTTTTTATCTACACGATTGGGAAAACCTTCCTTCCTAATTCTTTCGTGAAGTTGAACTATCTGATTTTCCATATTCGGATTTGCAGGCATAGATGGAAACGTTAATTGCGCAACTACATAGCTAATAGGCGAATTTTTCAGAATAGTCTTTGACATAATGCAGCCTAAGTTGATTTTTTAGATTATTTTCGTCATTTTACACTTTGCTTTACAGTTTTGACAGGAATTACAGTAAAAAGTTCGTTTATATGAATTCAGTAAGTGTTATTTCACTTTTTGGAAACTGCACATTAATGCTAATTTTTTGACAGCCTGTGGCTCCCCTCCGTTGCCGGTTCCTCCCCACAGGCTGCAAGCTAGGTCATTGCATCATTTATTAGTCGCAAATATAACTCCGGGACCAATGTCGAATATAATGCCGACCTCTACAGGTGCCTTGTCGTACTTTGATGCCAATTCAGTTACATAAGCATAATCTTGAAACTTAAAGGCTCCGATTGGTGTGGAACTCCACAACCAGAGTGAACAGTCTTTTGAATCAGACGCCAGCATGACATATTCGTCCGTATCAGGCCGATGTATGCCATAGCCCAAATACTCAGAATCAGGCGGTAAATTTAGTTCTTCTAAGATTTCCGATATTTGAAATTTTTCAATTTTGTAGTCCATTTGAATCACCTATTAATTATCTATCCAACGTGCGTAGACCATACGAATCATGCCCCAATCTTTATGCCCCATCTGTTTAGCCAGCCATGTTGGATCTTTTCCAGCTGTCAGCATGGTTGATGCGTATGTATGGCGGCAGTTGTACGGGCGGCGGTATTTCACTTGCGCTTGCTTTAAGGCCGGTGACCAAAAGCGTTCTCGCATAATGCCGTCATACTTCCACGGAGTTAGGGTGCGAGGATCAAGGAATATACGTGCTTCGGGAGCAAGGTTTGGGTGAGTGGCTTTTATTCGCTGCAGCACCTCTAATGCTTGTTCGCTTAGTTCATGCGTACGGAATGAACTGCGGGTTTTGGTGCCTGCAAGCTTGCCATGCACAATTGAGCGGCGGATATAGATGCGTTGTTTATTAAAGTCGATATCTTGCCATTGCAAGCCGAGTTGTTCACCAGTACGCAGGCCAGTCCAGAACGCGAAGATATAAAAATCGCGGCCATAGCCTTCTGGCAGATTAACGATGATGGCGTCACGCTCGGCAGCGCTGAAAGGCTCAGGCTCTGTCGGCTGCTTTGGTGAAGTGGGGCATTTATCTATCGGGTTAGATTCGAGTATTTCATCAAATACCAGTTCTTTTAAAATGCCATGTAGGATTGAGCGAACTTCGTTAACCGATTTCGCCGATATTTTTGTACTAGCCGCCCAATCTTTAAACACATAGGGCTTAAAGTCAGCCACCATTAGCTTGCCAAAGTTGGGCAGGATATGAGTGTTTACCTTGCTCACATAGCCACGGTAGGTACTGCGCGCCCAGCGTTTGCTGTTACGGTGAAACCACATATCTACCGCTTCACTCATACGAATGAAGGCCGCTTTGTTATTGCTGAATTTGAGAGCCATTTTGCTGGATGGGAAATGCTCGGCGTAGTCGAACTTACCCATATCAATCTCATATAGGATCTGTTCGCGCTTTCGGGCTACTTCCTGTAGGCGGGTTTTAGTTGGTGTACCGCGTATCGTTTCACGACAGCGCACGGTCTGATACATAAACTCGATACGAATGGCATTTGAGCTGGCATAGATGCCTTTGTATTCTGTTGGCTTCATGCTTATCTCCCTGTCTCTATCCAGTTTTGAAAAGCATGCATATCAATAAAGATACGCCCCTCGCGTTTGCGCCAATGAATATCCATGCGCAACTTACCTTTAGTACGTAAAGCGTTTAACGCGTCTTTGGTATAGCCCACCAATTGGGCGCACCGTTCTAATGTTACCCAACGCACGGCATAATGCTCGTTTGGGCTGTTATCACTACTGTTCATCAAAGTCTCCCACGAAGCGCGCAGAAAAGCAGACGCACTCCGAAACGAAATGAGTTCCTTTCGGGCATGGCAAAGCCATAACACCGAGGTTAAAAGTTTGGGTTTTGATTTGCGGCGGCGTGCTATTCGATAGTAATTAGTAGTATTAGTGGGTGCTTGCCACGCATTTATACAAGCACAGAATATTAGTAGTTTAGTTAATAGCTCAGTCGCGTAATTTTCAGTAGTTGTTCGATTTTCAGTACGTGGCCGGTAATGTGTGCCATGCGTAAGTATCTTAAGTTCAGTATGTGTTTGCGAATTGTCTGAGTAGGCCGCACGAAAGAACTTACAACAAAATTTTCCCGCCAGCAATAGGGTGATCATAATTTACCTCACATTAACAAGTTGGAAAGTTATTCCTGAATAACCCGATAGTTGCGGGTGAACTCTGCTTTGGTGAATTGGGTTACTCGGTCGATAAACTTCACCACCACTTCGACTTCCTGATTAAGTGTGACTACGCCAACGATTAAACCGATGTTGGCAGGGACGAATTTGTCCCCTCGGTCATGGCGGATAACTGGCCGGTTTATCAGGCTGACAACTTCGTCAACGGTAAAGCTATGGTTCTGGTTTGTCGTTTTTGGGTTCATTTGATTTTGTCCGTACAGTTATTTACACAAGTCCAAGATTGCCACCTCACTCGATGGCACGCCCCCTAAAGGGGGCGAACCATCTCGGCTCGGCGGCTTCCTTTGCACGCGCCACTTTTGAAGTCTGGTGCTAAACGAAAAGTCTCTGAACGACAGGCCTGTGACAGATGCTTTACGCTGTTCACCGTATTTGTTCAGCTTGCTTGATGTGATCTCGCCACTCAGATAGTCGATGGCTTCGGTTTCTTTAATGGCGTAGTAGGGCGCTATTCGGTGCTCGCTGCGTTTGGTGTTTACCGCGTTCATAGCAAAGCAGAACGCCGCCCAATTCGCAGAGTCGGCGGCCTGAAAGGAATCATTCAGCTCGTTAAACGGAGTTTCACAGCCTTTGAGCCTGCGAAGTTCACGCCATACGGTGACACTTGGGCCACCAATTTGCTGAAATTGTCTGATGTTATTGGCACGCGCCCAGGCGCTGGTGCGCTGCGCTGCATCTATCGCCTGCACGCCGTGCCTGTCTGTATTCAGTGCGAAACCATCTATGTTCTTTGCTACATACTTGGCTATATAACCGGCGGCACTACCTTTGCTGGCATCAATATCTACAAAGTTAACCCGATAGTCTTTTGCGCCTTTTTCATCCGGTGAATCCAGCAGCGCATAATCTGAGGTAATTTGCTTAAAGCTATTTACCGCTTCGGTAGGCATAAACAGCAACAGGTGCCAGTGTGGTGTACCGTCATGGTGTGGCTCTACTACACGAAAGCCGTAGGGTTTTATCTCTGAGCGGTCTAGCTTGGCGCGTATCAGCTGCCAAACATGATTTAGGTAATCTTGCGCATCGGTTACGCTGCTGCCGTCATATTTCGGATTGGCCGAACCGTTACTGTGTGTAGCGTGCATCCGTGATGGCGTTGTCAGGGTAGTAAATACAGCAGCATGGCCGCAGTGTTTGGCTACTTCTTCGAAGCCGCGAATACGCACCATCAGTTCAGAGCGGCGTATTGCGGGATTACTTACAGTATGTGCCGCAACTTCACTTAACGGGATGCTCAGGCCATCTTCGTTTTCCAGATAAGTGCTTCGCATAAATTGCTCACTCAAATACTGGCTGTTTTTGAAGTGGGCGAAGCTGGCATCACCGCAATAAATCGCTTTACGCTTTGATACCTGATTAACGGCTCGTTCTATCTGAGCAACTATTTGCACGGTTTTACGGCGCATACGGCGAAGCCAGAAAGCCGCATCACTCAAGCGATGGCTGATTTCGGTATCGTCATAGGGCAAATCGCCCAAATCATATTTTTTAAATTCGCTGATAGCAGCGTGTAGGTTATCCGCGCTTTCTGCGAGCATTAATTTGCAGGTGGTGGCTTTGTGTTTGGCAAACGCTTTCAGCATCGGCGCATCGACTGTTAAATCTAAGTCGGCTATGCACATGGCATCTTGCACCGCATCGAGCAGCTTAATCGCGCTTAAATACTCAAACTGGCTTTTGTCGCTTAGGTATTTTCCGAGGATATCGAAGCTGATTCCGGTTGGCTCGTCACAGAGGTTTTCTTGGTACTTTGCGAAAAAGTTGGCAGCAGAATGACAAAAGTTGGCAACAGGATGACAATTTCCAGACCTGTTTAGCGTACTGTCGGCCAGTTCGTTCGCGAGGGAGCGTATAGATAAGCTTTTGTTTTTAAGACAGAAATGAAGAGCGGCGCTATTTGCGCCGCTCTCATTTTTGGTGGAGCTGGCGGGAGTTGAACCCGCGTCCGAAAAACCTACATCGTCGGTACTACATGCTTAGCACATTCATTTAGTTAACCCTATGAGCGCCGAATGGCAGGCTATCGTCGGGCGAGCCTGATTGGTTTTAACGTTTTGTCTCCAGGCGAAGACGCGACGCGATCCTGTTAGGGGTGATCTTCCAGAGTCTCAGCTTACAGGCATGCGTGAGGGGAAGAGCTATCTACTGCTTATTAGGCAGCGATTGCGTAAGTTTCGTCGTTTGCGACTATTTAATTGAGGCTTTTTTACGAGGCCTACCTCACCTCGGCATGCACCTAAGAGTTCGTGAATCCCGTCGAATCCAGAATCAGCCCCGAATTCTGTGGAAGTAACACTCACTTTCAGTGTTTGGCTATTGTACGCAGCCTGTTTGCTTTACACAAGCGGGCTTTGTGTTTTAGCCATTCTCCTGTCGCCCTAATTAGATGGGGCCAGGCGGTAAAAGTTTCAAGGGTGTTTTAGTGTTTACTGTGCTTCATCATGCGCTCTTTTTCGCGTGACCAGTCGCGGTCTTTGATATCGTCACGCTTGTCATAGCTTTTCTTACCCTTGGCTAAATGAAATTCAAGCTTTACCCAGCAAGCTTTCCAGTACATGGCGGTGGCGACCAGGGTATAACCTTCGCGCTCTTTTAAGCCAATCAGTTTACTTAGCTCGCGCTTGTGCAGTAGTAATTTGCGGCTGCGCTCGGGGTCGCATACCACATGGCTAGAGGCGCTGTTGAGCGGCTGAATTTGTGCGCCGAGTAAAAAGGCTTCACCGTTATGCAAAATGACATAAGAGTCGGACAGGTTTACCTTACCCTCGCGGATGCTTTTTAACTCCCAGCCCTGCAGGGCCAGGCCGGCTTCGTAGCGGTCTTCTAAAAAGTACTCGTGCCGCGCTTTGCGGTTTTGTGCTATGGTACCGTTTTTGTTTTTGCTTGCTTGTTTTTTGCTCATAATTCGTTGTTTGTCGCAGCTCAGTGTTGGATGTCAGCGATGGCTCATGCCTTGTTGCAGCGCGTTATTCTGTTACAATCGGCGGCGAGTTTAAAGGGGAGTGAGTATGCCACAAATTGAACGCAGTGCGTTGGTTTTTTACAGCGCGCAGCAGATGTATGATCTGGTAAACGCTGTACCGGATTATCCACAATTTCTACCCGGCTGCAGCGCTGCGCGCATTGTTAGCCAGTCAGAACAAGAGATGGTGGCATCGCTAACAGTTTCCAAGGCGGGCATTAGTCATAGTTTCACCACGCGCAATACGTTAACGCCAAATCAGCAAATTGCCATGCAACTGGTCGATGGTCCTTTTAAGCAATTACGCGGTGGCTGGCAGTTTCAGCCGTTAAATGACGGTGCCTGCAAAGTGATATTAAAACTCGAGTTTGAGTTTTCCAGTAAGTTAATTCAGTTTGCCTTTGGTAAAATCTTTGCCGAGTTAACCGCCTCTATGGTGCAGGCGTTTACCACCCGCGCCAAACAGGTATACGGAGAGCAAAATGGCTGAAAATATGACCGTTGAAGTGGCCTATGCCTTACCCGAGCGGCAAAGTTTACTTACCGTGTCGGTAAACAAAAGCGCCACTGTACAGCAAATTATCGAGCAGTCGGGTATTTTACAGCAGTTTGCGGATATTGATCTAAACCAGCAAAAAGTCGGCATCTGGAGCCGGCCGGTGAAACTCACCGATACGGTAAAAGCCGGCGACAGAATAGAAATTTACCGCCCGCTGATTGCCGATCCGAAAGATTTACGCCGTCGCCGCGCCGAGAAAGCCAAAGAAGAAGGCCGCGCTGATAAAGTTACCGGTGGCCGGCCGCACGAAGTAAGACCCGACTCAGGCCATTAGTTTATGGGTTTAACGCTTTAACAGGACGTTTAGAAGAAAAAACCAGCTAGATGCTGGTTTTTTGTTGTTAGCGTTGTGCGCGGTTTAGATATCCAGTGGCGTATTAAATTCGTCTGACTTTTTAAAGTCGCCTTTAATGTCCTGCAGCTTGTTGTCTTTAAACTCGACAATTAACTGTTTTTCAAAGTTATCGCCACGGCCGCCTTTTAAGGCGTAAAAATAATGCCAGGTGTCATTATCAAAGGCGTTACTGGCTACCGGTGTACCCAGCACAAACTTCACCTGCTCTTTGGTCATAGCGACACGCAGTTTATCGATATCTTTTTGCTCTAAAAAATTGCCTTGTGGTATATCAATGCGATACACCCAGCTGCTACATGCGCTAAGGCTGAGAAGGCCTGCGGCCAGCACCATCATTTTTACTACTGCTTTCATCTGTTGCTTCTGCTTTACCTAAGTGGGCTCATCATACCCTATGACAAGCCGGCTGAAAAACCTTCTTTCAGACTAAAGGCGCGCATAAAAGTTCACGTGCGTTGGCCAGTGCACTGGCGCTGATGTTTTCGCCCGCCAGTAAACGGGCAATTTCGCTGATGCGCTCGTCAGCATCCAGCTCGCGCATACGGGTTTCCGTGGCCAGGCCATCGGTGTATTTTTCAACAAACAACTGCTGATGGCCCTGGCTGGCTACCTGCGGCAGATGGGTCACACAGATAATTTGTGTGGTCTCGCCCAGCTGGCGCAGCAAACGACCAACACCGGCGGCAACAGGGCCGCTGATGCCCACATCCACTTCGTCGAAAATCAGTGTCGGGGTGGTAATTTTATCGGCCAGGATCACCTGTATGGCCAGGCTGATACGCGACAGCTCACCTCCTGAGGCCACTTTACTTAAAGCCTGCAGTGGCTGGCCCGGGTTGGTGGATACCTGAAAATCGATCTGATCGATACCCTGAGCACTGCCCTGGCTGACATCAAGCGGGTTAACTACGATGGCAAAACGGGCATTGGCCATGCTGAGCTCTTGCATGCTACGGCTGATTTTATCACTTAACAGTGCAGCAGCTTGCTGGCGCTGCTGGCTTAGTGCTTCAGCCTGCTGTAAATAATGCTGCTGTGCAGCGCTTATGTCGGCCTCTAGTTGCAGCAGGCGTTTATCATCACCGGTCAGCGCCCCCAACTGCTCGGAAAGCTGCTGGTGCAGTGCGGGTAAGTCTTCATAATTGACCTGATGCTTGCGCGATAGGTTAAGCCACTGGCTTAAGCGCTCATCAATTTGTGCTAACCGCTCCGGATCCAGCTCTACTTTATCAGCATAGCGGCGCAGCTCACGGCTGGCCTCTTCGGTTTGCACCAGCGCGTCTTGCAACATCTGGCTGATATTATTCAGCGCCGGGTCCAGGCTGCACAGCTGCTCAAGTTGGCCGGCGGCCACAGACAGCGCCTGATAAACATTTTGCTGTTCGTCATCGTACAGCAGCTGCAAACACTGCTGGCTTTGGCTTAACAAGGTATTGCCGTGGCTTAAACGGCTGTGCTCGGCTTCCAGCTGCGGATACTCGTCTTGTAACGGGGCAAACTGATCTAACTCGGCCACCTGATATTCCAACAACTGACGCTGTGCATCACGCTGCTGCTGCGATTGTTGCAGCTGGGCATATTCACGCTGCAATTGCTGCCAGTGCCGCCAACTGCTGCGGGTAGCCTCTAGCAGGCTGCTGTTAGCTGCGAAAGCATCTAGCAACTGGCGCTGATAATCGTTTTTCAGTAATTGTTGGTGGGCATGCTGGCCATGAATGCTCAGCAAATGTTGACCCAGCGCTTTTAACTGCTGCGCCGGTACCTGTACACCATTAATGTAGCCACGTGAGCGGCCTTCGTTACTGACCACCCGCCGCACGATGCACTCGTGGCCCATGGCCAGATCTTGCTCGGCCAACCACTGCTGGGCGGCGCTTAATTTACTTATGTCAAAGCTGGCAACGATATCGGCTTTATCGGCGCCGGGGCGCACTACGCTGGCATCGGCGCGCTCGCCTAAACACAGTGACAGGGCGTCGATAGCGATAGATTTACCGGCACCGGTTTCACCGGTAATGGTAGACATCCCGCTGTTCCAGTCAATTTCCAGCGCACGGACAATAGCAAAATTACTAATATGCAGATGGCACAGCATGACATTCTCCTGTCAGCTAAGTTAACTGTGAAAAATAACAGTGGTTATTTATACAGTAACTTTATACAGGAAATATCACCTTGGCAAGCCAGGTTTTAATAAAGTTTGCTGCCCCAGCCTAACTTGTTGCGCAGCACGTGAAAATAGCTGTACCCCGGCGGGTGCACCAGCCGAAGCGGCGTCGGGTGCTTACGGATATAAATATCATCACCCGGCATTACGGCCAGAATGACATGGCTATCACAGCTGATTTGCAGATGGGCATCGTTGGTGCTGGCCACTTTTAAGCGGATTTCGCTGCTGCCCGACACCACCAGCGGCCGGCTACTCAGCGTATGCGGGAACATCGGTACTAAGGTCACCGCATCCAGATCCGGTGTTAGTATAGGGCCGCCACCAGATAACGAGTATGCTGTGGAACCAGTTGGGGTGCTGATAATCAGACCGTCCGAGCGCTGACTATAGACAAACTCGTCATTAATATAGGCTTCAAACTCAATCATGTGCGCGACTTTGTCGGCATGCAGCACGGCTTCATTCACCGCACTGTTACTGCTTTTAATCACGCCACCGCGCTGTACGCTGATTTCCAGCAGATTGCGTTTTTCGGTAACAAAATTACCCGCCAGTACTTCGGTTAGCGGCTGCTGGAAGTTTTCTGGCGCGAGATCCGTTAAAAAGCCCAGGTTACCGCGGTTAACGCCCAGTACCGCCACGTTAAAACGTGACAACACCCGCGCGGCGCCCAGCATATTGCCATCACCACCGACCACGATCGCCAGATCACATTTTTTACCCAGCTCAACCAGATCAAGCACCGCGACATCGGGCAACTCCAGTGATTGCGCTACCCGTTGCTCGACATAAACCGTCAGCCCTTGCTGGCGCAAAAACTGATACAAACTGAGCAGCGTATTGTTTGCGCCCTGATGATGTGGCTTACCAATGAGCCCAACGGTGGTGAATGCGTGTGACATAGCCAGTTCCTTTTAACCCTTGTGCAGAGTATAACGACACCGGGGCCGTCGCACTAGCGCTGTCTGTGCGCTTGAATTAGCCGGCCTTGCCCCCATATCCACAAGCAATAAGGTATAGAGTGCGCGGTATGACGTTAACCCTGAGCAGGCCCGAGCTGATTTTAAAGCTGATTGTCGAGCAGTATTTGCTGGATGGCCAGCCGGTATCGTCTAAGCTGCTGGCCGACAACGCCCAGCTGGCGGTGAGTTCGGCCACCGTGCGCAACACCATGATGGCGCTGGAGCAGCAGGGCTTAATTCGTTCACCACACACCTCGGCCGGGCGCATTCCCACCACCGCCGGCATCCGCTTGTTTATCGATAAAATGTTGCAGCTACAGCCACTGAGTAGTTTTTGGCAAACTGAACTGCAACGTAAGCTGACCCAACAGTTGCCAGTGTCCTTGTTATGCCAGCAGGCCGGCCAACTGTTAACTAACCTCACCGGCTTTGTGGCTATAGTCAGTGCACCTAAGGCCGATGGCCGTATCGTGCGGCAAATTGACTTAGTTCGCCTGGCCAGTGACCGGCTGTTGTTGGTAGTAATAGATGAAGACGGCGATATTTTGCACCGTTTACTGCACTGCGAGCAGGCAATAGATAACACTGTGCTAAGCAAAGTACTGTGCTTGCTTAACGCAGCTTTGGGCGGCGGTGGTCAGTGGCAGGATGGCATAGAGCGCTTAGGCACCCTGGTGCGTGGCGAAAGTGGTATGTGCCAGCAGTTGCTGCAAAAGGTATTGGGCTTATTGAGTTTAGATGAGCTGCAACAGCACCAACCGCTGATTTTTGGTCAGCATCAGCTGCTGTTAACCCCGGAGTACCAGCAAAACCAAGCACTACAGCAGGTGATGCAGATGCTGGAGCAGCCCGAAGGCTTGCTGCGCCTGCTCGATAGCCTGACGCAGGATGAGCAGCCCAAGTTACTGTTGGGTAAAGAGTCGGGTTTTATTGAACTGGCCAATGTCAGTGTTATTGTGCAGCGTTATCAGCAACAGCCAAAACGCTTTATTGCCCTGTTGGGCCCGCGGCGGATGAACTATGCCCGCTTAATTCCTTTAGTTGAAGCCTGTGCCCGCCAGTTAAATTTGCACTTGAATCGGCGCCAGGTATCCCCATAATACACCTACTTAATTTGGGAGTAGTAACGCATGACTGAGCAACAACAGCCAACGGATCACAGCACTGAGCAGCCACAGGCCGCTAATGAACATGCCGACACCGTCGAGTTATCCGGTGAGCAGGCTATTATTGCCAAGCTGGAAGACGAGCTGGCCAGCACCAAGGCCCAGCTGGCAGAGCAGCAGGATTTAATGCTGCGCATTAAAGCCGAAGCCGAGAACATCCGCCGCCGCGCCAGTATGGACGTGGAGAAGGCGCATAAGTTTGCGCTGGAAAAATTTGCCGGCGATTTATTACCCGTGGTTGACAATCTGGAGCGTGCGCTAGGCTTTATTAACCGCGAAGATGAGGCGCTAAAAGGTGTAGTAGAAGGCGTAGAGCTGACGCTGAAAAGCTTTTTAGACACCGTAGCTAAATTTGGTGTAAATCAGATTGACCCCCAAGGCCAGCCGTTTAACCCGGAATTGCACCAGGCCATGAGTATTCAGCCTTCAGCCGATGTGGCGCCAAATACGGTCACCTTTGTGATGCAAAAAGGCTATGAGCTTAATGGCCGCTTATTGCGCCCGGCCATGGTCGGTGTGTCGAAAGCGCCGGAATAACAGCCAACATTTTACTGCTAGAGCCGGCGTGATGCCGGCTTTTTTATTGCAGTTAAGGTTACCTTGTCATGAATAATTTATACATGCGGTGGGCGTTGGTAATAAAACTTTATGCAAAGTGCAGTGCTATCCTTTATTATCGGTTAATCAGCTTATTACGCTTTGCTGTCAGAGGTTGGCATGCACCCGCAGTTTATTCAGGCCGTTAAACAGCTTATTCCGCCACAGCGGTATTTTGATGATCCGTTGGAAACCCTAACCTTTGGCACTGATGCTAGCTTTTACCGTCTGTTACCCAAGTTAGTGCTGCGCGTTGAAAGCGAAGCCGAAGTTATCGCGCTGCTCAAGTTAGCCAACCAACACCAGGTGGCACTGACGTTTCGTGCCGCGGGCACCAGCTTATCGGGCCAGGCGGTTACAGACTCGGTACTGTTAGTGCTGGGTGAAAACTGGCAACAGCGTGAAGTACGTGGCTTGGGAGAGCAAATTCGCTTACAGCCGGGCGTAATAGGCGCCGCCGCCAACAGTGCACTGAGTAAATTTCAGCGTAAAATAGGCCCGGATCCAGCGTCGATAAATAGCTGTAAAATTGGCGGCATTGTTGCCAATAACGCTAGCGGCATGTGCTGTGGTACCGCACATAACAGCTTTAATACGCTGGCCGGTATGCGTTTGGTGTTATTTGACGGTACTGTGCTGGACACCGAAGACAGCCAGAGCGTAGCGGCGTTTCGCAACTCCCATGCGCCGCTGCTGGCAGAGCTCGAATTGCTGGGCGCACACACCCGCGCTAATAGCGCACTTAGCGCTAAAATCCGCCATAAATACCGCTTAAAAAACACCACCGGCTTTTCGTTAAATGCGCTGACCGAATTTACCGATCCCATTGATATTCTTACCCATTTAATGGTGGGCTCGGAAGGCTGCCTGGGTTTTATCAGTGCGGTTACCTATAACACCGTAGCGGAATATCCGCATCGTGCCACGGGCTTGTTGGTGTTCCCATCGGTTGAGAGTTGTTGTCATGCTGTTACGCTATTAAAACAGCAACCGGTATCGGCGGTTGAACTGCTGGACCGGCGCAGCTTGCGCTCGGTAGAGCATAAAGCCGGTATGCCACCCTGGGTAAAAACGTTATCAGCGAATGCCTGTGCCTTACTGATAGAAAGCAGTGCACAAAGCAACAACCTGTTGCAGCAGCAACTGGCGCAGATCTCAAGCAGCCTGACGGCCTTTGAACTGGAGCAGCAGGTTGCTTTTAGCAGCGATCCTGCGGTGTATAACCAGCTGTGGGCTATTCGCAAGGGCACTTTTCCGGCAGTGGGCGCGGTGCGCCAAACCGGCACTACCGTGATTATTGAGGATGTGACTTTCCCTGTCGAGCAACTGGCGGAGGGGGTATCGCGCCTGCAGCAACTGTTTGATAAATATCACTATAATGAAGCCATTATTTTTGGCCACGCTTTAGAGGGTAACCTGCATTTTGTCTTTACCCAGGGCTTTGATGAACCAGCACAAGTTAAGCGCTATGACGCCTTTATGCAGGATGTGGCGCAGCTTGTCGCGGTAGAGTTTGGCGGCTCACTTAAAGCGGAACATGGCACCGGCCGCAATATGGCGCCCTTTGTCGAGCTGGAATGGGGCAGTGAAGCCTATGCGTTAATGTGGAAAATTAAAAAATTGCTGGATCCAAAGCATATTCTTAACCCTGAGGTGGTGCTAAGCCGTAACCCGCAATTACATCTGGAAAACTTAAAGCCGTTACCGGCGACTAACCCGCTGGTAGATAAATGCATAGAGTGCGGTTTTTGTGAGCCGGTATGCCCTTCGCGTAAGTTAACCTTAACGCCACGCCAGCGCATTGTGGCGCAGCGGGAAATGTCGCGCCTGGCGTCAAGGGCTAAACAAAATACCTCAAGTGAAGAGACTAAGCGCTTAAAGCAACTGACATTAGCTTACCAGTATGCCGGTACTGATACCTGCGTGGCCTGTGGTATGTGCAGCAGTGCCTGCCCGGTGGGTATTAATACCGGCGATTTAACCCGGCAATTGCGGGCAGAAAATAACCAGCGCTGGCAAGGTGTTGCTGCCTTTATCGCGCGGCACTTTAGTGTTGCAGCCGCTATCAGCCGTTTAGGTTTGGGTGTTGGCAATTTCTTTGGCGCAGTGCTGCCGCGCTGGCATAAGGCGATGCCAACGGCAAACAGGGTTAAAATAACCAGCCTGGATGGTAAAGGCCTGACACCGCTTATCTACCTGGCCTCTTGCTCAGGTCGGGTTATGGGGCCTGCGACCAACAGCAAAGATAAACGCAGTCTGGCAGAGGTAAGTGCCCACTTACTGGCCAAAGCTGGTTATCAGTTAATTATGCCAGAAGGCATTGCGCAGCAATGCTGTGGTATGCCGTTTCAATCTAAAGGCCAGTTTGCCGCCGCTGATTATAAACAGCGCGAGCTGGAGCAGTGGCTGCTTAAGGTGAGTAACAACGGCGAGATAGCAATTTTTAGTGATACCAGCCCCTGCAGTTTAACCTTAAGCGGCAAATTAGACCCCAGGCTGAAAATCTATGACAGCGTCGATTTTTTGCATGATAAGGTGCTGCCAAAGTTAACCTTAACGCCAATGAACGAGCGGGTAGCACTGCATATCACCTGCAGTGCCAGCCAGTTGGGCCAGGCCGATAAATTACAGCGACTAATAAGCGCTTGCACTAACGCGGTTGTGGTGCCAGAGGGCATTAGCTGCTGCGGTTTTGCCGGTGATAAAGGCTTTATGTTGCCTGAACTAAACGCTTCAGCGCTATCGGCTTTAAAACCGCAGGTAAGTGCTTGCTCACAAGGCGTGTCGACCAGTCGCAGCTGTGAAGTTGGTTTATCGCGCCACAGTGGTATTGAATATCAACACTTAGTGTATTTATTAGACCAATGTACTGAGGTTGGTTAACTTTAGATTGCAATAATAGCGTAAGCTTAGTCTGATTAAACAAATTCATTGAGGGTAGCATGCAGGCGCCTGATACACCCCAACACGAGACTTTGCGATTAAAAGCTCTCGCTGATACCACACTGCTGGATACACCGGCAGAGCCAAGATTTGAGCGGCTAACGGCGCTGGTTAAGCAATGCCTGCATACCGATATCGTGCTGGTTTCTCTGGTTGACGCCGAGCGCCAATGGTTTAAGTCCCGCCAGGGCCTTGATGCCTGTGAAACCGGGCGTGATATCTCATTTTGTGGTCATGCAATTTTAAGCGACGATATTTTAGAAGTGCCAGACGCATTGCTAGATAGCCGCTTTGCCGACAACCCGCTCGTTACAGGGGCGCCCTTTATTCGCTTTTATGCCGGAGCTCCACTGAAATTCAGAGATCAGCGTATTGGCACTTTGTGTATTATCGAACCTGAACCAAGAAATTTATCGGCTAACGAGAAGCTCGTTTTACGTAAATTTGCCGATGCCATTGAGCAGGAAATTGCAGACAGGTTGCAAGAGCAAGCTCATGAGCAGTTAGCTGCCAGCGAGTTGATGTATCGCTCTGTATTGGAGGGCACGCGTATTGGCACCTGGCAATGGAATGTGCAAACGGGTGAGACGATATTTAATGAACGTTGGGCCGAGATAGTTGGTTACACCTTAGACGAGCTTGGGCCGATAGATATTAATACTTGGCTTAAGCTGGCGCATCCGGGTGATCTGGCAGAGTCTGGCCATTTACTGGAACAGCATTTTGCCGGTCAGTCAGCGTTTTATGACTGTAAATGCAGAATGCAACACAAAGACGGCCATTGGGTATGGATACACGACCGTGGCCGCGTCATCAGCTGGACTGCTGAGGGAAAGCCTTTGATGATGTATGGCACTCATGCTGACATTACTGAGCAAAAACAAGCAGAGTTGGAGCTAAAAAGTAGCCGGGACCAGTTTCAGGTACTGGTGGATAACATTCCGGGTATTACCTATCGCTGTAAAGCCGATAAAAACTGGACCATGTTGTACATGAGCGGCAGTATAGATCCACTGTCGGGTTATCCTGCCAGTGACTTTATCAATAACAAAGTGCGCAGTTATGCCAGCGTTATTCATCCCGATGACCAGGCCAGGCTTGAGGTTGAAGTTGATAAAGCCGTGACATCCCGGCGTAATTGGTTGTTGCAATACCGTGTTATTCATAAAAGTGGGGCTATTCACTGGGTTGAGGAGCGTGGTCAGGCTGAATATGACAAAAACGGTGATGTTGTTTGCCTTGATGGCTTTATTCTGGATATTACTGAAGAGAAAAGTTTAAAACAGCAGTTACTTAAACTCACCTCACAGCTGCCCGGTGTCGTGTATCAATATCAGCAATGGCCGGATGGCCGCGTGGCTTTTCCCTATGCCAGTGACAACATTATTAAGATTTATGGCGTGCGTCCCGAACAGGTCAGGCAGGATGCTTCTGTGGTATTTAATCGCATAGTGCCGGAAGACTTACCGGGGCTGGCACAAAGCATTGACGCATCGGCGGCTAATCTGAGTGTATGGCAGTACCAGTATCGGGTGTTAAATGAGCAGGGACAAATTCGTTGGCTGTCAGGGCAGGCTATGCCAGAGCGCATGCCTGATGGTAGTACCCTCTGGCATGGCTACCTGGAGGATATCACCAACGTTAAGCAGTACTATCTGGAGCTGGAGCGGGTAAACAAAGAGCTTAAGCTGAGTCAGGAGCGCCTTGATGAAGCCAGTGAAACGGCGCAGATGGGTTTTTGGCAAGCGAATATCACGTCTGGTAACTTATGGTGGTCGCCGGTTGTTTACCAGATTTTTGGTCTTGATGAGCGTTCCGTACCCAGTGTCGCGATATTTAAGAGCATGGTGCACCCGGAGGACCGGGATTTGGTGGCGCAAAGTGAACAGCGAGCTGAGCAGACTGGGCTGCATGATGTAGTGCACCGTATCATCCGGGCTGATGGTAGTATTCGCTGGGTGCATGAGTTAGCGAGAATGTTGCCGTCAGAGCAGGGATCTGACCATGTTCTGGTTGGCTCAGTGCAGGACGTAACGGAGCGGATCCAGTTACAGCAATTAAAGGACCAGTTTATTTCAACCGTTAGCCATGAGCTGCGCACACCACTTACGGCTATCAAAGGGGCTCTGGGGTTGGTGAACTCGGGCAAGCTCGGTGTTGTGCCAGACGCGGTGGCTAAGTTATTGTTTTTGGCGCAAAGCAATACTGAGCGTTTGACGCAGTTAATTAACGATTTGCTGGATATGGAAAAATTGGTAGCGGGTAAAATGCCATTTCATATCGAAAAGCTATCAATAAATAACGAGTTAGAACACGCGATAGAAAGCATTAAACCTTATGCGTCGCAGCATCAGGTCGACATGCAAATTGTTATGCAAGACAAGGTGTTAGTGATGGCCGATTCACTACGCTTACAGCAGGTGCTGACTAACTTACTCTCTAATGCTATTAAATTTTCGCATGCAGAGGCTAAAGTGACGCTAGAGGCAAAAGTATCCGGCGATCAGGTTAAAGTTACGGTGACAGACACCGGCCAAGGTATCGCGCCTGAGTTTCAGCCGCGGGTGTTTGAGCGTTTTGCTCAAGCCGATGGATCTAATTTGCGTAAGGCAACGGGTACCGGACTTGGCTTAGCCATTTGTAAAGAACTGATAAGCCAAATGCATGGCGAAATTGGCTTTGTATCAAAATTGGGCGAGGGGACGTCGTTCTTTTTTACCTTACCCTTGTGGTCAGGCAAAACCAGCGAGTCTTAAGATGATAAAGGGTAAATGCAGTGACAAAATCAGATGCTAAAGCTGACTTTAGTGCAGCGTTTGAACAGCTGAGGAGCAGGTTTGCTGCGGGCCTGGCGGAGCGAACGGCCCAAATGGTAGTGCTGACGGAGTTTACAGACCGAGACAAGGCACTCAGTGAGATTGCGGCTCAGGCACATAAGCTCGCCGGGGCTTGTGGTACTTTTGGCTATGCTGTGCTGGGTAATCAGGCCCGGGAAATTGAAAAGTTGGCCTTGGTGATAAGTTCGAAGTCAGCTGCAGAGCAGGGGCAAAGCTTACTGTCACTTAAGCACGCGGTGTTAGAACTTGATAGGGCGGTCGCGCATTCACATCAGAGCGCGAGCCCCCACCTTGACGTGGCCCAAGCCAGTTTACAAGACCGTAATGCTATCTGGCTGATTATTGATGATGATAACGTGGCGTCTGAGCTGACTCAGCAATTTATGGCTTATGGCTATCATGTTGAAAGGGTTGATAGTTTTGATGCGTGCGTCCGGCGGTTACAACAAACTGCGCCGGCGGTGCTATTGAGTGATATTTCACTAAAAGATGGCAGTAGCCTGTTTAAACAGAATTACATGTTAAACCAGTTGTCGAAGCACCAAAGCCGGGTGATGGTATACTCGCCAGTTGATCAGTTCAGTTTACGCATCACGGCGGCGCAATATAACGTGGATGCATTTTTTGCTTCACCGATAGACATCCCAAATATTATCGCTACAACAACCGAATTACTTGAGGCAATGCATGGTAATAAAGGTAAGGTTTTTATTGTTGATGATGACACTTTGCTGGCGCAGCATTATGCGTTGATCCTGGGGGCACAGGGCATCGACACTTGCATTGTGAAAGATGTTAGCAACATTATTGAAGAGGTTTTGCGCTATCAACCCGATTTGTTGCTGATGGATATCTACATGCCGGAATATTCTGGCATGGAGTTGGCTGGCTTGATCCGCCAATACCCTGCGCTTCGCCGTTTGCCGATTGTTTTTCTCTCCTCTGAAGGAAACAAACAGCTTCAGTTACGCGCAATGGCACATGGCGCTGATGATTTTATTACTAAACCCATAGATGACTCCCTACTGGTTCAGGCCATTAAAGTGCGGCTTGCCCGCAGCATACAATTGAAAAACCTGATTGAAAAAGACAGCTTAACTTCACTGATAAAGCATAGTGCGATCAAAGAGTTTGCCGTACAGGAATTTGACAGAACAGCGCGCTCAGGTAGCGCTCTGAGTATTGTGATGGTTGATATCGACCGGTTTAAGTCAGTAAACGACACTTATGGCCATGCCGTAGGGGACTTAGTTATTACTGCTTTGGCCACCTTACTGAGAAAAAGATTGAGAAAAACTGATCGGGCGGGACGTTTTGGCGGGGAGGAGTTTTTGTTGGTGTTACCAGAGTGTAATGAGCAGCAAGCAAAAATCCTCGTTGAAAATATTCTTAAAGCATTCCGACTGCTTCAGTTTACAGCACGTGATAAGCAATTTAGCTGTACCTTCTCTGCCGGTGTAGTATCAACAGAAGGAAACACTTTTGATACGGTCCGTCAAATGATCATAGCGGCTGATGAAGCCTTGTACAAAGCAAAGCACGATGGTCGGGACCGTGTTTGTGGATATTCCGAACTGTACAACGGCGCAAAACAATAAAAAACGGCGCATCTGCGCCGTCATATTTTTAAATATTACAGTTTGTTTAAGATCTCGTCGGGTAACGCCAGTTCATCATTTTTATTCACGCCAACCCCACGGGATAGCACATTTTGCGCAATTTGCTTGGCTTCATCCAGCGAGTGCATCTGTGCAGTACCGCATTGGTAAATATTCAGCTCAGGAATGTCGCTTTGGCTGGCGACGTGCAGTACGTCATTCATCGCCGCCTGCCAGGCTTTGGCAACCCGCGCCTCGTCTGGCGTGCCGATTAAACTCATATAAAAGCCGGTACGACAACCCATTGGCGAAATGTCGATAATTTCAACATCATCACCGTTTAAATGGTCGCGCATAAAACCGGCAAATAAGTGCTCCAATGTGTGAATGCCTTTTTCAGATAGGATCTCTTCATTTGGCACACAAAAACGTAGATCAAATACGGTGATGGCGTCACCTTTAGGTGTGTTCATCTTTTTTGCTACCCGCACCGCAGGTGCTTTCATAATGGTATGGTCGACGGTAAAGCTGTCCAGTAATGGCATAGTCAGGCCTTATTTATAGAAAATCAGTGTTCACTATTATAGTCAGGTCAGTGCAGATAAGTTAACCGCTTTTGCCGCGAAAAGCGCTTAACCGCGGTTAACGCCGCAATTTTATCAGTTAAGACAAAAATTTTTACGACAATAACCTTGAATGGATCAGGGCTAATCCCCATTAACCGCTCAACACAATTTTTAATTGTTCAAATTTTAAGTGGAGAGCAGTTATGGGCAGAATTATTGGTATTGACTTAGGTACAACCAACTCATGTGTGGCGGTATTAGACGGCGACAAACCTCGCGTATTAGAAAACGCTGAAGGCGCCCGTACTACCCCTTCAATTATTGCTTACGCCGAAGACGGCGAAGTATTAGTGGGTCAGCCAGCCAAACGTCAGGCAGTTACCAACCCGAAAAACACCTTATTCGCCATCAAGCGTTTAATTGGTCGTCGTTTCGAAGACGAAGAAGTGCAACGTGATATCAAAATCATGCCGTACCAAATCGTGAAAGCAGATAATGGTGATGCCTGGGTTGAAGTTAAAGGTAAAAAGTTAGCTGCACCACAAATTTCAGCTGAAGTGCTGAAAAAGATGAAGAAAACCGCGGAAGACTATTTAGGCGAAGCGGTAACCGCAGCCGTTATTACGGTACCAGCTTATTTTAACGACGCGCAGCGCCAGGCAACCAAAGATGCCGGCCGCATTGCAGGTTTAGACGTTAAACGTATTATCAACGAGCCAACAGCTGCGGCGCTGGCTTATGGTATGGATAAAAAGAAAGGCGACACTAAAGTTGCGGTTTACGACTTAGGTGGTGGTACTTTCGATATCTCTATCATCGAAATTGATGACGTAGATGGCGAGCAGACGTTCGAAGTTCTGGCTACCAATGGTGATACGCACTTAGGTGGTGAAGACTTCGACAACCGTTTAATCAACTATCTGGTTGAAGAGTTTAAAAAAGAGCAAGGCATTGACCTGCGCAACGACCCGCTGGCCATGCAGCGTTTAAAAGAGTCTGCAGAAAAAGCCAAAATTGAATTATCTTCAGCGTCGCAGACTGAAGTTAACCTGCCGTATATCACGGCAGATGCGTCAGGCCCGAAACACCTGAACATCAAGGTAACGCGTGCTAAATTGGAATCGTTAGTTGAAGATTTAATTCAGCGTACTATCGAGCCGCTGAAACAAGCACTGAAAGATGCCGACTTAAGCGTGGGCGAAATTGACGACATCATTCTGGTGGGTGGTCAAACCCGTATGCCGAAAGTTCAAGAGGCGGTTGCGGCCTTCTTCGGCAAAGAAGCGCGTAAAGATGTTAACCCGGATGAAGCGGTTGCTGTAGGAGCGGCTATCCAGGGCGCGGTACTGTCAGGTGATGTAAAAGATGTATTGCTGCTGGACGTAACGCCACTGTCATTGGGTATCGAAACCATGGGTAGTGTGATGACTGCACTGATTGAGAAAAACACGACGATTCCGACCAAGAAGTCGCAGGTGTTCTCAACAGCAGAAGATAACCAGTCAGCAGTAACGATCCACGTGCTGCAGGGTGAGCGTAAGCGTGCTTCTGACAATAAATCACTGGGTCAGTTTAATTTAGAAGGTATCCGTCCGGGCCGCCGTGGCGAGCCACAAATTGAAGTTACCTTCGATTTGGATGCCGATGGTATTCTGCATGTATCTGCCAAAGATAAAGATACCGGTAAAGAGCAGAAGATCACTATCAAGGCAAACTCTGGTCTGTCTGATGAAGAAATTCAGGCCATGGTACGTGACGCTGAAGCACACGCCGAAGAAGACAAGAAGTTTGAAGAGTTGGTACAAACCCGTAACCAGGCTGATGCGATGGTACATGCTACCCGTAAGCAGCTGGACGAAGTGGGTGATGCCTTAGCGGCCAATGACAAAGAAGCCATTGAAACCGCCATCAAAGATCTTGAAGCTGTGTTAAAAGGCAGTGACAAGGCGGCGATTGATGAAAAGTCGCAAGCGCTGATGCAGGCGTCACAAAAACTGATGGAAGCCGCTCAGGCGAAAGCCCAGCAGGGTGGCAGTGATGCTGGCCAGCAAGCGGGTGGTAACGACGATGTGGTTGATGCCGAGTTTGAAGAAGTGAAAGACGACAAGAAGTAATCTGGCTGAGGTATAAGGGCTGGCCAGGTGCCAGCCCTTTGGCATTAAGACTTTTACTGAGCGGGAACTATGTCCAAGCGTGACTATTATGAAGTATTAGGTGTCGCTAAAGGCGCCGACGACAAAGACATCAAAAAGGCTTACAAACGCCTCGCCATGAAATTTCACCCTGACCGTACGCAGGGCGATAAAGCGATGGAAGAGAAGTTTAAAGAAGTGCAGGAAGCCTATGAGGTGTTGTCGGATGAGCAAAAGCGGGCTGCCTACGACCGTTATGGCCATGCCGGGGTAGATCCTAACCGTGGTGCAGGTGGCTTCGGCGGTGGTGCCGGTGGTGCTGATTTCGGCGACATTTTTGGCGATGTGTTCGGCGATATTTTCGGTGGCGGTGGGCGTCGTGGCCAGTCACGGGCGCAGCGTGGCTCTGACTTACGCTACAACCTTGAGCTAAGCCTGGAAGAAGCCGTGCGTGGTAAGTCGGTCGACATTAAAGTGCCGACTATGGTGAGCTGCGATAGCTGTGATGGTTCAGGTGCGAAAAAAGGCACGTCAGCCAAGAGCTGTCCAACCTGCCATGGAGCCGGCCAGGTAACCATGCGGCAGGGCTTTTTTGCCGTGCAGCAAACCTGCCCGACCTGTAATGGCCGTGGCAAAATTATTCCCGAGCCCTGCACTAAGTGTCATGGTGAAGGCCGCGTAGAAAAGACCAAAACCTTGTCGGTGAAAATTCCGGCTGGTGTCGATACGGGCGACCGCATCCGCTTAACCGGTGAGGGTGAAGCGGGTATGCACGGTGCACCGGCGGGTGATTTGTATGTACAAGTGCATGTGAAAGAGCACCCGATTTTTGTCCGTGATGGCAATAACCTGTATTGCGATGTGCCGTTAAGTTTCACCACAGCAGCATTGGGTGGTGAAATTGATGTACCAACGCTGGATGGCCGGGTAAAACTGAAGATACCTGCCGAGACTCAGACTGACAAAATGTTCCGCCTGCGTGGCAAGGGCGTGAAGTCAGTGCGTGGCGGCGGGGTGGGCGATCTGGTCTGTAAAGTGGTCATTGAAACACCGGTTAACCTAAGCGAGAAGCAAAAAGAGTTGCTGCGTCAGTTAGACGATAGTATGGCAGGTGATGGCGAAGCCAAACACCGGCCAAAATCTAAAGGCTTTTTCGATGGCGTGAAAAAGTTTTTCGATGATTTAACCAGCTAAAAGCCAATGAAAAACCACCTGCGGGTGGTTTTTTGTTAGCCAGCAGATACAATAAAGAGGCTGTTTTACGCCAGTTACTGCGGATAAGGATATAACGATGTTGAAGAAATTATTGGTTACCACCACCTGTGCCCTGCTGATAGCGGCCTGTGCCCAATCGCCGACCGGCCGGCGGCAAATCATGCTGTTTAACGATGCCGAGCTTGGCAAAATGGGCGCGCAAACCTTTGAGTCGATGAAGGCTGAAACCCCAATAGCCAAGGATGCGAAAACCAATAATTATGTAAAGTGTGTGGCTAACAGCCTGCTGGCAGTAACACCCGAAAGCACCCGGGCGCAAAGCTGGGAAATCGTCGTATTTGACTCAGATCAGGTGAATGCCTTTGCCTTACCCGGCGGCAAAATTGGTGTTTACACTGGCCTATTAAAAGTGGCGCAAAATCAGGATCAGCTGGCAGCAGTAGTGGGCCATGAAATCGCGCACGTTATTGCCGGCCACAGTAATGAACGGCTATCCACCAATCAGGGCATTCAGACTATACTGGCATTGGGTGATGCCGGTATGAAAGCCTATGGTGTGCGTTATCAGCAAGAGTTAATGACCGCCTTTGGTTTAGGCGCACAGTTAGGCGTGGCGCTGCCGTTTAGCCGCGCGCATGAGAGTGAGTCTGATATTATCGGTCTGGATCTGATGGCTAAAGCTGGCTTTGAACCACGCCAGGCGGTTAACCTGTGGCAGAATATGGCCGCAGCAGGCGGTGGTGGTACACCGGAGTTCATGTCGACCCACCCGCTACCGGAAACCCGCATTAAAGATTTGCGCGAGAAAATGCCAGAGGCGATGAAGCTTTTTAACGAGCGCAAAGCCAGTGCACCTTTGCCAAGGTGTAGCTAGTAATAGACGCAGTGTCAGTTTACTTTACAGTAGCCGGCAACTTGATTCACGGCAGTATTTAAAAGCTAAGTTATAACAAGCGCTTAGCTTGTTGGATTTGATCTTGCATAGCAGTGCCAGTACACTTTCATGCAGTGAGCTTAATGGAATAGGGTTATGACAGCAGTTAATGACAAGGAAACCTCGACAACGTCAAACGGGCGGCGCAAGTTTTTACTGCGTGCCGGTTTGGGTTCTCTGCCTGTATTGCTGACGCTAAAAAGCAAAGCAGCTTGGGGCACCAGTACACTGAATTGCTCATTAAGTGAGACGGCTTCGCAGATGCAATCTGTGCAGCCAGACAAGTTTGAGCAGTGTAAATTCAGTTTTGACTCGCATGGCAGCGCCAAGCTCTATTTTGAAGCGAATAAGCTAGGTGCTGCCGATGGCAAAGGCGCTTACTTTTACAAGAAAAAGTACGTCTCGCTAAATAAGTGGCTAAAAGAGTGGCATGGTATTGATATTTACCAGGACACGCCGTTTAACGCCGTGTTTGGCAGTGGCTACAACGGCACTTTAAAGCAGGCAGTGAACCAGGGTGGTGATCATGCGTTAACACGCAATATTGCCTCTGCTTTTTTACATGCATTGTATTACCAACGAGAGCAAATAAGCACCAATATGCCTTCGCCGGATGAAATTGTGAATGCCTATATCGGTGCAGTGACACCAGCGCAAAAAGCCCAACTTGCGGCGTTACTGTCTTATTATATTGATGGTTACGCTGTCTGACGTGCTAAGCGTTAGCCAAAGCTACCCGCAATGGCTGCAACAGCAAACTGACACCGCACTACTGCAAACCTGCTTTAATGATGGCAGTGTTGTGGTATTTTCGTTATTAACCCATGAAACCAGCATTGCCGGGTCTGCTGAAGTGGAATCGGTACAGACAGAAGCTAAGCCGACTTGACTGATTTTGCCTTAAATACCGCGCCCTTCTCTGTTTTGGTCAGCAGTCGTAGCCCGGCGTTACGTGCGGCGCTGACAGAGCTGTATCCGCCATCGCTGTTATCAGAGGTTGATGACGGCACTATCTATGATTTTACCCTCGATGTGCGAAGGCGCTGGGCCGGTTGGGGCCGGCCTTTTCACGTCTCGTCCGGCCAGCAACACTTTCGTATGACCGATAAAGCGCAATTAGTGCCGGTTTTTGAGTGGGGACTTAACTGGTGTGTGGCGTCTTATCAGCACCAGTATTTAGCTATACATGCTGCTGTGCTGGAGCGAGATGGTAAGGCGCTGATCTTACCGGCGCCGCCTGGCTCAGGTAAAAGCACGCT
The DNA here is from genome assembly GCF_039871805.1 of Rheinheimera fenheensis. Lineage (NCBI taxonomy): Bacteria > Pseudomonadati > Pseudomonadota > Gammaproteobacteria > Chromatiales > Chromatiaceae > Rheinheimera > Rheinheimera fenheensis. The sequence goes on from NZ_JBDPJM010000005.1 coordinate 264,902, forward strand.
GTGTGCGGTGCTGATGCAGGAAGGCTGGCGACTACTTAGCGATGAAATGTGCCTGATTGATCTCGTTAGTGGCCTTATCTGGCCTTATGTGCGGCCGGTAAGTCTGAAAAATCAGTCTATTGCGCTGATTCAGCAATGGTACCCCGATGCCAGAGTGCGACAGATCACCCGCGGCACCACCAAAGGGACTGTCGGTTATTTGCTGCCGTCGGATCTGAGTTGGCAGGCGTACCAACAGCCGGCACACCCTGCCTGGGTAGTATTTCCGCAATATCAGCCAGAGCAAACTGAGCTGATGTTAACGCCGCTGCCAAAAGCTGATGCCTTTATGCACCTTGCTTATAACTCTTTTAATTACAATGTATTGGCCGATGAGGGCTTTTCTGCTCTGAGCGCTCTGGTGCAGCAATGTGCGACCTACCGGCTGGAGTATGCTGATATTAATCAGGTTATCCGTGAGCTGAGCGCCCTATGTTAGCCGGGACGTTACTGGACTTTCTGGCAAACCCCGGCCGTTTTGTCGAGCAGGCCGACGGTGCGCGCTGGACAGCGTTTTTGCAGCTGGCACGCCAGCATGGCTTAACCGCCCGCTGCTACTATATGCTGCAATCTCAAGGTTTAATGTCACAGGTGCCAGAGCAGATAAGGCAGCACGGCTTATCGGCTGCCCGTTACAGTAAAAAGCAGCGGTATTCGCTATTTTATGAATTACAGCAGCTGGAGGCGGTGGTTGGCCGGGCCGATTTTCCTTGTGTGCTATTAAAAGGTGCCGCTTACCGAGCGCTGGCGCTGCCGATGAGTTATGGCCGCTTATTTGCCGACATTGATCTATTGGTGCCCAAAGCGCAGCTACGCAGCGCCCGGGATAAATTATTTTTTGCCGGTTTTGCAGAGGTGCCACTTAGTGACTATGACCGGGCGTATTATCTGACCTGGTCGCATCAGAATCCACCACTGCAACATTACCAGCGTGGCACTGTGATTGATCTGCATCACCATATTTACCCGCCGGCATCGGCGAAACACATTGATATTCAGGTACTGCTTGAGCATGCCACACCGCTGCCAGGTTCGGCATTTTTAGTGCCGACGCTGGCGCATTTGTTTCTGCACGCTGCTGTGCACTTGTTTTATCAGGAAGAAACGCACCGGCTGCTAAAAGACATTATCGATTTACAGGACTTACTCAACGAAGTACAGCAACAGCAGCAACTGGAATTTATCTGGCAGCAGGCACAACAGATGCAGGTGCAATCAGCACTTATCGATGCCTGTCAGGTATTGCTGACGCTGTTTGATAATCAGGCGGCCCGCCAGTTGTTAACGCAACACAGTGTGGTGCGACGGCAACGTTTGGGCGCCCGTTTAGTGCTGGCCATGTTAACCAGCACCGGTATGACCGCCTGGGCGGCGCGTCAGTTATGGTTTTTACGTGGCCATAGTTTAAAAATGCGCTGGCACATCCTGCTGTACCATGCCGTTGCTAAGCCTGCTAATGGCCTGCGCCAGTTATGGCGTAGCAAGCTTAAGCCGCGTTAACCGCCGGCATAGGTTGCGCCGGGCGCAGCAGGATAACCGCCAGCACCACCAGCAGTAAAATCAGACAATAATAGCTTTGCGTGACCACCTGCCAGGGCGAGATACCAAAACTGGCACCCAGTAACAACGCCTGTGCACCATAAGGCACCAGCCCCTGACTGATACAGGCAAAAATGTCCAGCAAACTGGCGCTTCGTCTAGGCGTAATATGATGCTGCTGCGCCAGCGTTTTACTCACCTCGCCGGTGAGTACTATCGCCACCGTATTATTGGCAATACACAGGTTACTGATAAAGGCCAGAGCACCGATCGCCAGTTGTTGGGCTTTATTACCGGCCAGCTTAAGGCTGTTAGCGATGCGCTGAATGTGAGCGGCTATCCAGCTCAGGCCGCCTTGTTGTTTGATAAATTCACTTAATGCACTAACTAACATCGCCAGCAGAAAAATTTCCTGCACACTGGCAAAGCCACTGGCGATATCTTTACCTAAATTAGCGATAGCATAGTCAGCAAACACCGCGCCCTGCAGCGCGGCCAGTACTATACCCAACAGCAATACAACAAATACGTTAAGTCCCAGCACCGCAAGTAACAAAATTGCGGCGTAGGGCACCACGCCGGTCCAGTTAACATTATCGACTTGCACCGGTGCGCCCTCACTGGCCAGAGTCACATATAACACCAGGGTTAACAGCGCAGCGGGCAAGGCAATTTTAATGTTTTCGCGAAATTTATCTGCCATTTGCGCGCCCTGGGTACGGGTTGCGGCGATTGTCGTGTCAGAGATGATGGATAAGTTGTCACCAAACATAGCGCCACTTAACAGTACACCGGCAACCAGTGCCGGTTCCAGTCCTGCTTGCTGCGCTAAACCTACGGCGATGGGTGCTAATGCACCTATGGTACCCATAGAGGTGCCCATAGCCGTGGAAACCAGCGCCGCAATAACAAATAAACCCGGCAACAACCAGGGCGCCGGCACCAGGCTTAAACCGGCATTTACCGCCGCATCAACGCCGCCAGTGGCGGTAGCAACGCTGGCAAATGCGCCGGCCAGCAGGTAAATGATACACATGGTAATAATATTGCTGTTACCGGCGCCTTTAACCATCATCTCAATAGATTGCTGCAGCGGCGCTTTATGCAACCAGATCGCCAGAATAAGCGCCGGAATAATGGCGACATGGCCTGGTAACTGATAGAAGGCGTAGGCAACGTCCTGCTGGTGTAAGTAAAGGCCTGTGCCTAAAAACAGCAAGACAAAAAACACTAAAGGTAACAGCGAGCGTTTAGCGCCGGGGGCGAATTCAGTCTGTGGTGTCATGGCTATTCCTGTCAGGCCGCGGGCGTGCTAACGCCAACATTGGCAAATGGACGCGCACTATATAGATGGCTGGACGTCCTGTCAATTTGCAGTAGCGCAATTTTCGTACTGGTATAAGCTACCTGAGTTTATTATGCTGGCAATCACTTTTTTGCTGACCCTTTAGTGCACGGAGTGCCGATGTCATCATTCAAACTCATTGTATCGCGTCGCTTTTTACCGTTTTTTTTAACTCAGGCCAGTGGTGCCTTTAATGACAATGTGTTTAAAAATGCCTTAATGCTGTTACTGGCATTTACCGCGGCTAACGCCTTGCCGTGGGATACCGACTTAACCATGAACCTGGCAGCAGGCTTATTTATCCTGCCCTTTTTATTATTCTCGGCCACTGCCGGCACGTTGGCGGATTCGGTGTGTAAAACCCGGCTGATTCGTGCGCTGAAATTGCTGGAAATTGTATTAATGGTGGTAGCCGCGCTGGCGTTTTATTTTCAGCAGTATCTGCTATTACTGGGGCTGTTGTTTTTAATGGGCAGCCAGTCAGCCTTTTTTGGCCCGGTGAAGTACGCCATTTTGCCGCAACTGCTCAGTGACAAAGAGCTGCTGGCGGGTAATGCCTGGGTAGAGATGGGCACCTTTGTTGCCATTTTACTGGGTACCATCGTCGGTGGTTTACTGGTGGGCGTGGCTGATGCACCCGTGTGGATCGGTGGCGTAGTGGTGTTGTTTGCGCTATTGGGGTATGGGGTCAGTCGTCAGATCCCGGAGGTTGGCGAAGTAGCCGGCGCTGGCCGCTTTCGTTTTGCGCCCTGGCAACAAACTAAAGCCACCATCAGTATCAGCTATGCCAACAGAACACTGTATTTGTCGATTATGGCGATCAGCTGGTTCTGGTTTTTGGGTGCCAGCTATTTAACCCAGTTTCCTAATTTCACCAAAACGGTACTCGGTGGCGATAATACCGTGGTTACGGCGCTGTTGGTAGCGTTTTCGGTGGGGGTGGGTATCGGCTCTATGCTGTGCGAGCGCCTATCCGGCGATAGGGTTGAGCTTGGTATAGTGCCGATTGGCTCTATTGGTTTAACTGTGTTTGGCATCAGCTTGTATTTTAGTAGCCCGGTACAGCAGCCAGAGACCTTGCTTAACTTACCGCAGTTTTTAGCCAGTGCCTTTGGCTGGTGGATCTTAACCGATCTGACGTTAATCGGAGTGTTTGGCGGGCTTTTTATTGTGCCGCTATATGCGTTGCTGCAGCAACGGGCAGAGCCGGCACAGCGTGCCCGGGTTATTGCGGCCAATAATATTTTTAATGCACTGTTTATGGTAGTTAGCGCCATTGCCGGTATAGCGTTTTTAACGCTGCTCGATTTAGCGATACCAGAATACTTTCTTATTCTGGCGATTATGAATGCCGTGGTGGCGCTGTATGTCTACAGCCAATTACCTGAATTTCTACTGCGCTTTGTTATCTATATCCTTAGTCATACGATGTATCGGGTACAAAGCCGTGGCCTTGAGCATATTCCGGCAGAAGGTGCGGCTGTTTTGGTGGCGAACCACGTTAGTTATGTTGATGCCTTGCTTATTGGTGGCGCCGTGCGGCGGCCGGTGCGTTTTGTGATGGAGAAAGCCATTTATGATTTGCCGGTAGCCAACTGGTTGTTTAAAGCAGCGCGTACTATTCCCATTTGCAGCAAACAAAAAGACGAAGCCGTGTTCGAGGCGGCGTTTGCCAGCATTAAGCGTGAGTTGGAGCAGGGCAATCTGGTGTGTATTTTCCCCGAGGGGCGTTTAACCAAAACCGGTGACATGGATAGCTTCAGACCCGGCATTGAGCGCATCCTAGCTGAAAAGCCGGTACCTGTGGTGCCCATGGCGCTGCGTGGTTTATGGGGATCATTTTTTAGCCACCATGGTAAAGGCGCGTTTAAATTTAAAGGACGTTTTTGGTCTAAAGTGACCTTAGTGGCCGAAGAAGCTGTACCTGCAGAGCAAGCCAGTGCAATAGTGCTTGAGCAGCGTGTGCGCCTGTTACGTGGCGACTGCCCCTGACGCCCACGGTGCGGCACTCGCTGTGTATATGTTATAGCAATAAAGATGGCTATTTTACTTCCCCCTGCTGGCGGCTTTTGCTCTAATAGCCGCCATTGTTATTTTTACTCAGAGCTTTTATATGCCATCTATCGGAATTTTTGGTGCTAATGGCCGTATGGGCAGAGCGCTAATTACTGTCGCCAAAGAACAACAACTTAATCTGACTGGTGTAACAGTGCGGGCAAATTCTGAACTTATCGGCGTTGATGCCGGCGAACTGGCGGGTGTGGGTAAATTAGCGTTACCGCTAACCGCAACGGGGCCTGATAGCATTACACAGGCTGAGGTCTGGGTTGACTTTACCATGCCAGAGGCAATGCTGGCGCACCTTGAGCTGGCCGTCTCTGCCAATAAAGCCATGGTGATCGGCGTGACCGGCCTGACCGATGCGCAGTACGCTAAGGTGCAACAGGCCGCTTTGCATATTCCTATTGTCTGGGCGCCGAATATGAGTGTCGGGGTAAACCTGCTGCTGCATTTAGTGCAAACCGCCGCAAAAGTGATGGGGCAAAGCGCCGATATTGAAATTATTGAAGCGCATCACAGGTTTAAAAAAGATGCGCCTTCAGGAACTGCGATGGCAATTGGTGCCAGCATAGCCAAAGCGCTTGATCGCAATTTGGCTGACGTTGCCGTATATGGCCGCGAGGGCATCACCGGTGAAAGGGCGCAGCAAACCATAGGTTTTGCCACTGTGCGTGGCGGAGACATTATTGGCGATCATACTGCCTTATTTGCTGATTTAGGCGAAAGGCTGGAAATTACGCATAAAGCGTCCAGCCGTAATACCTTTGCTCAAGGTGCGTTGCGTGCTGCTTTGTGGCTGCAAAATAAACAGCCCGGACTTTATTCTATGCAACAAGTGTTAGGTTTGACCGAGTTAAGCTAACTTTTTGCATCATTTAAGCAAAAAAACATGCAAACACAGCATTTATAATAAAATTCAAAAAAGGCATAGCTAAATAACCTCATATCGCCTAAAATAGTCAGGTTTGCCTAGGGCAAATCCGGGTATCACATTTTGGGTCAAAACGGGTAGTAAAACAGCTTTGGTTTTCGCCCGTTTTTTGCTGTTTGGAGGTTATCTTGACTAAGTCCGCCCTGCTCGTACTGGAAGACGGCACCGTATTTCGCGGTACAGCCATTGGCGCTGAAGGAGTTTCTGTAGGTGAAGTGGTGTTTAACACTTCAATGACCGGGTATCAGGAAATATTGACTGATCCCTCTTATGCAGAACAAATCGTTACGCTTACTTATCCACATATCGGTAATACCGGTACTAACCTCGAAGACGAGGAGTCCGGACAAATTTGGGCCCGCGGCCTGATTATCCGTGACCTGCCGTTGTTAGCCAGCAATTTCCGTAACCAACTCTCACTTAGTCAGTACTTAACGCAACACAATATTCTCGGCATCGCCGACATCGATACCCGCAAATTAACCCGGATTTTACGTGAAAAAGGTGCGCAAAACGGCTGCTTAATGGCCGGCGACAACCTGGATGAAGCCAAAGCACTTGAACTGGCCAAAGGCTTTCCGGGGTTATCAGGCATGGATTTAGCCAAAGAGGTTACCGTTAAAGCACCATACCAGTGGACCGAGGGTAGCTGGCAGCTGGGTGAAGGTCACCGTACACCAGATAACGCTAAGTTTCATGTGGTCGCCTACGATTACGGCGTAAAACGCAATATTCTGCGCATGTTGGTTGACCGTGGCTGTAAATTAACCGTCGTGCCGGCTCAAACACCTGCCAGTGACGTGCTGGCAATGAACCCGGATGGTATCTTCTTATCAAATGGCCCAGGCGACCCGGCACCTTGTACTTATGCCATTGACGCCATCAAAACCTTTTTAGATACTGATATTCCTATCTTCGGTATTTGTTTAGGTCACCAGTTGCTGGCGCTGGCCAGCGGTGCGCAAACGGTAAAAATGACCGTAGGCCACCACGGCGGTAACCACCCGGTGCAAAATCTGGATACCAAGCGCGTATTAATTACTGCGCAAAACCATGGTTTCGCGGTAGATGAAGCCAGCTTACCGGCCAATTTGCGTGCGACGCACAAATCGTTGTTCGACGGCACCCTGCAGGGGATCCACCGTACTGATAAACCGGCTTTCAGTTTCCAGGGCCACCCGGAAGCCAGCCCAGGCCCGCATGAAGCGTCAGAGCTGTTTGACCACTTTATCGCGCTGATGCAACAAGCCAAAGCCTAAGCCAACAGAATTACGGAGATTTACTGCAATGCCAAAACGTACCGACCTTAAAAGTATTCTGATTTTAGGTGCTGGCCCTATCGTAATTGGTCAGGCCTGCGAATTCGACTACTCAGGCGCCCAGGCCTGTAAAGCATTAAAAGAAGAGGGCTACCGCGTTATTCTGGTGAACTCTAACCCGGCCACCATTATGACAGACCCGGAAATGGCTGATGCCACTTACATCGAGCCTATTCACTGGCAAGTGGTTGAAAAAATTATTGCCAAAGAGCGCCCCTGTGCCGTGTTGCCTACCATGGGTGGCCAGACTGCACTGAACTGTGCACTGGATTTAGAGCGCCATGGTGTACTGGCAAAATACAATGTCGAAATGATTGGCGCCACTGCTGATGCTATCGATAAAGCCGAAGATAGAAGCCGCTTTGATAAAGCCATGCGCTCTATTGGCTTGGCGTGTCCACGCGCCGGTTTGGCGCACTCGATGGAAGAAGCCTATCAGGTGCTGGAAGACATTGGTTTCCCGTGTATTATCCGCCCGTCGTTTACCATGGGTGGCTCTGGCGGTGGTATTGCGTATAACCGCGAAGAGTTTGAAGAAATTTGTACCCGCGGGCTGGATTTATCGCCGACTAAAGAGCTGCTGATTGACGAGTCGCTAATTGGCTGGAAAGAGTACGAAATGGAAGTGGTACGCGATAAAAACGATAACTGCATTATTGTCTGTGCCATCGAAAACTTCGACCCTATGGGCGTTCATACCGGCGACTCCATTACCGTCGCGCCTGCGCAAACGCTAACCGATAAAGAATATCAGATTATGCGTAACGCCTCGCTGGCGGTACTGCGTGAAATTGGTGTCGAAACCGGCGGTTCAAACGTACAGTTTGGTATTAACCCGGTAGATGGTCGTATGGTGATCATTGAGATGAACCCACGGGTATCGCGCTCATCGGCACTGGCTTCTAAAGCCACCGGTTTCCCTATTGCCAAGGTAGCCGCCAAGCTGGCCATTGGTTACACCTTAGATGAGCTGGCCAACGACATTACCGGTGGTAAAACGCCAGCCTCGTTTGAGCCGAGCATCGATTATGTGGTGACTAAAGTACCACGCTTTAACTTTGAAAAGTTTGCCGGCGCTAACGACCGTTTAACTACCCAGATGAAATCGGTGGGTGAAGTGATGGCCATTGGTCGTAACCAGCAGGAATCGCTGCAAAAAGCGTTGCGTGGCCTGGAGATTGGTGTCTGTGGCTTAGACCCTATCATCGATATCACGCTGCCGGAAGCCAAAGATAAAATTATCCGTGAATTAAAAGAGCCGGGCTCACACCGTATTTGGTACATCGCTGATGCAATGCGTCTGGGCATGAGCATGGATGAGATCTTCAGCCTGACCAATATCGACCGTTGGTTCCTGGTACAAATTGAAGACTTAGTTAAAGAAGAGCAGGCGCTTAGCAAAGACGGTTTTGCAGCGCTTGATGCAGCGCGCATTGCGCGGTTAAAACGTAAAGGCTTTGCTGATAAGCGTATTGCCGATGTACTGGGCGTCAGTGAAAACGAAGTACGCAAAAAGCGTTACAGCTTTAATATTCACCCGGTGTACAAGCGGGTGGATACCTGTGCTGCCGAGTTTGCCTCTAACACGGCTTATATGTACTCAAGTTATGACGAAGAGTGTGAAGCGGCACCGACTAACCGCGATAAAATTATGATTATCGGCGGCGGGCCAAACCGTATCGGTCAGGGTATCGAGTTTGACTACTGCTGTGTACACGCGGCGCTGGCGCTGAGGGAAGACGGTTATGAGACCATCATGGTGAATTGTAACCCGGAAACCGTTTCTACCGATTATGACACCTCAGATCGCTTGTACTTCGAGCCAATTACGCTGGAAGACGTGCTGGAAATTGTACGCAAAGAGCAGCCCAAAGGCGTAATTGTGCAATACGGCGGCCAGACACCATTGAAACTGGCCCGTGCACTGGAAGCGAACGGGGTGCCAATTATCGGCACTTCTCCGGACGCGATTGACCGCGCTGAAGATCGCGAGCGTTTCCAGCAGGCGGTAGAGCGTTTAGGCTTAAAGCAGCCGAAGAATGCTACCGTCACCAGCCTGGAAGAAGCCATTACCAAGTCAGCCGATATCGGTTTTCCGATGGTAGTGCGTCCATCTTACGTGCTGGGCGGCCGGGCAATGGAAATTGTTTATGACGAGCAAGACCTACGCCGTTATATGAATGAAGCGGTTAGCGTATCGAATGACTCACCCGTGCTACTGGATAACTTCCTGGATGATGCGATTGAAGTAGATATCGACGCCATTTGTGACGGCAAAGAGGTGGTGATTGGCGGCATTATGGAGCACATTGAGCAAGCCGGTGTGCACTCAGGTGACTCGGCCTGTACTTTACCACCACACAGCCTGAGCAAAGAGATTCAGGATGTGATGCGTGAGCAGGTACGCAAGCTGGCGTTGGAGCTGGGCGTAGTTGGCCTGATGAACACCCAGTTTGCGGTTAAAGACGGCGAAGTGTACTTAATTGAAGTGAACCCACGTGCTGCCCGTACTGTACCGTTCGTATCTAAAGCCACCGGCGTGGCAGTCGCTAAAGTGGGTGCACGCTGTATGGCTGGTCGCTCATTGGCAGATCAGGGTGTTACCAAAGAAATTATCCCGCCGTTTTTCTCGGTAAAAGAAGTGGTGATCCCGTTTAACAAGTTTCCAGGCGTTGACCCTATTCTTGGTCCTGAGATGCGCTCTACCGGTGAAGTGATGGGCGTGGGTGATACCTTTGAACAAGCTTTTGCCAAAGGCCAGTTAGGTGCCAGTACGCTGATCCCAACCGGGGGCCGTGCCTTGCTTTCGGTGCGCGACAGCGATAAAGTGCGCGTCATTGAACTGGCTAAGCGTATGGTGGCCAAAGGCTTTGACCTGGACGCCACCGGAGGTACTGCGATGGCGTTACAAGCAGCGGGTATTGAGTGCCGTCGGGTAAATAAAGTATCAGAAGGCCGGCCGCATATACTGGACCGCATTAAGAATGGCGAGTACAGCTATATTGTTAACACTACGGACGGTCGTCAGGCAATTGAAGACTCTAAAGTTATCCGCCGTGGCGCGCTGCAGTACAAAGCCAACTACACCACGACATTAAATGCCGCCTTTGCCACGGTAATGTCTAATGCCGCCAGTGCGTTTGACGATGTGGCCTCGGTGCAGGAATTACATAAGAGAGTAAACGGATGAGCCAAATTCCGATGACAGTGCAGGGCGCAGAACAACTGCGCGCTGAGCTGAATGAATTAAAATCAGTAAAACGCCCCGCGGTAATCCAGGCGATAGCTGAAGCGCGTGAGCATGGTGATTTAAAAGAAAACGCCGAGTATCACGCTGCGCGTGAGCAGCAAGGCTTTATTGAAGGCCGTATTCAGGACATTGAAGCTAAGCTGTCCAATGCACAGATCATTGATGTGACTAAGCTGCCTAACAGCGGCAAAGTGATCTTTGGCTGTACTGTGACTATCCTGAATCTGGATACTGACGAAGAAGTGACCTACCGCATAGTGGGCGATGATGAGGCGGATATCAAAAACAATCTGATATCAGTCAATTCGCCCATTGCCCGCGGTTTAATTGGTAAGTCTGCTGATGATGTAGCAAACATCACCACACCCAAAGGTGTAGTGGAGTTTGAAATTACCAAGGTTCAGTATTTGTAATTGGCGTTGACAAGCTACCAATAAAACGAAAAAAGCGCCCACGGGCGCTTTTTTAACGTTAAGCCGGCTTAGCCGCGCGGCAGACTGATTTTTTTGTCTTTACTGGGGCGGAACAGCACCAGCACTTTACCAATCACCTGTACTTGCTCGGCCTGTGTCTCGCGTACTATGGCGTCCATGATAAGCACTTTTTGCTCTCTGTCTTCCGTTGGCACCTTTACTTTAATTAATTCATGAAAGTTAAGGGCATTGTCAATTTCGGCCACTACGCCTTCGGTCAGGCCATTGCTACCGAGCAGTATCACCGGCTTTAAATCATGGGCTTTGGCTTTTAAAAATTGTTTCTGTTTGTTGGTTAAACTCATAAAATGCTTATTTCCGCTGCGAACGCTTGAATTTGCGTTATTGTAGCGCCATCTAACCGATAACACTAATTAAGAGTGTCAGCATGACCAAGAAAAAGCGCTCGGCCAGTTCAACCCGCTGGCTGAAAGAGCATTTTGACGATCACTTTGTGCAAAAAGCACAGAAGCTCGGTTTACGTTCGCGTGCCGCCTTTAAACTGGAAGAAATTAACCAGAAAGACAAACTGATCAGAAGCGGCATGACAGTGGTGGATTTAGGTTCTGCGCCCGGCAGCTGGTCACAGTTTTGCGTGGGTCAGGTAGGTAGTGGCGGCACTGTAATTGCCTGCGATATTTTGCCGATGGACCCGATTAACGGTGTCAGTTTTTTACAGGGCGATTTTCGTGAAGAGGCGGTGTTAGAGGCACTACTGAGCCGGATCGGCGGTCAGAACGTAGATGTGGTACTGTCAGATATGGCGCCCAATATGAGCGGTAATGACACCACCGATCAGGCCCGCTCTATGTATCTGGTCGAACTGGCCTTAGATATGTGTCACAAAGTGTTGAAGCAAAATGGCAGTTTTGTGGTCAAAGTGTTCCAGGGCGAAGGCTTTGAACACTATGTAAAGGCGGTACGCGAGGCCTTTACCGTGGTAAAAATTCGCAAGCCCGAGTCGTCCCGTGCCCGTTCCAGTGAGACATATATCGTGGCGACGGGCTTTAAAGTCTAGTAAAGTAGATGGGTAGTTATCTTATTATCGGTATAAAGAGGTTATAACCTTGAGTGACATGGCAAAGAATCTGATTGTCTGGTTAGTGATCGCCGTCGTATTAATGTCGGTGTTCAATAGCTTTGGCCCCGGCGACAATGTCGATCGGCAAACCAGTTACACTCAGTTTATCAATGAAGTAAATCAGGGGCAGATCCGCGAAGTAAAGGTTGACCGCACCGGTGTCATTACCGGCGTGAAACGCAGCGGTGAGCGCTTCGAAACCGTGATCCCAACAGGTTATGACGAGAAACTGCTGGATGATCTGATCAAAAACAACGTGAACTCTTTTGGCAGCAAGCCGGAAGAGAGCAGCTGGCTGGCGACCATTTTCATCTCCTGGTTCCCAATGCTATTGCTTATCGGCGTGTGGATTTTCTTTATGCGTCAGATGCAAGGCGGCGGTGGCAAAGGCGCGATGTCTTTTGGCAAGAGCAAAGCCCGCTTAATGGGTGAAGATCAGATTAAAACCACGTTCGCTGACGTGGCCGGCTGTGACGAAGCCAAAGAAGAAGTGTCTGAACTGGTGGATTACCTGCGCGACCCGTCACGCTTCCAGAAGCTGGGCGGTAAAATTCCTAAAGGCATTTTGATGGTAGGCCCACCAGGAACAGGTAAAACCTTGCTGGCAAAAGCCATCGCTGGCGAAGCCAAAGTGCCGTTTTTCACCATTTCAGGTTCTGATTTCGTTGAAATGTTTGTCGGTGTCGGTGCCTCCCGTGTGCGGGACATGTTCGATCAGGCGAAAAAAGCGGCGCCTTGTATCATCTTTATTGACGAAATTGACGCCGTGGGCCGCCAGCGCGGCGCCGGTTTAGGCGGTGGTCATGACGAGCGAGAGCAAACCTTAAACCAGATGCTGGTAGAGATGGACGGCTTTGACGGTAACGAAGGCATTATTGTGATTGCTGCCACTAACCGGCCAGATGTACTGGATCCGGCATTATTGCGCCCGGGCCGTTTCGACCGTCAGGTGGTAGTGGGTTTACCGGACGTGAAAGGCCGCGAACAAATTTTAAAAGTGCATATGCGTAAAGTGCCGCTGGCCGAAGGTGTTGAGCCTTCAGTGATTGCCCGTGGTACGCCAGGCTTCTCTGGTGCGGATTTAGCGAATCTGGTCAACGAAGCGGCACTGTTTGCTGCCCGTGGTAACCGTCGCGTCGTGTCGATGGATGAGTTTGAAAAAGCCAAAGACAAAATCATGATGGGCGCAGAGCGCCGCTCTATGGTGATGACCGAGAAAGAAAAGGAAATGACGGCTTATCACGAAGCTGGCCATGCCATTGTTGGCCGCTTAGTGCCTGAGCACGATCCGGTATATAAAGTGAGTATTATCCCGCGCGGTCGTGCGCTGGGTGTCACTATGTATTTACCCGAGCGTGACCGCGTATCGCACAGTAAACGCCATTTAGAAAGCATGATTAGCTCGCTGTTTGGTGGCCGTATCGCCGAAGAAGTGATTTACGGTTTTGAACAGGTCACTACAGGCGCATCGAACGACATTGAACGTGCTACCGATCTGGCGCGTAAAATGGTCACGCAGTGGGGCTTCTCAGAAAAACTGGGGCCACTACTGTATGCCGACGAAGAAGGCGAAGTGTTTTTAGGCCGCTCTGTCAGTAAAAATAAGCATATGTCGGAAGATACGGTTAAAGCCATTGATGCTGAGATCCGTGACTTTATTGACCGCAACTACGACAGAGCGAAGAAAATTATCGAAGAGAATATGGACATACTGCATGCGATGAAAGATGCGCTGATGAAGTATGAAACCATAGATGCCAAGCAAATCGACGATTTAATGGCACGGCGTGAAGTGCGCCAGCCTGAAAATTGGGAGCCGCGTGACAAAGGCTCTGACGACAAGCCTGATAGCAAAGCAACCAAAGATGACACTGTGGTAGCTGCTAAACCCTCTGAAGGTAACTTGCACTAGGCTTACCTGAGAAATGAGTATCCCAGCCCCGGTTTTCCGGGGCTTGTTTTTACTGCTAGCCTTCTATAGCAGGAGTTGTTATGCACTTAACCTTACCCCGCCAGCGCCAACTGGATCTTAGCCGTCCGGTAGTGATGGGCATTTTAAATGTAACACCCGATTCATTCTCCGACGGCGGCCGTTACAACCAGCTGGATGCAGCCTTATATCAGGCGGAGCAAATGCTAACTGATGGCGCGGCTATTTTGGATATTGGCGGCGAGTCAACCCGCCCGGGCGCACAGGATGTAACCGAAGCGCAGGAGCTTGAGCGCGTAGTGCCAGTGATAAGCGCGATACGCCAGCGTTTTGATTGTGTGATTTCAATTGACACCAGCAAAGCCGCCGTGATGTCAGCGGCTGTTCAGGCAGGTGCGGATATTATCAATGATGTCAGGGCATTGCAGGAACCGGGAGCCCTGGCGGTAGCGGTACAGGCGGCTGTGCCGGTCTGTCTGATGCATATGCAGGGGGCGCCGCGCAGCATGCAGCAGGCACCAGACTATCAGGACGTGGTGAACGAGGTGCTGCAGTATCTGCTTAGCCGCGCGCAGCAGTGTGAGCAAGCCGGTATTGATAAAGCACAAATTATTCTTGACCCAGGCTTTGGCTTTGGTAAAAACCTCAGCCACAATTATGCCTTGTTACAACAGTTAGAACGGTTTTGCAGCCAGGGCTATGCTGTGCTTGCCGGTATGTCGCGTAAGTCGATGATTGGCCAGTTATTAAACGAACCCGTTGCGCAGCGTTTGGCAGGCAGTCTGGCCTGCGCTACTATAGCGGCACTTAAAGGTGCCCAGATTATTCGTGTGCATGATGTTAAAGAAACCGTGCAGGCAGTCAGGATTGTTACTGCTATGCAATATGGAGTGTAAGGATGAGTAGAAAGTATTTTGGCACCGATGGCGTGCGTGGCCGGGTGGGTGATTTTCCGATTACGCCAGAATTTGCTATGAAGTTGGGCTGGGCTGCAGGTCGTGTATTGTCACAACGTGGTACCCGCAAAGTATTAATCGGCAAAGACACACGGATTTCGGGTTATTTGCTGGAAACCGCGCTGGAAGCCGGTTTAATCGCCGCCGGTATTGATGTGCGGCTATTAGGCCCTATGCCAACGCCGGCCGTGGCCTATTTAACCCGGACCTTCCGTGCCGAGGCTGGCATAGTGATCAGTGCCTCGCATAATCCTTACTATGACAACGGCATTAAGTTTTTCTCCGCTGATGGCACCAAGTTGCCGGACGACGTTGAGCTGGCGATAGAGCACGAGCTGGAGCAGCCTATGGTGTGCGAGAGCTCGGAAAAACTGGGTAAAGCTCAGCGCATTGATGATGCCGCCGGCCGTTACATTGAATTTTGTAAAAGCCATCTGCCAAATCACTTATCACTGAATGGCATGAAAGTGGTGATCGATTGCGCACATGGTGCCACCTATCATATCGCGCCTGCGGTATTTAAAGAGCTGGGTGCGGAAGTGGTGGTGATTGGTGCCAGCCCCAATGGCTTAAATATTAATGATCACTGCGGTGCAACCCATACTGAGCTGCTGCAAAAAACCGTGGTAGAGCATAAAGCTCATTTAGGTATTGCCTATGATGGCGATGGCGATCGCGTGATGATGGCCGATCATACCGGCCGTATTATCGACGGTGACGAGATAGTCTATATCATCGCCCGCGCCGCCAAAGCACAAAACAAATTGCAAGGCGGTGTCGTCGGTACATTAATGAGCAACCTGGGGTTAGAGCTGGCGCTAAAGCAGCTTGACATTCCGTTTGAGCGCAGTAAGGTCGGCGATCGCTACGTGATGGAGCTGCTGCGGGAGAAAAACTGGCGAATCGGCGGTGAGAACTCCGGTCATGTACTGAATTTAGACCACACCTGTACCGGCGATGGCATTATTGCTTCCTTACAGGTATTAACCGCAATGATAGAAGCCAAAATGACGCTGGCAGAGTTTAGCCAGGGTATGCATAAGCTGCCGCAGGTGCTGGTTAACGTGAAATTTGAAAAAGGCACGGCACCGCTGGAAAAGCAACATGTCAAGCAAGTGATTGCTGAAGTGGAAGCTGAGCTTAACGGCAGTGGCCGGGTATTGATCCGTAAAAGTGGCACTGAACCGTTAATTCGCGTAATGGTTGAAGGAGAGCAGGAAGAACTGGTTCGCCAATATGCCGAGCGTATTGCCGCTGCGGTAAAAATCGCCAGTTGATTGTTCAAATGCGCCATTTTTACTTGTTTGCTCCGGCGTGGTTGGTTACTATCGCGCCGGACTTACAACAGGATATTACTTCATGTCACGCAAAGCCCTGATCGCCGCGAACTGGAAAATGAACGGTTCTGCCGCTCTGGTCAAGGAGATGACAACGACGCTGCAATCGCTGACGCTTAGCGATGTAGACGTGTTGCTTTGTCCACCGGCGACGCTGCTAACCCGCTTTGCCGCATCTGGCCAGTTTGCGCTGGGTGCGCAAACCCTCAGTCATGAAACCAGTGGTGCTTTCACCGGCGAGCTGAGCGCGCAACTGCTGTTAGAAGCGGGTGCCAGCTTTGTTATTGTTGGCCACTCTGAGCGGCGCAGCCTGAATTTTGAAACTGATAGTCTGGTAGCGGCAAAACTTGCTACCGCAGTGGCTGCAGGCCTTACGCCGGTATTATGTGTCGGCGAGAGTTTAGCTGAGCGCCAGCAAGAAAAAACGCAGCAGGTTATTGCGCGTCAACTTGATGCGGTGTATGCTTCGCAGCCCGAATTACTGGCGAAATCAGTAATTGCGTATGAACCCATTTGGGCTATCGGTACCGGCGAATCTGCTTCGCCAGAGCAAGCGCAACAGACGCATGCTTTTATTCGAGCTCATCTGGCGCAGTACGATGCAGCAGCCGCAAAAGCGGTAAGAATATTGTACGGTGGCAGTGTTAACGCAGAGAATTGCGCTGCATTGTTTGACCAGGCAGATATTGACGGTGCCTTGGTTGGTGGCGCCAGCCTGAAACCGGTAGAGTTTGCCCAAATTTGTCTTGCAGCCACGCAAGGCGCAAAGGATTAAACATGTACGAAATTTTAATGGTAGTGTATTTGTTAGTCGCAATGGCGTTAATCGGCCTGGTGTTAATTCAGCACGGCAAAGGGGCTGATATGGGCGCAGCATTTGGTGCAGGGGCATCAGCCACGGTGTTTGGTTCTTCCGGTACCGGTAACTTTTTAACTAAAACCACCACTGTGTTAGCGACCATTTTCTTCGTGCTGAGCATAGTGTTGGGTAACTACAGTGCCGGCCAGAGCAAAAAAGTTGACGAATGGCAGGACTTATCAGTGCCAGTAACTGAACAAGTTGAGCAGAAGAAAGACGACACCAGCGACATCCCCGTAGGTAATTAAGTCACAATATTTTTAGCCGAGATGGTGAAATTGGTAGACACGCTATCTTGAGGGGGTAGTGTCTTCGGACGTGCGGGTTCAAGTCCCGCTCTCGGCACCAAATTAATCAATACTTTGCCACGGCAAAGCTTGCGATAAGCCAGTCAGCGCTATATAATAAGCGCCAATTACGGACGCGGGATGGAGCAGCCTGGTAGCTCGTCGGGCTCATAACCCGAAGGTCGTCGGTTCAAATCCGGCTCCCGCAACCAACTTAGTTTCAATTAACATTGGCGATATGTTAGTTGATCAGATGCCCATTCGCCCCGCTAGTTCGGGGCGTTTTCGTATCTGCAGACCTAGTTTTACGCAGTAATGGGCTACAGGCCCTTTTTTTATTGGCTGTTGTTGCTCTAAGTGGGGTAAACAACAGTGTTCCGGAGGTCACGTTGACGAAACAAGAACAGAAACTGACTGAGCTGTTGCAGCCCACTGTCGAAGCAAGTGGCTTCGAATTACTGGGGCTGGAGCTGGTGCAGGCAGGCCGGCATTCAACGTTGCGGTTGTACATTGACCATGCTGACGGCGTAACGGTAGATGACTGCGCTGTGGTCAGCCGTGAAGTCAGTGCCATTTTAGATGTGGAAGATCCTATAGCGAATGAATATTTGCTGGAAGTGTCTTCACCTGGCTTGGACCGACCGTTGTTTACCCCAGCGCATTTTGCTGCTGTGGTCGGGCAGAAGATTGAAGTAAAACTGGCTATTCCACAGGATGGCCGGCGTAAGTTTAAAGGCGTACTAACAGCTATTGAAGACGATATGTTGATAGTGGAAGTAGATGGCAAACCCTATCGTTTGCTGATGGATAACGTAGATAAAGCAAACGTGGTACCGGTGTTTTAAGGTATCGGGGCAAAGCGAGGCAACACACAATGGCAAAAGAAATATTATTAGTTGTTGATGCAGTTTCAAACGAAAAATCAGTACCGCGGGAGAAAATTTTCCAGGCGCTTGAGTTTGCATTGGCTGCAGCCACTAAAAAGAAAAACGAAGGCGATATCGAAGTTCGCGTAAGCATCGACCGCAAAACCGGCGCCTATGAAACCTTCCGTCGCTGGTTGGTGATCCCGGACGACCAGGTACAAGAGCATCCGTACCGCGAAATGACACTGTCGGCAGCGCAATATGATGATCCTTCAGTACAGGTAGGCGATTACTACGAAGAGCAAATTGACTCGATCGAATTTGATCGTATTACTACCCAGATGGCCAAACAGGTTATCGTACAAAAAGTACGTGAGGCTGAGCGCTCACAAGTGGTAGAAGCTTATATCGATCAAGTTGGTGAGTTAGTCACCGGCGTGGTGAAAAAAGTAAACCGCGACAGCATCATTGTCGATTTGGGTAACAATGCTGAAGCCATGCTGGGTAAAGATGAAATGTTACCGCGCGAAACCTATCGCCCGGGTGACCGTATACGCGCGTTGCTGTTTGAAGTAAAACCAGAAGCCCGTGGTGCCCAGCTGTTTTTAAGTCGTTCACGGCCAGAAATGCTGTTGGAACTGTTCCGCATTGAAGTGCCGGAAATTGGCGAAGAGATGATTGAACTGCGTGGCGCCGCGCGTGACCCGGGTGCCCGTGCCAAGATTGCGGTGAAGAGTAACGACCGTCGTATCGATCCGGTTGGTGCTTGTGTGGGTATGCGTGGTTCACGCGTGCAGGCTGTGTCAAACGAGTTAGCCGGTGAGCGTGTCGATATCGTGTTATACGACGATAACGATGCCCAGTTTGTTATTAATGCGATGGCGCCGGCTGAAGTGGCTTCTATCATCGTGGATGAAGACGCCCATTCAATGGACATCGCGGTAGAAGACTCCAACCTGGCGATGGCGATTGGCCGTAACGGTCAGAACGTGCGCTTAGCCAGCCAGTTGACCGGCTGGGAGCTGAACGTGATGTCAGTATCTGCCATGAAACAAAAACACCAGGAAGAAACCGCCAAAGTACGCCAGGTGTTTGTTGACGCGCTTGAGATTGACGAAGAGTTCGCCGACGTGCTGGTAGACGAAGGCTTCTCTACGCTGGAAGAAATCGCCTATGTACCGATCAGCGAGCTGTTAAGCATCGATGGTCTGGACGAAGAGATTGTTGAAGAGCTGCGTGGCCGTGCCAAAGCGGTGTTAACCACCCGCGCCCTGGCCAGTGAAGAATCGCTGGAAGATGCGCAGCCAAGCGAAGCGCTGTTAGCGCTGGAAGGATTAGATACCCATACGGCCTATGTTCTGGCCAGTAAAGGGGTAACCACGTTAGACGACCTGGCTGAGCTGGGTGTCGATGATTTACTGGATATTGCCACCATGTCGGAACAACAAGCCGCCGACCTGATCATGGCTGCCCGTAACATCGTTTGGTTTAGCGAAGAAAATAAGTAGTCAACGGAGGTAACAACACAAATGGCAGAAGTCACTATAGAAAAGCTAGCCAGTGATGTCGGTACTACTGTTGAACGGTTAGTGCAGCAATTCGCTGATGCCGGTATCAGTAAAGCCGCCGGTCAGGTAGTCAGCGAAGATGAGAAAAAAGCCCTGCTGGATCACTTAAGTGCGCAGCATGGTGGTAAAAGTGCCGAGCCTTCACGCTTAACCTTAAAGCGTAAAGAAAAAACCACTCTGAGTGTGTCAGGTGGTGCCGGCCGTAACCGCGAAATTCAGGTTGAAGTGCGTAAGCAAAAAACCTACGTGAAAAAGCCGATGCTGGATGAAGCCGCGTTAAAAGCGCAGGAAGAAGCCCGTCTGGCTGAAGAAAAAGCCCGTGCTGAAGCAGATGCCGCCCGCGCTGAAGCGGAGCGTAAAGCGAAAGAAATCGCGGCGGCGAAAGCGAAAGAAGAAGCCGAGCGCAAAGCGGCTGAAGCCAAGCGTCGTGAAGAGGCGAAGCAAGCCCAGCTGTTAAAAGACGACCCGGAAGAAGCCGCCCGTCGTGCTGCCAAAGAAGAAGCCCGCAAAGAAGCTGAGCGTATTCGTCAGCAGCAGGAAGCAGAAGCGCTGCGTAAGCTGGAAGAGGAAGCCGCTAAACAAGCTGCTGCCGCGCGTAAGCTGGCAGAAGAAAACAGCGAGCGCTGGGCGCAGGAAGAAAAAGCCAAGCCAACGGATAACGACGATTATCACCTGACCAGCAACGAGTTTGCCAAGCAGGCAGAAGATGAAGTGGACGCCAAAGAAGAGCGTGCCGGTCGTCGTGGCGCGGGTAAGAAAACACCTGTAGTCAAAGGCAAGAAGAAAGACGATGCTAATGACAAAGAAGCGTTTAACCGTGCTAACCGTCATGTAAAGAAAAAGAAGACGCCAAGCAGCATGCAGCATGGCTTTAATAAGCCAGCGCAACCGGTTGAGCGCGAAGTCAAAATTGGTGAAACCATCACTGTCGCCGAGCTTGCTGCCAAAATGGCCGTTAAAGCCTCAGAAGTGATCAAAGTGATGATGAAGATGGGCGCTATGGCGACCATCAACCAGGTGATTGATCAGGAAACGGCCGCGATTGTCTGTGAAGAAATGGGCCACAAGTTTACCCTGACCAAAGAAAACGAGCTGGAAGAAGCGGTAATGTCAGACCGCGAAGGCCAGGGCGAGCTGGAGCCTCGTGCACCGGTTGTCACCGTTATGGGTCACGTAGACCACGGTAAAACCTCACTGCTGGATTATATCCGTAAAGCCAAAGTGGCCGCGGGCGAAGCCGGTGGTATTACTCAGCATATTGGTGCTTACCATGTAGAAACCGAGCGCGGTATGGTGACTTTCCTTGATACACCAGGCCACGCTGCGTTTACCTCGATGCGTGCCCGTGGTGCCAAAGCCACTGACATCGTTATCCTGGTAGTAGCCGCTGACGATGGTGTGATGCCACAAACCAAAGAAGCGATTCAGCATGCGAAAGCGGCTGGTGTGCCGCTGGTGGTTGCCGTGAACAAGATGGATAAGCCAGAAGCGGATCCAGAGCGCGTGCGTAACGAGCTATCTCAGTACAACGTTATCTCGGAAGAGTGGGGCGGCGATACTCAGTTTGTACCGGTATCGGCGAAATCGGGTATGGGTATTGATGATTTACTCGAAGCCATTCTGAACCAGGCTGAACTGCTGGAATTAAAAGCAGTGAAAGACGGTCTGGCACGTGGTGTGGTGATTGAATCTCGCTTAGACAAAGGCCGTGGCCCGGTAGCGTCTATCCTGGTACAGGAAGGTACGCTGAAACAGGGTGAAATCGTGCTATGTGGCTTTGAATATGGCCGTGTGCGTGCAATGCGCGATGAAAACGGTAAAGAAATTAAAACCGCAGGCCCGTCTATTCCGGTGGAGATCTTGGGTTTATCTGGTGTACCGCAAGCCGGTGACGAAGTTACTGTGGTGAAAGACGAGCGTAAAGCGCGTGAAGTGGCACTGTACCGTCAGGGTAAATTCCGTGATGTGAAACTGGCGCGTCAGCAGAAGTCTAAGCTGGAAAACATGTTTGCTAACATGACTGAAGGCGATGTGTCTGAACTGAACATCGTACTGAAAGCCGACGTACAAGGCTCGGTTGAAGCCATTACTGAATCACTGATGAAACTGTCAACCGATGAAGTAAAAGTGAAGATCGTCGGTTCAGGCGTAGGTGGTATTACCGAGACCGACGTGACCTTAGCTGCAGCATCTTCAGCTATCATAATCGGCTTTAACGTACGTGCTGATGGTTCAGCCCGTAAGATGGTAGAAGACGAAGGCCTAGACTTACGTTACTACGGCATCATTTATGAGCTGTTAGACGAAGTGCGTGCGGCAATGACCGGTATGTTAGCCCCTGAATTCAAGCAACAGATCATCGGTCTGGCCCAGGTTCGTGACGTGTTCCGCTCACCGAAGTTCGGTGCGGTGGCCGGCTGTATGGTCACTGAGGGTGTGATCAAGCGTAATGCGCCTATCCGCGTACTGCGTGACAACGTGGTGATCTTCGAAGGCGAGCTGGAATCACTGCGTCGCTTTAAAGATGACGTTAGCGAAGTACGTAATGGCTTCGAATGTGGTATCGGTGTGAAGAACTACAACGATGTGCGCGAAGGCGACCAGATCGAAGTATTTGAAGTGGTTCAGGTAGAACGCACCCTGTAAATCATCGTGTAACAATATAACAGGGGCCAAAGGCCCCTGTTTTGTCTTAAACAGACAGTGGAAATACAGTTATGAAAGAATTCTCGCGGGTCGACAGACTGTCGCAACAAATGAAAAAAGAAATGGCGGTGATCTTACAGCGCGAAATTAAAGATCCGCGCCTGCACAGCATGATTACCGTATCAGACGTGGAAGTATCGCGTGATTTATCCCATGCCAAGGTGTTTGTCACCTTTTTAGGTCTGGCCGACGATAAAGTAGAGGATAATCTGAAGATCCTCAATGATGCTTCAGGCTTTGTCCGTAGCCTTATAGGTAAACGCATTCAGGCACGTATTGTGCCGCACATCCGCTTTGTGTTTGACGAGTCATTAAACGAAGGTATTCGTATGGCCAATCTAGTCAGTAATGCCCGCGCTGAGGATGACCGCCGCCGGCTGCAATCAGGCCAGACACTGGACGATGCTGCCGATACCGACGCCGCTGGCAGCACAGATAACAGCGACGAGCCGGCCAACTAATGGCGCGGAAAAACGCCCGGCCGGTGAACGGTATTTTATTGCTGGATAAACCGCTGGAAGTGAGCAGTAACGGCATTTTACAGCGGGTGCGCTGGCTGTATCAGGCGCAAAAAGCTGGCCATACCGGCGCGCTGGACCCAATGGCATCAGGTTTGTTGCCGATTTGTTTTGGCGAGGCGACCAAATTCAGCCAGTTTTTGCTCGATACCGACAAAACCTATCTGGTCACGGCCCGTTTTGGTGTGCGCACCAGCACCAGTGACGCTGAAGGTGAGGTGATAAGCGAGAAGCTGGTCACCCACAATGAAGCTCAGCTTCTGCAGGCGATGCAGGCTTTTCAGGGCGATATCCTGCAGGTGCCAACCATGTTTTCGGCGCTGAAATATCAGGGCCAGCCGTTATACCGTTATGCCCGCCAAGGCATAGAAGTACCACGGGAAGCCAGGCCCATTAGCATATTCCGCTTTGACCTGCTGGCAAACCGCGGCGACAGCGCGGATTTTATTGTGCACTGCTCTAAGGGCACTTATATTCGCACCCTGATTGACGACTTGGGCGAAGCCTTAGGCTGTGGTGCCCATGTTGCCCGTTTGCACCGCACTCAGGTCGGCCCTTTCGTTGCAGCGCAGATGGTAACGCCAGCGCAATTGGACGTCTTGGCTGAACAATGTCATCAGAGCGGTGATTTCTCGCCAATGGATGCGTTATTGCTGCCGATGGACGCCGGAATCGCGGATATGGCGCGTATTAACCTGACACAAGCCGAGCAGCACCGCTTGCAACATGGCCAGAGCTGCCAGGTTGAACATAGTGATATTGAAGCGGTTAAATTGCATGGTGCAGATGGTCGTTTTTTTGGTATTGGTCAGGTGGTTGACGGTGTACTCAGCTCGCGCCGATTGCTAAACACGGCTGGCAGCTAAGCCGTGTGCTGAGCAAGGCAGTTGTAAATAAGTAGCAAAATGCTATAATCGTGCGGATTTTTGGGCTTGCTGGATGAGTGATCGGCAATTCCCTGACTTTAGTTCACTCACATTTGGAGTTAAATATGTCTTTAAGCGCTGCTGAAAAAGCAAAAATCGTTGCTGACTTCGCTGTCAAGCAAGGCGATACCGGTTCACCAGAAGTACAAGTTGCTCTGTTAACTGCGTCTATCAACCACCTGCAAGGTCACTTTGCTCAGCACAAGCATGACTTCCACTCACGCCGCGGTCTGCTGCGTATGGTTAGTCAGCGTCGTAAGCTGCTGGATTACTTAAAAGGTAAAGACCAGAGCCGTTACGCAACTCTGATTGAGCGTTTAGGCTTACGCCGTTAATTCGCATTCAGTTAAAAAGGGGCTTTAAGCCCCTTTTTTTATACATAAGACTATTTTTTCGCCAAAGTTAACGTATTACTGAACTATCTTTGTGCTCTGGTTACAGAGTATACTAGCACCGTATTAAACGACAAAAATGACATCGCAATTAGGCGATTAAGTAAAGGAAACAAACACGTGACTCCCATCGTAAAATCATTCCCATTCGGCCAGCATACTTTCACTTTAGAAACCGGCGTAATCGCCCGTCAGGCAGATGCCGCAGTATTGGCTAGTCTGGGTGACACGTCAGTCTTAGTAACGGTAGTGGGTAAGAAAGAAGCCAAACCAGGCCAGGATTTCTTCCCGTTAACGGTAAATTATCAGGAAAAAATGTATGCCGCCGGCCGTATTCCAGGTGGCTTCTTCAAGCGTGAAGGTCGTCCATCTGAAGGCGAAACACTGATCGCCCGTCTGATTGACCGTCCAATCCGGCCATTATTCCCGGAAGGCTTCACTAACGAAGTGCAGGTTGTTGCTACCGTGGTTTCAGTACAGCCTGAAATTCAGCCGGATATCGTTGCCCTAATTGGTACCTCAGCGGCCCTAGCCATTTCAGGCATCCCGTTTGCTGGCCCTATCGGAGCTGCTCGTGTTGGTTACATCAATGGCCAGTACGTACTGAACCCATCAGAAGACGAGCTGAAAACCTCTAAGCTGGACTTAGTGGTCGCCGGTACTGCCGGTGCGGTATTGATGGTTGAATCTGAAGCCGGCATTCTGTCAGAAGATGTAATGTTAGGCGCTGTGGTGTACGGCCATGAGCAGATGCAGTCTGCCATTACCGCTATCAACGAATTTGCCGCTGACGCCGCCAAACCAGCCTGGAACTGGCAAGCGCCTGAGAAGAACGTTGCGCTGATTGAAAAAATTGAAGCATTGGCTAAAGCTGACTTAGGCGATGCTTACCGCATTACCGAAAAAGCCAAACGCTATGAGCGCATTGGTGAGATTAAAACCGCGTTAATTGAAAAGTTGACCGCTGAGCTTGGTGAAGACGACAAGCTGGACCTGTTAGAAGTTGGCGAGATCTTCCATAACCTGGAATCAAAAGTGGTGCGTGGCCGCATCACCAAGGGCGAGCCGCGTATTGACGGCCGTGACCCGGAAATGATCCGTGGTTTAAGTGTAATGACCGGTGTACTGCCACGTACTCACGGTTCAGCGCTGTTTACCCGTGGTGAAACCCAGGCGTTAGTTACCGCAACGTTAGGTACTGCCCGCGATGCGCAAACTGTTGATGACTTATTAAGCGCCAAGACCGATACCTTTATGCTGCACTATAACTTCCCACCGTACTCAGTGGGTGAGACCGGCATGATTGGCTCACCTAAGCGCCGTGAAATCGGCCATGGTCGTCTGGCTAAACGTGGTGTACAGGCCGTGATGCCTGATTTTAACGACTTCCCGTACACAGTGCGTGTGGTATCTGAAATTACTGAATCAAACGGCTCAAGCTCTATGGCGTCAGTGTGTGGCTCGTCGTTAGCCCTGATGGATGCCGGTGTGCCAATTAAAGCCTCTGTGGCGGGTATCGCTATGGGTCTGGTAAAAGAAGGCGATGACTTCGTTGTATTATCAGACATCTTAGGTGATGAAGACCACTTAGGCGACATGGACTTTAAAGTGGCGGGTACTGCCGAAGGTATCACTGCACTGCAGATGGATATCAAAATTGACGGTATCACCAAAGAAATTATGCAAATTGCACTTAAGCAAGCTAAAGCTGCCCGTTTGCACATTCTGAACGTGATGGATCAGGCGATCAGCGGTCACCGTGAAGAAATGTCTGAGTATGCACCGCGCATTTACACCATGAAGATTAACCCGGAGAAAATCCGCGAAGTTATCGGTAAAGGTGGCGCTGTGATCCGTCAGATCACCGAAGAGTCAGGCACTACTATCGAGTTGGAAGACGATGGCAGCATCAAAATTGCTGCGACGACGGCCAAGGCTGCACAAATTGCTATCGATAAGATCAATGCGATTACCGCTGAGATTGAAGTCGGCGCGGTGTATGACGGTGAAGTTGTGCGTATTGTTGACTTTGGTGCCTTTGTAAACGTACTGCCAGGTAAAGATGGTCTGGTACACATTTCGCAAATTTCTGATGAGCGGGTTAACAATGTGTCTGAGCATTTAACCGTTGGCCAGAAAGTGAAAGTTAAAGTACTGGAAGTAGACAAGCAAGGTCGTGTGCGTTTAAGTATCAAGGAAGCAAATGCTAAACCTGCTACTGAGTCGGCCAATGCTGAAGCTAATGCCTAATAAGTTGTTACGTCTTGTAGCGCCTGTGGCGCTGCTGGCAACAGTGCTGGCTGGCTGCGCGGCGCAGCCGCCTGCTGCCAGCTGGCTTATTCCTGAGCCGCTGGCGGTGTCTTACCGCACTGAACTGGCGATTGCCCGTTTAAGTGAAATTTTGTACCGCGCTGAGTTATCCGAAGAGCAGTCGGCACAGTTGTACTATGACCGTGGGGTGATGTACGACAGTGTTGGTTTACGCTCGCTGGCCCGGCTCGATTTTATGCGGGCATTACGCTTAAAACCTGATATGGCCGATGCGTACAATTTCGTTGGCATTCACCATACGGTTAATGGCGAATTTGATGCCGCGTACGAGGCATTCGATTCAGCCTTGGAGTTGGCGCCAGAGCACGAGTTTGCCTATTTAAACCGCGGTATAGCCTTGTATTATGCCGGCAAGACGGACCTGGCTATCCCAGATTTTGAACGCTTTTTAGCACTAAAGCCGGCTGACGCCTATCGTGTTATTTGGCTGTATCTGGCGCAAAGCGAGTTGTCAGCAGAGCAGGCTACTGCGCAGTTAACAGCCCAGCTGCAAAATCTGGACAGCAACGAATGGTCTACTAACCTGGTACGGTTTTTTGCCGGCGAGATTAGTGAGCAGGCACTGTTGGCCAGTGTGGTGCAGGATGTGGCGAGCAATCAGCTGTTAGCTGAGCGCTTATGTGAAGTGTATTTTTATCTGGCGAAATGGCACGACAGCCAGGGCAGACCAGAGCAGGCACTGAACTATTACAAGCAAGTGCTGGCGACCAATGTGTTTGAGTTTGTTGAACACCGTTATGCCCGGCTTGAAATGGCCCGATTACGCGGTGAAAGCACCAGCGATAACGGTTATGAAGAGCCTTAGTTCGTTTAACTTACCCTGTTTAAAAAGCCGGCTTACCGGCTTTTTTGCATTTGTACTGCTGGCAGCTTGTCAGCCGCCAGCGGACGATAACAACGTGTTAATGCAGCGCGCGCAGACCGAGCCAGCGGCAGCTATGCGACTGGCAACACAGCGGCTGGCTAATGCTGAATTAGACGCTGCACTGCACTGGTTTCGTCAGGGCGCGCGTTTGGGCGATACTGCTGCACTGGCACATGCGCTGCAACTGCAGCAGCGCCAGCAGGGGCGCCTGGCGACCGCGCAGTGGCTGCAGAATGCCCTGGACGAGGGTAGTGTCAGAAATGATCAGTTAACGTCAGTGCAGCGTGCTGAGCTGGGGCTTTGGCAGTCTGGCCCGGCCGGTATGGCAGGTTTTACTCATCCGGCAGGTTGCCAGTTGACGCTGCAGCCGGTGGTAAGCCAGCAGGTTGGGCTTACTACCTGGCAGCGGTTGTTAACTCAGTGGCAGCAAGATACCCAGTTACAGCAATTGGCTGTCTGCTTTGCGCCTGCCATTAAGCTAAGCGCTACCGAGCTTAGCTGCACCGAGCAGACAGATAGCCGTATTCAGTGCAACTATTTGGCCTTGTCATCTACTGTGGCGGCCGGTGGCTTTAGTCAGCTACTGGTTATTGCCGGGCGCGGTGCCGCCAGTTATAACAATGGCATTTTACAGCTGCCAGATAATGCCAGCCTGGCGCTATTGCGGCATGAGTTTATGCATATCCTGGGCTTTATTGATGAGTACCGGCTAGCGGCTGATACCGCTGCACAGGTCTGCAATGGCACGAAAATTTATCCCAATATCCTGTTGGCTGAGCAAGAGGCGACGTATCTACAACATTGGCAGTTAGACGCTGATCAGATTGCGCTAACGCCGGTAGAAAGCTGTGCTTATAGTGGTAAGCAGATGTATCGGGTGGTTGAGGCAGCTAATCTTATGCGCTCGTTCGAGCTGGGGTTGCCGGCGCTTTATTTAACGCTGTCGCAGCGTATTCTCAGCGCACCAGAAGATATTATGCCGGTGCAGTATTACTTTGCGTATATGGCGCGCCAGCAGCAAAACTGGCCAGCATGGCAGCAATTCATGCAACAGGCGGCAGCCCAAGGGTATCAGGATGCAATACAGGCATTGGCACCTTAACGATAGTTAATGCTCGCTAAGCTCTGTAAGCTCCCGGCTCAGTAAATCGGCATCGCCTAAATTCAGTTCAAGCAAGCGGCGTAAATGCGACACACTTTCGATGTCAATTTTCTCACAGTGCAGACCAATTACATCACCGGAGTCGTGCGCTACACTCACCTGCATCCTAAGTTCTAACGGCAGATCGTTTAAATGAATGCGCAATGTCATCAGTTTGGGCAATGACGGTGGCCAGTGCTCGGTTTTGCGGATCAGAGCGCCTTGCAGCGACAAATCCAGTACTTCAGTGGTTAAACTGTGGCTACCAAAATCAAGGTGTGCAATGCCTTTAAAAGATACCCGGCTAAAACGTCTGTTTTCCATAGCATTCCTCGTCTCGTTGTACGAAGCATAGCGGCTTTATGTAAAAAGAAAAGCCGCAGGCTACACCTTTGCATTACACCTTAACCGAGACATCCTCACCGGCGGCCTGGCGATCGGCATGATAGCTGGAGCGGACAAAAGGCCCACTGGCAACGTGTTTAAAGCCAAGCTCATAGGCAATGCGTTTAATCTCGTCAAACTCAGCCGGCGGCATATAGCGTTTTACCGGTAAGTGGTGCTTACTGGGTTGCAGGTACTGGCCGACGGTGAGCATATCAACGTCGTGCTCACGCAGATCTTTTAATACTTCAATTAGCTCTTCGGTGGTTTCACCTAAGCCAACCATTAAGCCTGATTTAGTTGCCACGTTAGGGTGCGCCGCCTTATAGCGCTTTAACAGCTGCAGCGACCATTTGTAGTCAGCACCTGGCCTTGCCAGTTTATACAGACGCGGTGCAGTTTCCAGGTTGTGGTTAAACACATCGGGTGGTGTCTGGGTCAGGATATCCAGTGCGGTATCCATGCGGCCACGGAAATCTGGCACCAAAACTTCAATTTTAATCTCTGGGTTGTGTTTACGGATCTCAGTAATACAGTCGGCAAAATGCTGGGCGCCACCATCACGTAGATCGTCGCGGTCAACGGAGGTAATCACCACATATTTCAGCTTCATATCGCGAATCGTCAGCGCCAGCTTTTCTGGCTCTTCAGCGCTGGGAGGCAAAGGCCGGCCATGGGCCACATCACAAAACGGGCAGCGACGGGTACAAATGGCGCCCAAAATCATAAAGGTGGCGGTGCCGTGGTTAAAACATTCGGTCAGGTTAGGGCAGGCTGCTTCTTCGCATACCGAATGTAAGCCGTGTTTGCGCAGCGCACCTTTAATTTGGTCAATCCGCTCTGAGCTTTTCGGTAGCTTGATTTTTAGCCACTCGGGTTTGCGTAGCATCTGCTCGGGTTCTGTTGGCAGTACCTTTACCGGAATTAACGCCATTTTCTCGGCGTCGCGCAGTTTAACGCCGGGCTCCATACGTGCAGTTTTAGTCATTTTGCCAGTCTAACCCTGTTTTAGTATGCAGTGTGGTAATGCTCAGCGCCTGCTGAAAACACTGCATTATTCGTTGTTTGGCCTCTGCAATACTTTGCGGACCACCGATATCTTTACATTGGATCATTTGCATGCCGGCGTAACCGCAGGGGTTAATACGCGAGAATGGTGTTAAATCCATATCTACATTCAGTGCCAGGCCATGAAAGGTACAACCTTTGCGCACTCTAAGCCCTAAAGACGCAATTTTCGCTTCATCTACGTAGACGCCGGGTGCATCTGCTTTGGCGTAGGCGTTTATGCCGTAAGGCTGAAGCAGCTGTACCAGTACCTGCTCAATCAGCGTAACCAGGGCGCGCACTCCCAGGTTGCGCCGCTTTAAGTCCAGCAGCACATACACCACCAGCTGCCCCGGGCCATGGTAGGTAACCTGACCGCCACGGTCGACTTTCACCACCGGGATATCACCGGGAAACAGCAAATGCTCTTCTTTACCGGCCTGGCCTTGAGTAAACACACGGTGATGCTCTAGCAGCCAGAGCTCGTCTGTCGTTGCGCTAGTGCGTGTATCGGTAAACTGCTGCATCGCCTGCCACACCGTGGTGTAGTCCTGGACGCCCAGATCCCTTATTACCAGCTGCTCGCAAAGCATTGTTGACTGCTGCGTGTCGGCCTGTTGTAAATCGCTGTGCATTATACCGCCTTATACACGCAATACGAGTAGCGTTCCCGGAGGTATTACCTCAGAGGACGTAACGAACCAGTTCAATTTTGCCAAGCTCTGTGTACAGTAGCTCAATGTGCTGTTTGCTGGTCACGGTAACGCTAACAGAAACAGAGTGATAGGTGCCTTTGGTACTGGGGCGCACTGTCGGGCTGTAATCACCGGCATCGGTATGCTGGCGCACTACGGCCATCACCTGATCCACCAAAGCGTCATCTGCCAGGCCCAGCACTTTAAAGCTGAACTGACAGGGAAACTCCAGATATTCGTCAAATTTGGTGTTTTTTACTTCATGCGCCATCTTGCTCTCACTCTTACCTCGCAGACCGGGCCTGCAAAACTGGGCTAATTGTAACAAAAAGTCCCGGACAATGCCGGGACCTGATGCACAAAAATGCGGCCTGTTAGTTAAACTGCATTTTTATGTAGTCAATCATCCGGCTGAAAAAGCCGCCCTCGGCCACATCTTCCAGCGCAACCAGCGGGTAGGTGGCAATATCTTCGCCTTGTAGCTTCAGATATACGGTGCCCACTGTCTGGCCTTTCGATATGGGGGCAATTAATTGCTGATCCAAGGTAAAGTCGGCTTGTAAATCTTTGCGCTGGCCACGCGGAATGGTAATTTGCACTGGCTGTAAAATACCCAGCCTGATATTTTCTTTCTCGCCCTGCCAAATACGCTGCTCGGCAAATTGCTCGCCGGCCTGATAAGGGCTGAAGGTTTCAAAAAAGCGAAAGCCGTAAGTTAGCAGCTTTTTGTTCTCTGCCGCCCGAGCCTGTTCGCTGTTAGTGCCCATCACCACTGAGATAAGCCGCATACCGTCACGCGCAGCTGAAGTAATTAAACTGAAACCGGCTTCGCTGGTATGGCCGGTTTTAATACCGTCGACGTCCAGGCTGCGGTCCCACAGCAGTGAGTTGCGGTTGTACTGTTTAATGTTGTTGTAGGTGAATTCTTTTTCAGCATACAGCGCGTATTCTTCAGGCACATCACGAATTAGTGCCGCCGATAAAATCGCCATGTCGCGTGGTGTAGAGTAGTTTTCTGCACTGGGTAAACCGTGGCTGTTGCCAAAACGGCTGTTGGTCATACCCAGTCGCTGGGCATGGGCGTTCATCAGGTCAACAAAAGCACTTTCACTGCCAGCAATATGCTCTGCCAGGGCGACACAGGCATCGTTGCCCGATTGAATAATGACGCCTTTATTTAAGTCGGCTACCGACACCTGAGTGCCTACCTCAATAAACATCAGCGAGGAGCCGGGGAAGTTTTTCGCCCAGGCGTTCTTACTGATGGTGACCATATCTTCGTTGCGAATATTGCCGTTTTTCAGCTCGGTGCCAATAACGTAGCTGGTCATCATTTTGGTTAAACTGGCTGGCGCTAACGACATATCGGCATTGTTTTCGGCCAACACTTTACCGGTGTCATAATCCATCAGGATATGACCTTTGGCAGCGACTTCCGGTGGCTGGGGTATTACGGTTTGCGCCTGCGCGGGCAGGCTGGCACTGGCCACAGAAACGGCGGCGACGGCAAATATCTGGTAATAACTATTCATGAGACCTGTTCTTTTTCATCGTTATCATGGTGTCAGCTGCACTGACGGCTATCAAAAAAATATGCATCCGGGAAAGGTCCGGCTTTTAACTGTTGCAGCCACTGTTGTGCCTGCTGCTTACTGGCGGTAGGACCAACAAGTAAGCGAAAAATTCCACTGCCGGGCTGTATTTCGCTGGGTAATGCCTGCTCTTGGGCTAAGCGCTGCTGTAATTGGCTCAGCCGTTTACTGTCACTGCTGGCCAATACCTGAATAAAACAGCTGTTGTTGCCTGGCGTTGTGGTACCGGCATACATAGCAGGCGATTGTAACAGTTCGAGCTGAACTCTGGCTGTACCTTGCTTTAACATGCCAATTTTATGTGCGGCCGAGTAGGATAAATCAATAATGCGGTCACGGTGAAACGGGCCACGATCATTCACCCGTACTATGGCCGACAGATTATTATCCAGGTTAGTAACGCGCACATAGGATGGCAGCGGCAGCGTTTTATGCGCGGCTGTCATGGCAAACATGTTGTAGGTCTCGCCATTGGAGGTCAGATGGCCGTGAAATTTATTACCATACCAGGATGCTATACCAATTTCGGTATGGGTGGTGCTGTCAATCAATGGCGAATAGTGCTGGCCAAACAGGGTATAGGGCTTATTGCCGCCGCGGCTTAATGGCTCGGCTTTGGGCTGTGGGTCAACCATCTCCAGCATGGTAGGCAGGCGGGTTGGAATGCTGTCTTTATCCTGCTGATAGCGGCCAGCATTGGGCACAGGTTCTACAGCTCGGTTATACGTTGACGAACTGCTACAGCCGGTAACAACAACACTAAGCAATGCGATAATAAATGCGTATTTCATCAGGGCGTTGCCAACATACGTTTATGAGTGCCAATCGACATAATAATACCAAAAGCCGCCATCAGCGTGACCATAGAAGTACCACCATAACTAATAAGAGGTAGCGGTACGCCAACAACCGGTAATAAGCCGGATACCATGCCGATATTAACAAACACATAGACAAAAAAGGTCAGGGTCAGGCTACCGGCGACCAGCTTGCTGTAGTTGTCCTGAGCACGGCTGGCGATGATCATACAACGGCCAATAATAAACAGATAGAGGCCGAGCAGAATCAATACACCGGTTAAACCCAGCTCTTCGCTTATTACCGAGAAAATAAAGTCGGTATGACGCTCGGGCAAAAACTCCAGTTGTGACTGGGTACCCTGTAAATAGCCCTTACCGTCAAAACCACCAGAGCCGATGGCAATTTTTGATTGGATAATGTGATAGCCCGAGCCCAGCGGATCGCTTTCCGGGTTTAAGAAAGTCAGCACCCGCTGACGCTGATAATCCCGCATTAGAAACAGCCATAGCACAGGTAAAAAGGCGCCAATCAGGGTGGCAACCAGGGCAATAATACGCCAGCTCATGCCGGATAAAAACAGTACAAACACACCAGCAGTAGCAATCAGAATAGAGGTACCCAAATCGGGCTGTTTTGCAATCAGCAAGGTTGGTATGGCACACATTAAAAAGCCTAACAACAAATGCCAAAGCCTGGGCGGCAAACTATGTGAGGCAATAAACCAGGCCACGGCCATAGGTACCGCCAGTTTCATAATTTCTGACGGTTGAAATTTCATAAAACCTAAATCCAGCCAGCGCTGCGCACCCTTACCAACATGGCCAACCAGTAGCACCGCGACTAACAGCCCTAAACCGGCTAAAAACAGCGGCAGCGACCAGCGGCGGATCGTTTGCGGTTTAATTTGTGCCAGTGCGACTAACACTGCCAGGGCCACACCTAAGCGGATAACCTGTGCTTTCATCATCAGCATATTCTGGCCAGACGCGCTGTACATAATAAACAGGCCAAAACCTATCAGTGCCAGTAAGCCCAGCAGCAGTGGCCCATCCAGATGAAAAGCGGCCAGTTTGCTTTGTCGTGCCGTGGCGCGAAATGGCTCATTCATGCTGATTTACCCCGGCGGAGAAATAGTAGTCCATCATCTGGCGGGCAATAGGGGCAGCATTAGCCCCACCACCACCGGCGTTTTCCAAGGCTACCACTATCAGTATGGTGGGTTTGTCATAAGGGGCGTAGCCTATGTACATCGCATTATCGCGCAGTCGTTCATCAATGGCATCGGCGTCATATTTGGCATCCTGGGCAATAGCTGCCAGTTGGGCAGTACCGGTTTTACCGGCTGAATCATAGGCTGCACCCAAAAATGCCCTGTGCGCTGTGCCGCCGATATCGGTTACGGTTTTGTGCATTGTGTCCATCACCACCTGCCAGTTACGCGGGTTCACAACTTCAATCACCTGTTTGAGGGGGGGCGCCAGCACACTGCTTTGGCTATCGTCGCTAAAGGCGGTCACCATATGAGGGGTGGCAAGTTTGCCTTCATTTAACAGCACAGAAGTCGCCACGGCCAGCTGGATGGGTGTGGTGGTCCAGTAACTTTGGCCGATACTCAGCGGTACGGTGTCACCCGGGTACCAGGGCTGGTTGTGCCGGGCCCGCTTCCAGCCGCGCGAGGGCATCACGGCACTGCTTTCTTCGTGAATATCAATGCCGGTTTTTTCGCCAAAGCCCATTTTGCTCATATAGTCGGAGATACGATCGATGCCTAGCTTAATACCCATCTCGTAAAAGTAGGTATCACAGCTTTTAATCATCGCAGTGTAAACATCTACCCAGCCGTGGCCCCAGCGTAAGTGGTCACGAAAGCGATGATCACTGTTGGGCAGCATAAAAAAGCCCGGATCCCAGATTTTGGTTTGTGGTGTTACGGTGTTGGTCTCCAGCCCCAGCAACGCCAGATGGGGTTTGATGGTCGAGGCGGGCGGATAAGCCCCCTGCGTAACCCGGTTTATCAAGGGCCGGTCGCGCGAGTTTAGCAGCGCATTGTAGTTAGCCGAGCTGATGCCATGGACAAATAAATTGGGGTCGTAACTGGGGTTACTGTAAAACGCCAGCACAGCGCCGTCACGCGGATCAATGGCGACGATAGCGCCACGTTGTTGCTGCAGAACTTGTTGTGCGGTCAGCTGCAAGCCGACATCGAGGCCTAAATGAATATTTTGGCCCGATATGGCCGGCACCGAGCGCAACACGCGAATGGTGCGGCCCCGGTTATTCACTTCGACTTCCTGATAGCCCATTGTGCCGTGCAGCTCACGCTGATAGAAGCGCTCGAGGCCTATTTTGCCGATATCGCGGCTGGCAGCATAATTTGCGGCTTCGCCATCTTGTTCGAGCTGTTGCAGCTCGCGGCTGTTAATTTTGCCAATGTAACCGATAGCGTGGGTAAATAAATCGCCAAAAGGGTAGTGGCGGCTTAAGCGTGCCTCAACAGTAACGCCGGGAAAACGGTGTTGGTTAGCGGCAATAATGGCCACTTCAGTGTCGGTCAGCTGCTCTTTTAACGCTATGCTGTTGAATCGGCGCTGGGCGCGCACCTGCTTTAAAAAGTTGTCGGTTTGTTCTGGGGTGAGTGCAATCAGCTCTGCCAGTGCGTCCAGGGTGGCGCTCATATCGCTGACTTGCTCTGGCACCAGCTCAAGTGAAAAAACCGGCCGGTTCTCTGCCAGCAAAATACCACTTCTGTCGTAAATTAAGCCGCGGTTAGGCGCCATCGGCACCACTTTGATGCGGTTACCTTCAGAGCGGGTTTGATAATCCTGATATTTCACCACCTGCAATTGGTACATATTGAAGATGATGACAGAAAACAGCAGCACTACCACCAGCATAGCCACCACCGCCCTTTGGTTAAACAGGCGGGATTCGGCAGCAAAATCCTGAATGGCAACGCGCTTTTTTAACATCTTTACTCGCGGTGGTACGGATGGTTAGTACAAATACTCCAGGCCCGGTATAAGCTCTCTGCCAATACCACCCGCACCAAAGGGTGGGGCAGTGTCAGGGCTGATAACGACCATTTTGCCTCACTGGCAGCAATACAGGCGGGGGCTAGCCCTTCTGGTCCGCCCACCAGTAAGCAGACATCGCGGCCATCGCGCTGCCAGTCGGTTAGTTTGGCGGCTAACTGTGGGCTGCTCCAGTTTTCACCCGTCACTTCCAGCGTGACAATTTTGCTGCCACGTGGCACCGCTGCCAGCATTTTCTCGCCTTCCTGCTCTAAAATGCGTTTAATATCGGCATTTTTACCACGCTTGCCGGCAGCAATTTCAATCAGCTCCAAAGACATATCACGTGGAAAGCGCCGGGCATATTCTTCATAGCCGATTTGCACCCAGGCGGGCATCTTACTGCCAACGGCAATCAGTGTTAACTTCATCGCGACTTAGGCGCTCCAGAGCTTTTCCAACTGATAAAAACTGCGGCTGTCTTCCAGCATCACATGCACGACGACATCGCCCAGGTCCAGTAGCACCCACTCACCTGAGCTCTGGCCTTCAATACCCAGGGCAGCAATGCCGGCTTTTTTCACTTCTGCTGCCACATAGTCCGCAATAGACTTGGTATGACGGTTGGACGTGCCGGAGCAGATAATCATAAATTCGGTAACGCTGGATTTGCCGCGTACATCTAAGGTCACGACATCGCGGCCTTTCATGTCATCAATTTTGTCCTGAATAAAACTTACCAGCTCGGTTGTTTGCACCCTGATTCCTCTGCGCTTGAAAAAAGCGGCATTTTACCACAGTTTAATGGCAGCGATAGCCGCTACCGATAGAGTTGTCGACTTTGAATATAGTTCAATACCGCCGGATCTAAAGCTGGCGCTGTGCCGCTGCTGTGCAGTTGCTGACGGATCTGGCTGGCGCTGATGTCATTGAGCGGATTAGGCAGTAACAAAATAGCACCGGCCGCTTTCTGTTTCAGTGCACTCAGGCTATCAACCGCGTAGTGCTCAAGCAAATAGGGCGCGTCACCCTCTGTTTCCTGGTAGCAGGGGCGTTGGCACACCAGCAAGTGACAATACTGCAAAATACCCTGCCAGTTTTTCCATTGCCGAAAGTAGCACAAGGAGTCCATGCCGATAATAAAGTAAAAGCGGCTACCGGGTTCGCGATCAGAGAGTAGCTTCAGACTATCGACAGTGTAAGACGGCGTGTCTTTATTCAGTTCAAGCGGCTCCAGCGCCAATGCTTGGTGATGTTGTATTGCCAGTTTCACCATTTCGGCGCGTGTGGGGCCATCAACACCGGGACTGGCACGGTGCGCCGGTAAATGGCAGGGCATCAGTCGTACTTCGTCTAACTGACAATAGCGGCGGACAAAATCGGCACAGGCAATATGCCCTTGATGCACCGGATCAAAGGTGCCGCCCAGTATGCCCACTTCTTTAGTTCGCACAGCTTTAGTCATTACAGCTCTAGTCATCACAGACCTGTTGCAGCGAAAAGGTTTTGGCGACGGGTTTAATCATAAAACTGACCAGATGTGCCAGTGCAACATCGGTGTCGGGCAACAAACCCGCTTTATAAAGGCGATCAAAAGCCGCCAGCTCTTGCAATAAATAATCCAGATAAAGTAGCGAAAACCGCGCCAGGGCTTGCTGGTACAGGCTTTGGCGTTTGGGCCAGATGGCCATTTGTTTAAACTGCTCGCTAAGGTTGCCGCCTTGTTGCTGAGCTTGCAGCAGTTGGCGTAGCTGCGTGACTTCTTTATGTAACTGCCAGGCGATGATTACGGGCTCAGTGTCCTGCTGACACAGTCGCTGCAGCCGGTGCAGCGCTTCGTCTAACTGACCTTGCAGTATCGCATCGACTAACTGAAACACGGTAAAGCTGGAGTGGTCAGCTAAAAACTGGCTTAACGCTGTGGCATCTATAGGCGCAGGCAACTGGCTTAACGCCAGTTTTTCCAGCTCCTGCCGTGCGGCTA
Organism: Rheinheimera fenheensis; assembly: GCF_039871805.1. NCBI lineage: Bacteria > Pseudomonadati > Pseudomonadota > Gammaproteobacteria > Chromatiales > Chromatiaceae > Rheinheimera > Rheinheimera fenheensis. The sequence goes on from NZ_JBDPJM010000005.1 coordinate 303,136, forward strand.
ACAGGTTACCGGCACAATGTTGTTGTAACAGGCTCAGTGCATCGCTGCTAAGTGGCAGCTGCAGCATACGGGCGCGTTCACGCAGCCATTGCAGACTTTGCCGCTCATCCAGCGGGTAAATCGGCACCTGCACGGCCTGCGGCACCAGTTGTTTAAACCAGGCCAGCTTACTAACATCGCTAAAACTGCGCTCGCCATGAATAAGCAGAATAATATCGCTGTGTAGCTGCTGTGGCAGGGCTTTTAATTGCTCATTGGCTTCGCTGCTCAGCTTTTGCTGCACCAGCTCCAGCTCTATCAGGCGCCGCTCGGCAAACAGCGACATCGCATTTAGCTCATTGGCCAGCTGCTGCCAGTCAAACTGTGCATCGGCGGTCAGGCTGATGCGCTCGGCAAAGCCCTGCGCTTTGGCGCCGGCACAAATGGCATCGATCGCTTCGAGTTTTTGTAGTGGCTCTTCGCCAAACAGCAGATAACAGCCTGCCAGCGGGCCCTGAACGTGTTGTGGCAGTTGGTTGGCGTAGAGTTTTTGCATCAACTGTTGCCAACGCCCATTACTGTAACCTGGATAGCTGGCGTAATATGCGGTTGGCTGCCTGTTGGCGCAATTCGCCCAGCAGCAGCTCCAGCTCTTTAGCTTTGGCCAGAGCCTGGTTAGGGTCGTCCTGATAATCGCGGTACAGCTCAAACTGATAGGGCTGAGCTTCAGCGTTTGGCATGGTTAAGCGGTACTGTACTTTGTAAATCAGCTCGTATTCGGCTACCTGACCGTTGGGGAACAACGACAGGGTGCGCCGCTCCAGCGAGTCTTTTACCAGCTCCAGCACCGGGGCGTCCTGTTGGTAGCTGTCCAGCAAGGTCACTTTGTTGTAGCTAAAGCGTGCTTTAACCAGATCAGCGAGCTCAGAGTGGCGCTCACTTTGCACATAAATAGCCGGAAAGTGGCTAAGCGGCAGGTCGCCGCGTAGCTTAAAGCCGCAACTGCTAACAAGCAGTGCGGCCAACACCATTAACAGTGTGGTAAGGCGGGCCATATCAGCCCACCACCAGGTTCAGTAACTTGCCCGGCACGTAAATGACTTTACGAATGCTGACACCCTCAAGATGACGGCTGACATTCTCGTCGGCTTTTGCTGCCGACAGTACGTTGTCTTCCGAGGCATCGGCGGCGACGGTGACTTTGCCGCGCACTTTGCCGTTAACCTGCACCACCACCAGTTTTTCATCTTCTACCATAGCGGCCGCATCAGCTTGTGGCCAAGGCGTTTGCTCTATGCTCTTGCTCTGGCCCAGTTGCGCCCACAGGTATTGTGCTACATGCGGTGTAATCGGGTTTAACATTTGTAGCAGCGCCAAGATAGCTTCCTGCATCACGGCGCGGTCGAGCTCAGTGGTCAGGCTGGCTTTTTGCAGTTTGTTGCTTAGCTCCATAATGGCGGCTATAGCGGTGTTAAAGGTGTAACGGCGGCCAATATCGTCTGACACCTTGGCAATGGTTTTATGCAGTTCACGGCGCAGGGTTTTCTGCTCGTTATTTAGCGCTGACAGGTCCAGTTGGCCAACAGTACCTGCAGCGGCAAAATCGCTTACCAGGGTATAAATACGCTTAATAAAGCGATGCGCGCCTTCTACCGCCGAGTCTGACCACTCCAGCGTTTGCTCTGGCGGAGCGGTAAACATCATAAATAAACGCACCGTATCTGCGCCGTATTGGTCAATGACTTTTTGTGGATCGATGCCGTTGTTTTTCGACTTGGACATCTTGCTCATACCGGCCGATTGCACCGGCTGGCCATCACTGTTCAGTACCGCACTGATGATACGGCCTTTGTCATCACGCTGAACGGTGACATCCGCCGGTGAAAACCAGACTTTACCGCCGTTATCAGTGTCGCGATAAAAGGTTTCAGCCAGCACCATGCCCTGACATAACAGGCGCTTAAATGGCTCGTCAGATTGCACCAAGCCTACATCGCGCAGCAGCTTGTGGAAGAAGCGGCTGTATAACAGGTGCAAAATGGCGTGTTCAATACCGCCTATGTACTGATCAACCGGCAGCCAGTAGTTAGCTTTGGCCGGGTCCAGCATGGCTTTGTCGTAATCGGGGCTGCAGTAGCGGGCGTAATACCAGCTCGACTCCATAAAGGTGTCGAAGGTATCCGTTTCGTGGAACGCTTCGCTGCCGTTATAGGTGGTTTTTGCCCAGCTCGGGTCGGCTTTAATGGGGGAAATTACACCGTCCATTACCACATCTTCCGGTAAGCGTACCGGCAGCTGATCTTCCGGTACCGGCACCTGGCTACCATCGGCCAGATTCAGCATAGGAATAGGTGCGCCCCAGTAGCGCTGGCGTGATACACCCCAATCGCGCAGGCGGTAATTTACTTTTACCTCGCCGCGACCCATGCCAGCCAGTTTGGCGGCAATGGCGTTAAAGGCGGCGTCAAAGTCTAAACCATCAAACTCGGCCGAGTTAATTAATACGCCTTTGTCGGTATAGGCGGCGTGTTCTAATGTCACGGCGCTGCCATCTGCTGCGGTAACCACTTGCTTAATAGGTAACTGGTATTTGGTGGCAAATTCATAATCGCGCTGGTCATGGCCCGGTACGGCCATAACGGCACCAGAGCCATAGTCCATCAACACAAAGTTGGCGACCCATACCGGCACCTGCTCGCCGGTTAACGGGTGCACGGCAAACAGGCCAGTGGCACAGCCTTTTTTCTCCATGGTAGCAAGCTCGGCCTCGGCCATCTTGCCGCCTTTGCAATCTTCAATGAAAGCTGCCAGTTCTGCATTATTGGCTGCAGCGTGCTGCGCCAGCGGGTGCTGGGCGGCAACCGCCACATAGGTTACGCCGTATAGGGTATCCGGACGGGTGGTATACACGGTCAGGCTCTGCGCATTGTTGGCCACGTCAAAACGGATCTCAACGCCCTCAGAGCGGCCAATCCAGTTTTTTTGCATGGTTTTTACCTGCTCTGGCCAGCCGTCTAACTGGTCTAAATCGGCCAGCAGCTCTTCGGCGTAAGCGGTAATTTTAATAAACCACTGCGCTAATTCGCGCTGCTCAACCAAAGCGCCTGAACGCCAGCCGCGGCCGTCAATAACCTGCTCGTTGGCCAGTACGCACTGATCTACCGGGTCCCAGTTCACGGTGGCCATTTTTTTGTATACCAGGCCTTTTTCGTACAGCTTGGTGAAAAACCATTGCTCCCAGCGGTAGTACTCCGGCTTACAGGTGGCTACTTCGCGGCTCCAGTCGTAGCCAAAGCCTAAGCGCTTTAACTGGTTTTTCATGTAATCGATATTTTCGTAAGTCCACTTAGCCGGGGCGGTTTTATGGTTAATGGCGGCGTTTTCCGCTGGTAAACCAAAGGCGTCCCAACCCATAGGCTGCAGTACATTTTTACCTTGCATGCGCTGAAAACGGCTAACTACGTCACCTATGGTGTAGTTGCGCACATGGCCCATATGCAAACGCCCGCTGGGGTAGGGAAACATCGACAGACAGTAGAACTTTTCTTTACTGTTATCTTCAGTCACTTTAAAGGCGTTGCTCTGTTCCCATTGCTGCTGCAGTGCCGTTTCAATCTGCTGCGGGTTGTATTGTTCTTGCATTCAGGTCTTCCGAAAAAGGGGGGTTAGTACAGCTGCCGTCAAGGTGGCAAAAAAGTGGCTATAGCATACCGCAGAGCCGTTGTTACAACAACCAGCAGCGTATTGTCTATACTGGTTTTAAACCCAAGGAGACGTTATGGCCGATTTTGTCAAGAAGTACCAACATTGGCTGGCAGAGTTTAGCCAAAGCCTGAAGCAAACCGAGCAGCAACAGCTGACTAATCTGGTTGATGTCATCGAGCAGCTAAAAGCCTATGTGAAGGCCGGAAAAGACTTAAGCGCTTACGAAACCACGCTGTTTATCGAAACGCTAAAACGTCAGTGGCAAGAACATAGTGAAGACAAAGCAGCCGAGCCGGATAGCCTGCCGTCGCTGTGGCCCGAAGCATTGTGGCAGGAGCTAAGCAGCATCACCGACAAAAGCCAGCTGGAGTGGCAGGAGCTGGCGCAAGATTTTAGCCACCAGGGCGTGTATTACCAGGGCGAAATGGTGGGCATGGGCCGTTACCGCTGCAGCCACTGTATGAGCCATATCGATTATACCCACCCGGCTGAATTGCTGGCTTGCAGCCAGTGTGGCAGCGTGCAGTTTTTCCGTGAGGGTTTGCCGGTATAGGCTTACCCTGGCACAACGCTGTTAAAGCTCGTGTTTTTTTGTTAGCATGCCTGCCCGTCAAGTGCGACTGTCGCAGTTTCTATGTCGCCTGCCTTACCCTAAGCGCAGGGTAAACTACCACTAAGGTTGAATATCGATAACGCCAGTTTTGTTTATGCTGCATGGGCGGCAGGCAAAACGCGGTGTTGCCGTGTTTTTTGCCGCTATGTTAATAACAATAATCAGGAACTGTTGGCACTACCATGCACAAGCTCACTTTATCTCACCTTTTTTTACTGTTACTGGCGGTTTTTGCCCCGGGCGTGCTGGCCGCTGTAGGGCCGGTTAGCCTTACCCATAGTCTTACCGGCTTTATTGCCATCGGTATTTTTGTGTTGGCCTATGCGCTGGTCATGATGGAAGAAAAAATTCATCTGCGTAAATCCAAGCCGGTTTTGGTCGCTGCCGGTATTATTTGGGGCATGATCGGCTGGCAATATGTACAAGCCGGCATGCCGGCAGCGTCAGAAGCGGCGTTTCGCCACACCCTGCTAGAGTTTGCCGAGCTGATGCTATTTTTGCTGGTCGCCATGACCTACATCAATGCGCTGGAAGAGCGCCGGCTGTTTGACGTGCTGCGCAGCTGGATGGTGCGTAAAGGCTTTAGTTACCGCCAGCTATTCTGGCTAACCGGCGTACTGGCGTTTTTTATCTCTCCGATAGCCGATAACCTGACTACCGCCCTGCTGATGTGCGCCGTGGTAATGAAAGTTGCCGAGGGCGACAAAAAATTTATTAATCTGTGCTGCATTAATATCGTCGTTGCCGCCAATGCCGGTGGCGCCTTTAGCCCCTTTGGCGACATTACTACGCTAATGGTATGGCAGGCCGGCTTATTAAACTTTACCGAGTTTCTGGTGTTATTTGTGCCATCCCTGGTGAACTATCTGGTACCTGCTGTGGTGATGAGCTTTTTCGTGGAAAAACGCATGCCGCAAGCAGCCGAAGATGATATCGAGCTTAAACGCGGTGCGCTGCGCATTTTAACGCTGTTTTTATTAACAATTGCCACGGCGGTGGCGTTTCATACCGTAGTGCACCTGCCGCCGGTGCTGGGCATGATGACCGGCTTAGGTTACTTGCAATTTTTTGGCTACTTTTTGCGGGTTACACTGCCGGGTTCTTTGGCACGCAAACGGGCGCTGGCCGAGCGCGAGGGCGACATGGAGCGTATTCGTGCTTTAGGCCAGGTAGTGCCGTTTGATGTGTTTAGCCGGGTCTCGCGCGCCGAGTGGGACACCTTACTGTTTTTCTACGGTGTGGTGATGTGCGTCGGCGGGCTTGGCTTTATGGGCTACTTAGCCATGATGTCAGACTTATTGTATACCCAGTGGGACGCCACCTGGGCCAATGTGGCGCTGGGGCTTATTTCCGCCGTTATTGACAATATTCCGGTGATGTTTGCCGTGCTTACCATGCAGCCAGACATGTCACACGGCCAATGGCTGCTTATTACGCTGACAGCCGGTGTCGGTGGCAGCTTGTTGTCTATCGGTTCAGCCGCTGGTGTGGCACTGATGGGCCAGGCACGGGGTTACTACACCTTTGCCGGCCACTTAAAATGGGCGCCGGTGATATTGCTTGGCTATATCGCCAGTGTGCTGGCGCATTTATATTTAAACGCCGGTTTATTTGACGTTTTTGGTAAAGCTGCCGGGCACTAAGCCCGGCTAACTTCAAAGGACTTTTATGTCGAAAAAAGTATATTGTATTGCTCAGTTTCTGCCTAAACCCGGCAAAGCCGACGAGTTGTTTAAGGTACTGCAAAGTTTAGAGCCCAACAGCCAGCGCGAAGATGGCTGCCTGCAGTATATCGTTACCCGGCAAATCGCCAGCCCCTTTGCCGAAGGCAAAAGCTTCCCGATCGCTTTTAACGAAATCTGGGCTGACTTAGCCAGCTTTGAAGCGCACTGTCAGCGCGCCGAAATAAAGCATTTCTTTGAAACTTATTGCCTTGCCGAAACCGGCTTGGCCGCCGACTGGAATGTGTGCATTTACAGCGACGAACCAGCTAACTTCGACGCGCCAAAACTGGCATAACCGTTACAGCAAAAAACCTGCAACAGCAGGTTTTTTGCTGCCTGCTGCATGGCGAATCGCATCAGCATCTCGTTGTATTTTTTACAAACGGCCAGTAATGTAAGGCGCATTAATTTTACAAGTACGGGTTAACCGGTATTTAACTACAGGGTTACCCGCCGAATAAGCGTTAAGGCTCCGAGTTACCCATGATCAGTAGACACCTTCTATAGTTAGGTATCGTACCTGACACTGAGGTGCAAGATGGCCAGAC